>NZ_JBITJS010000002.1:215920-682528 GCF_044460245.1 Streptomyces sp. NPDC050145 | reverse complement strand
ACCCTCTCGGGCTTTCCTCCGGGCGCTTCCCTTCGGTCTTGCGTTTCCGACTCTATCAGACCGTTTCACCGGCCGATTTCCTCGGGGTCTTGCTGGTCTTGCCTTTTCGCTTTCCGGCCTTTCGGCCTTCCGGCGGTGTTGACTCTATCAGATCCTTTCGGGCCTGATTCCCAGTCAACCGGGTTTGTCTTCCTGGCCCGTTGGGCCGTTCCGACTGGTGAGACTTTAGCGGATTCCTGGCCCCCGACCTAATCGGGGTCCCGCTCTTTCGAACGTGGATTCCTCATTTCGCAAAAGCACGCGCAAACAGCACGACGAAGCTCGTCGAGCGTTTGAAGAGTTCTTGCGGAATGGCTGTCCGGGGACCGACCGGGGTCGGTGCTCACGTCGGACAACTCGGAGAACACTACGGATCGGCCCGGGGCGTGTCAACTTCACGCCCCGGGCCGTCGTGCGGTCAAACAGCGTTGCCGTCAGCTGTTGCCGGAGGCCAGCTCGCGGCTGCGGTCGCGGGCCGCTTCCAGGGCCGCGATGAGCGCCGCCCGGACGCCGTGGTTCTCCAGCTCGCGGATGGCGTTGATGGTCGTACCCGCCGGGGAGGTCACGTTCTCGCGGAGCTTGACCGGGTGCTCGCCGCTGTCGCGGAGCATCGTGGCCGCGCCGATGGCGGACTGGACGATGAGGTCGTGGGCCTTGTCGCGCGGGAGGCCTAGCAGGATGCCGGCGTCGGTCATGGCCTCGACCAGGTAGAAGAAGTACGCGGGGCCCGAGCCGGACAGGGCCGTGCAGGCGTCCTGCTGGGACTCGGGGACGCGCAGGGTCTTGCCGACCGCGCCGAAGATCTCCTCGGCGTGGGTCAGGTGCGCGGCCGTCGCGTGGGTGCCGGCGGAGATGACGGACATGGCCTCGTCGACGAGCGCGGGGGTGTTCGTCATGACGCGGACCACCGGGATGCCTTCGGGGAGGCGCTCCTCGAAGAAGGTGGTCGGGATGCCGGCGGCGCCGCTGATGATCAGGCGGTCGGCCGGGACGTGCGGGGCCAGCTCCGCGAGGAGGGTGCCCATGTCCTGCGGCTTCACCGTGAGGATCAGCGTGTCGGCCTGCTTGGCGGCCTCCTGGTTGGTGACCGGGGTGACCCCGTACCGCTCGCGGAGTTCCGCGGCGCGCTCGGGGCGGCGGGCGGTGACCATGAGGTCGGCCGGGGCCCAGCCGCCGCGGATCATTCCGCTGAGCAGGGCTTCACCGATCTTGCCCGTACCGAGGACGGCGACCTTGTGGCGGGGGTGCTGGCTCGTCTCACTCATGGGGGCATCCTCGCACCGGGCGCGGCCGGGGCCCGAGCGCTGTCCGGCAGTCGGACGCGGTCAGGCGGTGCGGCGGCGCAGGGTGGCGGCGCCGAGGCCCAGGACGAGGAGCGCGCAGCCGGCGACGATCAGGGCGTCCCGTACGTAGGTGGTGGTGAGGTCGGTGTGGTGGAGGACCTCGTTCATGCCGTCGACGGCGTACGACATCGGCAGGACGTTCGAGATGCCTTCGAGGACGGGCTGCATCTGGTCGCGTGGGGTGAACAGGCCGCAGAGCAGGAGCTGGGGGAAGATCACGGCCGGCATGAACTGGACGGCCTGGAACTCGGAGGCGGCGAAGGCCGAGACGAACAGGCCAAGAGCGGTGCCGAGCAGGGCGTCGAAGAGGGCCACCAGGAGGAGGAGCCAGGCGGAGCCGGTGACGTTCAGGTCGAGGCCCCACAGGGCGAGGGCCGTGGCGAGGATCGACTGGAGGATTGCGAGGGCGCCGAAGGCGAGGGCGTATCCGGCGATGAGGTCGCCCTTGCCGAGGGGCATGGCGAGCAGGCGTTCGAGGGTGCCGGTGGTGCGTTCGCGCAGGGTGGCGATCGAGGTCACCAGGAACATCGTGATGAGCGGGAAGATGCCGAGCAGTGAGGCGCCGATGGAGTTGAAGACGGCGGGGCTCGCGTCGAAGACGTAGCGCAGGAGCACGAGCATCACGCACGGGACGAGCAGCATCAGGGCGATGGTGCGCGGGTCGTGGCTGAGCTGGCGCAGGACGCGGCGGGCGGTGGCGAGGGTGCGGTACGGGTTCATGGCTGCGTCCCGGGGGCGGGGGCGGCGTTCGCCGCGTCGACGAGCTGGAGGAAGGCGGCCTCGACGGTGTCGGTGGCGGTGCGGGTGCGCAGGGCGTCGGGGCTGTCTCCCCCAGCCTCCGGCCGGGAGGTGCCCCCAGCGAGGAGGGTGCCTTCGCGCATGAGGAGGAGGCGGTGGCAGCGCTCGGCCTCGTCCATGACGTGCGAGGAGACGAGGAGGGTGGTGCCGCGGTCGGCGAGGCGGTGGAAGAGGTTCCACAGGTCGCGGCGGAGGACGGGGTCGAGGCCGACGGTCGGTTCGTCGAGGACGAGGAGTTCGGGGGTGCCGAGGAGGGCGACGGCGAGGGAGACGCGGCTGAGCTGGCCGCCGGAGAGCTTGCCGCTCAGGGAGTCGGCGCGGTCGGTCAGGTCGACGTCGGCGAGGACGCGCTCGACCTCGGTCCGGCGTTCCTCGGCGTGGGCGCGGCCGGGCAGGAGCACGGCGGCGAAGTAGTCGAGGTTCTGCCGGACGGTGAGGTCGAGGTAGACGGACGGGGCCTGGGTGACGTAGCCGACGCGGGAGCGCAGGTCGGGGTGGCCGGCGGGGTGGCCGAGGACGGTCAGGGTGCCGGTGACCTTGGCCTGGGTGCCGACGAGGGCGCGCATCAGGGTGGACTTGCCGCAGCCGGAGGGGCCGAGGAGGCCGGTGACCTGACCGCGGTGGACGGTGAAGTCGAGGTGGCGCAGGACGGTGTGGGGGCCGCGGACGACGGTGAGGCCGGTGGCCTGGACGGCGGGTGTGACGGGGTCCGGGGGGCCGCCCGGGGTTTTATTCATCACGCGATGAATAGTCCTCCGGGGCACACCTGTCGTCAAGGACCTTCGGGGTCCGAGGCATGGGGGAACCAGAGAGCGAACAAAGGAGGGCCGTGACGAAAGGGAGAGGGTCAGCCCTTGCGGCCCTGGCCCTTCTTCTTGGCCGGGTTGCGGGTGCGGCGGCCGGCTCGGCGCTCGTACTGCTCGACGGCGGTCTCGTACTCCTGTCGGCGCAGCTTCTCGCCGGGGGCCTCCGTGAGGCAGCGCAGGGCGTAGGCGAGGAGGACTCCGACGAAGCCGATGGTCAGGAATCCGCGCAGCGAGGCCTGCTTCTCGGGATCCGGCCGCTCGGAGAAGGAGCTCCAGGTCCGGGTGAAGGCGAAGGCGGAGCACACGGCGAACATGACGATCACGAGGCCCTCGACGAACGCGCCGACATCGGCCAGCGCCAGCCCCTCGTACGCGAAGCGCAGAACGAAGCAGCCCGCGACGGCCAGCACGAGGGCGCCGAGAGCGGCCCCGACACGGGTCAGCAGATAAGAGCCGCTGTGATCGACCCAGGACGTGCCGAAGAAACGGATCGCCTCAGGGCGGGGGCCGGGGGTCGTGGGTGCGTCGCTCACGGGTCCGATTATCCCCGGACCGGCCCGCGCGAGGCGCAGGCCGGTCGGGACACGGCGGTCAGCCCAGCTTGGAGACGTCGCGGACGGCGCCCTTGTCGGCGCTGGTGGCCATGGCGGCGTAGGCGCGCAGGGCGGCGGAGACCTTGCGCTCGCGGGACTTGGGGGCGTAGACGCCGCCCAGAGCCTCGCGGCGCGCGGTCAGCTCGTCCTCGCCGACCAGCAGCTCGATCGACCGGTTCGGGATGTCGATGCGGATCCGGTCGCCGTCCTGGACGAGCGCGATGGTGCCGCCGGCCGCGGCCTCGGGCGAGGCGTGACCGATCGACAGACCCGAGGTACCGCCGGAGAACCGCCCGTCGGTGACGAGCGCGCAGGCCTTGCCGAGCCCGCGCCCCTTCAGGTACGAGGTCGGGTAGAGCATCTCCTGCATGCCCGGCCCGCCCTTGGGACCCTCGTAGCGGATGACGACGACGTCGCCCTCCTTGACCTCCTTCATGAGGATCTTCTGGACGGCCTCGTCCTGCGACTCGCAGACGACGGCGGGGCCCTCGAAGGTCCAGATGGACTCGTCGACACCGGCGGTCTTCACGACGCACCCGTCCACCGCGAGATTGCCCTTCAGCACGGCGAGGCCGCCGTCCTGCGAGAAGGCGTGCGCGACGTCTCGGATGCAGCCCGCGGCCGCGTCCGTGTCGAGCGAGTCCCAGCGCTTGGACTGCGAGAAGGCGGTGGCGGAGCGCTCGCAGCCCGGGGCCGCGTACCAGAGGTCGGTGGCTTCCTCGCTGGCGCTGCCGCTGCGCACGTCCCAGGTGTCGAGCCACTCCTTGATCGACGGGGAGTGGACGGTGTGCACGTCCTCGTTGAGCATTCCACCGCGGTAGAGCTCGCCGAGGATCGCCGGGATGCCACCGGCGCGGTGCACGTCCTCCATGTAGTACGTCTTCGAGCCGGCGACGTTGGGCGCGACCTTGGCCAGGCAGGGCACGCGGCGCGAGACGGCGTTGATGTGGTCGAGGTTGTAGTCGACCTCGGCCTCCTGGGCGGCGGCCAGCAGGTGCAGGATCGTGTTCGTGGAGCCGCCCATGGCGATGTCGAGCGCCATCGCGTTCTCGAACGCGGCGTGGGTGGCGATGTTGCGCGGCAGAACGCTCGCGTCGTCCTCGCCGTAGTAGCGCCGGGTCAGCTCGACGATCGTCGAACCAGCGCGCTCGTACAGGGCCTTGCGGCCGGTGTGGGTGGCGAGCAGCGAGCCGTTGCCCGGCAGGCTCAGGCCGATGGCCTCGGTCAGGCAGTTCATCGAGTTGGCGGTGAACATGCCGGAACAGGAGCCGCACGTCGGACAGGCGTTCTCCTCGATACGGAGGATGTCCTCGTCGGAGATCTTCTCGTTGACGGCCTCCGACATGGCGTCGACCAGGTCGAGGGTCCGCACCGTGCCGTCGACCAGCGTGGCGCGGCCGGACTCCATCGGGCCGCCCGAGACGAAGATCGTCGGGATGTTGAGCCGCAGGGCGGCCATCAGCATGCCGGGCGTGATCTTGTCGCAGTTCGAGATGCAGATCAGGGCGTCCGCGCAGTGCGCCTCGACCATGTACTCGACGGAGTCGGCGATGAGATCCCGCGACGGCAGGCTGTAGAGCATGCCGCCGTGGCCCATCGCGATGCCGTCGTCGACGGCGATGGTGTTGAACTCACGGGGGATGCCGCCGGCCTCGACGATGGCCTCGCTCACGATGCGGCCGACCGGCGCCAGGTGCGTGTGCCCGGGCACGAACTCGGTGAACGAGTTGGCGACGGCGATGATCGGCTTCCGGCCGATGTCTGCACCGGGTACACCGGAGGCCCGCATAAGGGCGCGTGCGCCCGCCATGTTGCGACCGTGGGTGACTGTGCGGGACCTCAGCTCGGGCATCGTCGCTCGCTCCTTAAGGCGGAAAAGACTGTTTACGAGCCTACGCCGCCGCTCCACACCCTGGACACGCTGTCCGCATATCGATACGCCCGTCTCACTGGACCCCGCGCCGAGCTTCTACCGGACCCCGCCCAGATGCCCCTGCACCACAGGGGCGATCCGCGCGACCACGTCCTCCAGGTCGGCGGAGGCGAGCGGCTCCACCTTGATCACGTACCGCAGCATGGCGGTCCCCACCAACTGGGCGGCGGCGAGCGAGACACGGAGCTCGGCCTCCCCCTCCGCCACGTCCAGCCGCCCGGCGATCCGCCCCAGCAGCTGCTCCACGATCAGCCGCCGGAAGACACCGGCGGCGGTCTCGTTGTTGACGGCGGACCGCACGATGGCCAGCAGGGGCGCCCGCGTCACCGGGTTCTCCCACACCCCGAAGACGAACCGGGTGAGCCGCTCCCCGACCCCGTCGAGCGGCCCCTCCTCCACCACGCCGGGAACGCCCAGCGCCGGCGCGAAGGCCACCTCCACGGCAGCCGCGAACACCGCCTCTTTGGTCCCGAAGTAGTGATGGACCAAGGCGGCGTCGACACCGGCCACCTTCGCGATCCCGCGAACCGAGGCCTTCTCGTACCCGCGCTCGGCGAACTCCTCACGGGCGGCGTCGAGAATCCGCTCCCGCGCCCCGCCGCCCTCGCTCCTCGCGGGCCGCCCCCGGCGCCGTACGGTCATGAGCCCGGAACCCGCACCGCGGAAGCGAGGTGCAGCCGCGTGAAGGCGAGCGCCTCGGCCAGATCGGCTTCGCGCTCGGCGCTGGACATGGCCCGCCGGGTGTTGACCTCGATCACCACGTGCCCGTCGAAACCACTCACGGCCAGCCGCTCCAGCAATTCCGCGCAGGGCTGCCCGCCCCGCCCGGGAACGAGGTGCTCGTCCTTCCCGGACCCGTTCCCGTCCGCCAGGTGCACATGCCCCAGCCGGTCCCCCATCCGCCCGACCATGTCCAGGGCGTCGGTCCGGGCGGTGGCGGTGTGGCTCAGATCGATCGTGAAGTGCCGGTAGTCGTCCTTCGTGACATCCCAGTCCGGCGCGTAGGCCAGCATTTCCCGGTCGCGATAGCGCCACGGATACATGTTCTCGACGGCGAACCGCACATCCGTTTCATCAGCCATCCGCCACACACCGCGCACGAAGTCCCGCGCGTAACCCCGCTGCCACCGGAACGGCGGATGCACGACCACGGTCGACGCCCCCAGCCGCTCGGCGGCGGCCTTGGCCCGCTGGAGCTTCACCCAGGGATCGGTCGACCAGACCCGCTGCGTGATCAGAAGACAAGGAGCGTGAACAGCCAAAATAGGCACCCGGTGATAATCCGAGAGCCGCCGCAGCGCATCGATGTCCTGGCTCACGGGGTCGGTCCACACCATGACCTCGACGCCGTCGTACCCCAGGCGCGCCGCGATCTCGAAGGCCGTAGCCGTCGACTCCGGATACACGGAAGCCGTGGACAGCGCGACCTTCGCATCCGGGATGCGCACCACTGGTTCTGCCACGGGGACAGACTACGATCCCGATTCCTCCGGAGGGGCCGCACGCCGGAACGTGCGGCAAAGCTCACGACGCCCCACGACCGAACAGTCCCCCCACGGTCGGTCAGGTACGAGACGGCAGGGACCGCACGGGAAAGCCGCCAAGAGAGCCCAGGCGGCCACCCACCCTTCAAGCGCGATCACGCCCCGGGCAGATGATCGAGCTGCCGCAGGATGACGCCCTCGCGCAGCGCCCACGGGCAGATCTCCAGCGTCTCCACCCCGAAGAGATCCATGGCGCCCTCGGCGACCAGCGCCCCGGCCAGCAACTGCCCGGACCGCCCCTCGGACACCCCGGGCAGCTCGCCGCGCTCCGCGGTGGTCATCGCGGCGAGCCGCGGCACCCAGTCCTCCAGGGCGCTCCGCTTCAACTCCCGCTGCACATACAGACCGTCGGCGGACCGGGCCGCCCCGGCCAGCCGGGCGAGCTGCTTGAACGTCTTGCTCGTGGCCACCACATGATCGGGCGCCCCGAACCGGCTGAACTCCCCGACCGTCCGAGCGATCTGCGCCCGCACATGCCGCCGCAGCGCCTTCACATCGGCCGGATCGGCCGGATCCCCGGGCAGCCAGGCGGAGGTCAGCCGCCCCGCGCCGAGCGGCAGCGACACAGCGGCATCGGGCTCCTCGTCGATCCCGAAGGCGATCTCCAGCGAGCCGCCACCGATGTCGAGAACGAGCAGCTTCCCGGCGGACCACCCGAACCACCGCCGTACCGCGAGAAACGTCAGCCGGGCCTCCTCGGCGCCGCTGAGCACCCGCAGCTCGACCCCGGTCTCGTCCTTGACCCGGGCCAGCACCTCGTCGGCGTTACTGGCCTCCCGCACGGCGGAGGTGGCGAAGGGCAGCATCTCCTCGACGCCCTTGTCCTCGGCGGCCTCCAGCGCCCCCCGCACCACACCGATCAGCTGCTCGACCCCGTCGGCCCCGATGGCTCCGCGGTCGTCGAGGAGTTGAGCGAGCCGCAGATCGGCCTTGTGCGAGTGCGCGGGCAGCGGGCGCGCGCCCGGGTGGGCGTCCACCACGAGCAGATGCACCGTATTCGAACCCACGTCGAGGACACCGAGTCTCATGTACGGCACGCTACTGCGCCCGCGCGCCGCCCGGTCCCCCGAGGCGGGTGCCGGGGTCCTCGCAGGGGTCACCGCACGCTTACTCTGGACCTGTGCCCAAGACGAAAAAGGCCAAGGCCGACAAGGCCGACAAAAAGAAGTCGGCACCGCAGAAGCAGGACGCGACTCGACAGCAGCAGCCGGACGAGAAGCCCATCGACTTCCCGAGGGCATGGGTCGAGTTCCCGGACCCGGCGGACGACGAGCAGGTCTTCCGCTGTGATCTGACATGGCTGACCTCTCGGTGGTCGTGCATCTTCGGCAGTGGCTGCCAGGGCATCCAGGCCGGCCGCGCCGACGACGGCTGCTGCACCCTGGGCGCGCACTTCTCGGACGAGGACGACGAGAAGCGCGTGGCGGAGCACGTGGCACGGCTCACCCCGGACATCTGGCAGCACCACGACATCGGCGTGGAGACGGGCTGGGTGTCGAAGGACGAGGACGGGGAGCGCCAGACGCGCCCGTACAACGGCTCGTGCATCTTCCAGAACCGGCCGGGGTTCAAGGGCGGCGCGGGCTGCTCGCTGCACATCCTGGCGATCAAGGAGGGCAGGGAGCCGCTGGAGACGAAGCCGGACGTGTGCTGGCAGCTGCCGATCCGCCGTACCTACGAGTGGATCGACCGCCCGGACGACACGCGGGTGCTCCAGGTCTCGATCGGCGAGTACGACCGCAGGGGCTGGGGCCCGGGCGGCCACGACCTGCACTGGTGGTGCACGTCGGCGACGTCGGCGCACGGAGCGGGCGACCCGGTGTACGTGTCGTACCGCCCGGAGCTGACGGAGCTGATGGGCGAGGCCGGCTACGCGAAGCTGGTGGAGCTGTGCGAGGAGCGCCTGGCGGGCGCCCGCAAGAAGCTGCCGCTGCTGGCCCCGCACCCGGCGGACCCGGTGTGACCTCGCGCTGACGCTCAGGACGTCGAGGGCGCCGGGTCACTGGGCGTCGGATCACTCGGCGACGGGTCGCTCGGCGTCGGACCGGGATCGCTGGGGGTCGGATCGGGGTCGCTCGGCGACGGATCGCTGGGCGTGGGATCAGGGTCGCTCGGCGACGGATCGCTCGGCGTCGGATCGGGATCGCTCGGCCCGGGCCCCGGATCGGAGGTCCCGGGACCCGGCCCGGGCGCTCCGGTCGGTCCGGGCCCCGTGGGCGCGGAACTCCCGTACCCCTCGATGGAGATGACCGTTCCGGAGGGGCCGACGCCGACGCGGGCGCTCCAGTGCCCGGCCGGTTCCGTCCGGTGATCCACGTAGACCCGGATGGTGACGGATTCGCCGGGCCGGAGCGTGCCGGAGGAGCGGCTCAGGTAGAGCCAGGAGGCGCTGGTGGACGCGGACCAGGCGACGGGCGAACTGCCGGACGCGGTCAGGGTGATGAGGGTGACGTCACCGCTGGGCTGGGCCTCGACCGTGAGCCGCCCCGGCCCGTGGGCGCCGCGGGAGGGCGGCGTGATGACTTCCACGGACACGTCGGAGGGACGCCCGGCGCCGTCGGTGAAATGCGGGTCGGGGGTGGTGCGGGCATTGCCCGCGTTCTCGTACGCGCCGCCCGCGCGGTCCCCGTCGAGCTCGCCGACGCCCGCTTCGTTCGCACTGACGGAACGGCCGTCGGTGCCCTCACCGGTCTGCGGGCCTCGGTAGGCGGCCCAGAGGGCGAGCACCGGGGCGGCGACGACGGTGGCGACGACGGTGGTGGTGACCGCGCGGGAGCGCAGCCGGTCACGCCGGGCGGCATGGTCCTTGGGGTCCATGGGGAAGCCGCGCCGGTCGAAGCGCGGGGCGCCCGGGTGCGGGGCGTGCATCGCCTGGTGCAGCGCGGCGCGCGGGGCCTCGACGAGGGGCAGCGCGGCGGGGGTCACGGAGGTGCCGGGCCAGGCACCGGGGGCGGCGCGCTCGGCGGTGCGCCGGCAGCGCGGGCAGTCGTCGACGTGCCGCACGAGCTCGCGGCGCAGGGCGGCGGAGAGCAGCAGCTGGTGGTCTCCGGTGAGGCGGGCGACGCTGGGGCAGGTGCCGGTCTCGACGACGGCCAGGGCGGCGCGGGTCCGCTCGACCTCGCAGGCGGCGGAGGAGAGCAGCTCGCGGGTGACGGCGGGGTCGGTGCCGAGGGCGGCGGCGACTTCGCGGGGCGAGAGCTGGTGCCGGACGGCGAGCTCGAGGGCTTCGCGCTGCTCGGGCGTGGTCCCGGCGGCTTCGGGCCAGGCGAGCTGGGCGAGCTGCCGGCGGCGCTCTTCGGCGGCCGGAGCCGCAGGGGAGGCAGCCGAAGGCGCGGCGCCAGAACTGGAGGACGGAGCCGAAGGCGAGGCAGAACCCGACCGAGACCCCGAACCCGCACCGGAGGCGGAGCCGGCCGCGTGGGCCCCCTGCCGCTGCCGCCTCCGCTTGGCCTCGGCCATCCGCCGCAGACACGACCACCGGGCCAGCGCGTACAGCCAGGCCCGCCGGTCCGCGGCGGCGTCCGGCGCCCGGCTCCCCCGCCGCTCGGCGAGCGCGAGCGCGTCACCGAGCGCGGCGATCGCCTCGTCGTGATCGCAGAGGACGGAGAGACAGTATGTGAAGAGGCCGTCGAGACACGGCTCGTAGCGCGCGGGCGGGCGCTGCGGAACAGCGCGGGGCGCCGGCCGCCTCGCCCCGGCGCGATGCGCCCGGTGTGCGCCGGTGGTGTGTGTGGAGGGTTCCGGCCTGCTGCTCATCACCTGTGCGACCGTAGGGGCCGGTGCAGGCCCTCTCCGGCGCCTTGAGCACATTTAATCCTTACGGGTGAAACGATCCCTCAAAAGGGGACAGGAAGCCCATATTCCGTGGCCAGCGCGGCTACACGGGGCGACGAAAGCGCTCGCCGCCGGGCCCGCACCGGGGGCGCTGTCAGTGCCGCCCGCTACGGTTCGTGGCATGGCTGCCCGTACCAAAACCGCCAAGGACCGACCGTCGTACCGCTGCACGGAGTGCGGCTGGCAGACGGCGAAGTGGCTCGGCCGCTGCGCCGAGTGCCAGGCGTGGGGCACGGTCGAGGAGTACGGCGCGCCCGCGGTCCGCACGACGGCCCCGGGCCGCGTCACGACGTCCGCGCTGCCCATCGGCCAGGTCGACGGCAAGCAGGCCACGGCCCGCCCCACGGGCGTGCCCGAGCTGGACCGGGTGCTCGGCGGCGGCCTCGTACCGGGCGCGGTGGTGCTGCTCGCGGGCGAGCCCGGCGTGGGCAAGTCGACGCTTCTCCTGGACGTGGCGGCGAAGTCGGCGAGCGAGCAGCACAAGACGCTCTACGTGACGGGCGAGGAGTCGGCGTCACAGGTGCGGCTGCGCGCGGACCGCATCAAGGCGATCGACGACCACCTGTATCTGGCGGCGGAGACGGACCTCGCCGCGGTCCTGGGCCACTTGGACGCGGTGAAGCCGTCGCTCCTGATCCTGGACTCGGTGCAGACGGTGGCCTCGCCGGAGATCGACGGGGCTCCGGGCGGCATGGCGCAGGTCCGCGAGGTGGCGGGCGCGCTGATCCGCGCGTCCAAGGATCGCGGCATGTCCACACTCCTCGTGGGCCACGTGACGAAGGACGGCGCGATCGCGGGCCCGCGTCTCCTGGAGCACCTGGTGGACGTGGTGCTGCACTTCGAGGGCGACCGCCATGCGCGCCTGCGTCTGGTCCGCGGCGTGAAGAACAGGTACGGGACGACGGACGAGGTCGGCTGCTTCGAGCTGCACGACGAGGGGATCACGGGCCTGGCCGACCCCAGCGGCCTGTTCCTGACGCGGCGCGCGGAGCCGGTGCCGGGCACCTGTCTGACCGTCACCCTGGAGGGCCGCCGCCCGCTGGTGGCGGAGGTTCAGGCGCTGACGGTGGACTCGCAGATCCCTTCCCCCCGCCGTACGACCTCCGGTCTGGAGACCTCCCGTGTCTCGATGATGCTGGCCGTGCTGGAGCAGCGCGGCCGGATCAGCGCGCTCGGCAAGCGGGACATCTACTCGGCGACGGTGGGCGGCGTGAAGCTGTCGGAGCCTGCCGCGGACCTCGCGATCGCGCTCGCGCTGGCGTCAGCGGCGAGCGACACCCCGCTGCCGAAGAACCTGGTGGCGATCGGTGAAGTGGGCCTCGCGGGCGAGGTCAGACGGGTCACGGGGGTGCAGCGCCGGCTGGCCGAGGCGCACCGCCTGGGCTTCACGCACGCCCTGGTCCCGGCCGACCCGGGCAAGATCCCCGCGGGCATGAAGGTGCTGGAAGTGGCGGACATGGGAGAGGCGCTGCGGGTGCTCCCGAAGGGCCGTCGGCGAGAGGCCCCACGGGAGGCGGAGGAGCGCCGGTAGACTTTGCCCTGGTCTCGCCCGTGCGTGCGAACGCGAAGGAACCCCAGGGCATCCCAGAGTCTGCGATCCGGAGGAGTTCAGTGGCAGCCAACGACCGGGCGGCAGCTCCCGGCAAGTCCGGCGGGAGTTCCGGTGTGGACGGCCTCATGCGCGCGTCGCTGAGCGCCGTGGCACCCGGCACCGGCCTGCGTGACGGCCTGGAGCGCATCCTCCGTGGCAACACCGGCGGTCTCATCGTCCTCGGTTCGGACAAGACGGTCGAATCGATGTGTACGGGTGGATTCGTCCTCGATGTCGAGTTCTCGGCGACGCGACTGCGCGAGCTGTGCAAGCTCGACGGCGGCATCGTGCTCTCCTCGAACCTGGACAAGATCCTGCGGGCCGGTGTGCAGCTGGTCCCGGATCCGACGATCCCGACGGAGGAGACCGGCACCCGGCACCGCACGGCGGACCGGGTCAGCAAGCAGGTCGGCTTCCCGGTCGTCTCGGTCTCCCAGTCGATGCGCCTGATCGCGCTCTACGTGGACGGTCAGCGCCGGGTCCTGGAGGACTCGGCGGCGATCCTGTCCCGCGCCAACCAGGCCCTCGCGACGCTGGAGCGCTACAAGCTCCGCCTCGACGAGGTCGCCGGCACGCTCTCCGCGCTGGAGATCGAGGACCTGGTGACGGTCCGGGACGTGACGGCGGTCGCCCAGCGCCTGGAGATGGTGCGCCGGATCGCGACCGAGATCGCCGAGTACGTCGTGGAGTTGGGCACGGACGGCCGCCTGCTCGCACTGCAGCTCGACGAGCTGATCGCGGGTGTCGAGCCCGAGCGCGAGCTCGTCGTACGGGACTACGTGCCGGCCCCGACGGCCAAGCGGTCCCGCACGGTCGAGGAGGCGCTGGCCGAGCTGGACTCCCTGCACCACGGCGAGCTGCTCGAACTGCCCATCGTGGCCCGCGCCCTGGGGTACACGGGCTCGCCGGAGGCGCTGGACTCGGCGGTGTCGCCGCGCGGCTTCCGGCTCCTGGCGAAGGTGCCGCGCCTGCCCGGCGCGATCATCGACCGGCTCGTGGAGCACTTCGGCGGGCTGCAGAAGCTGCTCGCGGCGAGCGTGGACGACCTCCAGACGGTCGACGGTGTCGGCGAGGCCCGGGCGCGCAGCGTGCGCGAGGGGCTCTCCCGGCTGGCGGAGTCCTCGATCCTGGAGCGGTACGTGTAGCTCCGCGGAGTGACGTGAGAGAGGGGCGGGGCCGAGTCGGCCCCGCCCCTCTCTGCTCTCTGCGTCCTGCCGGTCAGTCGGCCTTGAGGACGAAGGACGTCTGATCGCCCGACAGTTGCGCACCCTTGACCTCGACGAGGTAGGTGCCGGGCGTCGCGGAACCGGCCGAGGGCGTCGCGCACTGCGGGGCGCTGGGCCGCTTGTCCCAGTTCACGGTGTGGCTGACCTTGCCGCCCGCCGGGACGCGGAGCAGCAGCGTGCCCGCACCGGCCGGGCAGTCCTCGGAGGACCAGAAGGTCTTCTTGTCGTCGTCCGCCTTCGTGATCGTCAGGACCGCCGTGCGCGGGCCGAGATCGACCTTGCAGGCCTTGTCGGCGGTGCTCTTGACGGTGACGACCAGCTCGGGCTTGTCGTCGGGGCCGTAGGAGTTGCGGACGCTGCGCACGGAGAGCGTCACACTGCCCGCGGTGCAGTCCGGCAGGCTGGACCCGGCCGGCACCCGGTCGCCCGAGGTCGCCCCGCCGCCGCCGGACCCGGAGCCCGCGCCGTCGGAACTCCCGCCCGAGCCACCGGAGTCGGACCCGTCGCCCGAACCGCCGTCACTCGAACCACCGTCGCCCGCGCCGCCGTCCCCCGCGCCGCCGGAGCCGGAGCCCGACTCGTCGCGGCCGCCGGGGTGTTGGCTGATCGCGGGGCCCGTGCCGGAGGGGCCGGGCGTGATCGACTCGGTCGGGTGCTTGCCGTCGGTGCCGCCGGCGCCCTTGTTCCCCGTACCCCCGCCGAAGTTGACGACCCATACGCCCAGCAGCGCGAGGAGTGCCACGAGGGACACCAGAACGACCCTCCGGCGCCAGTAGATGGAGGAGGGAAGCGGCCCGATCGGATTGCGCAGAGATCCCACGGCTCAAACCTTACGAGAGATCGGGCCGTTGTCCGGCGCCCACCCGCCGCCCAGGCCCCCAAGTTTTCAGGATCATCATCATGCCCCCTGTCTTCCGGCAGGGGTCCCACCCGACCACCGCCTGATGTGACGGCTCCGGGAGTTGCGTACTGTCCGTGGCCATGGGAACCATCGACTCCGATCTCTATCGCGACATCACCGAATTCGCCCACGACACTCCGTCCTGGTTCCAGGACCTGATGGAGTTGTGGACCGAGATCGGTCTGCTGCTGTTCGCCGTGCTCTTCGTCGCCGCCTGGTGGCGCGCCCGCCGGGGCGATCCCCGGGCCCTCGCCGTGGCCGTGCTCGCGCCGCTGGGCACCGCCGTGGCGTACGTGGCCAGCGAGTTGATCAAATCGGGGATCGACGAGGAGCGGCCCTGCCGCGCGGTCGCCGGGGCGCTGCCCGCCCTGATCGACTGCCCGGCCTACGGGGACTGGTCCTTCCCGAGCAACCACTCGACGATCGGCGCCGCCGCGGCCGTCGGGCTCGCGCTCGCGTGGCCGAAGATCGGCTGGCTGACGGTCCCGATGGCGATCCTCATGGCGTTCTCCCGGGTGTTCGTCGGCGTGCACTACCCGCACGACGTCGCGGCCGGACTGCTGCTCGGCACCCTGGTCGCGTTCCTCGTGGTCGGCCTGTGCGCGCGGCCGGGGGCGCGGGTGGCGATGACCATGCGGGGATCGGGGATCGGACTCGTGCGCTGGTTCGCGGGCCCGGGGAACGGGACCGCCGAGGCCGGCGCGGCGTACGGCTCGGGCTCCGGGCCGGGACGCGGGGCACACCGGCGCTGAGGTTTACGGGGGCGGGGTGCCGGGAGGCGGGGTGCGGGTGCGTCAGGAGAGGGTCCGCGCACCGGCGCCTGGTGGCAAATGGGCGGTCGGGGCGGCGTGGGGGCGGGGAGGCGGGGGTTCGGGCTCGGCGCGCGTGGCAGGATCGGGAGTGCCATGACTGCGCCCACGAAGACCCCCAGCGATCGCTCAGACCTGCACGGACCGGTCATCGACTGGTTCACCGAACACGCCCGTGACCTGCCCTGGCGCCGCTCCACCGCCGGCCCGTGGGGCGTGATGGTCAGCGAGTTCATGCTCCAGCAGACCCCGGTGAACCGCGTGCTGCCCGTGTACGAGCAGTGGCTCACCCGCTGGCCCCGGCCGGCCGATCTCGCCAAGGAGGCCCCCGGCGAGGCCGTCCGCGCGTGGGGACGGCTCGGCTATCCCCGCCGCGCCCTGCGCCTGCACGGCGCCGCCGTGGCCATAACGGAGCGCCACGGCGGGGACGTACCCACCGGGCACGCCCAGCTGCTCGCCCTGCCGGGCATCGGCGAGTACACGGCCGCCGCCGTCGCCTCGTTCGCGTACGGGCAGCGTCACGCCGTCCTGGACACGAACGTGCGGCGGGTCTTCGCGCGCGCCGTGACCGGCGTCCAGTACCCGCCGAACGCCACGACGGCCGCCGAGCGCAAGCTCGCCCGGACGCTGCTGCCGGAGCAGGACGCGACCGCCGCGAGCTGGGCCGCCGCCTCGATGGAGCTGGGCGCGCTGGTGTGCACGGCGAAGAGCGAGGAGTGCCACCGGTGCCCGATCGCCGCCATGTGCGCGTGGCGGCTCGCCGGCAAGCCCGCGCACGAGGGCCCGCCGCGGCGCGGCCAGACGTACGCGGGGACGGACCGTCAGGTGCGGGGCAAGCTGCTCGCCGTGCTCCGGGACGCCACCGGGCCGGTGCCGCAGGCCGCGCTCGACCGGGTCTGGGACGAGCCGGTGCAGCGGGCGCGTGCGCTGGACGGGCTGGTCGACGACGGGCTCGTCGAGCCGCTCGCGGGCGGTCTGTACCGGCTTCCGGCGAGCTGACTCCGGGTCCGTTACACAACCGACGGGCAGCCGTGCGTTTGTCGAAGGCTGGAACGGACAACGCCGTGACAACACCTCCGTAGCTTCTTCTCCGAAGCCGCACACGACCGGTGCGGCCGACGGGGAACGGGCAGGAATCGGGAGGCGGTTGCTCATGTCGCACGGCGGTGAGGTGCTCGAGTTCGAGGAGTACGTCAGGACGCGGCAGGACGCTCTGCTGCGCAGCGCCCGGCGCCTGGTGCCGGACCCGGTCGACGCCCAGGACCTGCTGCAGACCGCGCTCGTGCGGACGTACGGGCGGTGGGACGGCATAGCCGACAAGCGGCTGGCCGACGCCTACCTGCGCCGCGTCATGATCAACACGCGGACCGAGTGGTGGCGGGCGCGCAAGCTCGAAGAGGTGCCGACCGAGCAGCTGCCCGAGTCGGTCGTGGACGACTCGACCGAGCAGCACGCCGACCGCGCCCTGCTGATGGACGTCATGAAGGTGCTGGCTCCGAAGCAGCGCAGTGTCGTGGTGCTGCGACACTGGGAGCAGATGTCCACAGAGGAGACGGCCGCCGCGCTCGGCATGTCGGCCGGAACCGTGAAGAGCACGCTGCACCGGGCGCTCGCCCGGCTCCGCGAGGAGCTGGAGAGCCGCGACCTGGACGCCCGCGCGCTCGAACGGGAGGAGCGGGAGCGTTGCGCGGCCTAGGCATACGTGCCTCTCGGAGCGTCGAAGTACTGAAGGCGGGGAGTCCGGTGGTCGCCGGGTTCGCCGCCCTCGGGCTTTTGGCCGCTCTGCTCGTCGGGTGTTCGGCCGGTGGCACGGGTGCCCGGGACGAGGGACCCGCCAGGACCGCCCCGGTCGCCTCGGCCGTGCCGTCACCGGCCGGCAGCCCCGCCCCCTCCGCGACGCCGAAGACGGTGAACGCGGTGCGGCTGGTGAAGGGCGATCCGAAGGTCAGCGCCGACATCAAGCGCGATCTGAAGCCCTGTGTGGCCGACGAGTACCCCGTCGACGTGAGTTACGGAACGCTGACCGGCGGGCCCGCGAACGATGTCGTGGTGAATGTGATGACCTGCGGAGACGCGGTCGGGATCGGCACGTACGTGTACCGCGACGAGGACGGCACGTATCGGAACGTGTTCCAGGCCGAGGAGCCCCCGGTCTACGCGGAGATCGACCGGGGTGATCTCGTGGTCACCAAGCAGGTGTACGAGAAGGGCGACTCGGTCGCCTCACCCTCGGGCGAAGAGGTCGTCACGTACCGGTGGGACGGGGACCGCTTCGCCCAACAGGGGCGTATTCACAACGACTACAGCCACGCGGTGGGCGGGGAATCCCCCGCTCCGGCCGCCACGGACGACGCCGGCTGAGCACGGCCGAGGATGGGAGACCACATGGGCGAGCGCAAGGGTGAGCAGACCCACGTGCTGTTCGTCGAGGACGACGACGTGATCCGCGAGGCCACCCAGCTCGCCCTGGAGCGGGACGGCTTCGTGGTCACGGCCATGCCGGACGGGCTGGCGGGCCTGGAGGCGTTCCGCGCCGACCGGCCGGACATCGCGCTGCTCGACGTCATGGTGCCGGGCATCGACGGCGTCTCGCTGTGCCGGCGGATCCGCGACGAGTCGACCGTGCCGGTGATCATGCTGTCCGCGCGGGCCGACTCGATCGACGTGGTGCTCGGTCTGGAGGCCGGCGCCGACGACTACGTGACCAAGCCGTTCGACGGGGCCGTGCTCGTGGCCCGGATCCGGGCCGTGCTGCGCCGCTTCGGGCACGCGGGCGGACCGGCCGCGGCGACCGCGGGGGCGGCCGCCGAGCCCGTGGGGACCGACGGGGGCGTGCTGCGCTTCGGCGATCTGGAGATCGACACGGAGGGCATGGAGGTGCGCCGGGACGGGAAGCCGGTGGGGCTGACGCCGACCGAGATGCGGCTGCTGCTCGAGTTCTCCTCCGCGCCCGGCACCGTGCTCTCCCGCGACAAACTCCTGGAGCGGGTGTGGGACTACGGCTGGGGCGGTGACACCCGCGTCGTCGACGTCCACGTCCAGCGACTGCGCACGAAGATCGGCCAGGACCGCATCGAGACGGTCCGCGGCTTCGGCTACAAGCTCAAGGCCTGACCGGCCCGGCTGATGAGGAAGCACATATGAGGGGGACAGCCTTGGGCGCCCGGTTGCGGGGGCTGCTGCCGCGGCGGCTGCGGCAGGGGCTGCACACCGGGGTGCGCTGGAAGATCAGCGTCGCGATCGCGCTGGTCGGCGCGCTCGTCGCGGTGGCCCTGAGCCTGGTGGTGCACAACGCGGCCCGCGTCTCGATGCTGGACAACGCGCGGGACGTGCAGGACGAGCGGATCCAGTTCGTACAGCGCCAGTACGCGGCGCGCGGCGGCAATCTGCCGGTCGGCTTCGAGGTCAACGACCCGTCGCTGCCGCGCGAGCTGCGGATCAAGGCCCTGTCGGGGCGCCGCGCCACCTACGTCTCCGAGTCGGCCGGCGGAGTCCCGGACATCTGGGCCGCGGTCCCGCTCGGCAACGGCGACCTCCTCTCCGTGCACTCCCGTTTCACCGATCGCAGCACCGACGTCATGAAGGACCTGGACCAGGCGCTGATCATCGGCGCGATCTGTGTCGTGTTCGGGGGCAGTGCGCTCGGGGTGCTGATCGGCGGTCAGATGTCGCGCCGGCTGCGCAAGGCGGCGGGCGCCGCCCGGGACGTGGCGCAGGGCCGGGCGGACGTGCGGGTGCGGGACGCGATCGGCGGGGTCGTCCGGGACGAGACCGATGATCTGGCGCAGGCCGTGGACGCGATGGCGGACGCGCTCAGACAGCGGCTGGAGGCCGAGCGCCGGGTCACCGCGGACATCGCGCACGAGCTGCGCACGCCGGTCACGGGTCTGCTGACGGCGGCCGAGCTGCTGCCGGCCGGGCGCCCCAGCGAGCTGGTCAAGGACCGGGCTCAGGCGATGCGCACGCTCGTGGAGGACGTGCTCGAGGTGGCCCGCCTCGACAGTGCGGCGGAGCGGGCCGAGCTGCAGGACATCACGCTCGGCGAGTTCGTCAGCCGGCGGGTCGCGGCGCGGGGCGGCGACGGCATACGGGTCGATGTCGTGCACGAGTCGGAGGTGACGACGGACCCGCGCCGGCTGGAGCGCATCCTGTTCAACCTGCTGGCCAACGCGGCGAAGCACGCGCGGCCGCCGATCGAGGTCAGTGTGGAGGGGCGGGTGGTCCGGGTCCGCGACCACGGGCCCGGCTTCCCCGAGGACCTCCTGGAGGAGGGCCCGAGCCGCTTCCGTACGGGGGCCGCGCATCGCGCGGGGCACGGTCATGGGCTCGGCCTGACCATCGCCGCCGGTCAGGCCCGAGTGCTGGGCGCCCGGCTGACATTCCGCAACGTCCGCGCGCCGGGGGCTCCGCCCGGGACGCCGGCCGATGGAGCCGTGGCCGTGCTCTGGCTCCCCGAACATGCCCCGACGAACACGGGCAGCTTCCCTATGGTCCGGCTCCCGTAGGGGGTCCGCCGGTCTCGTGGCCGGGTGCCGGTCCGGTGGGGGCCGGTCGCGCAGTTCCCCGCGCCCCTGAAGCATGCGCTGCGCGCAGCCTTCATCGGGGAAATGCGACCCGAAGGGTCTGCATTTCAGGGGCGCGGGGAACTGCGCGAGAAGCCCCACCGAGGCGGCACCCGGCGACGAACCCGAAAGCCGCCCCGAGCTCAGTCCCGCGGCGCCGGCGCAGCCCCCCGCAGCGCGACCTCGCGTACGAAGAACGCCGCGACCAACGCCCCCACAGCGATCACGGCCCCCAGCAGGAACGCCGAATGCGTACCGGACGACACAGCGAACTGATACGCATCGCGCACCGGAGCCGGAAGCTTCGCGATCCCCTCGGCATTGAGCTGCGTACCCGCACCGAGCGCCTTCCCGCCCAGCTCCCCCGCCCGCTCCGCCATGACGTGCTTGACGCGGTCGTTGAAGATCGCGCCCATGACAGCGACACCGAACGAGGAGCCGAGCGTGCGGAACAGCGTGGTGGAGGAGGACGCGACGCCCATGTCCTTCAGCTCGACGCTGTTCTGCGCGACGAGCATCGTGATCTGCATGAGGCAGCCCATGCCGGCGCCGAGCACCGCCATGTAGAGCCCGGAGGTGAGCCGGGAGGTCTCCGTGTCCATCTGGGCAAGGAGGAAGAGCCCGGCGATCATGAGCACGCCGCCGACGATCGGGAAGACCTTGTACTTGCCGGTGTTCGTCGTGACCCGGCCCGCGATCAGCGAGACGACCATCATCGAGAGCAGCATCGGCAGGAGCAGGAGCCCGGAGTTGGTCGCGGACGCGCCCTGCACAGACTGCTGGTAGAGCGGCAGGAAGAGCACCGCGCCGAACATCACGAAGCCGGTGATGAAGCCGATGACGGACATCAGCGTGAAGTTGCGGCTGCGGAAGATGTGCAGCGGCATGATCGGTTCGGCGGCCTTGGTCTGCGAGAAGACGAAGCCGACGAGCGAGGCGACGCCGATGCCGATGAGCTCCATGATCACGGCGGAGCCCCAGGCGTACTCGGAGCCGCCCCAGGTGGTGACGAGGACGATCGCGGTGATGCCGACGGTGAGGAGCGCCGCGCCCAGATAGTCGATCTTTCCGGAGGAGCGCTTCTTCGGGAGGTGCAGCACCGCGGTGATCATGACGAGGGCGACCGCGCCGATCGGCAGGTTGATGTAGAAGGCCCAGCGCCAGCCGAGGTGGTCGGTGATGGTGCCGCCGACGAGCGGTCCGCCGATCATGGCGAGCGCCATGACGCCGGCCATCATGCCCTGGTACTTGCCGCGTTCCCGGGGCGGGATCAGGTCGCCGATGATCGCCATGACGCCGACCATCAGACCGCCGGCACCCAGGCCCTGGACGGCGCGGAAGGCGATGAGCTGGCTCATGTCCTGGGCCATGCCGCTGGTCGCGGAGCCGATCAGGAAGATCACGATGGAGGTCAGGAAGGCGCCCTTCCTGCCGTACATGTCGCCGAGCTTGCCCCAGATCGGGGTGGAGGCGGCGGTGGCGAGCGTGTAGGCGGTGACCACCCAGGAGAGGTGCTCGAGGCCGCCGAGATCGCCGACGATCGTCGGCATCGCGGTGCCGACGATCATGTTGTCGAGCATGGCGAGCAGCATGGCGATCATCAGCGCCATGAGCACGACGCGCACACTGCGCGGCTGCTTCGCCTGCTCCTTCACCTGCTCCTGGTCTCGTATAGCTGCTTCGGCCATGATCCCCACTCCCCCGGGTCGAGCTGAGAGACGTCGTACTGAGAAACGTCGTGCTGAGAAACGTCGTGCGGTGAGACGGGACTTACTTGTCGCCCGGCTAGTTGCTTACAATGGGGAAAGTAGAGCGACTACTAGCCGGGCGTCAAGTAAGTTTTCTCCCAAGAGGACGCCAGGGGGACGAGAGAGGCAGCCGGCCGATGGTCACGGGCAGCAGCAAGCCGCGCCGCGGGAACACCCGCCAGCGCATTCAGGACGTGACCCTGGAGCTCATCGCGGAGCAGGGATACGAGAAGACGTCCCTGCGGGAGATCTCCGAGCGGCTCGGCGTCACGAAGGCGGCGCTCTACTACCACTTCAAGACCAAGGAAGACATCGTCGTCAGCCTGTTCACGGACCTGATGACGCCGATCGACGACCTGATCGCGTGGGCGAAGGAGCAGCCGCCGACCCTGGAGACGAAGCGCGAGATCCTGACCCGTTACAGCCTCGCGCTGGTCGGGGCGGCCCCGCTCTTCCGCTTCATGCACGAGAACCAGGCGACGCTGCGCGAGCTGAGCATCGGCGAGAACTTCAAGTCCCGGATGCAGGAGCTGATCGCCTACCTGCCGCCCGAGGACGCCTCGCTGACCGACCGGGTCCGCTGCATCAGCGCGCTGTTCTCGATGCACGCCGGGATGTTCGTCCTCCAGGACGACGAGAGCGACCCCGAGGAGCGGCGCAAGGCCGTCCTCGAGGTCGCCACGGGCCTGATCGTTCAGGCCCACCAGCACGGAGGCTGAATCAGACGCGCACGCCCTGCTTGTTGAGGAACGCGACGGGGTTCACGGCCGAGCCGTAGTTCGGCGTGGTGCGGATCTCGAAGTGCAGGTGCGGGCCGCTGGAGTTGCCGGTGTTGCCGGACAGGGCGATGTGCTGGCCCGTGGAGACGGTCTGGCCGACGCGGACGTCGATCCGGGACAGGTGCGCGTACTGGGAGTACGTGCCGTTGGAGTGCTTGATCACGATGGCGTTGCCGTACGCCGGACCGTCACCGGCGCCGTTGCCGCCGGTCTTGACGACGGTGCCGCTGTGCACGGCCTTCACGTTGGTGCCGATCGGCACGGCGAAGTCCTGGCCGGAGTGCTTGCCGGTGGACCACATGCTGCCGCCCTGGGCGTAGCCGGCGGAGAGCGTGTACTTGCTGACCGGGTCGATCCAGGAGGCGGCCTTCTTGGCGGCGGCCTGCTTCACGGAGGCGGCCTTGGCCTTCGTGGTGGAGGCGGCCTTGGCCTGAGCGGCGGCCTGCGCCTTCACGACGGTGGCGGTGGTGGTCGCCGGGGCGCCGCCCGCCTGGGGGGCACCGGCGGCGAGCGCGGCCCCGCTGCCCAGAACGGCGGACATTCCGAGACCGGCGGCCACGACAGCGGCGCGCTTGCGGAAGACCGACGTGCCGGGACGGAGGGACGTGATGCGCTGCGACATGCGGGAGACCTCTTCGAGCTTCGGGGACATTCGGGTCCTGCCGCCCACCGGCCCGGGACGGGCCCGACGGGCATGAAGGGACCCGGCACACGTCCTCGTGTCACCGGGTCGGCCATCCCTTGGTAACCCGACTCCCCGGCTCCGCCCAAAAGCCTCATCTACTACGAAAGCTCGTACCGGAGCCCCGGCCGGTATACCCCTTGACGCCCCTCACGCCCGATTCATCCCCTGCCGGATTTATCCCTCGATCGCGGGTTTACGCCCACTTCGCGGCCGTGCGGCACGGCCTCTCGGGGCCCCCACCCTCACCCAAACCTCAAAACGGACAAATCACCAGAACCCATCAGGCGCGTAACGACGACCCACCCCTCCGCCCGGTCCACTATTCCGCCTAGTACCGGACAAAACGCCTGTGCGGCATGTCACCGGGGCGCAAGATCGAGAGACCCCCGGTTGTGACCGGGGCTACAGATCCACGCCTCTCCGGCGCCCTCAACTCCCCTGCCCGACAGGCACGGTGTCCCTACTGTCGGTGCGCAAACCCTGGACACTACCCACCGGTAACCCTACGGTTCCTCTCGCGCCACCCTCGCCGACAAGCATGCACGCGACAACTTCAGCGTGACCGGACGTGAGAGGAACCCCCCGCACATGACGCCCCCGCACCGCACCTGGACCCGCCGAGCCTCCGTCATAGGCATCTCGGCGACCGCCGTGCTCACCCTGGCGATGCCGGCCCAGGCCGCTACGGCCACGACAACAGACACGGCGGCCGCCACGGCGACCACGACCGGCGACGTCGACTACGCGACCTGGCAGCGCGACTGCCAGGCCGTCGCCGACCAGGCCCTGCCCTACCTGAAGGACCGCATCGCGCACTCCCGCCCCGGCGAGAAGCAGGCCATGGTGTTCGACATCGACAACACCACCCTGGAGTCGGACTACGGCTTCCACTACCCGGCGCCCGCGAACAAGCCGGTCCTCGCCCTCGCCGAGTACGCCCGGGAGCACGGCGTCGCGATGTTCTTCGTGACGGCCCGCCCCGGGATCATCAAGGGCGTCACGGACTACAACCTCAAGCACGTCGGCTACGAGGTCGACGGACTGTACGTCCGCGGCTTCGTCGACCTCTTCAAGGACGTCGCCGACTACAAGACGGCCCAGCGCGCCGCGATCGAGGCGAAGGGCTACACGATCATCGCGAACGTCGGCAACAACACCACGGACCTGACCGGCGGGCACGCGGAGCGCACGTACAAGCTCCCGGACTACGACGGCCAGCTCTCGTAACCCGTACGGCGCAGAAAAGCGTGAGGGGCCGGTGCTCATCAAGAGCACCGGCCCCTCACGTCATGGCCTGCTGAGGCCGGAGGCTTACGCCTCCTTGCTCAGGTTCGGTCCGGCACCGCCGCCGGCCGCCTGCTCGATCGGCGGGACGTCGGGCAGCGCCGACTTCTCCTCACCGCGGAAGGTGAAGGTCTTGCTCTCGCCCTCGCCCTCCGTGTCGACGACCACGATGTGGCCGGGGCGCAGCTCGCCGAAGAGGATCTTCTCCGAGAGGGTGTCCTCGACCTCGCGCTGGATCGTGCGACGCAGCGGACGCGCGCCCAGCACCGGGTCGTAGCCCTTCTTGGAGAGGAGCTCCTTGGCGGACTGGGAGAGCTCGATGCCCATGTCCCGGTCCTTGAGGCGCTCGTCCACCTTGCCGATCATCAGGTCGACGATCGCGAGGATGTCCTCCTGAGTGAGCTGCGGGAAGACGACCACGTCGTCGACGCGGTTGAGGAACTCGGGGCGGAAGTGCTGCTTGAGCTCGTCCGAGACCTTGTTCTTCATGCGCTCGTAGTTGGTCTTCGTGTCGCCCTGGGCCGCGAAGCCCAGGTTGAAGCCCTTCGAGATGTCACGGGTTCCAAGGTTGGTCGTCATGATGATGACCGTGTTCTTGAAGTCCACGACGCGGCCCTGGGAGTCGGTCAGGCGACCGTCCTCCAGGATCTGGAGCAGCGAGTTGAAGATGTCCGGGTGGGCCTTCTCGACCTCGTCGAAGAGGACGACGGAGAACGGCTTGCGGCGCACCTTCTCGGTGAGCTGGCCGCCCTCCTCGTAGCCCACGTAGCCGGGGGGCGAACCGAAGAGACGCGAGACGGTGTGCTTCTCGCTGAACTCCGACATGTCGAGGGAGATCAGCGCGTCCTCGTCGCCGAAGAGGAACTCGGCGAGCGCCTTGGACAGCTCGGTCTTACCGACACCGGACGGGCCGGCGAAGATGAACGAGCCACCCGGACGCTTCGGGTCCTTCAGACCGGCGCGGGTACGGCGGATCGCCTTCGAGAGCGCCTTGACGGCGTCCTTCTGGCCGATGACGCGCTTGTGGAGCTCGTCCTCCATGCGCAGCAGACGCGAGGACTCCTCCTCGGTCAGCTTGAAGACCGGGATGCCGGTGGCGGTCGCGAGGACCTCGGCGATCAGATCGCCGTCGACCTCCGCGACGACGTCCATGTCGCCGGCCTTCCACTCCTTCTCGCGCTTGGCCTTGGCGGCGAGGAGCTGCTTCTCCTTGTCGCGCAGCGAGGCGGCCTTCTCGAAGTCCTGCGAGTCGATCGCGGACTCCTTGTCGCGGCGCACGTCCGCGATCTTCTCGTCGAACTCGCGGAGGTCCGGCGGCGCGGTCATCCGGCGGATGCGCATCCGGGAGCCGGCCTCGTCGATCAGGTCGATCGCCTTGTCCGGCAGGAAGCGGTCCGAGATGTACCGGTCGGCCAGCGTCGCGGCCTGGACGAGGGCCTCGTCCGTGATGGAGACGCGGTGGTGGGCCTCGTACCGGTCGCGCAGACCCTTGAGGATCTCGATGGTGTGCGGCAGCGACGGCTCGGCGACCTGGATGGGCTGGAAGCGGCGCTCGAGCGCGGCGTCCTTCTCCAGGTGCTTGCGGTACTCGTCGAGCGTGGTGGCACCGATGGTCTGGAGCTCACCGCGGGCCAGCATCGGCTTGAGGATCGAGGCGGCGTCGATGGCGCCCTCGGCGGCACCCGCACCGACCAGCGTGTGGAGCTCGTCGATGAACAGGATGATGTCGCCGCGGGTGCGGATCTCCTTGAGGACCTTCTTCAGGCGCTCCTCGAAGTCACCGCGGTAGCGGGAGCCGGCGACCAGCGCGCCCAGGTCGAGGGTGTAGAGGTGCTTGTCCTTGAGGGTCTCGGGCACCTCGCCCTTGACGATGGCCTGCGCGAGGCCCTCGACGACGGCGGTCTTGCCGACGCCGGGCTCACCGATCAGGACCGGGTTGTTCTTGGTGCGGCGCGACAGGACCTGCATCACGCGCTCGATCTCCTTCTCGCGCCCGATGACCGGGTCGAGCTTGGACTCACGAGCGGCCTGCGTCAGGTTGCGGCCGAACTGGTCGAGGACCAGGGACGTCGAGGGGGTGCCCTCGGCAGGGCCGCCCGCGGTGGCGGTCTCCTTGCCCTGGTAGCCGGAGAGCAGCTGGATGACCTGCTGCCGCACCCGGTTGAGGTCTGCGCCCAGCTTGACCAGGACCTGGGCGGCGACGCCCTCGCCCTCACGGATCAGGCCGAGCAGGATGTGCTCCGTGCCGATGTAGTTGTGGCCCAGCTGAAGGGCCTCGCGGAGCGACAGCTCCAGGACCTTCTTGGCACGGGGGGTGAAGGGAATGTGCCCGGACGGGGCCTGCTGGCCCTGACCGATGATCTCCTCCACCTGCTGGCGGACCGCCTCGAGCGAAATCCCGAGGCTCTCCAGGGCCTTAGCGGCGACACCCTCACCCTCGTGGATCAGGCCCAGGAGAATGTGCTCGGTGCCGATGTAGTTGTGGTTGAGCATCCGGGCTTCTTCCTGAGCCAGGACGACAACCCGCCGCGCGCGGTCGGTGAACCTCTCGAACATCGTTAATCGCTCCTCAGAGCGGTCAGGCAGTAAGGGGGCTGTCCCCTCCCTGTCCTTCCGCAGCTTAGTCCCGCAAGCGGGGACCGCTCATTCCAACTGCCGACACCCGTTCATGGCCTCCTGCCCCGAACGCCGACATCTGCTCCAACCCGATGGTGCGAGACGATGTTCCCGCAGGCCAGGCAGATACCCTCACCATCACTACGCCGATGGCGAACGCGAGCCGCCCGACCGGTGCGTGTCGCCCCTCCCACTAGGGATGTCTTACCCGCAGGGACTGACACTCCATGCGGCGCACGCCGGTTCCCTCCGCTACGGGCGAACACCCTTGCGCCACTCGCCACGCCTCACGCGCCCTTCGGCGGCCACGTTCCGCGTCCGGATCGGCACGATGCGTAACCCGAAACGGCTCCGCACGGTTTCTCCTGGCATGGTTCCCTCGCCGCGAAGCACGTCGCACAGCACGTCGGGAAGCACGTCGCCGCGCACCACGGTCCCGGTCCCGCGCCGCCCGATGCGGGTCCGCCAGGACCTGGTGCGGCGCTGGTACGAGGACGAGCTGGGCTGGGCCGCCGTATCCGGGCCCGAAGGCGTACGGCTGCGCACGGGGCTGCGGTTCGACGTCCTGGAGGTGCCGGCCGACGCCGGGTTCGCGATGCTGCGCCGGCTCGATCCCCGCTCGCCGGTGGCCGTGCACGGGGAGACGATGCAGCTGCTGGTCGCGGCGGGCGCCGCGGACGAACTGCCGGGGCTGCTCGACTGGCTGGAGTGGGGGGCGCTGCCCCTGGATCTCGTGGCCGTCGGGGCGGGCGGCTTCATGGCCGCGCCGACGCCCCCGGGGTGGTCCGGCACGCAGGAGGCCGCGGTGTGGGTGCGGCCCCCCGAGCCCGGGCGCGAGGCGGAACCGGTGCTCCCGGCTCTGACGACGTTGGCGGCCTGTCCGGCCGGGTCGGTCGTGGGGGGCGGTGGGGGCGCCCCCGATCTCGTACGACTCGTGGACACGGCGGCGACTCACTGCCACCGGGCCCGGCTGCGTCGTGCACGGTCGGGACCGACGGCTCAGCCGTTGGCCTTCTCGTAGGCCTCACGGACCTTCTGCGGAACGCGGCCGCGGTCGTTGACCTCGTGGCCGTTCTCCTTGGCCCAGGCGCGGATGGCCGCGGTGTCCTGGTTGCCACCCGACGCGGCGCGGGCCTTGCCCCGACCGCTCGCGGCACGACCCCCGGTGCGGCGGCCGCCCTTGAGGTACGGGTCGAGCAGACCGCGGAGCTTGTCCGCGTTGGCGGTGGTGAGGTCGATCTCGTAGGTCTTGCCGTCGAGCGCGAACGTCACGGTCTCGTCCGCCTCGCCGCCGTCGAGGTCATCGACAAGAAGGACCTGAACCTTCTGTGCCACCGGATTTCCTTTCATCGAAATCTGAAGGGCCGGCCCCCCTGCGACCGCGGCCGCTGTATCGCCGTCCCCTTGTTATAAGCACTACTGCAGTACGTCGGAAAGCAAACCGCTTTTGCCCGAAAAACACAAACCCCTGGCCGGGATACGCTGCCCAGCACAGCCGGGAACATGCGCGTAACGGACATTCAGACATAGTGAAGCGCCGTGTACGGCTGCACTGAATACCGAACAGCGATGATCACAGATGCAGAAGCATCCGGCTGTTGCCCAGGGTGTTCGGTTTCACTCGTTCGAGACCGAGGAACTCCGCGACGCCCTCGTCATAGGAACGCAGGAGCTCACTGTAGACATCGGTGTCGACGGTATCTACGGGAGTCTCACCGATCTCCACGAAGCCGTGCTTCGCGAAGAACTCGACTTCGAAGGTGAGGCAGAAAACGCGGCGAACACCGATCCAGCGCGCGGTCTGCAGCAGCTTCTCCAGTACCTGGTGCCCCACACCGGCGCCCTTGACCTGAGGATTCACCGCGAGGGTGCGCACTTCCGCGAGGTCTTCCCACATGATGTGGAGCGCGCCGCAGCCGACCACCTCGGCGTTGTCGTCACGTTCCGCGACCCAGAACTCCTGGATGTCCTCGTAAAGCGTGACGGTGGCTTTGTCGAGCAGGATCCCCTGGCGGCTGTAGGCGTCGAGCAGTCGGCGCACCGCCGGGACATCGGCGGTGCGGGCCCTGCGTACCGTGATGGCTTTAGGGGCGGATTCGCCGCCGGTCTCGACTTCGGGGAGCTCTGGTGCCATGAGCGGACGCTATCGCCCGGGCTCGCCGTCCGCTTCCCCGGGTCCCGGGCGGACTTCGGGCTGAACGATGCGCATGGCGTCCCGGAGCGCTTCCCGCTGCTCCGGCGACATCATGCCGAAGAAGGCGACGAGGGCCGCCGCCGGGTTGTCGCTCTGACTCCAGGCCTCGTTCATGAGGGCGGCCGAGTAGGCGGCGCGGGTGGAGACGGCCTCATATCGATAGGCCCGGCCTTCCGCCTCGCGGCGCACCCAGCCCTTCTGGTGGAGATTGTCCAGAACGGTCATGACCGTCGTGTACGCGATCGACCGTTCCTGCTGGAGATCCTCCAGCACTTCTCGCACGGTCACCGGGCGGTTCCACTTCCACACCCGTGTCATCACTGCGTCTTCGAGTTCTCCCAGGGGGCGCGGCACGAACAGCACAATAGTGGGAGAAGACCGGAATGCGCCCTGGGACATGACGGGTGTCGGCGGAACTGGTGCCACGAGAAAGGGGCGCCCGTCGGGGCGCCCCTGTCGGGCCGTGCTGTGTGCCGGTGGAACTCTCGGGCGGAGCCTTCGGGCGGTACTCAGTCGGAGTCGCCCGACCCCTTGCTCTCCTTGCCGCCGAGGGTGACCTCGACGCGGCCGAGGATCGCGTCGACCGCGGAGTCCTCCTTGGCCTTCTTGTCGCCGCCCTGCGACTTCACGATGACCGTGATGAGCGCGATGAAGAACACGGCCATCACTACCGGGGGCACGAGAGCGGAGACGTAGTCCATGCCCCCCAGGGTAGCTAGCCCGCGACGAGGTGCTGCGACGGGGCCGGGGGCTGGGCCGGGCGCCGCTTGGGCGGGAAGACCTCGCCCGGGGTCGGCACCGGGCGCTGCGGGGTGGCCGGCTTCGGCTTGGCGGGTTCCTGGCCCGCGCCGGAGAGCCCGCCGGGCAGGGCGAGCAGCCGGGCGCGGGAGGCGGGGACGCGCGGGCGCTGCCGGGCCTCGAGCCGGTCCCGTACGCCCTGTTCGGCGACGGCGCGGCAGCGGTCGAGCAGGGCCGCGGCCTTCGGGTTGCCGCGCAGGGCGCGCAGGGCGGCGAGGTCGTCGGCGCCGGGCTTGTGGCCGACCTCCAGGGCGTCCGTCAGGAGGCTCAGATAGCCCGTGACGGTCCCGGGGAGGGCGGCCCGGTAGCGGTCGAGGTCCGCGAGCAGGAAGGCCCGCAGGCGGGCGCTCTCGCGCGCGGCCTCGTCGACGGACTCGGCGAGCCGGAGACAGTCCCGGACGTCCTCGTCCGAGGCGGGGGTGGGATGGAGGGCGAGGGCGAGGGCGCGTCGGAGCACACGCAGCTCTTCAGCACCGAACGCCATACCGCCGCGGTTTCCGTAGGGCGTGGGCATGCCGCGACAATACGGTCTAATCAGACAAAGTTAATGAATTCCCGTTCGCTGGCGCGGCGGGCAGGACGGGGCGGAGGGGGCGGAGGAGACGCGGCGAACGGCCGTCACGGGCGGCGCCGCGCCTTGATCCGTCGTACCCACAGGGCGCCGAGCCCGGCGGCGACCACCAGCGCGCCGGCGCCCGCCGCGAGCACGGGCCCGCCGGGGCCGCCCCCGTCGGAGGCGGCCTTCGCCGTCTCGGCTGCGGGCTTCCCGCGGGGCTCCACGAGGGGACCGCCGGTGATCTTCGTGACGATCGGCACCGCGTTGTCGCCCGGGTGCGGGTCCTTCGCCGGGCGCGTGCTGCCCTGCTTGAGGGCGAGGCGGCCCTCGGCGTCGCGCACCCGCTGGTCGAGCTTGAACTTCAGCGTCGTCTCCCAGTTCTCACCGGGCTCCAGCGGATGGTCCGGCGAGCACGCGTACGCGCCGCGGCTCTGGCGCGAGCACTCCCACTGCCACTCGAGCTCGTTGTCCGGGTCCGGCGGCGGGGTCGGCTCGACGACGGAGGTGCCCTCGGGCGGGGTGATCTCCATGTACGCGCCGTAGACCCGGCCGGGGCCCGTGTTGCGCAGCGAGAACGTGACGTCGGTGGTGGTGCCGGTGCGGCCCGCGAGCTCGCCCGCGCCGGCCTTCAGGTCGGCCGTCTGCGTCGTGCTGACCTTGGTCTCGCCCAGGTCGTACTCGCCGTTGTAGCCGGACGCCCCGCCGGCGACCGCGCGGACCGTCAGTTCCGGTCCCTTGCCGCGCTTCAGGCCCGGGACGGCGTCCGTGGTGTACGCGTTCGCGAGGTCCTCGCCGTTGCCGGTCAGGCCCGACAGGTAGGCGTTGTACTGGAACGAGCTGTTGACCGTCTCCCCGGGCACCCCGACCGTGATCGGGGACGCGAACGCGTAGGAGCGGCCCGGGTCCAGTGTCCGGTCGAACCAGCAGTAGGCGAAGCGGGTGTCCGCGTACCAGCAATTGCTGTACTTCGTACGGAAGTTCAGGCGCGGGCTGCTGAACTCCACGCCGAAGCCGTGCGCCGGGACGCGGCCCTCGTTGCGCACGCGCGGGGTGAACGTGAAGTCGCCGCCCGCGGTGAGGTCCCGGCGCGGCTTCTCCACACGCTCGCGCAGGTCGGCGCCGCCGATCCACACCTCCGTCTCGAAGGTGGCGTCGGCGCTGCCGGGTGCGCTGAACGTGTAGCGGATCGTGCCGTGGGCGCCCGCGCGGGCGCCCGGCGCGGCCTCGATGTAGAGGGCGTCGGGGTAGTTGCGCTTCCCGCGCGTGAGGGTGCCCAGGTCGCAGGTGAACGGCTGCGTCGTCCAGGTGTGGTCGCCGCACTCGCGCCGGGTGCGCAGCCGGGCGGTGCCCGCCAGGTCCGAGGCGTCGACCTTCAGCTGAACGCCGGTCCGGGCGGCGAGGCCGCCGCCGGGGCTCGGGTCGAGCCAGATCCGGTAGCCGCCGGTCGGGCCGACGCCGCGCTTCGTGAGGTACGCGTGCTCCGGCACGTGCAGTTCGACGGCCGCCTCGGCGGCCCGCGCCGGGGCAGCCGAGGCACCGAACAGGGCCGCCGTGAACAGCAGGGCCAGGGCGGCCGCACGGGTGGCGGTGCTACGTATGACGGTCACGCGTTCGGTCCCCCGGTTGAGTTGTGGTGCCGCTGAGCCGCTGAGTCGTGGCGCCGCGCTCAGGTGCGCGAGACGTTGCGCTCGTAGACGAGGCGCAGGCCGATGAGGGTCAGCCACGGCTCGTGCTCGTCGATGGCCGAGGCCTCGCCGAGCACCATGGGCGCGAGGCCGCCGGTGGCGATGACCGTGACGTCGTCCGGGTCCTGGGCCAGCTCGCGCGCCATCCGGTTCACGACGCCGTCGACCTGGCCCGCGAAGCCGTAGACGATGCCGGACTGCATGGCCTCGACGGTGTTCTTGCCGATGACGCTGCGCGGCCGGGCCAGTTCGATCTTGCGCAGCTGCGCGCCGCGTACGCCGAGGGCCTCGACGGAGATCTCGATGCCGGGGGCGATGACGCCGCCCACGTACTCGCCGCGGGCGGACACCGCGTCGAACGTCGTCGCCGTGCCGAAGTCGACGACGATCGCGGGGCCGCCGTAGAGCTCGACGGCCGCGACCGCGTTGATGATGCGGTCGGCGCCGACCTCCTTGGGGTTGTCCATGAGGATCGGGACACCGGTCTTGACGCCCGGTTCGACCAGGACGGCAGGCACGTCGCCGTAGTAGCGGCGGGTGACCTCGCGCAGTTCGTGCAGGACCGAGGGGACGGTGGCGCAGATGGCGATGCCGTCGATGCCGTCGCCGAGTTCGTCGCCGAGCAGCGGGTGCATGCCCATCAGGCCCTGCAGCAGGACGGCGAGTTCGTCGGCGGTGCGGCGGGCGTCCGTGGAGATGCGCCAGTGCTCGACGATCTCCTCGCCGTCGAACAGGCCGAGGACGGTGTGGGTGTTGCCCACGTCGATGGTCAGCAGCATGGCGGCGTGATCACTTCGCTTCGCGCAGGTCGAGGCCGATGTCGAAGGTCGGCGAGGAGTGGGTGAGCGCGCCGACGGCGAGGAAGTCGACGCCGGTCCGCGCGTACGCCGCCGCGTTCTCCAGCGTGAGGCGGCCCGAGGACTCCAGGAGGGCGCGGCCCGCGGTGAGCGCGACGGCCTCCTCGGTCTCCAGGGGCGTGAGGTTGTCCAGGAGGATCAGGTCGGCGCCCGCGTCCAGGACCTCGCGCAGCTGGTGCAGGGTGTCGACCTCGACCTCGATGGCCAGGCCGGGGAAGGCCTCGCGGACGGCCTGGAAGGCCTGCGCGACGCCGCCGGCGGCGACCACGTGGTTGTCCTTGACCAGGGCCGCGTCCGACAGGGACATGCGGTGGTTGACGCCGCCGCCCATGCGGACCGCGTACTTCTCCAGGGAGCGCAGGCCGGGCGTCGTCTTGCGGGTGTCGCGGACCTTCGCCTTCGTGCCCTCCAGGGCGTCCGCCCACGCGCGCGTGGCGGTGGCGATGCCGGACAGGCGGCACGCGATGTTGAGCGCGCTGCGCTCGGCGGTGAGCAGGTCTCGGGTGCGGGTGGTGACCGACAGGAGCTTCTGTCCGGCGGTGACCCGGTCGCCGTCCTCGGCGTGCCGCTCGACCTCGAACTCGTCGGTGGCGACCACGGAGATGACGGCCTCGGCGATCCGCAGGCCGGCCACGACCCCGTCCTCGCGGGCGGTGAAGTCGGCGGTGGCGACGGCCTCTTCGGGGATGGTGGCGACGGTGGTGACGTCGACGCCGCCGGCGAGGTCCTCGGCGATCGCCATGTGGGCGATGTCCTCGACCTCCACGGGGTCGAGGCCCGCGTCGGCCAGGAGCTGGGCGAGCGACGGGTCGAGGCCGCACTCCATCGCGTCGTCGGCGCCTTCCTGCGCGCAGCCGCAGCTGTCGCCACAGGCGTTCGCCAGGGGGAGGTCGGGGGTGGCGCTCACGTCGGTCACTGCTCCTGAGGGTTTGCCGTTGCGGGGAAGTCTGCGGTCTGAGTGGTGTGCGTGGCCAGAGTGCGGTCCGGGTTGAGGCGTACGACGATGTGGCGCCGCCAGTTGATGTCGTCCCGGTCCGCGTGGTCCTCGCGCCAGTGGCAGCCGCGGGTCTCCTCGCGGCGGCGGGCGGCGGCGACCAGGACGCGGGCCACGCACAGGAGGTTGGTGGCCTCCCAGGTGTCGACGCCGGGCTCCGACGTCTTGCCGTTCTCGGCGAGGGCGCTGGCCGCCTCCGCGTGCAACCGGCCGAGCTGGGCGGCGGCCTCGGCGAGCGAGTCGGCGGAGCGCAGCACTCCGGCGCCCTGCGTCATCACGCGCTGGATGGTGAACCGGGCCTCGGGCGGCATCAGCGGGTGCTCCGGCGTCGCGGGCTGCGGCACGGGCACCGGCACGCGCGCGCGGAGGCCCTCCCCGGCGGCCCGCTCCTGGATGTCGTCCGCGATCCGCTCGGCGTAGACCAGGCCCTCCAGGAGGGAGTTGGACGCCAGCCGGTTCGCCCCGTGGACGCCGGTGCAGGCGACCTCGCCGCACGCGTACAGGCCGGGGATGGTGGTGCGGCCGTGCAGGTCGGTGCGGACGCCGCCGGAGGCGTAGTGCGCGGCCGGGGCGATCGGGATCGGCTCGGTGACCGGGTCGATGCCGTGGGCGCGGCAGGCGGCCAGGATCGTGGGGAAGCGCTGCTCCCACATGTCCGCGCCGAAGTGCCGGGCGTCCAGGTACATGTGGTCGGTGCCGTGCTCCTGCATGCGGCGCGTGATGCCCTTGGCGACGATGTCGCGGGGCGCCAGCTCGGCGAGCTCGTGCTGGCCCACCATGAAGCGCACGCCGTCCGCGTCGACGAGGTGCGCGCCCTCGCCGCGTACGGCCTCGGAGACGAGCGGCTGCTGGCCCTCGGCGCCCTTGCCCAGGAAGAGCACGGTCGGGTGGAACTGGACGAACTCCAGGTCGCTGACCTCGGCGCCCGCGCGCAGGGCGAGCGCGACACCGTCGCCGGTGGACACGTGCGGGTTGGTCGTCGCGGAGAAGACCTGGCCCATGCCGCCGGTCGCGAGGACGACGGCCGGGGCGAGGACGGCGCCGACGCCGTCGTGCTGGCCCTCGCCCATCACGTGCAGGGTGACACCGGCCGTGCGGCCCTCGGCGTCGGTGAGGAGGTCCAGGACCAGCGCGTTCTCCACCGTGCGGATGCCGCGCGTGCGGACGGCGTCGACGAGGGCGCGGGAGATCTCGGCGCCCGTCGCGTCGCCGCCCGCGTGGGCGATGCGGCGGCGGTGGTGGCCGCCCTCGCGGGTCAGCTGGAGCTCGCCGTCGGTCTCGTCGAAGTGGGCGCCGGTCGCGATGAGGCGGCGTACGGCGCCGGGGCCCTCGGTGACCAGGGTGCGTACCGCCCGCTCGTCGCACAGGCCCACGCCCGCGACGAGGGTGTCGTCGAGGTGCTGCTCCGGGGTGTCGCCGTCGCCGAGGGCCGCCGCGACGCCGCCCTGGGCCCAGCGGGTGGAGCCGTCGTCGAGGCGGGCCTTGGTGACGACGACGGTGCGCAGGCCCGCCGCCTCGCAGCGCAGGGCGGCGGTCAGGCCGGCCACGCCGGAGCCGACGACCACGACGTCGGCCTCGACGGACCAGCCCGGGGCGGGTGCGTGCAGCCGTATGCCGGTTCCTGAGAAGGCGTTCATGGGCGGGCTCCGAACGTCAGAGGCAGGTTGTCGATCAGCCGGGTGGTGCCCACGCGGGCGGCGAGCGCGAGGACGGCCTCGCCCTCGAAGCCGTCGGCGACGTCCGTGAAGTCGGACGGGTCGACGAGGGCGATGTAGTCGAGCTCGACCGGGGGCCGCGCCCTGGCGGCCTCGTCGAGGACGTGCCGGGCCGCGGCGAGGATGGCGGCCGGGCCGCCCGGCGAGGCGACGGCGTGGGCGTCGGCGGCCGCGCGGGACTCGCCGATGCGGTCGAGCGCGCGGGCGCGGGCGCGCGTGCTGGGGTTCTCGGCGGCCCGCGCGCGCAGCGCCTCCTGCGCGGCGTGCCGGTCGCGGCCCGCGAACAGGGCGCGGGACAGGGCGAGTGCGCTGCGGCGCTCGTCGGGCGACAGGTAGCGGTTGCGGGAGGAGAGGGCCAGGCCGTCGGGCTCGCGGACCGTGGGGACGGCGCCGATCTCGACGTCGAAGTTCAGATCGCGGGCCATGCGGCGGATCAGGGCGAGCTGCTGGGCGTCCTTCTGGCCGAACAGGGCGACGTCCGGGCGCGTGAGGTGGAGCAGCTTGGCGACGACGGTGAGCATGCCGTCGAAGTGGCCGGGCCGTACGGCGCCTTCGAGGCGCTCGCCCATGGGGCCGGCGGTGATCCGCACCTGGGGTTCGCCGCCCGGGTAGACCTCGTCGGCGGACGGGGCGAACACGAGGTCCGCGCCCGCCTGTTCGGCGATCTTCAGGTCGGCTTCCAGGGTGCGCGGGTAGCGGTCGAGGTCCTCGCCGGCGCCGAACTGCAGCGGGTTCACGAAGACGGTGACGACGACCTCGCCGTCCTCGCCCGCGCGCTCGCGTGCCGTGCGGATCAGGGTGGCGTGGCCCTCGTGCAGGGCGCCCATCGTCATCACGACGACGCGCTGCCCGGTACGGGTCCGGGTGCGCAGGTCCGCGCCTTCGTGGACCAGGGTCGTGCTCATCGGGTCTCCTCCGCGCCGGTCGCGAGGACACCCAGCAGGTCCTCGGCGAGCTCCGGCTTCAGCAGTCCGTGCGCGAGGGCGCGGTCGGCGGTCGCGCGGGCCATCGCGAGATAGCCGGCGACCGTCCCCGGGGCGTGCTTGCGCAGCTCGGTGACGTGCGCGGCGACGGTGCCCGCGTCGCCGCGCGCGACGGGGCCGGTGAGGGCGGCGTCGCCGGAGCGCAGGGCGTTGTCGAGGGCGGCGCCGAGCAGCGGGCCGAGCATCCGGTCGGGGGCGCTCACGCCCGCGTCGCGGAGCAGGTCCATCGACTCGGCGACCAGGGTGACCAGGTGGTTCGCCCCGAGGGCGAGGGCCGCGTGGTAGAGCGGGCGCATCTCCTCGGCGATCCACTCGGGCTCGCCGCCCATCTCGATGACGAGGGCCTCGGCGGCGAGCCGGAGCTCCTCGGGGGCGGTGACGCCGAAGGAGCAGCCGGCCAGGCGCTGCACGTCGACGGCGGTGCCGGTGAAGGTCATCGCGGGGTGCAGGGCGAGCGGCAGGCCGCCGGCCCGCAGCAGCGGGTCGAGCACCTTGGTCCCGTAGCGCCCCGAGGTGTGCACGATCAGCTGGCCGGGGCGGACGGCGCCGGTCTCGGCGAAGCCCTGGACGAGGTCGGGCAGCGCGTCGTCCGGGACGGTGAGGAGCACCAGCTCGGCCCGTGCGAGGACCTCGGCGGGCGTCACGAGGGGCACGTCGGGCAGCAGGGCGGCGGCGCGGCGCACGGACGCGTCGGAGACCCCGGAGGCGGCCACGGGGCGGTGCCCGGCCAGTTGCAGCGAGGCGGCGAGCGCGGGACCCACCCGGCCGGCGCCCACGACGCCCACGGTGAGGCGGGCGGGGCGGTCCTTGGGATCGGTGGGTTCGGGTCGGGGTGATCGGGGTTCGGGAGAGGCAGGGATCACGGGGTGAGGCCTTCCGTTCCAGTCCGCTCGGGGTACCGGACGATTTCTCGTCATGTTAACGCTATCTGCCCGGACGGGCCTCGGTCGCCCACGGACCGTGAGGCCGTACATAAATCGTGCGCCCGTACGAGAACCGGTGCGACATGATCCCGGCATGAGCGGAAGCTACGAGAGCGACGAGAAGGCGCGGGCCGCGCGGAGACTGGCCGCGTGGCGGGGCGCCGAGCGCACCCTGGCGCACCGGCACGGCCAGGCCACGGTGGGCGAGCGGATGGCGCAGATCGCCGCGGCGATGGGCGACACGGCGGAAGCGGACATCGACCTGTACGGGAACGGGATCGTCGCCGACCTGGAGGAGCGGGTCGCCGGGCTGCTCGGCAAGGAGGCGGCCGCGTTCTTCCCGACCGGCACGATGGCGCAGCAGGTCGCGCTGCGCTGCTGGGCGGGACGTACCGGCAACCACACGGTGGCGCTGCATCCACTGGCGCACCCCGAACAGCACGAACGGGAGTCGCTGACCACGCTGGCCGGGCTGCGCACGGTGCAGCCGACGACCGCTCCGCGCCCGTTCACCGCGCCGGAGATCGAGGCCATGGACGAGCCGTTCGGCACGCTGATGATCGAGCTGCCGCTGCGGGACGCCGGCTATCTGCTGCCCTCGTGGGAGGAGCTGGAGGAGGTCTGCGAGGCGGCACGCGCGCGGGACGCGGTCGTGCACTTCGACGGGGCCCGGCTGTGGGAGTGCACGGAGCACTTCGGGCGGCCGCTGGACGAGATCGCGGGGCTCGCGGACACCGTCTACGTGTCGCTCTACAAGACGCTCGGCGGGATCAGCGGCGCCGTGCTCGCGGGCCCGGAGACGCTGATCGAGGAGGCCAGGGCCTGGCGGCACCGGTACGGCGGCCAGGTGTTCCAGCAGTTCCCGCAGGCGATCGCGGCGCTCGCGGGCCTGGACCGGGAGCTGCCGCGGCTGCCGGAGTACGTGCGGCACGCGCGCGTAGTGGCGCGGGCGATCCGGGAGGGACTCGACGCGGCCGGGGTGGCGTGGTCGCGGGTGTATCCCGAGGCGCCGCACACCCACCAGTTCCAGGTGTGGCTGCCCTACGACGCCGAGGTGCTGACGCAGGCCTCGGTGGAGCAGGCGGAGGAGACGAAGGCGTCGCTGTTCGGGCGCTGGTTCCCGGGGGCCGGGGCGCCGGGCACGGCGTTCACGGAGGTCACGGTCGCCGCGGCGGGTCTGGACTGGAGCGCCGAGGACATCCACGCGGCGGTCGCGGAGTTCGTCCGGCGCCTGCCCTGACCTTGATCCTGATCCCGGCCCCGACCCCGGCCCCGGAGACGGCCCCGGCCCCGGCCTCGGCCCCCGGTCAGAATCCGAGCCGGGATCTCAGGGCCGCGCGGAGGCGGCCGTGGGACGGGCGGCCGGCCAGGACGGCGCGGAAGCGGCGGTAGTCCCGGAGTTCGCGGAACACGGCCCAGTCGTGCGTGCCCGGGGCCGGCGGCGCGGGCTCGCCGTGCTGGGCGGCCCGGTAGACGTCGAGTGCGTACTGCTCGTGGAGGGGCACCGAAATCACCTCACTCATGTCGATTGTCGCGCTGCGCCCCGGAACGGGCCTGTTCGCCCGGCATCGGGGCCGATGACCAAGAGACTGCGCCCGCCCCGCACGCCGGTCACGCCGATTGACGGGTCCCGTCAATCGGCGGCCGGACTGTCACAGGCGGCGTGCACCATGGGGTCATGAGCGTGAGCATCGACGTCACGGGGCTGCCCGTGGAGCGGATCCATGTCGTGCCCTCGCCCCTGGCCGAGCTGGGCATGGCGCTGCACGCGCTGTCGGAGCCCGCGCACCACCCGGGGCTGCAGGCGTGGACGACGAGCGTGTCCGCCTGTCTCGACCCGTGCCTCGCGGACCGGCTGTGCGAGGCGGACTTCCTGTGGCGGTCGACGTACTCGGACGTGTTCGCGCCGTACTCCGGGGCGCCGGGCCGGCGCACGCTGCCCGGGGCCACGCTGGCCGAGGAGCTCGACCTGCTCGACAAGCTGTCGGACGAGGAGTTCGTGGACGCCGCCCTGGAGTTCACCTGCCAGACGGACTACGCGACGCGCGGCCCCGGACGCCTCGCGGACCCGGCCGCGCGGGAGCGGGCGCTGGACCTCGCGGCGGCCCGCGGCGCGCACCAGGTGCGCTTCACCCAGCGCCTGCTGGACGATCCCCCGGCGATCCGGGCCTGGTTCCGCGAGCTGCTGCAGGACTGCGACGAGGCGTTCTTCGCCGACATGTGGGCGCGGGTGCGGCACCCGCTGGCGGCAGACGCCCGGCACAAGACGCAGCTGCTGCGGCACAAGGGGCTGCGCGAGGCCCTCGGTTCGGTGTCCGGGGCGGTCTCGATGGACGAGGCGGGCGGCGCCGTGATCGTCGACAAGCTGTCCGAGGGACAGTCCTCGACCGGGGACGGGGGCCTGCTCCTGGTGCCGACGAGCCTGGGCTGGCCGCATCTGTTCGTCGTGCACCGGCACGGCTGGCAGCCGACGATCCTGTACCCGAGCGCGGCGCCGGGACCCGCCGCGCCGCCCTCCGTGGCGGAGCTGACCCTGCGCATGTCGGCGCTCGCGCACCCGGTCCGGATGCGCCTGTGCCGGCACCTGGCGCGGGGTTCGTACACGACGGGCGAGCTGGCCGACGCGTACGGGATGACGGCGCCGGAGATCTCCCGGCACCTGTCCGTCCTGAAGAAGGCCGGTCTGGTCACGACGCGGCGGCACGGCCGGTACGTGCAGCACCAGCTGGACCTGGGCCTGGTGTCCCGGCTCGGCGCCGACTTCATCGAGGGCGTACTGCGCTGAGGCTCAGTCCAGGCGGATGTGCCGGACACCGACGAGGGCGCGGCGGGCGCGGCCCTTCAGGGCGCCGTCCCGGTTCGGTGTCAGCGTCAGTCCGGACAGCACGGCGATGCGGTCGGCCGTCTTGGCGACCGTCGTGTCGTCGGTCCACAGATGCTCGGCGAACTCCGGCTCGCGCAGCCGTTCCAGACAGTGGTCGAGCTGCCCCACCGCCCAGCTCTCCCGCTTCAGGACGCCCTCCTTGCCGACGACGAACCGCAGGACGTGCCCGAGTCCGCGCTCACGCAGGCGCCGCAGGACGGTCTCGCGGGAGGCGAGGAGCGTGAAGTGCCGTACGTCGTGACCCCGTTCGCGCAGCCCGCCGAGGATCTCCTCGTGGTGCGCGGGGTCGGTGAGCGTCATGGGGACGACGACGTGCCCGTCGTGCCGGGTGAGCGCGAGGTCGAGCGTCTCCAGGACGCCCGCCCGCCACGCGGTCAAGTCCCGGAAGTCCTCGCGGAGTTCGGGCGGCAGCGTGCGGTGCAGCCCGAAGCCGATGTGCTCCGGGTCGCAGACGACGCTGCCGGGCAGCCGTCGCCGCACCTCGTACGCGGTCTGTGTCTTCCCGCCACCGAAAGGGCCGTTGATCCAGAGCAGCATGCGCAGAGCTTAGGGGGTGTCCTGCCGATCTTCGTGGATCAGCCTGCGGCGTTCGGTGCGTGCTCTCGGCGTGCCGGGCGCAGGCCCTCGTAGCGGAGCTACTTGGGTCTTCGCCCGGTGCGGCGAGAGTGCGTGCCGGGCGTCGCGGGCCCACGAAGATCGGCAAGACACCCCCTGGGCCCTGACGGTCAGCCCTGTCCGCCGCCGGCGCGGACCAGTCCGGTCTCGTAGGCGAGGACGACGACCTGGACGCGGTCGCGCAGGTCGAGCTTGGTCAGGATGCGGCCGACGTGGGTCTTCACGGTGGCCTCGGACAGCACGAGCCGCGCCGCGATCTCGCCGTTCGACAGGCCCTGCGCGACGAGGATCATGACCTCGCGCTCGCGCTCGGTGAGCCGCTCCAGCTGCTTGTGCTGAGGTTCCTTGGTGGTGCTGGGCAGCATCGGGGCGAACCGGTCGAGCAGCCGACGGGTGGTGGACGGGGCGACGACCGCGTCGCCGCTGTGCACGGACCGGATCGCGGTGAGCAGCTCGCCGGGCGGCACGTCCTTGAGCATGAAGCCGGAGGCGCCCGCCTTCAGACCGGAGAACGCGTACTCGTCCAGGTCGAAGGTGGTCAGGATCAGCACCTTCGGCGGGTTCGGCTCCGAGCAGATACGCCGGGTCGTCTCGACGCCGTCGAGCTTCGGCATGCGGACGTCCATGAGGACCACGTCGACGGACGTCGAGCGCAGCACCTCGAGGGCCTCGACGCCGTCTCCCGCCTCGGCGACGACCTCCATGTCCGGCTGGGCCGCCAGGACCATCCGGAAACCGGTGCGCAGCAGCACCTGGTCGTCGACGAGCATCACCTTGATCGACATCGGGCGGGTCCTCACATCTGGTGGGCGGGGTGGAGCGGTGCGTGCGCCGGTGCGGGTCCGGTGGCGCTGGTACGTGTCAATGCGTGGGCTTGAGAGGCAGCAGGGCGCTGATGCGGAAGCCACCGCCGGGGCGCGGGCCCGCGTCCAGCGTGCCGCCGACCATACCGACGCGCTCGCGCATCCCGATGAGCCCGTGGCCGCGGCCGTCGGCGCCGCCGTCCTCGTACAGCTCGTGCGGGGCGCCCTTGCCATCGTCCTCGACAAGCAGGCCGAGCCCGTCGTCGAAGTAGACGAGGCGGACGCTCGCGCCGACGTCGGAGCCGCCGTGCTTGCGGGTGTTGGTGAGCGCTTCCTGGACGATGCGGTAGGCGGTGAGCTCGACGCCGCTGGGCAGCGGGCGGGCGGTGCCCTCGACCTTGAAGTCGACGGGCAGGCCCGCCGTGCGCACCTGCTCGACGAGGTCCTCGATCTGCTGCACGTCCGGCTGCGGCACGTACTCGCCGCCCTCCTCGGGCTCGCCCGTGCGCAGCACGCCGAGCAGCCGGCGCATCTCGGCGAGCGCCTGCCGGCCGGTGCCGGAGATGGTCTCCAGGGCCTTCTTGGCCTGGTCGGGCGCGGCGTCCATGACGTAGGCGGCGCCGTCGGCCTGGACGACCATCACCGACACGTTGTGCGCGACGACGTCGTGCAGCTCGCGGGCGATGCGTGCCCGTTCGGCCGCGACCGCGACCTTGGCCTGGGCCTCGCGCTCCTTCTCCAGGCGGTTGGCCCGCTCCTCCAGCTGCGCGAGGTAGGCGCGGCGGGTGCTGAGCGAGTCGCCGAGGACCCAGGCGAGGGCGAACGGCACCATCTGGAAGATCGTGATGGCCAGGTGGCCGAGGCCGCTGGAGTGCTCGGTGGGCCAGCGCAGCTCGGCGAGCGGCGCCGCGCACAGGCCGCCGATCAGGCCGAAGCGGGACGCCCACTTCGCGCCGTTCGCCGCCACCGTGTAGATGATCACGAGCAGGGCGAAGTCGGCCACGACGGCCCGGCCGTCGAAGACCACCTGGGCCAGGCCCGACACCGCGGCGAGCACGAGCATCAACTCGGGCATCCGCCGCCGCAGCGCCACGACGACGCACAGGACGACGGAGAGCACCACGGCCGCGACCACGTTGGTGTCGTGCGCGGGCGCCCCGTTGACGGGACTCAGGCTCACCACGGACAGGCCGAGGAGGACGACGGCCCAGAAGCTGTCGACCCACGTCGGGTGTCTGCGGAGAAAGGCGTAGAGGCGCTGCACGTCACCCAGCGTAGGCAAGCGCCGGGTGTGCGGGGGTCAACCGGAGGACCGATCCGCGCCCGGCGCGCGTACTCCCCAAGGTGGAGGCGCGTGCGCCCCCTGCGCATAGCCTGCACGGGTGGATCACGTACGACAGGACGAGAGGCGCGGGTGGCGCGAGGCCGCCGAGGAGGCGCTGTACGGGCCGGAGGGCTTCTACCGGGGGCCGGAGGGGCCCGCCGGGCACTTCCGTACGTCGGTGCACGCGTCGGCGTTGTTCGCGGACGCCGTCGCCACGCTGCTGTGCCGGGTGGACGCCGCGCTGGGCTCGCCGCCGGAGCTGGCCTTCGTCGACATGGCGGCCGGCCGCGGTGAGCTCGTCACGCGCGTCCTCCAGGTTCTGCCCCCCGGTGTGGCCGCACGCGTGCGTGCCTGCGCGGTCGAGAAGGCGGAGCGGCCCGCGGATCTCGATCACCGGATCGAGTGGCTCGCGGCGCCCCCGGAGGGCGTCACGGGCCTCCTCTTCGCGAACGAGTGGCTCGACAACGTGCCGGTCGACGTCGTCGAGACCGACGAGAACGGCGTCCCCCGGCTGGTCCTGGTCGACGCGGACGGCGCCGAGACCCTGGCGGACGGGCCGCTGGACGGGCCGTCGCGGCGCTGGCTGGACGCCTGGTGGCCGCTGCCGGCCGAGCCGGGCCTGCGGGCCGAGGTCGGGCTGCCGCGTGACACGGCGTGGGCGGCGGCCGTGGGCTGTCTGGAGCGCGGTGCGGCGGTCGCGGCGGACTACGCCCACGCGCGCGAGGGACGGCCGCCCTTCGGGACGCTCACGGGTTTCCGGCAGGGCCGCGAGACGGCGCCGGTGCCGGACGGCTCCTGCGACATCACCGCGCACGTGGCGCTCGACGCCTGCGCCGTGACGCCGGGGGCCCGGATCGTGCCGCAGCGGACCGCCCTGCACGCGCTCGGCGTGCGCGCGGGCCGCCCCCCGCTCGCCCTGGCCTCGCAGGACCCGGCCGCCTACGTACGGGCGCTCGCGCGGGCCGGTGAGGCGGCGGAGCTGACCGCGCGGGGCGGGCTCGGCGACTTCGGCTGGCTGCTCGAACCGGTGGGGCTGCCCGGCGAGGACCCGCTCGGGGCGCTACTTGTCGATGTCGCCGACGACGAAGAACAGTGAGCCGAGGATCGCCACCATGTCGGCGACCAGCGTGCCGGGCAGCAGCTCGGTGAGCGCCTGGATGTTGTTGTAGGAGGCGGAGCGCAGCTTCAGGCGGTACGGCGTCTTCTCGCCCTTGGAGACGAGGTAGTAGCCGTTGATGCCGAGCGGGTTCTCCGTCCACGCGTACGTGTGGCCCTCGGGCGCCTTGAGCACCTTGGGGAGGCGCTGGTTGACGGGGCCCGGCGGCAGCTCGGCGAGCCGGTCCAGGGCGGCGTCGGCGAGGTCCAGCGCGTTGTGCGTCTGCTCCAGGAGGCACTCGAAGCGGGCCAGGCAGTCGCCCTCCTGCCGCGTGACGACCTTCAGGGTGTCCTGGAGCTCCCCGTAGGCGAGGTACGGCTCGTCGCGCCTGAGGTCGAAGTCGACGCCGGAGGCGCGGGCGATCGGGCCGCTCACCCCGTAGGCGTGCGCCGTCTCCCGGGTCAGCACGCCGACGCCGCGCGTGCGGCCGCGGAAGATCTCGTTGCCGATCACCAGGTTGTCGTAGACGTCCATCCGGGAGCGCACGTCCGCGACCGCCGCCCGCGCGCGCGTGGTCCATCCCTGGGGCAGGTCCTCCTTGAGGCCCCCGACGCGGTTGAACATGTAGTGCATGCGCCCGCCGGAGACCTCCTCCATCACGGTCTGGAGTTCCTCGCGCTCACGGAAGGCGTAGAAGACCGGAGTGATTCCGCCCAGTTCGAGCGGGTACGAACCCAGAAACATCAGATGGTTCAGCACACGGTTCAGCTCGGCCAGCAGGGTCCGCAGCCAGACCGCGCGCTCGGGGACCTCCATGCCGAGCATCCGCTCGACGGCGAGCACGACGCCCAGCTCGTTCGAGAACGCGGACAGCCAGTCGTGGCGGTTGGCGAGCATCACGATCTGCCGGTAGTCGCGCGCCTCGAACAGCTTCTCCGCACCGCGGTGCATGTAGCCGATCACCGGCTCCGCGTGCTGGATGCGCTCGCCGTCGAGCACGAGACGCAGGCGCAGCACACCGTGGGTGGAGGGGTGCTGCGGACCGATGTTGAGCACCATGTCGGTGCTCTCCGCGGCACCGCCGATGCCGACCGTGGCCTGAGTCGTGGGCGTCATGCCGACAGTCTCTCCTACGTAGGGTGGGCTCATGGATACAGGGGCGAGGGGCACCACCGGCGCCGTGGACACTTCGGACGCGCCTGACGGACCTGACGGACCCGACGGGCCCGGTCCGGTGTGGACGGGCCTGCCCCGTGGCCTGCTGAAGCTGCGCCGGCTGCTCCTGGTGCTGTGGCTGGTGCCGGCCGCCGTGGCGGCCGGGGTGCTGCTCGGTGTGTTCGCGGGCCCGCCGTGGGCCGCGTTCGCCGTGGTGCCGCTGGCGCTGCTCGCCTGGGGCTGGCCGATGCTGGGGCGCAACTGGCGCTCGTGGCGGTACGCCGAGCGGGCCGACGACCTGCTGATCACGCGCGGGGTCCTGTGGCGCGAGGAGACGATCGTGCCGTACGGGCGCATGCAGCTGGTCGAGGTGACCTCGGGCCCGCTGGAGCGCCGGTTCGGGCTGGCCAGTCTCCAGCTGCACACCGCGGCCGCCGCGACCGACGCGACGATCCCCGGCCTGGTGCCGGCCGAGGCCGAGCGGCTGCGCGACCGCCTCACCGAGCTCGGCGAGGCCCGATCGGCGGGCCTGTGACGGCCCCGCACGCCCCGGACGACCTCCGGGACCCCGAGACCGACGCGGGCGCCGCAGAACGGCGCCTGCACCCCGTCACGCCCCTGCGCAGGGCGTGGGCACCGATCGCGGTGCTGCTCGGCTGGGCCGTGCACGACATGGACGAGGCGCAGCGCCGGCTCGCCCAGCTGACCGCTACGACGCTGATCGTCGGCCTGGGCGTGCTCGTGCCGGCCGCCGCCCTGTACGGCTTCCTCACCTGGTGGTTCACGCACTTCTCCGTGACGGACACCGAACTGCGCATCCGTACGGGCCTGTTGTTCCGCCGCACCGCCCACATCCGGCTCGACCGGCTCCAGGCCGTCGACATCACGCAGCCGCTGCTCGCGCGGTTCGCGGGCGTCGCGAAACTCAAACTCGACGTCGTCGGGGCCGACAAGAAGGACGAACTCGCCTACCTGGGCGACAAGGAGGCGCGCGCTCTGCGGGCCGAACTCCTCGCGCGGGCCGCCGGGTTCGCCCCCGAGTCGGCGCACGAGGTGGGCGAGGCGCCCTCCCGGCAGATCCTGCACACGCCCCCGCGGATGCTCGCCACGGCGCTGCTCCTGACGGGCGCGCCCTGGGCGATGCTGCTCGCCGCGGTCGTCGTGCCGTCCTTCCTGTGGTTCGCCACCCACAACCTGTGGACGGTCGTCGCGGTCGCCGTGCCGCTGGCCGGCGGCGCCTTCACCAACAGCGCGGGGCGCTTCGTCAAGGAGTACGACTGGGCGGTCGGCGAGTCCCAGGACGGGCTGCGCATCGACCACGGGCTGCTCGACCGGGTGCACGAGACGGTCCCGCCGGGCCGGGTGCAGACCGTGCGCTTCGTCGAGCCGCTGCTGTGGCGCCGGCGCGGCTGGGTCCGGGTCGAGCTGCACGTCGCGGGCTCGGCGAACTCGGTCCTGGTCCCGGTCGCCCCGCGCGAGCACGCCGAGGACGTCGTCGCGCGGATCCTGCCGGGCGCGGCCGTGCCCAAGCCCGCCGACTTCACCCCGGCCCCGCGCCGCGCCCGCTGGTGCGTGCCGGTGTGGTGGCGCTCCTACGGGGTCGCCGTCACGGAGACGGTCTTCGCGTCCCGGCACGGACTGCTCCAGCGCCGCCTGGCCCTGGTCCCGCACGCCAAGGTGCAGAGCGTGCGCCTCACTCAGGGCCCCTGGCAGCGGTACTGGCGGGTCGCGAGCCTGCACCTGGACACGGGCGCGAACAAGACGGTGACCGCCCCGCTCCGCGACGCCCAGGAGGCCGCGGAGCTCCTCCGCGCCCAGGCCGACCGCTCCCGCACGGGCCGCCGCGACGCGCGCCCGGATCGCTGGATGACGCGGCGCTGAGCGCGGGGGCGCGGGGCGCGGTGCGGGTCGTCGCCGGGTGCGGCCCCGGTGGGGGCTGGTCGCGCAGTTCCCCGCGCCCCTGAAATGCAGACCCTCCGGGTCGCATTTCCACGATCAAGGTGCGGGGTGCCATTCATCTGGGGAAGGCGCGGCGAAGCCGCTGCCTTCCAGGGGCGCGGGGAACTGCGCGACCAGCCCCCACCCACCCGCACGGGACGGACTACCGCAGGCCCCCGACAGGGGATCGGCGGATCAGGCGCGCAGGGCGGTCCTGAGGTCGCCGACGTCGATCTGCTCCGTCTCGTCGTGCGCGGTCAGGTCGATGACTTCCTGGCCGGTCGCGGCATCGACGTCAGCCTCGACATCGCCATCGGCCGCGGCCTCGTGCTCCGCACCGGTCGCGTCATCGGGCGCGGCCGACGCCTCCGAGCGCTCCTGCCGTGCCCCCTCGGCGGTCCGCCGCTCCGCGGCGACGTCGGCGGCCAGCTCCTCGCCGACGACATCGGCGAGATCCTGCTCCTGCGCGGAGCGCGCCGTGCCGAAGAAGTCGAAGCCACCGATCAGCGCCCTGCGCACGGGGGCCGGGGGCATCACGGTCGCGACGGCCGGAACCAGGGAGTGGCCGGACGCCGCCGAGGACTTCCCCCGGGAATCCGCCTCCTCCGCGACCTCGGGCTCGCCCGCCGCGGCCATCCGGTCGAGCGCCGCGTTGGCCTTCAGGTAGAGCGAGGGGGTCACGCCGCCGCCCGGCGTCGTCGCACCCACGGGCGGCAGCGCCCTGGCCGGGGCGGCGCTCTCTATCGCGAGCCGGCGCCGGCCCTCGAGGGCGCTGGCCCGCTCGGTCTCCGCGTTCGCGTACCGGCGCAGCAGCGCGGCGTGCTCACCGCGCAGCGCGGCCAGTTCGGCGCGCTTGGAACGGAGCTTGGCCTCCAGGCGGGTGCGCAGCTCGCGCGACTCCTCGAGGTCGCCCTCCAGCTCGGCCACCGCCTCCTCGTGCCGCCAGCGCTCGCTCGCCGCGCCCCGGTTCAGCTCGGCGACCTGCTTGCCGGCGAAGCGGTCCCAGCGGCGCATCACGACGGCGCCGACCACCGCGGCGGCCGCGGCGACGGCGGTGATCCCGCGCAGGACCAGCGGATCGCCGGACAGCCAGGCGCCGCCCGCGCAGACGAGCGGCACACCGGCGATCACCGAAGGGGGCAACATGCGGTGCAGGGGTGGGGAATGGCGGTGACGTCCACGTGGCATGGCCAGAAACTTACCGCGCGTAGGCGAATCGCGAAGCCCCGCCCGGCAAAATCCGGGCAGACCCCTCGGGAAAATGGCCGAACTTACGCGCATGACCGATCACTTGGCGTCATCCGCCCGCGCGCATCCGTCCCCGCGCATCCGCCCCACCCTCAAGATCATTTACCGATGAGGCCCTTCGACTCCAGATATTCCTTCGCCACATCGGCCTCCTTCTGGCGCTCCGCGTCGACCTTCCGGTTCAGCTCCACCAGATCGTCGGTCGTGAGCGTCTTCGTCAGCTTCCCAAGCACGTCGGCGATCGCCTTGTCACCCGCGTCCTTCGCGTTCACAACCGGAATGATGTTGTCCGCGTTCTGGAGCTTCTTGTCGTCCTCCAGAAGGACGAGCCCGAAGTTCTCCAGCGTCGCGTCGGTCGTGGTCGTCAGGACCAGTTGATCCGTGCCGTTCTTCACCGCCTGCTTGGCCTGGGTGGTCCCGACGCCCTTGGGGTCGATGCCCGCGACGTCGATCCCGTACGTCTTCTCCAGACCCGGCGCGCAGAACGGCCGCTGCTCGCATTCGTCACCCGCCGCGATCTTGACCTTCTGGCCGGAAGCGCCGAGATCCGAAAGCGTCTTCAGCTTGTGCTTCTTCGCGAAGCTCTCGCTCACCGCGAACGCGTTCTGGTCGACGGCCCCGCCCGCGTCCAGGACCTTCAGTCCCTCCGGCCCGGCGAGCCCGCGCAGCGCCTTCACCGTGGCGTCGACATCGCTGGAGGCGACCGGCTCCGCCTTCGCGCCGTTCTTCTTCAGGTTGAGGAATTCGGCGAGCGTCGCCGCGTATTCGGGCACCACGTCGATCGCGCCCTTGGCGAGCTGCGGTTCGTAGATCTCCCGGTTCTCGACGGTCTTCACCGAGGCGTCGTATCCGGCGTCGTCGAGTATCTGCCGGTACAGCTCACCGAGAACCTTCGCCTCGGTGAAACTCGCGGCGCCCACGACGACCTTTCCCTTGCCGCCGCCCGAGCCGCCGGAGCCCGCGTCGTCCTTGCCCTCCAGGCTGTCGCCGCCGCACGCGGCCAGCCCCACCGTCAGCGCGCCCACCGCCACGGCCGCGAGCGCCGCCCTGCGTGTCCTGCTGTTCATGACTCTCCTCGTTGTGCCGAAGACCTTGCCGATGACCTTGCCGATGACCTTGCCGAAACCGGATGAATCAACGCGTGGAAGAAGCGCGTGAACGGCTGCTCACGCCCGCCCCCGCATCGGGTCGCACAGCCGCCCCACGGCCACGAACAGGCCCTCCACGGCCAGCGCGAGCGCCGCCACGAGGACCGCCCCCGCGACCACCTGCGGTGTGTCCTGGAGGTTGAACCCGGCGGTGATGATCCGTCCGAGCCCGCCCTCGCCGGCCATCGCGGCCAGCGTCGCCGTCGCGATCACCTGCACCGCCGCCGAGCGCAGCCCGGTCATCACCAGCGGGTACGCCAGCGGCAGCTCGACCCGGGCGAAGACCTGGCCGCCGCTCATGCCCATGCCCCGCGCGGCCTCCACCACCGAACGGTCCACCTCGCGCACGCCCACGTACGCGTTCGTCAGCAGCGGCGGCACCGCGAAGAGGACCAGCGCGATCAGCGTCGGCACATCGCCGTGCCGGCCCAGCGGGGTCAGCGTGAGCAGCACCAGGACGGCCAGCGTGGGCACCGCGCGCCCCACGTTCGACACATTGACCGCGAGGGCGCCGCCCCGGCCGATGTGCCCGAGCCACAGGGCGAGCGGCAGCGCGATCAGGCAGGCGATGCCCAGCGCGACGCCACTGAAGTACAGGTGCTCGGCGAGCCGGTGCCACACGCCCTTCTCGCCCTGCCAGTTGGCGCCGGTGGACAGCCAGTCGTAGGCACCCGATATCGCGTTCATGCCACCTTCTCGGGCTCGGAGGCCACCGTCGGCGCCGCCGCCGCATCGCGTCTGCGGGCCCGGCGCGGGCCCCGCCCCGCCGCGGCCCGCGTCCAGGGCGTCAGCCACCGCTGGAGGCCGAGCAGCAGCAGGTCGGCGAGGACCGCGAGGGCCACGCACAGCACGGACGCGGTCAGCACCTGTGCCTTGAAGTCGCTGTCGAGGCCGTTGAGGATCAGCGTGCCGAGGCCCCCGTAGTCGACGATCGCGCCGACCGTGGTGAGCGCCACCGTGGACACCGTCGCGATCCGCACCCCGGCCAGCAACGCGGGCAGCGCCAGCGGCAGTTCGACCTCCCACAGCAGGCGCAGCGGCCCGTATCCCATCCCGCGGGCCGCCTCGGTGGCCTCCTCGGGGACGGACTGGAGTCCCGCCAATGTGTTCCGCACGAGAATCGTCAGCGAATACAGGACGAGCCCGGTGATCACGAGAGCCGGTGAGAGTCCGAACAGGGGCAGCAGCAGGGAGAACATCGCGAGCGAGGGAATGGAATAGAGCACGGTCGTCAGGCCGAGCACCGGCGCCGCGAAAGCCCGCCCGCGGCGCGCGAGCAGCGCGAGCGGCAAGGAGATCAGGACCCCGATCACCACCGATGCGAGGGTGATCCCCACGTGCTGCACGGTCGCGTCGACCAATTCCTGGCTGCGGGTGCGCAGATACTCGCCGCACACCCAGTCATTGCGCACCAGGCAGTTCCGCTCGCTCACCCCGCCCGCCTCCCCCGATTCCCCGGACGTATGCCGTCGGCCGCACCCCCGCACGGTCGTCGCCGGCACTTTTCGAACTGCGGACGACCCTAACGGCCGCCACTGACAACGGCCGATGCCCACCCCCTCCCCGCAACACCGCCTTCACACAACTGCGGACCCTTGGCGGCAGAATGGGGCCCCATGATCCGGTTCGAGCACGTCAGCAAGCGGTACGCGGACGGCACAACTGCCGTCGACGATCTGTCCTTCGAGGTGAACGCGGGCGAACTGGTCACGCTGGTCGGCCCGTCGGGCTGCGGCAAGACCACGACGATGAAAATGGTGAACCGGCTCGTCGAACCGTCCGCGGGCCGGATATTCCTCGACGGCGACGACATATCCGAAATCGATCCGGTGAAGCTGCGCCGTCGTATCGGATACGTCATCCAGCAGGTGGGCCTTTTCCCGCACAGGACGGTCCTCGACAACACGGCGACGGTCCCGCACCTGCTCGGCGTGCGGCGCACCGAGGCCCGCGCCCGCGCCGCCGAACTGCTCGACCTGGTGGGCCTGGACCCGAAGGTCTTCGGCGAGCGCTACCCCGAGCAGCTCTCCGGCGGCCAGCGCCAGCGGGTCGGCGTGGCCCGCGCGCTCGCGGCGGACCCGCCGGTGCTGCTGATGGACGAGCCCTTCGGCGCCGTCGACCCGGTGGTGCGCGACCGTCTGCAGACCGAGTTCCTGCGCCTGCAGCGCACGCTCGGCAAGACCGTCCTGTTCGTCACGCACGACATCGAGGAGGCGGTCCGTCTCGGCGACCGCATCGCCGTCTACGGGCAGGGCCGCGTCGAGCAGTTCGACACCCCGGCCGCGGTCCTCGGCGCCCCCGCCACCCCCTACGTGGCCGACTTCGTCGGCGCGGACCGGGGCCTGAAGCGCCTCTCGGTGACGCCCATCGAGGAGAGCGACCTGGAGCAGCCGCCCGTCGTCCACCTCGACGACCCGCTGCCCCGCGAGCTCGACGCCCGCTGGGCCGTCGTCCTGGACGGCGAGGAAAACCTGCACGGCTGGATCTCCGCCGACCACGCGCGCGAGGCGGCGAAGGGCGAGACCGTACGGGACCACGCCCGCCGCATGGAGGCCTGGCTGCCCGTGGGCGCCTCCCTGAAGCAGGCGTTCGCGACGATGCTCCAGCACGACGCGGGCTGGATCGCCGTGATCGACGAGCGCTCCGAGGGCCGCTTCCTGGGTGTCCTCACCCCGGCCCGGCTGCACGAGGCACTGCGCCGCTCCACCGCGGCCGACGCGCAGGACGTCGCACGCACCGACGTGGACCTGGAGATCATTCGCTGAGGCGGGCGCTCATCCACCGGAGCGTCGCCGGGATCTCCCGCCGCCAGGTGTTGAAGTTGTGCCCGCCGCTGTCGAGGACGATCGACGCCACGCGCGCGGGCGGCTTCACCTTGCCCAGGAACGCCATCGTGTCCGGGTAGTTGTACTCGCCCTGCCTGCTGGTCGTCACCAGGAGGGACGTGTCGGGCGGCGGCAGCCGGTCGAGGGACCACAGGAGGTCCGCCCGGTTCCGCAGCTCCTGGTCGCCGTGGAAGAGGTCGCCCGTCGTCGGGTCGAGCGCCGCCCTGTAGTACGCGGAGAGCCCGGCGCCCGCCCTGTAGACGTCGGGGTGGTGCATGGCCAGCTTCAGGGCGCAGTAGCCGCCGGTGGAGTCGCCGACAATCCCCCACTGCTTCTCGGTGCGGTAGCGGGCGGCGACGGCCTCCGGCAGGTCCCGCGCGAAGAAGGTCTCGGTGCGCGGGCCGCCCGGCACGTCCACGCACTCCGTGTCGCGCGGCGGCGCCACGGTCGGCCGGAGCATGACGAGGATCATCGGCCGCATCCGGTGCGCGGCCGCGAGCCGATAGGCGGTCTGCGGATACCGCAGCCCCTTGTAGAGCGCCTCCGCGGTGCCCGGATAGCCCGTGAGGACGACCGCTGCCGGGAAGTGACGTGCCGCGTACCTCTGTTGGAAGTACTCCGGCGGCAGATACACGTACGCGGAGCTCGCGATGCGGGTGTCGCGGCCCACGACCTCGATCTTCTCGATGCGGCCCAGGGTGTCGGGCCGGGCGCCGGGCGGTGCGGTGAGGCCGCCCGCGGACACGGCGTGCACGGTCCGGGCGGCGCCGGCCGCTCCTGCCTGGTCCGTGACGACGCCCTCGCCCTGCTCGCGGCCCAGCAGGTCGTCCCAGGACGCGTAGAAGCCGAACGACCGGTTCACCCCGAGGCCCACCGCGCAGAACAGCATCAGCTGGGTGGCGAGCAGCAGGGCCACGCGGCCGCTGACGGACCGCCAGGAACGCCGCGCCAGGCGGGGCCAGAGCAGCACGGTGCCGAGGAAGAGGGCCACGGCGAGCAGCACCGCGAGGGCGAGCACCTTGTGACTCGTGAGACCCATGGGTTGTTCTCCGCCTCCGCGTCGACGTGGTGGGACGTGCCCGGACATGCCGCGTGCGGGGCAGCGGCTTTTCTCCTGCTTTCCTCACCCTTTACGGCTCTTTTCCGGGTGGGAGTGAACCCGCTTCCCGGTGCGTCCGTCCTAGAGGGCGCACGTCGCGGATGCCCGATATGGATGTCCGTTCACGCTTCTCGCAGAACTACGGAAATGCGATGTTCGTCAGGATAGATGCGCAAAGCCGGGACGCCGTTCCGGGACGATTGCGGCGCGTGGTGGGCGGCGTGGTGCGCGGCCCCCGCCCGGAGTCGGTGCCGGCCTGGATCGCCCGGGCCGGTCTCCTGGTCGGGCTGCTCGACGTCGCGGCCGGCGTCTTCCCGCGCTTCCGGCACAGCCGCATGCACGCCCTCGCCCAGGTCCTGCCGGGCACCCTCGGCCCGTACGCGGCCGCCCTCGCCCTCAGCTGCGGCGTCCTGCTGCTCCTGCTCGCGCACGGGCTGCGGCGGCGCAAGCGGCGGGCCTGGCGGGCCAGCGTGGTGCTGCTGCCGATCGGCGCCTGCGCCCAGTTCGCGTACCGGCACTCGCTCGCCGGAGTCGTCATCCCGCTCGCCCTGCTGTGGCTCCTCGCCCGGCACCGCGCCGAGTTCGACGCGCTGCCCGACCCGCGCAGCCGCTGGCGCGCGCTGGCGAACCTGGTGGTGATGGGCGCCGGTTCGCTGCTGCTCGGCCTCGCGATCGTGAGCGCGCACCCGGACAGGCTGACGGGCGACCCGAGTCTGGCGGACCGTCTGTCCCACGTCCTGTACGGGCTGTTCGGCGTCGACGGCCCCCTGGACTACGCGGGCCGCACCTCGTCCACGGTCGCGTTCTCGCTCGGCGCGCTCGGCATGCTCACCGCACTCACCACGATCTACTTCGCGCTGCGCCCCGAGCATCCTGCGGCCGGCCTCACCGAGGACGACGAGGCCCGGCTGCGCGCCCTTCTGGAGCGGCACGGCGCCCGTGACTCGCTCGGCCACTTCGCGCTGCGCCGCGACAAGGCCGTCGTGTTCTCCCCGAGCGGCAAGGCGGCCGTCTGCTACCGCGTCGTGTCCGGGGTGATGCTCGCCGGCGGTGACCCCGTCGGGGACGTGGAGGCCTGGCCCGGCGCCATCGAGCGCTTCATGGACGAGGCGCGGGCCCACTCCTGGACCCCGGCCGTCATGGGCTGCTCCGAGACCGGCGGCGAGGTGTGGACCCGCGAGACGGGGCTCGACGCGCTGGAGCTGGGCGACGAGGCGGTGGTGGACGTCGCGGATTTCTCCCTCGCGGGGCGGCCGATGCGCAATGTCCGCCAGATGGTGAAGCGGATCGAGCGCGCCGGTTACGAGACCCGCGTCCGGCGCGTCCGTGACCTCTCCCCCGCCGAGCTGGACCGGATCCGCCGCGCCGCCGACGCCTGGCGCGGCACGGACACCGAGCGCGGCTTCTCCATGGCGCTCGGCCGCATCGGTGACGCGGCCGACGGCGACTGCCTGATCGCCACGGCCCACAAGGCCCCGGAGGCCGACGGCCCGCAGGGCCCCCACGGAGACCTGCGGGCCGTGCTGCACTTCGTGCCCTGGGGGCCCGACGGCGTCTCCCTCGACCTGATGCGCCGCGACCGCGCCGCCGACCCGGGGATGAACGAGCTGCTGATCGTGACCGCCCTCCAGGCCGCCCCGGAGCACGGCATCGCGCGCGTGTCGCTCAACTTCGCCATGTTCCGCGCCGCGCTCGCGCGCGGCGAGAAGATCGGCGCGGGGCCCGTCCTGCGGGCCTGGCGCGGCCTGCTCGTGTTCCTGTCCCGCTGGTTCCAGATCGAGTCGCTCTACAAGTTCAACGCCAAGTTCCGCCCCCGCTGGGAACCCCGCTTCGTCATCTACGGCTCCCCGCGCGACCTCCCCCGCATCGGCTGGGCCGCGATGCAGGCCGAGGGCTTCATCACCCTCCCCCGCCGCCTCCTCCCCGGCCCCCGCTCCCCGAAGAATCAGCCCTGCGACGCGAGGCAGCCCCCGCACAGCCCCAAGGTCTGTCCGGCGGGCCCTGCCGCGGGCGCGGGGCCTGGCACGCCGACCTGCGGCGTTGCCGTCGGTTGCCAACGCTCCGCGTTGTCGCCCTCCTCCGCCTTGCATCTCGACGCACCGGACCCCGCTCACCGGCACAGAGCGGAGCGGGCCACCCGAGTGCAGCCTGACCCGCCGGACAGACCTACGCTGGAAGCATGAGCACGTCGCAGGTCCGCCGGGGCCACGTAGCCAATCTCCCCGTATGGGACCGCTGCGCGGTCATGGGAGTCGTCAATGTGACGCCCGACTCCTTCTCGGACGGCGGGCGCTGGTTCGACACCACCCGCGCGGTCAAGCACGGCCTCGACCTGGTCGCCCAGGGCGCCGACCTCGTCGACGTCGGCGGCGAGTCCACCCGTCCCGGCGCCACGCGCGTGGACGAGGACGAGGAGCTCAAGCGCGTCATCCCCGTCGTGCGGGGCCTGGCCGCCGAGGGCGTCACCGTGTCCGTGGACACCATGCGCGCCAAGGTCGCCGAGCAGTCCCTGGCGGCGGGCGCGGCTCTGGTCAACGACGTGAGCGGCGGCCTCTCCGACCCCGCGATGATCCCGGTCGTCGCCGCCGCGGGCGCCCCCTTCGTCGTCATGCACTGGCGCGGCCTCCTCGCGGGCGACGCCGTGCACGGGCACTACGAGGACGTCGTCTCGGAGGTCGTCGACGAGCTCCGCGCACGCGTGGACGCCGTCATAGCCGGGGGCGTCGCGCCCGACCGCATCGTCGTCGACCCGGGCCTCGGCTTCTCCAAGGACGCCGGCCACGACCTGACCCTCCTCGCCCACCTCGACCGCCTGCACGCGCTCGGCCACCCCGTCCTGGTCGCCGCCTCCCGCAAGCGGTTCCTCGGCCACGTCCTCTCCGACGGGCAGGGCGCCCCGCCGCCCGCCCGCGAGCGCGACGCCGCCACCGCCGCCGTCTCCGCGATCGCCGCCCACACCGGCGCCTGGGCCGTCCGCGTCCACGAGGTCCGGGCCACCGCCGACGCCGTCCGGGTCGCCCGCGCGGTCGAGGGAGCCCTGTGACCCACACCGACATCCAGGCCGTCGACGACGCCAACCGCGCGTTCTACGAGGCCCTGGAGCGCGGCGACTTCGAGGAACTGACCTCGCTGTGGCTGGCCCCCGAGGACGTCGCCTACGCCGAGGACGCCGACCCCGACGACGCCGAGGACACCTCGATCAGCTGCGTCCATCCGGGCTGGCCGGTGCTCACCGGACGCGGCGAGGTCCTGCGCAGCTACGCGCTGATCATGGCGAACACGGAGTACATCCAGTTCTTCCTGACCGACCTGCACATCAGCGTGGTCGCCGACACGGCCCTGGTGACCTGCACGGAGAACATCCTCAGCGGCGGTCCCGCGCCCAAGGGCGGCGAGGAGCTCGGCCCGCTCGTCGGCCAGCGCGTCGTCGCGACGAACGTGTTCCGGCGCACCCGTGACGGCTGGAAGTTGTGGTCCCACCACGCCTCCCCGGTCCTCGCCGACTCGGACGACGAGTCCGACCTCGACGCGGAGATCGACCGCCGGCTCGACGGCGGCATGGACGGGGGCATGGACGGGGGCATCGACGGCGACCGGGGCGAGGGCGACTCACCCGCCTGAGTGGGTACCCGGCCCGAAAAGCACCGGAATCCCCGGCCCAAGGTTGGCCGCGCCCCCACATGGGTAGGGGCGGCTACCAGCCGGAGCGCCGGATGTCCATAGCCCCCGCGGGCGAGCGATGTCCGTGCGCGCAGGTAGATTCGAACGAGCCGGCGCAGCGACCGCACATCGATGGGACCGGCTCCTACCGACGACTGCAGGAGTGATTCGCGTGGATCGTGTCGCGCTGCGCGGCCTCAAGGCCCGAGGGCACCATGGCGTCTTCCCCAAGGAGCGCGAGGAGGGCCAGACCTTCATCGTGGACCTGGTGATCGGACTCGACACCCGGGCGGCGGCGGCCGACGACGACCTGGCGAAGACCGTGCACTACGGCATCGTGGCGGAGGAGGTCGTGGCCGTCGTCGAGGGCGAGCCGGTCGACCTCATCGAGACGCTCGCCGAGCGCATCGCCCAGACGTGCCTGAAGCACGAGGGGGTGCTGGAGGTCGAGGTGTGCGTCCACAAGCCGGACGCGCCGATCACCGTGCCCTTCGACGACGTGACCGTCACCATCACCCGGAGCCGAGTATGAACAAGACGCAGTTCGACCCGACCGTCCAGCCGGTGCCGGCCTCCGTGGTCGAGCAGGTCGACGCGGCCGACAGCACGCTGTCGAACCCGAAGCGCGCGGTGCTCTCCCTCGGCTCGAACCTGGGCAACCGCCTGGAGACCCTCCAGGGCGCCGTGGACGCCCTGGAGGACACCCCGGGAGTCCGGATCAAAGCCGTCTCCCCCGTGTACGAGACGGCGCCCTGGGGCGTCGACCCCGGCTCCCAGCCCTCGTACTTCAACGCGGTGGTGATCCTCAAGACGACCCTGCCGCCGTCCTCCCTGCTCGAGCGCGCCCACGCGGTCGAGGAAGCCTTCCACCGGGTGCGGGACGAGCGCTGGGGCCCGCGCACCATCGACGTCGACATCGTTGCCTACGCGGACGTCGTCTCGGACGACCCGGTGCTCACGCTCCCTCACCCGCGGGCCCACGAGCGCGCCTTCGTGCTCGCCCCCTGGCACGACGTGGAGCCGGAGGCCCAGCTGCCCGGCCGCGGACCCGTCGCCGCCCTGCTCGCCGAGGTCACCCGCGAGGGCATCGCCCCGCGCGCCGACCTGGAACTCCGGCTGCCCGAGTAATCGTTAGGGTCTAGCGGGCACGACCGCAGCCGGGCGGTCGTGGACGACCGTAGACATCTGAAGGGCGACCACGGGGATGAAGCAACTGCGGATCAGGACGCTCGCCGGACTCTTCGCGGTGGCGGGCGTCCTGTCCTGGGCGGGCGCCCGGCTGTGGAACGCGGTGGGCACACTGCCCCGCGTCCCCCCGGCCGCCCCCGTCGTCCTCGCCCTGATCGCCCTCGTCCTGCTGGCGACGGCGCTCTCCATCCGGTCCCGGCTGAAGGCCCAGCGCGCCCGCCGCCCCGACGCGCGGGGCGTCGACCCGATGATGGCCGCCCGCGCCCTCGTCTTCGGACAGGCCAGCGCACTGGTCGCCGCGCTCGTCTCCGGGATGTACGGCGGCACGTTCGCGTTCCTGCTGGAGCACCTGGACGTGGCGCCCCGCCGGGACCAGGCGGTCTACGCCGGATTCTCCGTCGTCGCGGGCATCGGCGTGATGGCCGCGGCCCTGTTCCTGCAGCACGTCTGCCGGCTCCCGGAGGACGACGACGACACGAAGGGCACGGCCACCACGGCCTGAACGCGGCCCTGGCGCGGTGCTAGCGCGGTGCTAGCGCGCCATGATGAGGCTCATCGCCTCGTTGCGCGTGGCGGGGTCGCGCAGCTGACCGCGGACCGCCGAGGTGATCGTCTTCGCGCCGGGCTTGCGCACGCCCCGCATCGTCATGCACATGTGCTCGCACTCGACGACGACGATGACGCCGCGCGGCTCCAGGATCTCCATCAGGGAGTCCGCGATCTGCGTGGTCAGCCGCTCCTGCACCTGCGGACGGCGGGCGTAGACGTCGGCGAGCCGGGCCAGCTTGGACAGGCCGGTGATCTTGCCGTCCGCCGACGGGATGTACCCCACGTGCGCGACGCCCACGAACGGCACGAGGTGGTGCTCACAGCTCGAGATGATCTCGATGTCCTTCACCAGGACCATCTCGTCGTGCCCCAGGTCGAACGTCGTCGTCAGCACGTCCTCGGGCTTCTGCCACAGACCCGCGAATATCTCCTTGTACGCCCGGGCGACCCGCGCCGGCGTCTCCCGCAGGCCCTCACGGTCCGGGTCCTCGCCGACCGCGATGAGCAGTTCGCGTACGGCGTTCTCGGCCCGCTTCTCGTCGAACTCGCCGATCGGGCCCTCACCGTGCAGCGTCACCGGGTCGGTCATCTGTGCCTCTTCCTCAAGCGGATGTCCGACGCGGCCCGTGTCCACGAAAAAAGGCCGCGTCCCCCACACGGTAAAGCGTGGGGGACGCGGCCTGCATTCCGGGGCTGTCCCGGGCACCGGGGCCCGGTCAGCTCTCGGAGCGGTCCTCCTTGACCGTGTCCACCGGGGTGGTGGACTCGATGGCGGGGGTCGCCCCGTTCGCCCCGTTCGTCAGTGACAGCTCCTTGGGGGAGAGCACCGGCGGGCGGGTCGAGGGAGTGCGGCGGGAGGAGCCGGTCCACGCGGGGCGGGCCGGGCGCTTCACGATCGGAGCGAAGACCTCGGCGATCTGCTCCTTGTTCAGCGTCTCCTTCTCGAGGAGCGCGAGAACCAGGTTGTCGAGAACGTCGCGGTTCTCGACGAGGATCTCCCAGGCCTCGTTGTGCGCCGTCTCGATGAGCTTCTTGACCTCTTCGTCGACGAGCGCCGCGACCTCTTCCGAGTAGTCGCGCTGGTGCGCCATCTCCCGGCCGAGGAACGGCTCCGTGTTGTCGCCGCCGAACTTGATCGCGCCGAGCCGCTCGGTCATGCCGTACTGCGTGACCATGGCACGGGCCGTGGTCGTGGCCTTCTCGATGTCGTTCGCCGCGCCCGTGGTCGGGTCGTGGAAGACGAGCTCCTCGGCCGCGCGCCCGCCCAGCATGTAGGCGAGCTGGTCGAGCATCTCGTTGCGCGTGGTCGAGTACTTGTCCTCGTCCGGGAGCACCATCGTGTAGCCGAGGGCCCGGCCGCGGGACAGGATCGTGATCTTGTGGACCGGGTCGGAGTTCGGAGAAGCCGCCGCGACCAGGGCGTGACCGCCCTCGTGGTACGCGGTGATCTTCTTCTCCTTGTCCGACATGATCCGGGTCCGCTTCTGCGGGCCCGCGACCACACGGTCGATCGCCTCGTCCAGCATGTGGTTGTCGATCAGCTTCAGGTCCGAGCGGGCGGTCAGCAGGGCCGCCTCGTTCAGCACGTTCGACAGATCGGCACCCGTGAAGCCGGGGGTGCGGCGGGCGACGGCCGACAGGTCGACGTCCGGAGCGACCGGCTTGCCCTTCTGGTGGACCTTGAGGATCTCCAGACGGCCCTGCATGTCCGGACGGTCGACCGCGATCTGGCGGTCGAAGCGGCCGGGACGCAGCAGCGCCGGGTCGAGGATGTCCGGCCGGTTCGTGGCGGCGATCAGGATGACGCCACCCTTCACGTCGAAGCCGTCCATCTCGACGAGCAGCTGGTTGAGCGTCTGCTCGCGCTCGTCGTGACCGCCGCCCAGACCCGCACCGCGGTGCCGGCCGACGGCGTCGATCTCGTCGACGAAGACGATCGCCGGAGCGTTCGCCTTGGCCTGCTCGAAGAGGTCACGGACACGGGAGGCACCGACACCGACGAACATCTCGACGAAGTCGGAACCGGAGATCGAGTAGAACGGGACGCCCGCCTCACCGGCGACGGCGCGCGCGAGCAGCGTCTTGCCGGTACCGGGCGGGCCGTACAGCAGCACACCCTTGGGGATCTTGGCGCCGACGGCCTGGAACTTGGCCGGCTCCTGCAGGAACTCCTTGATCTCGTGGAGCTCCTCGACGGCCTCGTCCGAACCCGCGACGTCGGCGAACGTCGTCTTCGGTGTGTCCTTGGTGATGAGCTTGGCCTTGGACTTGCCGAAGTTCATGACCTTCGAGCCGCCACCCTGCATCTGATTCATCAGGAACAGGAAGATGAGGGGCAGCAGGATGAAGGGGAGCAGCGTGATCAGAATGCCGAGGAAGGCGTTCTGCTTCTCGGGGGAGACGGTGTACCCGTCCGGGATCTTGTTGTCCTGGAAGCGGGCCTGCAGGTCCTTGGCCACGTCGACGCCCTGGTCGCCGATGTAGCTCGCCTGGAACTTGCTGCCGTCCTCGCCCTTGAGCTTCTGGCCGTCCTTCAGCTCGATCTTGATGTTGTTCTCATCGCCGGTGGTGAGCTTGGCCTGCTTCACCTTGTCCTGGTCGATGGCCTGAATGACCTGGCCGGTGTCCACCGTCTTGTAGCCGCCGGACGAACCGACGACCTGCATCAACACGACCACGGCAAGGACGGCCAGCACGATCCACATGACCGGCCCACGGAAGTATCGCTTCACGTCCATCCATACGGAGCGATGCCGCCCCGTCCCTCCTGCCATAGTGAGTTTGATAAGGCTGTTTGAAGCTGTTTGAAGAACTGTTCTTCGGACGGTACCCCAGCATTGTCACCCGACGCCGCAGGGGACGACCGAGAATCTGCCCCTCGCATGCTCCAACGGCGGGAATCCCCTGAGGGTTCCCGCCGTCGCGACGAGCGCTGACGGGCGCTCAGCCGCCGTAGACGTGCGGGGCCAGCGTGCCGACGAACGGCAGGTTCCGGTACTTCTCCGCGTAGTCGAGGCCGTAGCCGACCACGAACTCGTTCGGGATGTCGAAGCCGACCCACTTCACGTCGATGTCGACCTTGGCCGCCTCGGGCTTGCGCAGCAGCGTGCACACCTCGAGGGAGGCGGGCTCGCGCGAGCCCAGGTTGGTCAGCAGCCACGACAGGGTCAGACCCGAGTCGATGATGTCCTCGACGATCAGGACGTGCTTGCCCTTGATGTCGGTGTCGAGGTCCTTGAGGATCCGCACGACGCCGGAGGACTGGGTGCCCGCGCCGTACGAGGACACCGCCATCCAGTCCATCGTGACGGGGGTGGACAGGGCGCGAGCCAGGTCCGCCATGACCATCACGGCGCCCTTGAGGACCCCGACGATCAGCAGGTCCTTGCCCGCGTACTCCGCGTCGACCTTCGCTGCCAGCTCGGCCAGCTTCGCGTCGATCTCTTCCTTGGTGATGAGCACCGACTGAAGGTCGGTGCCCATGTCTTTCGCGTCCACCCGCATCACTTTCGGTCGTCCCACCGGCCGCCGCGACGTGAGCCGCCGAGTCAGCCTTGCCGGATGACCAGTCTGCCACCCTGACGCTGGGCGACGACTTTGCCCGGGAGATTGATCTCCCCCTGGCCGCGCCAGCCGGTGATCAGGCGGTCGACCTCTTCGATGTGGCGGGCGAAGAGGGCACCCGCGGGAGCGCCGGCCTCGATGGCCGCCCTGCGCAGGATGCGGCGGCGTACGGCGGGCGGCAGCGCGTAGAGCTTGGCGCATTCGAGGAGCCCGGCCGCGTCCCGTACGGATTCGGCGGCCTGCTGCGCCCACGTGTCCAGCGCGTCCGCGTCGTCCCGGGACAACTGGGCCGTCCGGGCGAGGGCCTCGACGACGCCCTTGCCGAGCGCCTTCTCCAGGGCGGGCAGCCCCTCGTGGCGCAGCCGGGAGCGGGTGTAGGCCGGATCCGTGTTGTGCGGGTCGTCCCAGACGGGCAGGTGCTGCACGAGGCAGGCCTTGCGGGCGGTCTGCCGGTCGAGCCCGAGGAAGGGGCGCCGGTAACGGCCGGCGGCCCCCGAGACCGCGGCCATTCCGGACAGGGAGCGGATGCCAGAGCCGCGGGCGAGGCCGAGCAGGACGGTCTCGGCCTGGTCGTCGCGGGTGTGTCCGAGCAGGACGGCGGCGGCGCCGTGGCGCTCGGCCGCGGCGTCGAGGGCGCCGTAGCGGGCGTCGCGGGCGGCGGCTTCGGGCCCGCCGGCGCGGCCCACGTCGACGGCGACGGACTCGGCGGGGGTCAGGCCGAGCGCGGTCAGGCGCAGGACGACGTCCTCGGCGCGGACGTCGGAGCCGGGCTGGAGGCGGTGGTCGACGGTGATGCCGCCGGCGCGGACGCCGAGCTTGGGCGCTTCGAAGGCGAGGGCCGAGGCGAGCGCCATGGAATCGGCGCCGCCGGAGCAGGCGACCAGGACCAACGGCCGGTCACCCGCGGGTGGTTGGGGGTGCGTGTCGAGGATGTCGTGGAGGACGCGGCGGACCGCCAGGCGTATCGCCGCGACCGCAGGATGGGGACCCATGTCCGGTTCCCTTCATTCCGTTGCTGAGGGGGTGGGGCGCCAACTATGAACCGATGTGGCACGGCTCAGTCGCTCAACGGTGACTCGGTGACTTCGGTCACGCAGAGTGTGTCGATGGTGACAGAAGCGAGCCATTCACCGAGCATTGCACGCCTGCCCACGACCCACGGTCCCTCGGATGGGTGATCCTGCGCCATTCCTGGCGTGGCCGATCGCGCGGAGCCCCCTCGACAGGCTCAGTCCTCGCCGTGCGCGCCGCCCGCCGCGCCGTCCGTCTTGCTGTGCACCCGCGCGACCCAGTCCGCCGGTTTGGCGATCTCCGCCTTGGTGGGGAGCGTGTTCGGCGAGGTCCACACGCGGTTGAAACCGTCCATGCCGACCTGGTCGACGACGGCCCGTACGAAGCGCTCGCCGTCGCGGTACTGGCGCAGCTTGGCGTCGAGGCCGAGGAGCTTGCGCAGGGCCAGGTCGAGGCGGGAGGCGCCCTTCTGGCGGCGCTCCTTGAACTTCTCGCGGATCTCTCCGACGCTCGGCACGACGGCCGGTCCGACGCCGTCCATCACGTAGTCCGCGTGCCCCTCCAGGAGGGACATGACGGCGGTGAGGCGGGCGAGGATCTCGCGCTGGGCGGGCGACTGGACCATCTCGACGAGCGAGCGGCCGCCGTCGTCCTCCTCGGTGTCGGGGCGCCCGCCGGACATGGACTGGACGGCCTCCCGGACCCGCTCCAGGAACGTCGACGGGTCGACGTCGGTCTCGGCGAGGAACGACTGGATCTCGCCCTCCAGGTGGTCCCGCAGCCAGGGCACGGCGGTGAACTGGGTGCGGTGCGTCTCCTCGTGCAGGCACACCCAGAGCCTGAAGTCGTGCGGGTCCACGTCGAGTTCACGCTCGACGTGCACGATGTTCGGCGCGACGAGCAGCAGGCGGCCGCCGCCGTCGGGGGCGGCCGGCAGGTCGCGGGTGGCGGGCGCGAAGGTCTCGTACTGGCCGAGGACGCGCGAGGACAGGAACGACAGCAGCATGCCGAGCTCGACGCCGGTGACCTTGCCGCCGACGGCGCCGAGAACGGCCGGGCCGGCGCCCGGGCCGCGGCGCTCCTGCATCTTGTCGAGCAGCGGCTTGAGGATCTCGCGGAAGCCCGCCACGTTGGCCCGCACCCAGCCGGGGCGGTCGACGACGAGGACGGGGGTGTCGTGCTCCCGGTCCGTGGCCATGCGCGTGTAGGCGCGCACGTGCTCCTCGGAGGACTTGGCGTGCCGGCGCAGCTCCGCGACGATGGCGCGCGCCTCGTCGCGGCTCACCTCCGGGCCGGGCCGTACGAGTCGGGTCGCGGTCGCCACCGCGAGGTTCCAGTCGACCATCCCTGATGAGGCAGCGCCGCCGATGCTCGTCATGCGTCAACGGTACGTGACCCCTCGCGTACGCGGAGGGGGTTGAACCCTGACGAAACCCTGAGCTCGGCCCCGCGGGTCAGCGGCAGCCGCAGTTGGCGACGGAGGACGCGAGCCGGTCCAGGCCCGCCTGGGCGGCCTGGGGTGCGGGGGCGCCCTCGGTCATGAACGCGAAGACGAGGAGGCGCCCGTCGGCGTCGACGACCGACCCGGCGAGGGTGTTGACGCCGGTGAGGGTGCCGGTCTTGGCGCGGACCAGGCCGATGCCGGAGGCGTCGGCGGGGTCGGCGTAGCGGCTCCTGAGGGTGCCGGTGAAGCCGGCGACGGGCAGGCCGGTGAGCACGGGGCGCAGCTCGGGGCGGTGCGGGTCGGCGGCCTTCGCGAGGAGGCCGGTGAGCAGGTTCGCGGAGACCTTGTCGGCGCGGTCGAGGCCGCTGCCGTCGGCGAAGCGGGCACCGGCGAGCGGCAGGTCGAGCTTCTCGAGCTGCTTCTTGACGGCGGTCCCGGCGCCGTCGAAGTCGTGGGGCTCGTCGGCGGCGATCGCGGTCTGCCGGGCGAGGGCCTCGGCGATGTCGTTGTCGCTGTGCGTCAGCATCCGCTCGACCAGGGCGGACAGCGGCGGGGACTCGACCTTCGCGACGTCCTCGGCCTGTCCGGAGGCCTTGGAGGGGGCGGGGTCGCCCTTGGTGCGCACGCCGCGGTCGTGGAGCAGGTCCGCGAACTTCCGGGCGGCGGCGGCCGCGGGCTCGCCGTCGCGCGGCGCGGGCCCGCTGCCGGAGTCGTCGAGGCGGGCCTCGTCGGCCATGAGGGGGCTGACCCGGGCGAGGTTCTCGTTGGGGCCGATGGGGTGGGTGTCGGGGCCGGAGTACAGGGAGGTGTCGTAGGTGAGTGTGACCTCGGTCATGCCGTCCTTCTTGAGGGCGGCGGCGGTGTCGTCGGCGAGGTCGCGCAGGCTGGCGGCGCCGTAGGGGTTCTTCTTGCGGGCGGTGAGGGTGGGGTCGCCGCCGCCGATCAGGAGGAGCTCCTTGCCGTCCTTCTCCAGCTTCGTCCGGGTCGCGATGCGGTGGTCGGGGCCCGCGGCGGTGAGCGCGGCGACGGCGGTGGCGAGCTTGGTCGTGGAGGCCGGGGTGAGCGCGTCGCCCGCGGCCTTGCCGTAGAGCCGCTCGCCGGTGACGGCGTCGACGACGGCGGCGGCGCGGTGCGGACCGAGCGCGGCGTCCTTCAGGAGCGGGTCGAGGACCTCGGCGAGGGCGCCCTTCGTGGGGCCCGGCACGGACGCTCCGGGGGCCGCGAGGACGGCGGGGGCGCTGGGTGCGGCGGGGGCGGCGGGGGCCCTGCGGCCGTGATGTGCGCCACCAAGGGCCTCCGGAGAGGCCGCCCGGTCCGCCTCGGCCTTACGCTGACCGGAAGCGTCCCAAGGGCCGGCCGAGACCGCCACGACGGCCGCGAGGGCGATACCCACCGCCGTCGCACCCACCGTCACGTGCTTGGTCTTGGTCAGCGCAGCGGTCTTCGCCACGCTCGTCAAGAGCTGCGAAACCTTCAGTTCCGGCACCTCGGACCAGCCCCTTTCGCGATCACACACCTGCGTGAGGGACACTTAATCACTGCATCACCAGACGTTTGTGTTGATCATGGAGGAGCCACCGGTGGAGTTCGACGTTCTGATCGAGATCCCTAAGGGATCGCGGAACAAGTACGAGGTCGACCACGAGACCGGTCGCATCCGCCTCGACCGTCGTCTGTTCACGTCGACGGCCTACCCGACGGACTACGGCTACGTCGAGAACACCCTCGGCGAGGACGGCGACCCGCTGGACGCCCTGGTCATCCTGGACGAGCCGACGTTCCCGGGCTGCCTCATCAAGTGCCGCGCCATCGGCATGTTCCGTATGACGGACGAGGCCGGCGGCGACGACAAGCTGCTGTGCGTCCCGGCGACGGACCCGCGGATGGAGCACCTGCGCGACATCCACCACGTCTCCGAGTTCGACCGCCTGGAGATCCAGCACTTCTTCGAGGTCTACAAGGACCTCGAGCCCGGCAAGTCCGTCGAGGGCGCCGACTGGGTCGGCCGCACCGAGGCCGAGGCCGAGATCGAGCGTTCCTACAAGCGCGCCCAGGACCAGGGCGGTCACTGACCCCCGCGCCTGACGCCTCGCGTCGAACGGGCCGCACCTCCCCTGACCGGGGTCGTGCGGCCCGTTCCCGTATCCGTGCGCATACTGAGGCGTACGGGAGGCAGACGCGTACGTAGTCGTACGAAGGGCGAGAGGTGTCGGAGCGGGAGTCGGAGGCGCCGGAGGACCGCAAGCCGCAGTCCGACGAGGCGCGCAGCGCGTTCACGCAGCCGAGCGGTGTCGCACCGCCGGCTCCGGTGGCGGAGGAGGATTCCTCGACCACCTCGGAGTTCTCGGTCCCGCAGGGGCTGAGCGTGCACGCGGTCGAGATCGCGGAGGTGGAGGGCTCGGCCTTCACGCCGCCGAGGACGTACAGCTCGCGGCAGTCGCCGCCGGCGTTCACCCCGGCGCAGGGCATCCCGGTCGTGCGGCTCACCAAGGAAGCCCCCTGGCAGGACCGGATGCGCACGATGCTGCGCATGCCGGTGGCCGAGCGGCCCGCGCCGGAGAAGGTCCACAAGGAGGACGAGACCGGGCCCGCGGTTCCCCGCGTGCTCGACCTGACGCTGCGTATCGGGGAGCTGCTGCTCGCCGGGGGCGAGGGTGCCGAGGACGTGGAGGCGGCGATGTTCGCCGTGTGCCGGTCCTACGGGCTCGACCGGTGCGAGCCGACGGTGACGTTCACCCTGCTGTCGATCACGTTCCAGCCCTCGCTGGTGGACGACCCCGTGACGGCCTCGCGCACGGTGCGGCGCCGGGGCACCGACTACAACCGGCTCGCGGCCGTGTTCCGCCTCGTCGACGACATCAGCGACGAGGACGTCGAGGTGTCCCTGGAGGAGGCCTATCGGCGCCTCGCGGAGATCCGCCGCAACCGGCACCCGTATCCGGGCTGGGCGCTCACGGCGGCGAGCGGACTGCTCGCCGGGGCGGCCTCGATCCTCGTCGGCGGCGACCTGATCGTGTTCTTCGCCGCGGCGATCGGCGCGATGCTGGGCGACCGGCTCGCGTGGCTGTGCGCGGGGCGCGGGTTCCCGGAGTTCTACCAGTTCACGGTCGCCGCGATGCCGCCGGCCGGCATCGGCATCCTGCTCACGCTCGCGGAGGTCGACGTGCGGGCCTCGGCGGTCATCACCGGTGGACTGTTCGCGCTGCTGCCCGGGCGGGCGCTGGTGGCGGGCGTGCAGGACGGTCTGACCGGCTTCTACATCACGGCCTCGGCCCGGCTCCTGGAAGTCATGTATTTCTTCGTCGGCATCGTCATCGGCGTGCTGATCATGCTCTACGTGGGCGTGCAGCTGCACGCGGAGCTGAACCCGGAGGCCGCGCTCAAGGTCATCGACCGGCCGTACTGGCAGATCGCCGCGTCGATGGCACTGTCCCTGGCGTTCGCGGTGCTGCTGCAGCAGGAGCGGTCGACGGTGCTCATGGTGACGCTGAACGGTGGGGTGGCCTGGGTCGTCTACGGGGCGATGCATGTGGCGGGCGGGATCTCGCCGGTGGCGTCCACGGCGGCGGCGGCCGGGCTCGTCGGCCTGTTCGGCCAGCTCTTCTCCCGGTACCGGTTCGCTTCCGCGCTGCCCTACGTGACAGCGGCGATCGGGCCGCTGCTGCCCGGTTCGGCGACGTATTTCGGGCTGCTGGCCATCGCGCACAACGATGTGAACGCGGGGCTCGTGTATCTGTCGCAGGCGGCGGCGCTGGCGATGGCCATCGCGATCGGAGTGAACCTGGGCGGCGAGATCTCCCGCCTCTTCATCCGCTCCCCCGGCGCGGAGGGCCGCCGAGCGGCCAAGCGCACGCGTGGTTTCTAGGGGGTCGTCGCCGGGTGCCGCCCGGTGGGGCTTCTCGCGCAGTTCCCCGCGCCCCTGAAATGCAGACCCTTCGGGTCGCATTTCCCGATACGCCCGCGCCCCTGGAGATGGCGCACGAAGTGCGCATCTCCAGGGGCGCGGGGAACTGCGCGACCAGCCACGACGGCGGGAGAGCCGCCCACGAAGAGGAACCCGGCAGACGAGAAGGCGCCCCCGTTCCGAGCGGCTAGCGACGGGCGTGGCGCCCCCGCTGGGACGGCGTACCGGACGCGTCCGGCGCCGCACCCTGCTCCCGCTTCGCGGAGCGCCTCGCGCGCAGGAACTCGATCGCGATCGGCACCACGGAGACGAGGACGATCAGGATCAGGATCGCCTCGATGTTCTTGTGGACGAACTCGATGTTCCCCAGCCAGGAGCCGAGCAGGGTCACACCGGCGCCCCACAGGACGCCGCCGATCACGTTGAACGTGATGAAGGACCGGTACCGCATCCCGGAGACGCCCGCGATGATCGGCGTGAACGTCCGCACGATGGGCACGAAGCGGGCCAGGACCAGCGACTTCGGCCCGTGCTTCTCGAAGAACTCGTGCGCCTTCTGCACGTTCTCCTGCTTGAAGAGCTTGGAGTCCGGCCGCTTGAAGAGCGACGGGCCGACCTTCTTGCCGAAGAGGTATCCGGCCTGGTCACCGAGGATCGCGGCGACGCAGATGAGCCCGACCGCACCCCACAGCGGGAAGTCGAGGGTGCCGGCGGTGATCAGCAGACCGCAGGTGAAGAGCAGCGAGTCACCCGGCAGGAAGAAGCCGATCAGCAGACCGGACTCCGCGAACACGATCAGGAGCAGGCCCCAGATCCCGAACGTGTTCAGCAAATGGTCCGGGTCCAGCCAGCTTGGTCCGAGCGCAAGCGTCATCACGGGTCCGGGCTCCTGAAGGGGTGAGGGCAAAGGCATTGCGGTGCCATGCAGATCGGCGATGCAAAGCTATCAACGCCGCTCGCGGGCACCAGGTTCCAGTGGCCCTCTCAGGATGCACTCCGTGCGAACTGTGGGAAACCTGTCGTTATGGGTATCGAAGACTTCGGCGGCGGCCAGAATCCGCAGGCGGATGTGCTCGTCGTCACCACGAACGACGTCCCGGGGTACCGGGTGCAGCAGGTGATCGGCGAGGTCTTCGGCCTCACCGTGCGCTCGCGGCACCTGGGCAGCCAGATCGGCGCCGGGCTCAAGTCCATGATCGGCGGCGAGCTGAAGGGCCTCACCAAGACGCTGGTCGAGACGCGGAACCAGGCCATGGAGCGGCTCGTGGAGCAGGCACGCGCGCGAGGCGCCAACGCCGTGCTCATGTTCCGCTTCGACGTGACGGAGGCGATGGACGGGGCGGCCGAGGTCTGCGCCTACGGGACCGCCGCCGTCATCGCCCAGGAGACCACCGCGCCCTGAGCCGGGCCGGGCGCGCTCACTCCCCCGCGTGCCGCTCCGCGTTCGCGTGGATCGCGTCGCGCAGGTGCTCGGCGACGCCCTCGCCCATGGCGTCGTAGAACGCCTTGAAGCGCTCGTCGGCCACGTACATGTCGCCGAAGCAGGCGTGCATCTCGTAGGAGACCTCGAAGTAGTTCTGGCTGATGTGCCGCCGGTGCTCCTCGGCGAGCTCCAGGGCCGCCGCGCCGGACGGCTGCTCGCCGGAGGCGACGAGGGCCGCGTAGCGCCGGCCCCAGTCCTCGACCTCCGCCTGGATGCGCTGCCAGTCCTCCTTGGTGTAGGTGGCGGCGCGGCGCTGGGACTCGGCCCAGGCCTCGGTGTTCCCCCAGCGCTCCTGCGCCTCCTCCTGGTACTGCTCGGGGTCCTTGTCCCCGAAGACCTCGAAGCGCTCCTCCGGGGTGAGCTGGATTCCCATCTTCTGTGCCTCCATGGCGTGTTCGACGGCCTCGGCCATCTTCTGCAGCTTCTCGATGCGGGCGGTCAGCACCTCGTGCTGGCGCCGCAGGTGCTCGCGCGGGTCGGTCGCCGGGTCGTCGATCAGGGCCTGCACCTCGTCCAGCGGGAAGCCGAGCTCCCGGTAGAAGAGGATCTGCTGGAGCCGGTCCAGGTCGGACGCGGTGTAGCGGCGGTGTCCCGCGTGGTTGCGCTCGCTCGGGACGAGCAGTCCGATCTCGTCGTAGTGGTGCAGCGTGCGCACCGTGACCCCGGCGAATCCGGCCACCTGGCCGACCGAGTGGACCGAGGAGGTCATGGCCGCTCCTTTCCCGCAGCGGTTCTCCGTACGTGACTCAGCTTGGGTCCTCACGCCGCGTGAGGTGCAAGCGCGCCGCATGGACGCCCGATATGCCCGTTCCGCGATGTCTGCCTAGGCTGGCGCGGGGGACGCCGCTCACGAAGGAGTCGCCGATGCCTCCGCTGCACCACGGTCCCGCGGGCCGGTCCGGGGGGCGCGACGAGCGCCCGATGGCCGTCAACCCGTTCTACGGCGTGGCCGACCCCGCGGCCGGGATGACCGACGCACCGCCCAAGCACCGGCTGCCGGACGGCCCGCTCCTGCCGTCGACCGCGTACCAGCTGGTGCACGACGAGCTGATGCTCGACGGGAACGCGCGTCTCAACCTCGCCACCTTCGTGACGACGTGGATGGAGCCGCAGGCGGACGTCCTCCTGGCCGAGTGCCGGGACAAGAACATGATCGACAAGGACGAGTACCCGCGCACCGCCGAGCTGGAGCGCCGCTGCGTCGCGATGCTCGCGGATCTGTGGCACGCGCCCGACCCGACGACCGCGGTGGGCTGCTCGACGACCGGGTCCAGCGAGGCGTGCATGCTGGCCGGCATGGCGCTCAAGCGCCGCTGGGCGAAGCGGAACGCGGACCGCTACCCCTCGCGCGACGCCCGCCCGAACCTGGTGATGGGCATCAACGTGCAGGTCTGCTGGGAGAAGTTCTGCGACTACTGGGAGGTCGAGGCGCGCCAGGTCCCGATGGAGGGCGACCGCTTCCACCTCGATCCGGCGGCCGCCGCCGAGCTCTGCGACGAGAACACGATCGGCGTCGTCGGCATCCTCGGCTCCACCTTCGACGGCTCGTACGAGCCGGTCGCCGATCTGTGCGCGGCGCTCGACCAGCTCCAGGAGCGGACCGGGCTCGACATCCCGGTGCACGTCGACGGCGCGTCCGGCGCCATGGTGGCGCCGTTCCTCGACCCGGACCTGGTGTGGGACTTCCGGCTGCCCCGGGTCGCCTCGATCAACACCTCGGGCCACAAGTACGGCCTGGTCTACCCGGGTGTCGGCTGGGCCCTGTGGCGGGACGCGGACGCGCTGCCGGACGACCTCGTCTTCCGCGTCAACTACCTGGGCGGCGACATGCCGACCTTCGCCCTGAACTTCTCGCGGCCCGGCGCGCAGGTCGTCGCGCAGTACTACTCGTTCCTGCGGCTCGGCCGGGAGGGCTACCGGGCGGTGCAGCAGGCCTCGCGGGACGTGGCGCGCGGGCTCGCCGAGCGTTTCGAGGCGCTCGGCGACTTCCGCCTGCTCACGCGGGGCGACGAGCTGCCGGTGTTCGCGGTGACGACGGCTCCGGACGTGACGGCGTACGACGTCTTCGACGTGTCGCGGCGGCTGCGCGAGCACGGCTGGCTGGTGCCCGCCTACACGTTCCCCGCGCACCGCGAGGACCTCGCCGTGCTCCGCGTCGTGTGCCGCAACGGCTTCTCCGCGGACCTGGCGCAGCTGCTCGTCGACGATCTGACCCGGATCCTGCCCGACCTGCGCAGCCAGTCGCACCCGCAGGTCCGCGACAAGGACGCGGCGACGTCCTTCCACCACTGACGCTCACCGACCCCGGTCAGCGAGCGGTGTACGGGTTCTCCCGCCCGTCCGCGAGGACCCCGACGAACGGCTCGCCCTCGCCCGCGAAGGTGTACGCGCCGCCCTCGATCCGGGCGACGAGCGCGCGGGTCCACTCGGCGCCGGTGTCGGCGGTGAACACCCAGTGGTTCATGATCTCGCCGATGTGGCCCAGCCGCTCCGGGCCGCCCTCGGGCGTGTAGTGCTCCGTGACGGACGCGCGCCACTCCTCGATCCGGCGTACCCGCTCCCGGAGCAGGGCGACGACCTCCGCGCGCAGCAGGTCGACCATGAAGCCGAGCGCGGCCGAGAGGGCGTCCGGTTTCTGGTCGTAGGCGGTGAGGGACTCGCGCAGCAGGGTCAGGTACTCGCGCGTACCGCGCTCGGTGACCTCGTACTCGGTGCGGGGCGGACCGCCGGCCGTCGACGGCGCCACCTCGTGCGCGCGGAGCAGTCCCTGCTTCGCCATCTGCTTGAGCGCGTGGTAGATCGATCCCGGCTTCGCGTTCGACCACTCGTGGGCGCCCCAGTACTCCAGGTCGCTGCGCACCTGGTAGCCGTGCGCGCGGCCGTGCTGCCGTACGGCCCCGAGGACCAGGAGGCGGATCGCTGACATGCGCTCAGCGTAGGACCCGCGCCCGTGCGAGGCCCTCGGGGATGTGCCCTCAGCCCTGCTGCTGCGCGAGCGCCACCAGTTCGAACGCGGTCTTGCCGTCCAGGGACTCGCGGATGATGTCGGCGTGGCCGGCGTGCCGGGCCGTCTCACGGATCAGGTGCAGGCCGAGCCAGCGCAGCGAGACCTCCTGGCCGTCGGGGAACCAGGGCTCGTCGGGCAGCGGGAAGGTGTCGTCGAGGCTGGGCGCGTCCTGGAAGAACTTCTCGGTGCGCCGGGCGACGTCCTCGTAGTAGTCGAGCAGCGACCGCACGGTGTCGGTGCCCTCGACCATCTGGAAGCCGATGCCGTACGACTCCGGGTCGCGCTTGGTGTCGGGCGCGGTCCGGCTCGCCAGGGCCACCCAGCCCTGCTCGACCTCGGCGACGTGCTTGACGATGCCGCCGAGCGAGAGCGCGCTGGCGCTGGGCTTCGCGGCCGCCTGCCCGTCCGTCAGCCCGAGCAGGGTGCGGCGCAGGCCGCCGCGCTGCTCGGCGATGAAGGCCAGGAGCGCGCCGCGCTCGTCACCGCGGGCCTCGGGGTTCACGTGCATGACCATCGAAAACACCTCACGTCGTTCGCCGGACTCGATGAGAAGAAACTACGGGGCATGTAGGTCAGATCCTGGCCTCTTTACGAGAGTCGGCGCCGAGTTCCGCCGAGTTCTGTAGTCACGGGAACACCCCGCGTGCACGTGCATCTGCTCATGCAGAAGATCTTGATCGAGGGCTATGATCCAGACCAGTCGGGGCAGTTGCCCCCTGCACCCATGTGCCACATGAACCACCGGGGGAGCGAACCGTGCACCACGTGTACAACGGCATGGCGGCCACGGAGTTGCACGGAGTGGTCTGGCAGAAGAGCAGGCACAGCAACTCGCAGGGCTCCTGCGTGGAGTTCGCGAAGCTGCCCGGCGGCAGGATCGCCGTCCGCAACTCGAACTTCCCCGAGGGCCCCGCGCTCGTCTACACGCCCGCCGAGATAGAGGCCATGCTTCTGGGCGTGAAGGACGGGGAGTTCGACCATCTGACGGTCGCCTGAGCGGCCGCCCGGCGCTCACACCCGGAACAGGGCCCAGACGACCTTGCCGCTCAGCGCGCCGGCCAGCGGGTGCCAGCCCCAGCTGTCGCTGAAGGACTCGACGAGGAACAGGCCGCGCCCCGACTCGGCCGAGAAGTCCTCGCACACGTCGGCCTCGCGGGCCACCGGGCTGTCGTTGCTGGGGTCGCGCACCGCGCACACCACGCGCGAGGCCCAGCGCATCAGGTGCAGCCGCACCGGCGGGTCCTGGTCGTAGGGCGTGTCCGCGGGCAGCGCGTGGCGCAGCGCGTTGGTGACGAGTTCGGAGACGACCAGGCAGATGTCGTCGAAGCGCTCGGGCACGTCCCAGTCGCCGAGCGTTCTGCGGCTGAACTCCCTTGCGCTGCGCACCGCTTCGTAGCGGGCGGGCAGGGCGCAGGAGGCGGCGCTGGACACCTCCGAGGGGTCGAGCGGGGGAAGACTCTGCCTCAACGCGTCGAAGGGCTCGAGCATGGTCGATCCGTTCGTCCCCATGCGAGGCACTCCCCATTTTCGCAGTACGTAGCGACCGGTGGTGGCGACCATGGTTCCGAATGCGCAGAACGGATGCAAGGGCAGATGCACGTGCACGCGCCGGACTTGGCCGTTCCCGTACCGCTTCTTGCTCATTTCTTCCCGCGACTTCTTCCAAGTTCTCACGCACCCCTTTCGCCTCTTCTCCCTTTCCGTAACCGCGCGAGTACGGCCCGGAGCGTTTTAGTGGCAGACTTCGGGCCCGGATCGATCAGGGAGGGTGGACGACGTGACCGCTGGGGAGTCCTGGGCGTCACCCCAGGCGCTGGGGCCGGGCGGCGGTTCGGTGGTGCGGCGCATCCTGCTGGGCTCACAGCTGCGGCGCCTGCGGGAGTCGCACGGCATCACCCGTGAGGCCGCCGGCTACTCGATCCGCGCCTCCGAGTCGAAGATCAGCCGCCTGGAGCTGGGCCGCGTGAGCTTCAAGGCGCGCGACGTGGAGGACCTGCTGACCCTGTACGGGGTCACGGACGGCGCCGAGCGCGAGGCCCTCCTCTCGCTCGTCAAGGAGGCCAACTCCACGGGCTGGTGGCACAGTTACTCCGACGTGCTGCCCGGCTGGTTCCAGACCTACGTGGGCCTGGAGGCCGCCGCCTCGCACATCCGCGGCTACGAGGCCCAGTTCGTGCACGGCCTGCTGCAGACCGAGGCCTACGCCCACGCGGTCGTCGAGCAGGGCATGCGCGGCGCCGCCCCCGAGGACGTCGACCGGCGCGTGGCGCTGCGCCTGGAGCGGCAGAAGCTGCTGGTCGCCGAGCAGGCCCCGGAGCTGCACGTGGTGCTCGACGAGGCCGCGCTGCGCCGGGTGCACGGCGGGCCCGAGGTGATGCGCGGACAGCTGCGCCACCTGATCGAGCTGGCCGACCGGCCCCGGATCACCCTCCAGGTCATGCCGTTCGACCGCGGCTGGCACGCGGGCGAGTCCGGCAGCTTCACCCTGCTCAGGTTCCCCGAGTCGGACCTCTCCGACGTCGTCTTCCTCGAACAGCTCACCAGCGCCCTGTACTTGGACAAGCGCGAGGACGTCGCCCAGTACGAGAAGGCGATGACGCTCCTCGCCGAGCAGTGCCCGGGCCCGGCGGAGAGTGTCGATCTGCTCCAGCGGGTACTGACCGAATTCGCCTGAGTGCAAAGCGAGTTGACCGATCTCTTGCGTCAATCGACAGGCGCCGGACGTACGATGACGTCCCATCAGCCGTCCGGCGCTTCAGCAAGGGATTTGCCATGACGTCACAGTCCTCGCACACGTACTTCACCGATCTGGACCGGCAGTACATCGACGGCACGTGGCGCGAGGGTCGCGGGTCGTGGGACATCATCGACTTCAACCCGTACAACGGGGACAAGCTGGCGTCGATCACCGTCGCGTCCGTGGAGGAGATCGACGAGGCGTACCGGGCGGCCGAGCGGGCGCAGAAGGACTGGGCGAAGACCAACGCGTACGCGCGCCGGATGGTCTTCGAGCGGGCGCTGCGCCTGGTCGAGGAGCGCGAGGCGGAGATAGCCGAGGCGATCATCGACGAGCTCGGCGGCACCCGCGTCAAGGCCGGTTTCGAGCTGCACCTGGCCAAGGAGTTCCTGCGCGAGGCGATCCAGCTGGCGCTGCGCCCGCAGGGCCGGGTCATCCCCTCCCCCGTGGACGGCAAGGAGAACCGGGTCTACCGGGTGCCGGTCGGCGTCGTCGGCGTCATCTCCCCCTTCAACTTCCCGTTCCTGCTCTCCCTGAAGTCGGTCGCGCCCGCGCTGGCGCTCGGCAACGCGGTCGTGCTGAAGCCGCACCAGAACACCCCGATCGTGGGCGGCTCGCTCGTCGCGAAGATCTTCGAGGACGCGGGCCTGCCGGCCGGTCTCCTCAACGTCGTCATCACCGACATCGCCGAGATCGGCGACGCCCTGCTCACCCACCCCGTGCCGAAGGTCATCTCCTTCACCGGCTCGGACAAGGTCGGCCAGCACGTGGCGACGGTGTGCGCCTCCCAGTTCAAGCAGGCGGTCCTGGAGCTCGGCGGCAACAGCGCGCTGACCGTCCTCGACGACGCCGACATCGACTACGCGGTCGACGCGGCCGTCTTCAGCCGCTACGTGCACCAGGGCCAGGTCTGCATGGCCGCGAACCGCATCCTGGTCGACCGCAAGGTCGAGAAGGAGTTCACGGAGAAGTTCGTCGCCAAGGTCAAGACGCTGAAGGCGGGCGACCCGCGCGACCCGTCGACCGTGATCGGCCCGGTGATCAACTCCACGCAGGCGGACGCCCTCTCGGCGGTCGTCGAGCAGGCGGTCACGGAGGGCGCGACGGCGCTCGTGCGCGGCGCGGTGGACGGCAACCTGGTCGAGCCGGTCGTCCTGTCCGGCCTGCCCGCCGACTCGCCGGTCCTGCGGCAGGAGATCTTCGGCCCGGTCGCGCTCCTCATCCCCTTCGACGGTGACGAGGAGGCGGTGCGGATCGCGAACGACACCCCGTACGGGCTGAGCGGCGCCGTGCACACGGGCGACGTCGAGCGGGGCGTGGCCTTCGCCCAGCAGATCGACACGGGCATGATCCACGTCAACGACGGCACCGTGCACGACGAGCCGCTGGTCGCCTTCGGCGGCGAGAAGCGCTCGGGCATCGGCCGGCTGAACGGCGAGGCGACGGTCGAGGCGTTCACCACGCAGAAGTGGATTTCCGTCCAGCACGGACGCTCGCAGTTCCCGTTCTGACGCCGTAGCGGTATTACACAAGACAGCAGGCCCGGCCCCGGAAGGGGTCGGGCCTGCTGTCTTTGCCGGTATCAGCCGCGGGGTCAGCCGCCGTAGCGGCGACGGAAGGCCTCGACGCGGCCCTCGGTGTCCAGGACCCGCTGCTGGCCCGTGTAGAAGGGGTGGCTCGCGTCGGAGATCTCGACGTCGAACACGGGATACGTGTTGCCGTCCGACCACTCGATCGTCCGGTCCCCGAGCTTGTCGGAGGCGGTGATCGTCGAGCGGGTCAGGAAGGCGCTGCTCGCCGCGCGGTCGCGGAACACGACCGGGGCGTACTCGGGGTGGATGCCGTTCTTCATGAAAGTCAGCGCTCCTCTCGGAAGTCGACGTGCCGGCCCGCGATGGGGTCGAACTTGCGCAGGGCCAGGCGGTCGGGGTCGTTCCGCCGGTTCTTGCGGGTGACGTACGTGAAGCCGGTCCCGGCGGTGGACCTGAGCTTGATCACCGGTCGAAGTTCGTTGCGTGCCATGGACCCCAGTATATGGAAATGACTTCCGTTTTCAATAGCTCGCCGGGAGAGGTACGTCACCATGGCGCGGTGTGACGACTGGTAACTTGCTGCGGCGGTCGCACGACGGGAGCGACCGCTGTGACAGTCGTGAAGCAGGGGGAAGTTGTGCGCATCAGGAACGTACGGATCGTCGCGGGCGTCGCGGCCGTCGTGGCGGCACTGGCCGTGACCGGCTGCAGCAGCGACAGCGGCGGCGGCAAGAAGGACCGGGGCTCGGACAGCGGCTCGTCCTCGTCGACGGACGGCGGCTCGACCGGCGGCGCGTCCGGGTCCGCGGGCTCCGTGAAGGACACCGAGGGCATCTGGAGCGCCACGAGCGGCGGGCAGCCCGTCGTGCTCGTGGTCGGCGGCAAGCAGGCCTCGCTCAGCACGGGTGACGGGCACCTGTGCTCCGGCACGGTGTCCGACGGGGCCGCGCCGACGTTCGTCCTCAAGTGCGCGGACGGCAGCACGGACCGGACGACCGGCAAGGTCGAGTCCAACGACGGCAAGTCCATGCAGGTCAGCTGGGACGGCGGCAAGACCGACGCCTTCACCAAGTCCGAGGACGGCAAGCTCCCGGGCGGCCTCCCGACGGGCCTCCCCACGGGCTGACCCGCTTCGTAGCCCCTGAAATGCGACCCGAAGGGTCTGCATTTCAGGGGCGCGGGGCCGTGACATCAGCGGCTCCGCCGCGGGGCGCGACCAGCCACGAATCACCCGCACCCGGCGACGCTCAAGAAGCGGCAGTCCGCTCCCCCGAATCCTTTACCCCCATCGGCGAAGCCTCCGTGTCCAGCGCCTCGGACAGGTCGTCCAGCGTCTCCAGCAGCAACCCCGCGCCCCGACGGACGACCCGGTCCGGAACCCCGTCCCCGTCCCAAGCGGCCAGCGCCTCCCGGACGGGATCCCAGCGCGGCACGCGACGCTCACGGATCGCCCGGGCCCCGTCACGGGTCGCCTTGATCAGCGCGTCGGCGAGTACGGACGCGGCCGGCACCGGCGTGGCCCCGCGCTCCGGCAGATGCGCCTCCATCAGCATCGCCACCCGCCCCAGATGATGCAGCGCCTCGGCCGCGTCGTCGGCCGCGGCCCGTGTGAGACCCCGGCTGCGGACCGGCTCGGTCTTGGCCCGGGCCAGCGCCTGTTCCCACGCGATGTGCGCGTCCCGCGCCTTCAGCAGCGCCTCCCGCACGTCCGGGCAGGCCTTGCCCTCGGGCCGGGCGTAGTGCCCGACGACGGCCGCCGCGTACGTGCCGAGCGCGACGAGCCGGTCGGCGAGCCGGGTGCGCAGGCGCGGGGTCTCCCAGGCCGGGTAGAGCGCGTACGCCAGCATGGCGAGCAGTCCGCCGGCCAGGGTGAGCACGACCCGCTCGACGACGGTCTGGTCCCAGCTCTCGCCGCCCATGCCGAGCAGGAAGACGACGTACGCGGCGATGCAGGCCTGCGCCGCGAGCTGCCCCGTACGCATCAGCAGGTACATCAGGCACGCGCACCCCACGGCGAGGGCGGCCGCCGTGTACGTGTCCGGGTGGGCGAGCCGCACGATGCCGGTGGCCACGGCGACCCCGACGAGCGTGCCGGCGAAGCGGGCGACCGCGCGCGAGTACGTCTGCGAGAAGTCGGGCCGCATGATCATGACGGCGGACATGGGCGCCCAGTAGCCGTGGCCGAAGGGCAGCGCGTTGCCGAGGAGGTAACCGGCGAGGGCGACCGCGGTGACCCGGGTCGCGTGCCGCAGGATCGGCGAGCCCGGCCGGGCCTCGCGGCGGACGGCCCGCACGGCCGCGGGCAGCAGCCGGAAGAGGGACGGCCGGCGCAGGGAGGCGGCCGGGTCGGCGGGGCGGCGGCGGACGTCGTCGTCCTCGGGCCGGGTGCCGCCGGCCGTCTCCACGACGTCCCGCAGCAGCGAGCCGAGCCGTTTCGCCGCGCGCTGGGCGGGCCCGGTGAGGATCGCGGCGGTGTCCGGGCTGCGGAACGCGGCGACCGCGCCGCCCGGGATCGTCACCGGCTGCCCCTGGCGGATGGCGCGGGCGGCGGCGTCCAGGATCGAACCGGCGCCGGCGAGCAGCTCCCGCACCCGGTCCCGCTCGGGTCCCTCCTCGGGCACCCCGACGGCCGGGTCGGCGAGCGAGGCGAGGACGGGCCTGATCCGCTCGGCGAGCCCGCGCGTGCCGCGCAGCTGGGCGGGCCGGGTGCGGGCCTGGCGGGGGGTGAGCGCGGCGGCGCTGCGGGCCAGCATCAGCGGCTCGGGGTCGAAGGGGGCGACCGGGTCGTGGCGCAGCCGGCGCGCGTAGTCGGCCTCGGCGGCGAGCGCGTCGGCCAGCGCGTCCCGCTGGGCGCCCCAGCGGCGTACGGGGAAGAGGATCACCAGGGCCGCCTGGACCAGGCCGCCGACGATCATCATCGCGGCGTGCGCGGCGGCGCCCGCGACGGAGGTCGGCAGGGTGATCGTGACGAGCATCATCGCGACGTTCGACGAGGCGATCAGGCCGATGGTCGGGCCCGCCGCCCAGGCCAGTCCGGCCAGGAAGGTCCACAGCGCGAGCAGCGGCAGGAACAGGGCCAGGTGCGAGCCGGTGAGATAGCCGACGAAGGTGGAGACGCCGAGGCTCGCGCCGGAGGCGAAGGCCAGTTCGGGGCGCGGACGCCAGCTCCGCTGGAACGTGGCGATGGCCGCCTGGAACGCGCCGAAGGCCGATCCGGCCGCCACCTCCGGCCCGAACAGCCACAGGCTCATCGCGATGACGAGGGCGAGTCCGGCGGCGCCGCGCACCGCGATCAGCGGTTCGAGCCGCTTGCGCTCGACGCTCAACCCCGAGCGCGTGGTGTCCTTCAGCGCCCGGAACCAGCTCACCCGGCCAGAATACGGGGACTAAGCGGGATCAATCTCCCCGGACGGTGACGTACCGGACAGCCGGGTGCGGTCCGCCGCCGAGCGGCCCTCGTGCCAGCCCGCCTCGTCCGAGACGCCCCGCATCCGCGTCGTCACCGTCTCCGGGAACATCTCCTCCGTGCGGCCCGTCACCGCCACGTCCCGCGCGGCGAGCACCGGCAGCAGCTCCCCGCGCTCCCCCGTCACCTCGTCCGCGACCGCCGCGAGCCGGTCACCGATCCGCTGCGCGTACGCGGCCAGGAACGACTGCCGGAACGTCTTCGTACGCTTGCGGCCGCCCGCCCGCTGCTCCGCCTCGGCCCGCGTCATCGCCGCCGTGGCCTGTACGAGCAGCGAGGTGTACAGCAGCTCCACCGCCTCCAGGTCCGGTTCGAAGCCGACGACCGTGGAGAAGCCGAACGCGCCGTTCCACACCGCCTGGCAGCGGTTCGCCCCCGCCACCGCGGCGAGCAGCACCGCCTTCGCCGTCTCGTAGGGCGCGTCGACGCCGATCCGGCAGGCCGCGGGCGTGTCCTTCGCGTGCGTACGGGACGCGAGCAGCGCCTCGTCCACCGAGTGCCGGGCCATCAGCTCCTGCGCCTTCGCGGACAGCGCCTCGGCCTCCGGCGGGTAGCCGGTCGCCTCCGCCTTGGCGAGCAGCGCGCGGATCCGGGCCAGGGTGCGCGACTCACCGGCCACGGGCACGCTCAGCGCCTCGCCGGGCACCGGACCGACCGGCTCGATCGCGGGCAGCCGCAGCAGCAGCCGGTACAGCTCCAGGGTGGTCGTCGCCGCCGAGAAGCGGTCCGTGCGGGGGGCCTCACCGGCGGGCAGAGCCTCCAGCTGGGCCGTCCAGCGCGGCGGCAGCACGTCGTAGCGGCCGGTCTCGGTGCGGATCAGGCGAGCCGCGAGCCGGCTGTGCGCGGTGTCGGGGCCCAGGTCCCGAACGACCATGCGGTGCAGGTCGGCGGGCTGCCAGCCGCGCTCCCAGGCGCGGCGCACGAGCTCGCGTCCGCGCCGGGCGAGTTCGGTGTCGGACGCGGGGTCGGCCGCGAGGAGGGAGGCGCCTGTGTCCAGGTCGCCCTCGGATCCGTACAGAGCCTTGGCGAAGGCGCGATCGACGGTGCCTTCGCTCATGTGCCTGTCTCCCTCTCGGTCTCCCGGTCGTCTCCCGGCTTCGATGATCTCAGGGGCGCGGGCCGCTCGGGATGCCGGGCGGGGGCGGGACTGGGACGCTCGGGACATGAGAGTGGCACTGGCGCAGACGGACTGCGTGCTCGGCGACGTCGAGGCGAACCTCGCCACCGCCCGCGAGCAGCTCGCGCAGGCCGCGGCCCAGGGCGCCGACCTGGTCGTCTTCCCCGAGCTGAGCCTGCACGGCTATCACCTCGGCGCGCTCGCCACCGACACCTCCATCACCGTCGACGACCCGCGGCTGCTCGCGCTGACCTCCGAGCGGGGCGGGCCCGACGCGCTCGTCGGCCTGCACGAGCACACCGGCCTGCGCGCCTACAACGCCTCCGCCCTCTACTCGCGCGGCGCCCTCGTGCACTCCCACCGCAAGCTGTACCTGCCGAACTACCTGGCCTGGGAGGAGCGCAAGCACGTCAGCCCCGGCCAGCAGCTGCGCGCCTACGACCTGCCCGGCGGGCGCGGCCGGGCCGCGACCCTCGTCTGCAACGACGCGTGGCAGCCGGTGCTGCCGTGGCTCGCGGTGCAGGACGGGGCCGAGGTCGTGATCGTCCCCGCGAACAGCGCGTCCACGCTCGACCCCGAGGCCATGGACACGGGCCTGTACTGGGACACGCTGCTCGCGTACACGGCGAAGATGCTCCAGTGCTGGGTCGTCTTCGTGAACCGGGTCGGGAACGAGAACGGGGCGTCCTTCTGGGGCGGCTCCCGCGTCGTCGACCCGCGCGGCACGGTCGTCGCGCAAGCCCCGAAGTGGGAGCGGGCGCTGGTCACCGTCGACGTCGAGGTGCACGAGGCGCGGCGGCAGCGGCGGTCGGTGCCGCTGGTCGCGGAGGCGCGGCTCGGGCTCGTCGACCGGGAGGTCAGACGGCTGATCGACGAGGGCGGCGACAGCTGACCCCGGTGCTCGGGGCCGGCTCGCCCGGGGATTGTCAGTGGCCGGTGTGAGACTCGCTGCATGACCGGACGCTGGGTGCTCGCCCCGACCGAGTCCGGCGGCGCGGAGCTCGCGCCGCTGGGCGACGACGGGCTGCCCGCGGGCCCCGTCGTGCGCGAGCCGGACCTCGCCGGGGCGGTCCGCTCCCGGCCCGACGTGACCCGCTGGGTCTGGCGCGACACCCACGCCGTGTACCCGCGGCTGCTCGCCGCCGGCGTCCGCGTCGAGCGCTGCTACGACATCGAGGCGGCGGAGAACCTGCTGCTGGGCCACGAGGGGCGGCACGGCGAACCCCGCTCGGCGGCCGCCGCCCTGGCCCGCCTGCGCCAGGGCCCCGTGCCCGCCGACCCGCCGCCGCGCACGGCCGCCCCCGGCTCCCAGTCCTCCCTCTTCGAGCCCCGCCCGCCCGTCGACGTGCCGCTGCCGGACCTGGTCGAGGTGTACGCGGAGCAGCAGCGCAGACACGCGGCGGCCGAGCACCCGGAGCGGATGCGGCTGCTCACCGCATCCGAGTCCGCCGGGATGCTGGTCGCGGCGGAGATGCGCGCGGCGGGCCTTCCGTGGCGGGCCGATGTGCACCGGGCCGTGCTCGCGGAGCTGCTCGGCGAGCGGTACGCGGGCGGCGGCGAGCCGCGCCGGCTCGCGGAGCTGGCGGACGAGGTGTCGGCGGCGTTCGGCAGACGGGTGCGGCCGGAGCTGCCGGCGGACGTCGTGAAGGCGTTCGCCCAGGCCGGCATCAAGGTCACCTCGACCCGTCGCTGGGAGCTGGAGTCCCTGGACCATCCGGCGGTCGCGCCCCTGATCGCCTACAAGAAGCTGTACCGCATCTACACGGCCCACGGCTGGTCCTGGCTCCAGGACTGGGTGCGGGACGGACGCTTCCGCCCCGAGTACCTGCCGGGCGGCACGGTCTCGGGCCGCTGGACGACGAACGGGGGCGGGGCGCTGCAGATCCCCAAGGTGATCCGCCGCGCGGTCGTCGCCGACCCGGGCTGGCGGCTCGTCGTAGCCGACGCGGCGCAGATGGAGCCCCGGGTGCTCGCGGCGATCTCGCGGGACCCGGCGTTCATGGAGGTCGCGGCCCAGTCCGGCGACCTCTACCAGTCGGTCTCGGACCGCGCCTTCTCCGGCGACCGCGACCAGGCCAAGCTGGCCGTCCTCGGCGCCATGTACGGGCAGACCTCGGGCGACGGCCTGAAGAACCTGGCGCTGCTGCGCCGCCGCTTCCCGCGCGCGGTCGCGTACGTCGACGAGGCGGCGCGGGCCGGTGAGGAGGGGCGGCTCGTGCGCACCTGGCTGGGCCGCACCTGTCCCCCGGCGGCGGGCGCCTCCGGCGCGGAGGAGGCGGGCCTGCCGCAGGACGAGACCTCCGCCGACTCCCCGTACGGCTACGCCTCGACGAACTCCCGTGCCCGGGGCCGCTTCACCCGCAACTTCGTCGTCCAGGGCAGCGCCGCCGACTGGGCCCTCCTCCTGCTCGCCGCCCTGCGCTCCACCCTGGCTCCGCTCGCCGCCGAGCTGGTCTTCTTCCAGCACGACGAGGTCATCGTCCACTGCCCCGAGCACGAGGTCCCCGAGGTGACGGAGGCGATCGAGCGGGCGGCGGCGACGGCGGGGCGGCTGACGTTCGGCCAGACCCCGGTGCGGTTCCCGTTCTCGGTGGCGGGGGTGGAGTGCTACGCGGACGCGAAGTGAGCTGCTTTCAGCGGCGCCGGACCTCGAACTCGGCGCCGGGTGCGGCGTGTTCGACGGGGCCGTCGAAGCGCGTGGAGGCCCGGTCCACGGCCTCGCGCGGGGCGAGTGAGCGCCCTACGTGCGTGACGATCAGCCGTCCCGCGCCGGCCTTCGTGGCCGTCTCGCCCGCGTCCTCGGGCGTGTGGTGGACCCGTTCGGCTTCCGGAGCCGCCGTCGGATGCCGGTCGCTGTCGGCCTCGCAGAGCAACACGTCGCAGCCGGCGGCCAGTTCGGTCAGGCTCGCACAGGGGGCCGTGTCCCCGGAGTACGCGAGGGAGCCGCCCGCGCCCTCGACGCGCAGCCCGAAGGCGGGCATGCCGTGGGCCACGGCCCGGCCGGTCAGGCGGAGGGGGCCGACGTCCACCTGGTGGCCGTCGTACAACTCCGTGACGGCGAAGGCCGATCGACCGGGCTGCGGTCCGCGCCGTTCGTCAGGAACCCGGCGAGGCGGTCGGTGATGCCGGGCGGACCGTACAGGGGAATCGGGGCGGTGAGGGTGAGGTCGGCGTAGAGCGCACCGTAGTAGGCGGTGAGCAGGTCCGCGCTGTGGTCGGCGTGCAGGTGCGAGATCCAGATGGCGTCGAGTGCGTCGAGGCGCGTGTACCGCTGGAGCGGGCCGAGCGTGCCGCTGCCCGCGTCGACCCAGATGCGGGCGCCGCCGCCCGTCACCAGATAGCCGGAGCAGGGGTTGTCCGCGCTCGGGTAGGGCGTCGCGGAGCCCAGGACCGTGAGATGCAGCGTCTGATCAGCCGTTGCGTGACCCTAGTGTCGGCGGCGGGTCTCCCGCCGCCCGTTAAGGTCGGGCCCCATGCACTCCGACGATCACGCCCTGCGCCCCGCGACCCGCGCCGACCTGCCGGTGGTCCTGGCCCTGCTCGCCGACGAGGACCGTGTCGTGGACCCGGCGACCGTGGTCGTGACGGAGGCCTACGAGCGGGCCTTCGCGGCGATCGACGCCGATCCGCGCAACGAGATGCTGGTGCTCGTGGAGCCGGGCGGCACGGTCGTGGGCTGCCTCCAGGCCACGTACATCCCTGGGCTCGGCAAGGGCGGCGCCGAGCGCGCGCTGATCGAGGCGGTGCGCATCCGCGCCGACCGGCGGGGGTCGGGCCTCGGCCGGGCCCTGATGTCCCGCGCGATCGAGCGGGCCCGCGAGCGCGGCTGCGCCCTCGTCCAGCTCACCAGCAACAAGCAGCGGACGGAGGCGCATCGGTTCTACGCGGGGCTGGGTTTCGCGCGCAGCCACGACGGCTTCAAGCTCCCCCTGTAGCCGAGCGCGGGCGTCTCACGCAGCCTGGGCCACTCCGAGCAGGCGCACGGCCGCCTCGGGGAGTTCACGCCCCTTCAGCCACACCGCGTGCAGCAGACGGCGCAGCGGGACCGCCGGATCGACCTCGATCTCGCGCAGCCGGCCGTGGTCCACGTCCTCCTGGACGGCCAGCGCGGAGAGCACGGCGGGGGCCAGCCCCTGGGCGGCCGCGCTGCGCAGGGGCGCGGTGGAGCCCAGTTCGAGTATCGGCACGGCCACGCCGTCGTACGGGCGCAGCGCCTTCTCCAGGGTCTCGCGGGAACCGGAGCCGGGCTCCCTCAACAGCAGGGGAGTGTCGGCGAGTTCGCGGCCGGTGAGCGGGCGGCGGCGCCGGGTCCAGGGGTGGCCCGGGGCCACGACCACGGCGAGGCGGTCGCGGCCGACGACCGTGCGGTGCAGGTCGTCCGGCACCCAGGGCCCCTCGACGAAGCCCAGGTCGCAACTGCCGCGGCGCAGCGCCTCGATCACCCCGGAGCTGTTGGTGACGGTGAGCCCGACGTGCGTGTCGGGCGACTCCTCGCGCAGCCCGACCAGCCAGCCCGGCAGCAGTTCCTCGGCGATGGTCAGACTCGCGGTCACCAGGAGCCGGTGGTCCTGCCGGGACCGCAGCGCGGCGGCGCCCGCGACGAGCGCCTCCGCCTGTTCCAGCAGCGAGCGCGCCCAGTCGCCGACGACGGCGCCGGCGGGCGTGAGCCGCGAGCCCGAGGTCGAACGGTCCAGCAGCTTCAGCCCCATACGCCGCTCCAGCGTCCGCATCCGGGCGCTCGCGGACGGCTGGCTGATGCGCAGCCGCGCGGCGGCCCGGCCCAGGCTCCCGGTCTCGGCGACACAGACGAGCAGTTGCAGGGCGTGCAGGTCGGGGAGCGGGCGCGGGGTGCCGTCGGCGGCTCGGTCGATGGTGCGGTCGGTGGTGCGGTCGGACTCCGAGGTCATCGGCGAGCTCGTACGGTCATAGCCGAACCCTATGACCTGCCCACAAGATCGCGTCTAGTGGGCTCCCCGGGCCCGGCGCACGCTGAGATCCATGGTTCTCATCGGTCCGCCACGCCCACGCCGCACGACGGCGCCGCCCGCCGCCCCCCGCGCGGAGCGCCTCGCCCCGGGCCTCGCGCTCGCCGCGGCGGGAGTCGCGGTGGCGTACGGGATCCACCGGCTGCTGCCCGCCGTGCCGATGCTCACCGCGGCCGTGGTGCTCGGCATCGCCGCGGCCCATCTGCCGGTGACCGCTCCCCTCGTACGGGGTGCCGCGCGGCCCGGGCTGTCGATGGCGGGCAAGCGGCTGATGCGGCTCGGCATCGTGTTGCTCGGCCTGAAACTGAGCCTCAGTGACGTGGTCCAACTCGGCTGGCAGGCGGTCGCCATGGTGGCCGGCGTCGTCCTGGTCACGTTCTTCGGGACGCAGTGGCTGGGCCGCCGGATCGGGCTGTCCGCCGACCAGTCGCTGCTGGTCGCCACGGGTTACTCGATCTGCGGCGCGTCCGCGATCGGCGCGGTCAGCGGCGTGCTCGGCAAGGACGGGAACGACGAGCGGCACGAGGCGGAGGTCGCCGCCTCGGTCGCCCTGGTCACGCTCTGCGGCACGCTCGCCATCGCCGTACTGCCCCTGCTGCGGACCCCGCTCGGCCTGGACCCCACGGAGTTCGGGCGCTGGGTCGGCGCGAGCGTCCACGACGTCGGGCAGGTCGTCGCCACCGCCCAGACGGCCGGACCCGAGGCCCTGACCAAGGGCGTCCTGGTCAAACTGATCCGGGTCGCGATGCTGGCGCCTCTCGTGGCGGGGGTCGCCCTGAGCCGCCGCCGCGCCGACCCCACCACCTCCACCGCCCGCCCCACGCTGCTCCCCCTGTTCGTCGTGGGCTTCCTGGCGATGGTCGCCCTGCGCACCACGGGCCTCCTCAGCGCCCCCCTCCTCGACGCGGCCACCTTCACCCAGGAACTCCTCCTGGCCGCCGCCCTGTTCGGCCTCGGCAGCGCCGTCCACCTCCCCACCCTCGCCCGCACGGGCGGCACCCGCACGGCCCTGCTCGGGCTGGCGTCCTGGGTGCTGGTGGCGGGGGTGTCGTACGCGGGGGTGCTGCTGACGGGATCAGTCACCGCCTTGTCGACACCCTGAGCACAAGCTCACGACAACCTGACGACAACAGAAAACCCCAGGCCGGATGCATCCGACCTGGGGTCTTTAACTGAGCACCTTCGGGATATCAGATCCTGCTGAGGTCGACCTCCACGGCGAAAGGCGCCGAGACCTTGATGACACCGGTGAACACTTCCCCGTCCCGATAGGCCCTGGCGGCCGGATCGAGGACGTAGGTGTACACGAGAGGCACGCCGGTCACCGCCTGCTCGACCCTCCAATAGAAGGCGATACCAGACTTGGCGTACTGGTCCGTCTTCACGATCCGGTCGGTGGTCTCCGATCCCGGTGAGACAACCTCAACGACCAGCAACACGTGCTCAGGACGGGTGGGCGTGATGTCGATCGTGTCCGCGCGGTACACCACGACGTCCGGGCGCCGATTCGTGAGCGGGACGTCCTGGAGGCGAACGTCGAAGTCGGTGTCCGCGTTCCAATCAGGCCCCGCAGCCGCCTCCAAGGCATTCGCCAGGATCCGAGCGAGCCGGTTGTGGCGCTTGGAGGCGCTGGGGCTCACGACAACCATCCCGTCGACGATCTCGATCCCTGCACACTGCTCGTCGGACCAGGAGTCGTACTGCTCCGCCGTGATCTGCTCGTGCATCCACGCAGGGGCTGCCATCTCGGCAGTCATGACGCACCTCCCGGACATCATGCGGGGGCGGTCCCGATCCCGCTGAACTCAGCGTACTGTCTCAGCTCCCCCAGCACGTCGGACGCCAGAGCAGCTGCCACGCGTGCTCCGGCTGTCCAGCAGGCACTCGGGTACTCACATCCGCATCACACGAGCGCAGGTCGACCAGGCCGCGAAGGCCGTGCGACTCGCCATGCCCCGAGCAACAAAAAACCCCAGGCCGGATGAATCCGACCTGGGGTCTGTGTCTGAGCCGCCTTCGGGATTCGAACCCGAGACCTACGCATTACGAGTGCGTTGCTCTGGCCATCTGAGCTAAGGCGGCGCCGCCGCGCGCACCGGAGTGCGTCAGCAACGTCGCCAATCCTACACGGTCCCCAGGAGTGCTCCGCGCACCCTTTTTCGGGGGGCCGGGGCGGTCGCTAGCAGCGCTTTCCGTCCTTCGGCGGGGTGCCGGTCAGGAGGTAGTGGTCGATCGCTCCGTCGATACAGGTGCTGCCGCGGCCGTACGCGGTGTGGCCGTCGCCGTCGTAGGTGAGGAGGCGGCCCGAGGAGAGCTGGGCGGCGAGGGACTTGGCCCAGGGGTAGGGGGTCGCGGGGTCGCGGGTGGTGCCGACCACGACGATCGGGGCGGCGCCCTCGGCGGTGATCCGCTGCGGGGCGCCGGTCGGCTTCACCGGCCAGTACGCGCAGTTCAGCGACGCCCAGGCGAGGCCCGCGCCGAACACCGGGGACGCCTTCTCGAAGTCGGGCAGGGACTTCTCCACCTCGTCCGGCGAGGTGAACGCCGGGGGCGCGTCCAGGCAGTTCACGGCGGCGTTCGCGAACATCAGGTTCGTGTACGAGCCGTCCGGGTCACGCTCGTAGTAGCTGTCGGACAGGGCGAGCAGGCCGGCGCCGTCCTTCTTGGAGAGGGCCGCGGTGAGCGCGTCGCGCAGCTGGGGCCAGGCGCCCTCGTCGTACATCGCGGCGATCACGCCCGTCGTCGCGAGGGACTCGCCGAGCTTGCGCCCGTCGGGGTCGCCCGCGTCCAGCGGCTTCGCGTCGAGGTCCGTGAAGAACTTCTTCAGGCGTTCGCCGGCCTGCGCCGGGGTGCCCTTGCCGAGCGGGCAGTCGGAGCGGCCGACACAGTCCTTCGCGAAGGACTGGAACGCGGTCTCGAAGCCGGCGGTCTGCTGCATGTTCAGCTCGCGCGCCGACAGCGACGGGTCCATCGCGCCGTCGAGGACCAGACGGCCCACCCGCTCCGGGTAGAGCCCCGCGTAGGTCGCGCCGAGGAACGTGCCGTAGGAGGCACCCACGTAGTTCAGCTTCTCGTCGCCGACGGCCGCCCGTACGAGGTCCATGTCGCGGGCCGTCTCGACGGTCGACACGTGCGGCAGCACCTCCCGCGAGGTCCGGTCGTGCGTCTCGCAGCCCTGCGCGAAGTCCTCGAACGCCGCGCTCAGCTCCGTCCGCTCACCGGCGTCGTCCGGCGTCGCGTCGGTCTGCGTGTACCGGTCCATGGCGCGCCCCGAGAGGCAGGTCACCGGCTCGCTGCGGGCGACGCCGCGCGGGTCGACGGCGACCATGTCGTAGCGGGCGCGGATCCCCTCGGGGTAGCCGATGCCCGCGTACGACTGGAGGTAGCCGACGGCCGAGCCGCCCGGGCCGCCCGGGTTGACCAGCAGGGAGCCGAGGCGCTTGCCGGGGCCGGTGGCCTTCTTGCGGGAGACGGCGAGGTCGATGTTCCCGGCGGCCGGCTTGTCGTAGTCGAGCGGCGCCTTGAGCGTGGCGCACTCGAAGCCGGGGGCACCGCACTCGCGCCACTTCAGGGTCTGGTCGTAGTACCTGGTCAGGCTCTGCGGCGTGGACCGGGGCAGGGCGGTGAGCGAGGCGCCGGCGGAGTCCGCGGGCTGCGGCGAACAGGCCGAGACGCCCGTCAGCAGCAGGCCCGCGGCGGCGGCCAGCAGGGCGGATCGTCGACGGCGGGCGGGTCGGGTCAGGCGCCTGGAGTGCATCGGGCGAGCGTAACGCTCCGCGCGCCGGCCGTCACTTTACGTACCCGGCGGTCCTGAGCGGGCCCGCTTGATTTCGGCCGCGGCTCCGGTGGGGGCTGGTCGCGCAGTTCCCCGCGCCCCTGGAAGGCATGCGGCTTCGCCGCGCCTTCCCCCGGCAACAGGCGCCCCGCACCTGTCTCGGGGAAATGCGACCCGAAGGGTCTGCATTTCAGGGGCGCGGGGAACTGCGCGAGAAGCCCCACCGGCCCGCACCCGCCGACCGACCCTCAGCCCCCCCCCGGCCCGATCAGCCCGCGCGCAGAGCCATCGTCATCGCCTCCACCGCCAGCAGCGGAGCGACATTGCGGTCGAGGGCCTCGCGGCACGCGGCGATCGCCTCGACGCGGCGCAGGGTCGACTCCGGGGACGTCTCTCTGGCAAGGCGCTCCAGCGTGTCCTGGATGTCCACGTTCGCCAGCGCCACCCGCGAGCCGAGCTGCAGCGCGAGCACGTCCCGGTACACCCCGGTCAGCTCGGTGAGGGCCAGGTCGAGGCTGTCCCGCTGCGAACGCGTACGGCGGCGCTTCTGCTTGTCCTCCAGGTCCTTCATCACGCCGGCGGTGCCGCGCGGCATCCGTCCGCCGCTCTGCGCGCCGAGCGCCGCCTTCAGCTCCTCGGTCTCCTTCGTGTCGACCTCCTCGGCGAGCTGCTTGGAGTCCTCGGCCGCCGCGTCGACCAGCTCCTGGGCCGCCTTGAGACAGCCGCCCACGTCGGCGACGCGCAGCGGCACCTTCAGGACGGCGGCCCTGCGCTCCCGCGCGCGCGGGTCCGTGGCCAGCCGCCGGGCCCGGTCGATGTGGCCCTGGGTGGCGCGCGCGACCGTGGCGGCGACCTCGGGCTCGATGCCGTCGCGCCGTACGAGCATGTCGGCGACGGCGTCGACCGCCGGGGTCGACAGGGTGAGCAGGCGGCAGCGGGAACGGATCGTGGGCAGCACGTCCTCCACGGAGGGCGCGCACAGCAGCCAGACCGTGCGGGGAGCGGGCTCCTCGACGGCCTTGAGCACCGCGTTCGCCGACTTCTCGTTCAGCCGCTCGGCGTCCTCGACGAGGATCACCTGCCAGCGGCCGCCGGCCGGCGACGTGTACGACTTGCGGACCGTGTCGCGCATGTCGTCGGCGAGGATCTGCGTGCCGACCGCGGCCACCGTCGACACGTCCGCGTGCGTGCCGAGCAGCGCCGTGTGGCAGCCGTCGCAGAAACCGCAGCCCGGCGCCCCGCCCAGCGCCCGGTCGGGGCTCACGCACTGCAGCGCCGCGGCGAACGCCCGCGCCGCCGTGACCCGCCCCGAGCCGGGCGGGCCCGTGAACAGCCACGCGTGGGTCATCTTCGACGCTGCGGGCGGCGCGGTGCCCTGCGCCACCGCCGTCACCAGGGCGTCCGCGTCCCGCGCGGCCGCGTCCAGCGACCCCGCCACGCGCTCCTGACCGACCAGGTCGTCCCACACGGTCATGCGCCACCGCCCTTTCCTCGCCCTCCCGCCATTGTGCCGGGCGCGACTGACAGCCCCCGAATTCCGGCTGACAACCCGGCGCTCCGCGCGATGGGATGAGCCCATGAGCGATCTACGGAACGGTTCGAACGACCTACGCGATCTGCGCGGTCTGCGCGTCGAGACCCTCGGCCCCGATGACAGCCGGGCGCTGGCCGACTGGCGTCACATCCACAACACCGTCGTGCCCGTCGCCTCGGCGCTGCTCTCCCTGAACGACGTCCGCGAGCGGGCCGGGCGCAACGTCCTGGAGCTCGCGTACGCCCCCGACGGCACCCCCGTCGGCTGCTCGACGGTCCGGCCGCCCCGCGACGGCGGCGCCGCCACCGTGATCTCGCGCGTGCTGCCCGAGCACCGCGGCCAGGGCTTCGGCACCGTGCTGTACGAGCGGGGGCTCGCCGCCGCGCGGGCGCTGGGCGCCGAGGCGGTCGAGACCGTCGTGCTGACGTCGAACACGGCGGGGCTGCGCTTCGCCGAGCGGACCGGGTTCACGACCGAGGTCGACCGCTACCGGCTGGACGGCGACACCGTGGACTGGGTGGAGCTCAGGCTGACCTGAGCCCCCACCCCTCACGCTGTCTCAGCGCCGGCGGCGCCGCCCGCGCCCGTCCTCGGGCTCGTCGTCCAGGCCCCCGAGCAGCTCGTCCGCGAGGGACGGCAGGTCGTCCAGCGGCGTCTCCTCCGCCCAGTCCGGGCGGGGGCGGCGCGGCCGGCCCTGCTCGTCGACCTGCGGCAGTTCGGCCGTGCGCTCGTTCTCCCGCTCCCGCGCGGCGGGCCGCTCGTCACGGAAGTAGCCCGGCGGGACCCGGTCGGACGTTTCCTGGATCTGCGGCAGTACGGCCGTCTCGTCGGCGGCCGGACGCGGCAGCTGCGCCGTCTCCTCGGCCTCCCGCACGGGCGGCTTCGGCATGACCGTGGTCTCCTCGGCGTCCGCTCCGGCCGCTTCGGGCCGCACGATCGGCGTCGGGACCGTCGTCTCGTTGTCCGGCACGTCAGGGGCGGCCTCGGACACCTGGGGCGCGGCCGGAGCCGCCTTGGGGCCGGACTCCGGGAGCTCGACCTTGCGCAGGTTCGTCGTCGGCGTGTGCGCACTGCGCTGGGCGGCCTGCGCCGCCTGCGCGGCGAGCCGGCGGGCCTCCTCCGCGCGCAGCAGCGCTTCCTCGGCCTTGCGCTGCTTCTCCAGGCGGCGCTCCTCGGCCTCGGCCCGAAGGCGTGCCTCCTCCTCGGCCTCCTTGCGGCGGCGCTCCTCCTCGGCCTTGCGTGCCTTCTCCTCGGCGAGTAGACGGGCCTGCTCCGCCTCGGCCTTGCGGCGGGCCTCCTCGGCGCGCTGCCGGGCCTCCTCCGCCTGGCGCTCGGCCTCGACGCGCTGCGCCTCCTCCAGCTCGCGGCGCTGACGCTCCTCCTCCTCGGCGCGCAGCTTGGCGAGCTGCTCCTGACGCTCCCGCTCCAGGCGCTCCTCCTCGGCCTTGCGCGCGGCCTCTTCCTCGGCCTTGCGCCGCGCCTCTTCCTCGGCGGCCTTGCGGGCCTCTTCCTGGGCCTTGATCTCGGCCTCGGAGAGGGGCAGCAGCTGGTCGAGGCGGTGCCGGATGACGGTGGTGACGCCCTCGGGCTCCTGGCCCGCGTCGACCACCAGGTAGCGCCCGGCGTCGGCGGCGGCCAGCGTGAGGAAGCCGGAGCGCACGCGCGCGTGGAACTCCATCGGCTCCGACTCGAGCCGGTCCGGCGCCTCGGTGAACCGCTCGCGCGCGGCCTCCGGGTCGACGTCGAGCAGCACGGTCAGGTGCGGGACGAGGCCGCTGGTGGCCCAGCGGTTGATCCGGGCGACCTCCACGGGCGACAGGTCGCGGCCCGCGCCCTGGTAGGCGACGGACGAGTCGATGTAGCGGTCGGAGATGACGACGGCGCCGCGCTCCAGGGCGGGCCGTACGACGGTGTCGACGTGCTCGGCGCGGTCGGCCGCGTACAGGAGGGCCTCGGCCCGGTGGGACAGGCCGGCGCTCGACACGTCGAGCAGGATCGAGCGCAGCCGCTTGCCGACCGGGGTCGCGCCGGGCTCGCGCGTGACGACGACCTCGTGGCCCTTGGCGCGGATCCACTCGGCGAGCGCCTCGGCCTGGGTGGACTTGCCGGCGCCGTCGCCGCCCTCCAGGGCGATGAAGAAGCCGGTCGCGGCGGGGGCCTGCGCCGGATCGTTCCCCCCGAGGAGGGCGTCGCGCAGGTCGTGGCGGAGCGGGACGCCGCTGCGGTCGTCGGTCTTGGCGAGGACGAGCGCGGCGACGGGCAGCAGCAGCGCGCCGACCAGCATCAGCGTGAACGCGGCGCCGCCGTGCGCGAAGACGAACTTGCCGTTCTCCAGGCGGTGCGGGCCGATGAGCCCGGCGAGGACCGGGGCGAGCAGCACGCCGAGCGCGACGGAGACCCGTACGACGGCCTGGAGGTGCTCGGTGGTGCGGGGCCTGCGGTACTCCTCGGTCTCCTGGTCGAGCAGGGTGTGCCCGGTGTGGGCCGCGATGCCCGCGGTGACGCCGGCGAGGGCGACGACGAGGAGGACGGTGGTGACGTCCGGGACGAGGCCGGCGGCGAGCAGGGCGATGCCGGTCAGCGCGATGACGAGGGCGAGCAGCCGGCGCCGGGACAGCGCCGGGAGCACGGCGGGCGCGGTGCGGATGCCGACGGCGGTGCCGCCGGTCAGGCCGAGCACGAGCAGCCCGAAGGTGACGGGGCCGCCGCCCAGGTCCTTGGCGTGCAGCACGGAGACGGCGACGGCGGCCGAGATCGCACCGGCGATCGCGGCGCAGGCGAGGACGAGCAGCGGGATGGCGCCGGTGCGGCCCTTGTCGACGCCGGCCGCGGTCTTGGGCCGGCGCAGGCCCTCGAGCGGCGAGCGGGCGCGCGGGGTCTGCGTGTCCGGCAGCTCCAGGAAGAAGACGACGGACAGGGAGGCGGCGAACAGGCCCGCGCCCACGTAGGAGGACAGCGCGGCCTGGTGCAGCGAGAACCAGTCGACGCCGGCGCCGATCAGGTTCTGCACGAGCGTGACGAGCACGAGGGCGGCGGCCGCGAGCGGCACGGCGAGGAAGGTGGTGCGCAGCGAGAGGCGGCGCAGGGCGTCCAGGTGGTCGGGCAGCGGCCGGATCGCGGCGCCCTCCGGGGGCGGCGCGGGCAGCAGCGCGGGCGCCGCGCTCTCCTTGGCGACGGTCCAGAGCCGCTCGGCGACGCCCGCGACGAAGGCCGTCACGAGGAGCAGCGCCATAGCGTTGTCCGGCGTCCAGTCGATCCACAGGGGGGCGACGATCAGCAGGGCGGCGCGCAGTCCGTCGGCGCCGACCATGGTCCAGCGCCGGTCGAGCGGGCCGCCGGGCGTGGTCAGGGCGGTGAGGGGGCCGAGGAGCACGGCGCCGAACAGCAGCGTGGACAGGATCCGGGCCCCGAACACGCTGGCGACGGCGAGGGCCACGCCCCGGTATCCGCCGCCGAAGGATTCCTGGGCGATGGCCGCCTGCAGGGCGAGCACCACGAGCACGAGCAGCCCGAGTACGTCACCGACCCCGCCGACGAGCTGGGCGGACCACAGCCTCTTCAGCTGCGGTACACGCAGCAGAGCGCGCACGGCACGCTCGCGGGAATCCGCCACCAGGGCGTCGTCGGAGGCCGTGTGGGGGGCCGTTGGCTGCTCGGCACGGGTCATTCGTCCAGCCTATCGGGACACACCGACAGCCATGGCCCCTGCCCGAACAAATGCCCGGGAGCAGGAAGGACACCGGCGGGAACGGGAAAAGGCACCGGCGGGAACACGAAAAGGGGCGCCTCCAGGGCACCCCTTTCGCGATGACTCGCCCTACGGAGACCTACTCCGCGGGCGCCGCCTTCTTGGCCGCGGTCTTCTTCGCCGCGGTCGTCTTCTTGGCGGTGGTGGTCTTCTTCGCCGCCGTCGTCTTCTTCGCCGCCGTCTTCTTGGCCGCGGTCTTCTTGGCCGGTGCCTTCTTGGCGGCGGCCTTCTTCGCCGTCTTCTTGGCGGGGCCCTTGGCACGCTTCTCGGCGAGCAGCTCGTAGCCGCGCTCCGGCGTGATGTCCTCGACGGAGTCGGCCGCGCGCAGCGTCGCGTTCGTCTCGCCGTCGGTGACGTACGCGCCGAAACGGCCGTCCTTCACGACGACGGGCTTGCCGCTGACCGGGTCCTCGCCGAGCTCCTTGAGCGGGGGCTTGGCGGCGGCGCGACCGCGCTGCTTGGGCTGGGCGTAGATCGCCAGGGCCTCTTCGAGCGTGATGCCGAAGAGCTGGTCCTCGGTCTCCAGGGAGCGCGAGTCCGTGCCCTTCTTCAGGTACGGCCCGTACCGCCCGTTCTGCGCGGTGATCTCGACGCCCTCGGCGTCGGTGCCGACGACGCGGGGCAGCGACATCAGCTTGAGCGCCTCGTCGAGGGTGACCGTGTCGATGGACATCGACTTGAAGAGGGAGGCCGTGCGCGGCTTGACCGCGTTCTTCCCCGTCTTCGGGGTGCCCTCGGGGAGCACCTCGGTGACGTAGGGGCCGTAGCGGCCGTCCCGGGCGATGATCTGGTTGCCGGAGACGGGGTCCGCGCCGAGCTCGAAGTCGCCGCTCGGCTTGGCGAGCAGCTCCTCCGCGTACTCGACCGAGAGCTCGTCGGGCGCGAGGTCGTCGGAGACGTCGGCCTTCTGGTAGCCCTCCTGGTCGCGCTCGCCGCGCTCGATGTACGGGCCGTAGCGGCCGACACGCAGCACGATCCCGCTGCCCACGGGGAAGGACGAGACCTCGCGGGCGTCGATGGCGCCCAGGTCCGTCACGAGCTCCTTGAGGCCGCCGAGGTGGTCGCCGTCCCCGTTGCCCGCGTCGGACGCGGAGCCGGAGTCGTCGCCCTCGCCGAAGTAGAAGCGCTTGAGCCACGGCACGGACTGGGCCTCGCCCCGCGCGATGCGGTCGAGGTCGTCCTCCATCCGGGCGGTGAAGTCGTAGTCGACGAGCCGGCCGAAGTGCTTCTCGAGCAGGTTGACCACGGCGAAGGACAGGAAGGACGGGACGAGCGCCGTGCCCTTCTTGAACACGTAGCCGCGGTCGAGGATGGTGCCGATGATCGACGCGTACGTCGACGGGCGGCCGATCTCGCGCTCTTCCAGCTCCTTGACCAGGGAGGCCTCGGTGTAGCGGGCCGGCGCCTTGGTGGCGTGGCCGTCGACCGTGAGCTCCTCGGCGGACAGCGCGTCGCCCTCGGTGACCTGCGGCAGGCGCCGCTCGCGGTCGTCCAGCTCCGCGTTCGGGTCGTCCGCGCCCTCGACGTAGGCCTTGAGGAAGCCGTGGAAGGTGATCGTCTTGCCGGACGCGCTGAACTCGGTGTCGCGGCCGTCGGCGGAGGTGCCGGCGATCTTCACCGTCACGCTGTTGCCGACCGCGTCCTTCATCTGGGAGGCGACGGTCCGCTTCCAGATCAGCTCGTAGAGCCGGAACTGGTCGCCGGTCAGGCCGGTCTCGGCGGGCGTGCGGAAGCGGTCGCCGGAGGGGCGGATCGCCTCGTGGGCCTCCTGCGCGTTCTTGACCTTGCCGGCGTAGGTGCGCGGCTTGTCCGGCAGGTAGTCGGCCCCGTACAGCTGCGTGACCTGGGTGCGGGCGGCGGTCACCGCCGTGTCGGACAGCGTCGTGGAGTCCGTACGCATGTAGGTGATGAAGCCGTTCTCGTACAGCTTCTGGGCCACCTGCATGGTCGCCTTGGCGCCGAAGCCCAGCTTGCGCGAGGCCTCCTGCTGCAGCGTCGTGGTGCGGAACGGCGCGTACGGCGAGCGGCGGTACGGCTTGGACTCGACGGAGCGGACCGCGAACGACGTGTTCTCCAGGGCGGCGGCGAGCGCTCGCGCGTTCGCCTCGTCCAGGTGCAGCGTGTTCGCCGAGCCGGCCTTGAGCTGACCGAGGGAGTCGAAGTCGCGGCCCTGGGCGATGCGCTTGCCGTCGACCGCGCTCAGGCGGGCGACCAGCGAGGACGGGTCGGACGGGTCGCCGGCGCGGCCGGTCGCGAAGGTGCCGGTCAGGTCCCAGTACTCGGCGGAGCGGAAGGCGATGCGCTCGCGCTCCCGCTCGACGACGAGACGGGTGGCCACCGACTGGACGCGGCCCGCCGACAGGCGCGGCATGACCTTCTTCCACAGGACCGGCGAGACCTCGTAGCCGTACAGGCGGTCGAGGATGCGGCGGGTCTCCTGGGCGTCGACCATGCGCTTGTTGAGCTCGCGCGGGTTGGCGACGGCGGAGCGGATCGCGTCCTTGGTGATCTCGTGGAAGACCATCCGGTGGACGGGAACCTTGGGCTTCAGGACCTCCAGGAGGTGCCACGCGATGGCTTCGCCCTCGCGGTCCTCATCGGTGGCGAGGAAGAGCTCGTCGGAGTCCTTCAGGAGATCCTTGAGCTTCTTGACCTGCGCCTTCTTGTCGCTGTTGACGACGTAGACGGGCTGGAAGTCGTGCTCCACGTCGACGCCGAGGCGGCGGACCTCACCCGTGTACTTCTCGGGGACCTCCGCCGCGCCGTTGGGCAGGTCGCGGATGTGCCCGACGCTCGCTTCGACGACGTATCCGGGGCCGAGGTAGCCCTTGATCGTCTTCGCCTTGGCGGGCGACTCGACGATGACGAGTCGGCGGCCGCCCTGTGCGGTCTCGCTGGTCGGGGACAACTTCGCTCTTCTCTCCGGTCGGCGGTTCGGGCCGTTCTGGTCGGTCGGGTCCGGTGTGCGGCGCACTGCTTCTGCGGCACTGCTGCGGAGTGTGACGGTACCTCCCGCCGGTGTGTCAAACGGGAAAAGCACGCAGCAGCCACTCGGAACGGTAACCCGACTCTTCTTGATCCTGCCCCCGGACCGGCGAGCGGACGCCCGGCCTCCGGGTGAGCGGAAGATCACTGTGCGTGCCACGTTCCTGTCACGAGCGTCCCTATTGCGCTGCATTCCGCCCCGGTCCGGCGCCCGTGCTCCACACCTTTATCTCCTCCTGACAGGATGGGGGGTGGCTGGGGGAGCCCGGGAGTCTGTCGACAGAGCCACGGGGGGCCTCCGGCTCGTCCCCGAAGGCCATCCCGACCGCGCAGGAGCCCCTGATGTCCGACAGCAACCCGTACGGCCAGCAGCCCCCGCAGGACCCGAACAACCCGTACGGCCAGCAGCAGCCCCCGCAGGACCCCTACGGCTACCCGCAGCAGGGCGCGCAGCCCGGCTACGGCGCCGCCCCGGGCCAGCCCGGCCAGCCGAACTACGGCTACCCGTACCCGAACTCCGCCCCGGCCGGCGGCTACGCCCAGCCGCAGCCGGGCGTCCCGGCGGCGTACGACCCGTCCGCCCCGTACGGCTACGACCCGTACGGCCGCCCGTACTCGGACAAGCAGAAGCTCACCGCCGGCCTGCTCGGCATCTTCCTCGGCACCTTCGGCGTCGGCCGCTTCTACACGGGTCACACCGGACTCGCCGTCGGCCAGCTGATCGTCGGCGTCCTCAGCTGCGGCATCGGCGGCCTGTGGGGCTTCGTCGACGGCATCGTCATGCTGGCCAGCAGCAACACGACGGACTCCCAGGGCCGCCCGCTGCGGCCGTAATCCATGGCCTCCCTGCGCACGTCTCCAAGGATCCCGGCTGTCGCAGCACCACTCACGGTGCTCGCCGCCGGGATCGCGGGAGCCGTCTACCTGTACGGCACCGATCCGCACGAGCCGGGCCATCTGCTGCCGGTCTGCCCGTTCCGGGCGCTCACCGGGCTGCTCTGCCCGGGTTGCGGCGGTACGCGCATGGCGTACGACGTGCTGCACGGCCGCATCGCGACCGCCTGGCACGACAATGCGCTCCTGCTCGTGGCCACCCCCTTCGCCGTTGCGCTGCTGGGGAGTTGGCTCTACGCAGGCCTGCGCGGGCGCCGCCGTCCGCCTCTCCCCGGCACCCGCACACAGCTCGCCCTGCTCGGCCTCGCCCTCACCTGGGGCGTGCTGCGCAACCTGAAGTGACGGCACATCACATCAGGCCGCGCAAGGTCACGAACCCGCCACAATAAAGGGCTCGGGCGCTCGCGAGGACCCCCGCTGCACCTAGGCTCGGACCCGTCCGAGGTGCCGCCGTGTCCCCACCGGTGCGTTCACTCTCGGCCATCCGCTCAGACAGCCCGGCAACCGGGTCTGTTCAGTCTGTCCCTAGGAGCAACTCCCATGTCCCAGCCCTTCCCCGGCGCCACGCCCGAGGCCCCCTTCGGCGTCGACCCGCAGGGCCGCCCGTACTCCGACAAGCAGAAGCTCGTCGCGGGTCTGCTCGGCATCTTCCTGGGCTCGTTCGGCGTCGGTCGCTTCTACGTGGGCGACACGAAGATCGGTGTCTGGCAGCTCGTCGTCTCGATCCTGACCTGCGGCGCCGGCGGCCTGTGGGGCTTCATCGACGGCATCCTGTTCCTCACGAGCAACGACCGTACGGACGCTCAGGGCCGCGTCCTGCGCTGACGCATCGCGCACACACCGACGCCCGCCCCGGTTCCGACCGGGGCGGGCGTCGTCGTAGCCGAAGGCCCGTACCGAGCCGACGTCGGAACCGACGTCAGAGCCGGCCGAAGCACCAGACCGCGGCCAGCACCGCGAGCAGCCCGACGCTGCCGCTGAGCACCGCCGCGGCGACCGGACGCACCCCTTCCGCGACCGGCTCACCCTGCGCGGACCGCACCCCCGTCCACAGCAGCAACCCCGCCCCGAACAGCGCGAACACGGCACCCGCGAACACCGCAGGCGTACTCTCCATCGCCTTTGCCTCCCCCGGCAGTCGGCACCGCTGCGGGTGCCCAGGGCCGCGAGGCTCGCACGGGCGGGGAAACCACGGGTGAACTCCCGTACAGCGCGGGGCGAAGTCCGGTCAGCCGGCGAGTGCCACCGGCTCCAGGAAACCCTGCTCGACGAGCGTGCGGATCTGCGCGGGCGTGCGGTCGCGCAGCAACACGGGCTCCTCGCCCATGAGTTGCGCGATGGCGTCCAGGATCCGCCCGGCGCTCAGCGTCCCGTCGCACACGCCCGCGAACCCGGCGCCCACGGTGTCCACCTTCGTGGCCCGGCGCATCCCGCGTCCCTGGCGCAGCACGACGTGCTCCGGGTCCTCGGCGCCGGGCAGCCCGACCTGCTCCTGCACGACCTCGCCGGACAGCTTGAACGCCGACTCCAGCAGCGCCGCGTCGTCGTTCGCCCGCAGCCAGTCGACCCGTGCGAAGTGGGCGCGCACGGTGTCGCCGAGCGGCTGCTCGACGGGGTGCGGCCACTCCTCGACGGTGATCGACGGCTCCTCGGCGGCGGCCGCGCTCTTCCTGAGCGTGATCCAGCCGAAGCCGACGGCCCTCACCCCGGCCTCCTCGAACGCGTCGAGCCACGCGTCGTAGCGCGCCGCGTACTCGGCCGGGTCGGTGCGGTGGTCACCGGCGTCGCGCAGCCACAGCTCGGCGTACTGCGTGATGTCCTGCACCTCGCGCTGCACCACCCAGGCGTCGCAGCCGCGCGGCACCCACGAGCGCAGCCGCTCCTGCCACTCCTCGCCGTCCACGTGCTGCCAGTTGGCCAGGAACTGGGCGTACCCCCCTTCGTTCAGTCGCTCCCCCGCCTGCTGAACGAGCGTGCGGCACAGATCGTCCCCGCTCATCCCGCCGTCCCGGTACGTGAGCCGGGCGCCGGGCGAGATGACGAACGGCGGGTTCGACACGACCAGGTCGTACGTCTCCTCGCCGACCGGCTCGTACAGGGAGCCCTCGGAGAGTTCGGCGGCCGGGACCCCGCTCAGCGCGAGGGTGAGCGCGGTGATGTGCAGCGCTCGGGAGTTGAGGTCGGTGGCGGTGACCCTGGTGGCGTGCCGGGACGCGTGCAGCGCCTGGATGCCGGAGCCGGTGCCGAGGTCCAGGGCGGACTCGACCGGCGTGCGCACGGTGATGCCGGCGAGCGTGGTCGACGCGCCGCCGACGCCGAGCACGACGCCCTCCTCGCGGCTGCCGATACCGCCGGCGCCGCCGACCGCGCAGCCGAGATCGGACACGATGAACCAGTCCTCGCCGTCCGGGCCGCCGTAGGGGCGTACGTCGACGGTCGCCGCGACTTCGGCGCCGTCGGTCTCGCGCAGCCAGCCGCTCGCCACGCACGCGTCGAGGGGCAGCACGGCCTCCAGGCGGGTGCGCGGCACGGGCTGCTGCAGCAGGAAGAGGCGGACGAGCGCCTCCAGAGGGCTCTCGCCGCGCGTCGCCCGCAGCGCGGGCACGGTCTCGCTGCGCGCGAGCGCCGCGTACGCGGGCGCCCCGAGCAGGTCGAGCAGCCCATCGGCGGTGAACTCGGCTTTGAGCAGCGCGTCGCGCAGGGCGAGCGCGACGTCGGAACGGTCGGCGGCGGGCAGATTGTCCAGGCTGGTACGACTCACGGTCCCATTGTGACCCGGGAACGGCCACGCCCCCGGCGCGCGGGGGCACCGGGGGCGTCGTGAGGCGTATGGGGCCGGTGAGGCGGCCCGAGACGCAGGAACTCAGGAATTCAGGAACTCACGAATTCCTGAGCTCAGGAACTCCAGAGCTCAGGAGTTCTTGGAGGCGGACGGCGTCGCGGCCGTGCTCTTGCAGCCTTCCTGCTTCTCCATGGCCTTGCCGACCTCGCCCTCCTGCAGCTCGGCGACGGCGTTGTCGCCGTTCTGGCTGAGCTTCGTCAGGCCTTCACCGATGCCCTCCAGGCCCTTGGCGAACGCGGCCTGGTCACCGGTGTCGAGCGCGTCGACCTTCTTCTTCAGGTCGGCGTAGCCCGTGGAGAGGGCGTCGAGCTCCTTGACGGCGTTCTGCTGCTTCTTCTTGCCGTCGTCGACCGGCGGCGGGCCGGCCTTCTCGACCGCGTCGGCGATGTCGCCGTACGCGTCGGAGAGGTCCTGGAACGCCTTGGAGTCGGCCTTCTGCACCTCCTCCGGCTTGCTGTTCTCCGAGCTCACCTTCTGGATCGAGTCGTTGGCGGCCTGGATCTGCTTCGCCGGTGCCACCCGGGCGTCACAGACCTGCTTGGCCCAGGCGTTCAGCTCCTCGTTGCTGTCGTCACCGCTGCAGCCCGACAGCGCCAGTACCAGTACCGCACCGCCGGACAGTGCGGCCGCGAGCTTCTTGTTCACCGGATTGGTCCCTTCCATGGCTCTCGGCCCCGGAACTTACACGCCAAGCACACGACCAGCGCACGCGAGGCGTTAGATATGACCAGTTTCTTCCCCATTAGGGGCCATTTGCATCAAGGGAGAGAAGGCTCACGGGACACGAACCGGCAAACCCGGGACACGCGTGAGGCGGACGACCCGTCAATCCGGGCCGCCCGCCTCCGTGTTGACCGCTCAGGCGCCGTCCTCGACATGCTCCGAGGGTGTTACGGCACCACTGCCCAAGGGCATTACGGCACCACCGCCGGATCGGCCGGATCCGCCTGCTTCGTGGCCGGTCCGGCGTCGTCAGTGTCGTCGTCGACCGCGATGCCGCGCCGCTTGGAGACGTAGACCGCGCCGACGATGACGGCGAGTGCCAGCACCGCGATCACGACCCGTACGCCGACGCTCGCGTCGTCCCCGAAGCTGAACTTGACGATCGCGGGCGCGATGAGCAGCGAGACGAGGTTCATGACCTTCAGGAGCGGGTTGATCGCCGGGCCCGCCGTGTCCTTGAACGGGTCGCCGACCGTGTCGCCGATGACCGTGGCGGCGTGGGCCTCGCTGCCCTTGCCGCCGTGGTGGCCGTCCTCGACGAGCTTCTTCGCGTTGTCCCAGGCGCCACCCGAGTTGGCCAGGAAGACGGCCATCAGCGTGCCCGTCCCGATGGCGCCCGCGAGATACGCGCCGAGCGCGCCGACGCCGAGCGTGAAGCCGACCGCGATCGGCGCCATGACGGCGAGCAGCCCGGGCGTGGCGAGTTCGCGCAGGGCGTCCTTGGTGCAGATGTCGACGACCCGCCCGTACTCCGGCGTCTCCGTGTAGTCCATGATCCCGGGGTGCTCGCGGAACTGCCGCCGCACCTCGTAGACCACGGAACCGGCCGACCGCGACACCGCGTTGATCGCGAGCCCCGAGAACAGGAACACGACGGCGGCGCCGACGATGAGCCCGACCAGGTTGTTGGGCTGCGAGATGTCCATGTTCAGGTTCATCGGCCCGGCGTCGCCGACCTTCTCGCCGACGTCGTGGGCCGCCGAGAGGATCGCGTCCCGGTACGAGCCGAACAGCGCGGCCGCGGCGAGCACGGCCGTGGCGATGGCGATGCCCTTGGTGATCGCCTTGGTCGTGTTGCCGACGGCGTCCAGGTCGGTGAGCACCTGCGCGCCCGTGCCCTCGACGTCACCGGACATCTCGGCGATGCCCTGCGCGTTGTCGGAGACCGGCCCGAAGGTGTCCATGGCGACGATGACGCCGACCGTGGTCAGCAGCCCGGTCCCGGCCAGCGCCACGGCGAACAGCGCCAGCATGATCGACGTGCCGCCGAGCAGGAACGCGCCGTAGACGCCGAGGCCGATCAGCACCGCCGTGTAGACGGCCGACTCGAGCCCGATCGAGATGCCGGCGAGCACCACGGTCGCGGGCCCGGTCAGCGAGGCCTTCCCGATGTCCCGCACGGGCCGCCGGGTCGTCTCGGTGAAGTACCCGGTGAGCTGCTGAATCAGCGCGGCGAGCACGATGCCGATGGCCACGGCGACGATCGCGAGGATCCGCGGATCGCCGGACTTGCCGGTGACCTCCCCGACCGCCCCGTCGAGCTCCGCGTACGAGCCCGGCAGGTACGCGTAGACGGCCACGGCGACGAGGACCAGCGAGATGACGGCCGAGACGAAGAAGCCCCGGTTGATGGCGCTCATCCCGGACCGGTCGCTCGCGCGGGGCGCCACGGCGAAGATGCCGATCATGGCCGTGACGACGCCGATCGCGGGCACGATCAGCGGGAAGGCGAGCCCCGCGTCACCGAAGGCCGCTTTTCCGAGGATCAGTGCCGCCACCAGAGTGACGGCGTACGACTCGAAGAGGTCGGCGGCCATCCCGGCGCAGTCTCCGACGTTGTCGCCCACGTTGTCGGCGATGGTCGCGGCATTGCGCGGATCGTCCTCCGGGATGCCCTTCTCGATCTTGCCGACCAGGTCGGCGCCGACGTCGGCGGCCTTGGTGAAGATGCCGCCGCCGACACGCATGAACATGGCGATCAGCGCGGCCCCGAGCCCGAATCCCTCCAGAACCTTCGGCGCGTCGGCCGCGTAGACCAGCACGACGCAGGAGGCACCGAGCAGACCGAGCCCCACGGTGAACATGCCGACGACGCCGCCCGTACGGAAAGCGATCTTCATGGCTTTGTGTGAGGCGACGGTGGGATCCTTTTCGGATTCCCCCGAGGCCGCTTCCCGGGCCGCGGCGGCGACGCGCACATTGCTGCGCACCGCGAGCCACATTCCGATATAGCCGGTGGTCGCGGAGAACACGGCGCCGATCAGGAAGAACACCGAGCGACCGGCGCGCTGATTCCAGTCGTCCGCCGGAAGCAGCATGAGAAGGAAGAAGACGACGACCGCGAACACGGCCAGGGTGCGCAGCTGCCGGCCCAGATAGGCGTTCGCGCCTTCCTGGACCGCACCGGCGATCTTCTTCATGGAATCCGTGCCCTCGCCCGCCGAGAGCACCTGGCGCACCAGGACTCCGGCCAGGGCGAGCGCCGCGAGCGCGACGACGGCGATGACGATCACGATCAGACGATTGCCGTCCGTCAGGTCCGCGGCCGCGAGATGTGAGGGGATGGAAGGCTCCGCCATTCGTCCTCCTTGACGCTTGGACTGAGCTCAAGACGTGGACGGATTGTAGGGAGAGGAACCTGATCAAAACAGTACGCGGGAAAAGATAAGATCGTCGACCTGAAGGGAAGCCGATAATGCCTCCAAGGCATTATCGGAGCCCTCCCGAGATCATCGGCGAATTCGATCTAGAAAGAGACCGGCAGAAATGATCACGGGAACGATCGCGGAAATGATCACGCGAAAGGCCGGCGGGAAAGATCTACAGAACGAAAGAAAGCCCTGCTCACCGCGCGGGTGAACAGGGCTTGCTGTCTTCGTCGCCGCCGGTCAGCCGGGCGGCTCCTCCGTGTCCGGCGTGGTCGGCCAGCTCATGCGGATGAGACCGCCGCTCTCGTCGGCGGTGACCTCCACATCGTCCACGAGGCCGCTGATGACCGCGAGACCCATGTCGTCCTCGCCGTCCGCCTCCGGCTCGCCCGCACCACCGCCCGCGGACGCCTGCTCGACCACCGCGGCCCGCGGCGCCTCGTCACCCACCTCGATGGAGAACTGCTTCTCCTCCTCGATGAGAGCCACGCGCACCGGCGCCGTCAGGCCACTGCTCTGATGCAGCCCCACGGCGCGGCTGCACGCCTCACCGACGGCGAGCCTGACCTCGTCGAGCACCGCCTCGTCCACGCCCGCCCTGCGCGCCACCGCGGCCGCCACGAGACGGGCGGTCCTGACGTGCTCGGGAAGAGGACTGAAGCGAAGTTCGACGGTGGCCATGCATCCCCCTCGAAGTACGGGCGTGCTCGGGGAGACCGGGACGGCCTGGGCCGCCCGGTCCCCTGACTCTCTCGACCGGCTCAGTCGGTCGCCGCTACGGCTTCCTCGACCGAGGTGTGGATCGGGAACACCTTGGTCAGACCCGTGATCCGGAAGATCTTGAGAATGCGCTCCTGGTTGCAGACCAGGCGCAGCGAGCCCTCATGGGCCCGCACACGCTTGAGACCGCCGACCAGCACGCCGAGCCCGGTGGAGTCGAGGAAGTCCACGCCCTCCATGTCGACGACAAGGTGGAAACTGCCGTCGTTCACCAGCTCGACCAGCTGCTCGCGCAGCTTGGGCGCGGTATACACATCGATTTCGCCACCGACCTCGACGACCGTACGATCGCCGACGGTACGGGTCGACAGGGACAGGTCCACGGATCCTCCAGCACCTTGCTAATCGAGCGGTCGCCCCTCGGGGACACCTCGGCCTGATCCCCCGGGACGGTTCGCCAGCCGCGATGGCATTCAATCACTTACCGGCAGGCGTGCACGACGCCTTGGAACATTGTCCGTCACGCCAGTGACACACTCGGAGCCGATGGCCAAGAATCACCGACCCGAACGACCTGCGGCGTCCACGGGCTCCCGACCCTCTCCCGGGGCGGTCCTGGAGCGGCTCGCCTCGGGTCCGAGCAGGGCTGCGCGCATCACCCATACGGAGCACTTGCCCCCTCGTGAGGGCCGTCATGCCGTGTGGCCGGACCGGATCCGCGCCGAGGTCGTCGCCGCCGTGCAGAAGGCCGGAATCGATCACCCGTGGGCCCACCAGGCGCTCGCGGCGGAGCACGCCCTCGACGGCGAGTCGGTGGTCGTCGCCACCGGAACCGCCTCCGGCAAGTCCCTGGCATACCTGGTCCCGGTCCTCTCCGGGCTGCTCGACGGCTCCGAGGCGCCGAACGGCCGCGGGGCCACCACGCTCTACCTCGCCCCCACCAAGGCGCTCGCGGCGGACCAGTGCCGGTCGGTGAAGGAACTTTCACAACCGCTGGGCCACGCGATCCGTCCCGCGGTCTACGACGGCGACACTCCCTTCGAAGAACGCGAGTGGGTCCGCCAGTACGCCAACTACGTCCTGACCAACCCCGACATGCTGCACCGCGGGATATTGCCCTCCCACGCCCGCTGGTCCTCCTTCCTCAAGGCCCTGAAGTACGTCGTCGTCGACGAGTGCCACACCTATCGCGGCGTGTTCGGCTCGCACGTCGCCCAGGTCCTGCGCCGGCTGCGCCGCCTGTGCGCCCGCTACGGCTCCGAACCCGTCTTCCTGCTCGCCTCCGCCACCTCCGCCGAGCCGGCCGCCTCAGCGGGCCGTCTGACGGGCCTGCCGGTCGTCGAGGTCGCCGACGACGCCTCGCCGCGCGGCGAGCTCGTCTTCGCCCTCTGGGAGCCGCCGCTCACCGAGATGCAGGGCGAGAAGGGCGCCCCGGTGCGGCGCACCGCCACCGCCGAGACAGCCGACCTGCTGACCGACCTGACCGTCCAGGGCGTCCGCTCCGTCGCCTTCGTACGGTCCCGGCGCGGCGCCGAACTGATCTCGGTCATCGCCCAGGAGCGACTCGCCGAGGTCGACCGCTCGCTCGTCCGGCGTGTCGCCGCCTACCGGGGCGGCTACCTCCCCGAGGAACGCCGCGCCCTCGAAGCCGCCCTGCACTCCGGCGAACTCCTCGGCCTGTCCGCCACCACCGCCCTCGAACTCGGCATCGACGTCTCCGGGTTGGACGCCGTCCTCATCGCCGGCTACCCCGGCACCCGCGCCTCCCTGTGGCAGCAGGCCGGCCGCGCCGGACGCTCCGGGCAGGGCGCCCTCGCCGTCCTCGTCGCCCGCGACGACCCGCTGGACACCTACCTCGTCCACCACCCCGAGGCCCTCTTCGACCAGCCCGTCGAGTCCACGGTCCTCGACCCCGACAACCCGTACGTGCTCGCCCCACACCTGTGCGCCGCGGCGGCCGAACTCCCGCTCACCGCACCGGACCTGGACCTCTTCGGCCCCACCACCGCCGAGCTGCTCCCGCAGCTGGAGGCCGCGAAGCTGCTCCGGCGGCGCACGAAGGCCTGGCACTGGACGCGCCGCGAGTCCGCCGCCGACCTCGCCGACATCCGCGGCGGGGGCGGCAACCCGGTGCAGATCGTCGAGGCGAGCACCGGCCGGCTCCTCGGCACCGTCGACGCGGCCTCCTCGCACACCACCGTCCACGACGGCGCCGTCCACCTCCACCAGGGCCGCACGTACGTCGTCCAGCGCCTCGACCTCGACGACAACGTCGCCCTCGTCGAGCCCGCCAACCCCACGTACTCCACCACCGCCCGCGACACCACGGCCATCTCAGTCCTGGAGACGGACGTCGAAGTCCCGTGGGGCGACGGCCGGTTGTGCTACGGCTCGGTCGAGGTCACCAACCAGGTCGTCGGCTACCTCCGCCGCCGCCTCATCACCGGCGAGGTGCTCGGCGAGACCAAACTCGACCTCCCTCCCCGCACCCTGCGCACCCGCGCGGTGTGGTGGACGGTCACCGAGGACCAGCTCGACGCCGCCCGCATCAACCCCGAGATCCTCGGCGGCGCCCTGCACGCCGCCGAACACGCCTCCATCGGCCTCCTCCCGCTCTTCGCCACCTGTGACCGCTGGGACATCGGCGGCGTCTCGATCCCGCTCCACCCCGACACGCTGCTCCCCACGGTCTTCGTCTACGACGGCCACCCCGGCGGGGCGGGCTTCGCCGAGCGGGCCTTCCACACGGCCCGGGAATGGCTCGCCGCCACGCGCGAGGCGATCGCCGCCTGCGAGTGCGAGGCCGGCTGCCCGTCCTGCATCCAGTCCCCCAAGTGCGGCAACGGCAACGACCCCCTGCACAAGCGCGGCGCGGTCCGCCTCCTCTCCGTCCTCCTCCAGGGCGCGCCCACCCAGCCGGACGCGCCCCAACCCGCGGTGTCTACGGGGGATTAGCCGGCCCGGCCCCCGACGCCGAGGGCCCGCCGGTGAGCCGACCGACCGTCGAGCCCTGCTCCTGACCCGGCCCCGGATCCAGTCCCGGCAGAGCCTGGGGGCGCGAGTCCGGTTCCGTGACGGGCCCCGGCGCCGGAGGTGTCCCGAGGCGCCGCCCCTGCTCCGGACCCGGTACCGGCACCGGAGATGCACCGAGGCGTGAGTCTTATTCCGGGACCGGTCCCGGCGCCGGAGAAGTCTCGGAGCTCGAGTCCGGCTCAGACTCCGGCCCCGGAACAGGTGCCAAAGGCCCCTCCGGGCGAGGCCCCGAGGGGCCGGCTCTGGAACGGAACTCCGCCGCGAACGGGCCCCGCCCCGCCGCCGCGACCACCTCCGCCACCTCCCCCCGCACCGCACAGCTCACGACTCTCGCCCCCTGCGCCCCGGCCACCCGCCCGGCCAGGGCACACGCATCGGTACCGCCCTCCATCCAGTGCCCCGCCGCAGCCAGTGCCGCCAAGTCAGCGGCGCCGCCCGCCCGGTGGCGGGCCTGAATTGCCTGGCCCAGGGCGAGCACCACCCCGAACACCGCCCCCACCGCGGCCATCGCCACCACGACCCACACCGTCGCCGACCCACGATCGGCCCGCAGCCGCGAGCCCGTCCGGCGCCCGCACGGTCCGGCCCGCCCTCTTCCCGCCTGCCTCCTCACGCCGCCCCCACCGTCTCCTCGGCCGCCGCGACCGCCTCCGCCCTCAGGTCCGCGGCGAGCGGACCCGGCCCCGCCGACCGGGCCGACACCGTCACCCGCACCAGGTCTCCTTCCCGGCTCACCGCCACGCGCGCCCCGGGCGGCGCCGCCTCCAGGGCCGCGGCCCGTGCCTCGCTCGCGGGCTCCTCCCGGGCCACGGCGCGGGCACCGGCCCGCGCCGCGTCCACACACCGGATCTGCCCGGAGACCGCGAGCAGCCCCCAGGCCAGCGCCAGCGTGAACCCCACGAGCACGGGCAGCACCACCGCCGCCTCCGCCGTCACGAAGCCCCGGTCAGAACGACCCATTGAGCGCCTTCCCCACCAGCTCCTCCAGGGCCGACATCACGGCCCCGCTCGTCATCACCTTGTAGAGCAGCCCGGCGAAGCCCACGGCCGCGAGAATCCCCACGGCGTACTCGGCACTGACCATCCCGGCGTCCTTCCGCGCGGTCCGCACGGCCCGCGCCCAACGCCGCACCCGCACCCGCACCCGCACGCCGACACCACCCCGCGTTCCCCGGCGGCTTCCACGACCCTCATGACTTCCGCCGCACCCACCGCATTCACTGCACTCACCGCATCCACGGCTCATCACAACCCCCTTGCGCATCACGTTCGTTCACCTCTCAGCACCCCTCACCGACCGACTCCTCCGCCCAGCACACCTCCCGTCAGTCCGATCACCACGGGCAGTACGCCGATCGCCAGGAACGCGGGCAGGAAGCACAGCCCCACCGGCGCGGTGATGACCACCCCCGCCCGTCTCGCCGCCGTCGTCGCACGCCGGCCCCGCTCGGCTCGGCACTCCGCGGCGAACCGGGCCACCGGCACCGCCGCGGGCGCCCCGGACTCCCCGGCCCTCTCCAGGAGCCGCACGAGGCCGGCCGCACCGGGCAGTACCGCCACCTCCCGCCACGCCGAGGCGGCTTCACCCCCCAGGCGCACCTGAGCCGCACCCCGCGCGAGACCTCGCCCCACGGCCCCGCCCAACGACTCCCCGACCGCCCGTGCGGCCCCGACCGGATCCGCCCCGGCCGCCAGGCAGGCCGCCAACAGCTCGGCGGCAAGCGGCAGTTGCCGTGCCACTTCGGCCCGCTCGTCCGCACCGAGCCCCTCCGTCGGGACAGCCGCCGGCCCCGCGCTCTTCCCGCGAGACCTCCACCACCCCACGCCCGACGCCACGACCAGCCCGACGAACATCCCGGCCACGCCGCCGACCAGCGCGTACCCGGCACACCCCGCCCCGGCCACCGGCGCCCACCGCCACACCCCCGACGGCATCCGCATCCGACACCGCGCCCGCACCTCGACCGGGGCCGCCTCCAGAACCGCCCGCACCCGGCGCCGTACCGCCCGCGCCCTCAACCGTCCCCACACCCCGTACGCCCCCCAGACACTCAACCCGGCGACACACAGCACCACCCCCAGCCTGTGGACAACTCCCGCCATCGACCCAGCCCCGCCGGACACCATGAACACCCTGAACACCCCGAACACATCGATCACCCCGACCACCCCGTCATCCCCGTTCCGCCCCGCGCACGATCCGCACCGCCCACCACAGCCCCGCCGCCTCCAGCAGCCCGCCCACCACCAGGCACCCGAGCCCCGGCCCGGTGTGCAGCAGCACCCGCAGCGGGCGGGCCCCGAGCAGCGAGCCGAGCAGCAGCCCGCACACGGGCAGCCCGGCGAGCATCACCGACGTCGACCACGGACCCGCCAACTGCGCTCTCAGCTCGGCCCGTTGATCCCGCTCGGCCCGCAACGCGTCCGCCAGCCGGTCGACCCCGACGGCGAGGCCCGCGCCCCGGTCCACCGCCACCCGCCAGCACGCGGCGAGCCCGTACAGACCCTCGGCGCCCGGTTCCGCGGCCGCCGAGCCCAGCGCCCCGGGAACGTCACCGCCGAACCGCGCCGCGGCCACCACCGCGGCCCCGCCCGGCGCCCCCGACTCCCGTACGGCGACCGTGAGCGCCGCTCCGGGCTGCCGCCCCGCGCGCACCTCGCCGGCCAGCAGCTCGCACAGCCGGATCACCGCGTCGCCCCGCCGCTCCGCCGCCCGCCGCGCGTCCCGCGCCCTGCGCACCCGCGCCGCCCCGGGCACCGCGGCGGCCCCCAGCACCAGGGGCAGCGGCGAGGCCCCGAGCACCCCGACGGCCAGCCCGGCCGCCCCGCACGCCCACTCGGGTCGCGCCCCCAACCAGGCCCGGCACCTCACCAGCCCCGGCCACCGAACCACCGGCGCGGCGCCACCCACCTCGGGGCCCGGGCCCAACACCGCCCGCGCCCTGCGCAGTTCGCCGCCTCGCACGCGCACGGCCCAGGCCACGCTCAGCACGCCGAGCAGCGCCACCGCCACGACCCCGCTCATGTCGGATCACCGCGCATCCCCAGCAGTTCGCGCAGCCGAGCCCAGCCGGGCCCCGGCACGAAACCCCGCTCGCCCCACTCCAGCGCGGAGACGGTCCGCACCCAGCCCTGCGCGTCCCGCTCCAGTACGTGGACCTGCGCGACCCGTCGCCGCCCGCCTCGGTCCCGTACGAGGTGGAGGATCACCGAGACGGCCGCCGCGAGTTGGCTGTGCAGGGCGGCCCGGTCGAGGCCTGCCGCCGTGCCGAGCGCTTCAAGGCGGACGGGGACGTCGCTCGCCGCGTTGGCGTGCAGCGTGCCCGAGCCTCCTTCGTGCCCTGTGTTGAGAGCGGCCAGGAGGGAGACGACCTCGGGGCCGCGCACCTCGCCGACGACGAGGCGGTCGGGGCGCATCCGCAGGGCCTGGCGGACCAGGTCGTCGAGGCCGACGGCGCCCGCGCCCTCCTGGTTGGCCGGCCGGGCCTCCAGGCGCACCACGTGTGGATGGTCGGGTCGCAGCTCGGCCGAGTCCTCGGCGAGGACGATCCGCTCCTGCGGTCCGACCAGGCCCAGGAGCGCGCTGAGCAGCGTCGTCTTGCCGCTGCCGGTGCCGCCGCTGATCAGGAAGGAGAGGCGGGCGTCGAGCAGGGCCCGCACCACCCGGTCGCCGCCCGGCGGCACCGTGCCCGCCGTCACCAGCTCGTCCACGGTGAAGGCCCGCGGCCGTACGACGCGCAGCGACAGGCAGGTGCAGCCGACCGCGATCGGCGGCAGCACGGCGTGCAGGCGGGTCCCGTCGGGCAGGCGCGCGTCCACCCAGGGGCGGGCGTCGTCGAGGCGGCGCCCCACGACCGCGGCGAGCCGCTGGGCCAGCCGGCGCACGTCCGCCGCGCTCTCGAAGCGCACCCCCGCGGGCTCCAGGCCGCCGCCCCGGTCGACCCAGACCCGGTCGGGCGCCGACACCAGGACGTCGGTCACCGCGGGGTCGCCGAGGAGCGGCTCCAGCGGGCCCGCGCCCACCAGCTCGGAGCGGAGCCGGCCGGCCGCGCCGAGCACCTCGGCGTCGCCCAGGATCCGGCCCTGCGCCCGGAGCGCCTCGGCGACGCGCGCGGGGGTGGCCTCCGCCCCGTTCTCCGCGAGCCACTGGCGGACGCCATCGAGCATGCGGGCCCCGACCACGGCGGTCATGCCATGCCCCCGGCGTCCGAGCCGACAGCCGCGCGGTCCCAGAACTGCGCCGTGAACCGCCCGAGCGGGCCGCCCACCCCCGGCGGCTTTCCCGCGAGGACCCCGTTGTCCAGGGGCAGTTCACCCGCGAGCGGCAGGCCGAGCAGCCGGGCCGTCTCGTCGGCGCCGAGCGCGGCCGTGCCCCGTACGGGCGCGGTGACGATCCTCAGGTCGCGCAGCACCATGCCGACGGCGCCCGCCATCCGCCGGGCGGCCGCGACCGCGCGCAGCTCGGGCGGGACCACGAGCAGCCCCACGTCGAGCTGGGCCAGCGCCTCCACGGAGCCCGCGTCGATCCGGCGCGGCAGGTCCACGACGACGGTGCCTCCCCTGCGCCGCGCCGCGGCGAGCACCGCGCGCACGGCCTCCGGGGGCACCGCCGCCAGATCGCCCCGGTCCCAGCTGAGCAGCCGCAGGCCGTGCAGCGCGGGCAGGGACTCCTCCAGGGCGGTGGCGCCGACGCGGCCGCGGGACTGGGCGAAGGCGGGCCAGCGCAGCCCGTCCGCGGCCTCGCCGCCGAGCAGCACGTCGAGCCCGCCACCCAGCGGGTCCGCGTCGACGAGCAGCGTGCGCCGCCCGGCCCGCGCGGACGCCACGGCGAGCGCGCAGGCCAGGGTGGAGGCACCGGCGCCGCCCCGGCCGCCGAGCACGCCGACCGTGAGGGCGGGCCGCCCGACGCCCTCCGCGACGTCCGCGATCCGGTCCATCAGCCACTGCTCGCCGTCCGGCAGCATCAGGACGTGGTCGGCGCCGATCTCGACGGCGCGCCGCCACACCCCCGGGTCGTCCTGGTCCCGGCCCACGAGCACCACCCCGTGCCGGCGGGGCGCTCCGCGCAGCCGGTCGGCCGCGTCGTCCCCGACCAGGACGAGCGGCGCGCCCTCCCAGCTCCCGCGTCCGCCCGGCGCCCCGTGTCCGACCTCCGGCCGCACCCCGGCGGCCGCGCACAGCCGCAGCAGGTCGTCCAGGAGCCGTCCGTCCTCCGTCACGATGAGCGGCGCCCGCCCCCGCGCCCCAGTGTCCCGCACCGGGTCCTGCGCACTCGTCCCCGTCATGGTCCGATCCCCCTCTCTCCGCGCCGCCCGCGTCCGCGAGCGATCCGCACCGCCGCGAAGCCCGGCCGGCGCAGCGCCGGATACCGGCCGCTCCGCACAGCTCGGCAATGCCGGACCGGCCGTCGGACCGAACCGGAACTTCGCGTGCGGAATCACCGTGCGGCGATCTCGGAAATCGTGTGGATCTTGGACAATTCCTGTGGACGCGAGAACGCTTGTGGATATCTCGATCACCCCAACAGGTGAACGCCGCGAGATCCGGCCCGAACCTCCCGCACAGCAGCCCGAAGGTCACACAGCGTGACGGAACGACGAAGTGCCGCTCGCGGCGTCGAGGCCGGGCGGCACGGTTGAACGGGGAAGTAAGAGGGCCCAAAAACGGGTCCGGACATGCGACGACCCCCGCCGGGGGGGGAGAGCGGGGGTCGTCCCCACGGTCCGACTCGGGGGGGGAGGAGCCAGACCGGGTTAGCACGGTCGCGAACGATCCGTGACTTCCATGGTGTACCCGAGAGCCTTCTCAGGCAAACCCACGCGCCCGAGCTTACGCCGAATGGTGGGCGCCTATGCTCGAGCTCGTGGAAAACCCCTCCTTGACCCACTCCATGCCTCGCGCGGCGGCGTTCTTCGACCTGGACAAAACGGTCATTGCGAAGTCGAGCACGCTCACATTCAGCAAGTCGTTCTATCAAGGCGGGCTGATCAACCGGAGGGCCGTGCTGCGGACCGCGTACACGCAGTTCGTGTTCCTCGCCGGCGGCGCCGACCACGACCAGATGGAGCGGATGCGCGAGTACCTCTCGGCGCTCTGCCGCGGCTGGAACGTGCAGCAGGTGAAGGAGCTCGTCGCCGAGACGCTGCACGATCTGATCGACCCGATCATCTACGACGAGGCCGCGTCCCTCATCGAGGAGCACCACACCGCGGGCCGCGACGTCGTCATCGTCTCGACGTCGGGAGCCGAGGTCGTCGAGCCGATCGGCGAGCTGCTCGGCGCGGACCGGGTGGTGGCCACGCGCATGGTCGTCGGCGACGACGGCTGCTTCACGGGCGAGGTCGAGTACTACGCCTACGGCCCCACGAAGGCCGAGGCCGTCGAGGAGCTCGCCCGCTCCGAGGGGTACGACCTGTCACGCTGCTACGCGTACAGCGACTCGGCGACGGACGTGCCCATGCTGAGCACCGTCGGACACCCGTACGCGGTGAATCCGGACCGCGCGCTGCGCCGCGAGGCGATCGCGCGCGAGTGGCCGATCCTCGACTTCCACAAGCCGGTTCGACTCAAGCAGCGCCTGCCGCACCTGTCCGCGCCGTCCCGTCCGGCGGTGGCCGCGGCGGTCGCGATCGGCGCCGCGGCGGCCACCGCGGGCCTGGTCTGGTACGCCAGCCAGCGCCGCGCCCGAATGCGTCCTATTTGAACCTAAAAGTAAAGAAGTGCGGCCAGGACTACCGCTCTCCTCAGGGGTGGAGTACAAAGGAGTCAACGGCCCGCGAGACCAAGGACATCCGAGAGGATCACCTTCAAACGCAACCAAGGCCCCACGGACCGAAGCATGAACGCAGGGCACCCACGCGACGTCGACCCGTCGATTACGGGCCAGCCGCACCAGGTGACGGGCAGAAGTTCCCGACCTGATGGGCAAATATCGAGGACGCTTGGTAACCCAGTGGCCATGCCAGCGGCGGTACGAGGACTCGTACCGCCGCAACCCGTTTCCGGGGCTTTTCACTCCGGGAACGCTCCGGGAATTCCCGTCAGGCGGCGCCGCGCTGGAGCGCTTCGCAGACCGCGGTCGACTCCCTGACCCCGAGCTCAACGGCCTTGCCGCAGTGGGCGATCCACGCCGCCATGCCCTCCGGAGTACCGGAGGCGTAGCCGTCGAGCGCCGCCGCGTACTGCGCACGCCCGAGCTCCGCGTGCCCCACCTCCGCGGGGCAGATCGACTTCGGGTCGAGACCGCTGCCCACCAGGACGATGCGCTCGGCGGCGCGCGCCACCAGCCCGTTGTGCGAACCGAAGGGGCGCAGCGCCTGGAGCTCGCCGTGCACCACGGCCGCCGTCACCAGGGCGGGCGCCTCGCTGCCCGCGATGATCAGCTGGGCGAGTCCGTCGAGCCGGCCCGCGACCTCGTCGGCGTCCGGCAGGGGCAGCTCCACGAGCGGCTCGTCGACCGGCTCGCCCGCCTGACGGGGCCGGCCCACCGCGTCGCCCTGGTCGGCGGCCGCGACCAGGTGCAGCCGCGCGAGGACGCGCAGCGGAGACTGCCGCCAGATGGACAGGAGTTGACCCGCCTCCGCGGTGAGCCGCAGGGCCGCGCCGACGACGGGCGCCTCCTTGTCGCCGTCGCCCCCGCTGAAGTCGGTGCGCCGGCGCACCTCCTCGAGCGCCCAGTCGGCGCCCGACAGCGCCGCACTGCCCCGCGCGCCGCGCAGCGCGGCCTCGGAGGTGACCTCGTTGCTGCGGCGGCGCATGACCCGGTGCCCGTAGACCCGGTCCACCGCCTTGCGCACGGAGGCCACGGAGTCGGCCACGCCCGGCAGGTCGGCCAGTGCGGCGAGGGGGTCGGCTGTCGTACTCATGCGTACGACCCTACGGGGCACAGGGCGCCGCCCCACGAAGGAGTGGTCTTCTTCACGCCGGGTCGACACGGAGCGCGACACTCCTACTACGCTTCGTGAACATGAAGATCGCTTTCGTGGGGAAGGGCGGCAGCGGCAAGACGACGCTGTCCTCGCTCTTCATCCGTCACCTCGCCACCACCGGATCGCCGGTCGTCGCCGTCGACGCCGACATCAACCAGCACCTGGGCGCCGCGCTCGGCCTCGACGAGGACGTCGCCGCCGAACTGCCGGCGATGGGCGCGCGGCTGCCGCTCATCAAGGACTACCTGCGCGGTTCGAACACGCGGATCGCGTCCGCCGACACCATGATCAAGACGACACCGCCGGGCGAGGGCTCACGGCTGCTGCGGGTGGGCGAGAACAATCCGGTGTACGACGCCTGTGCCCGGCGGGTGGAACTCGACGGCGGGTCCGTCCGTTTGATGGTCACCGGCCCCTTCACCGAAGCCGACCTCGGTGTCGCGTGCTACCACTCCAAGACCGGAGCGGTGGAGCTGTGCCTGAACCACCTCGTCGACGGCCAGGGCGAGTACGTGGTGGTCGACATGACCGCGGGCTCCGACTCCTTCGCCTCGGGCATGTTCACCCGCTTCGACATGACGTTCCTCGTCGCCGAGCCGACGCGGAAGGGGGTCTCGGTCTACCGCCAGTACAAGGAGTACGCACGGGACTTCGGCATCGCCCTGAAGGTCGTGGGGAACAAGGTGCAGGGCGAGGACGACCTCGACTTCCTGCGCTCGGAGGTCGGGGACGACCTGCTCGTCACCGTGGGGCACTCGGACTGGGTGCGCGCGATGGAGAAGGGCCGCCCGCCCCGCTTCGAGCTCCTGGAGGAGGCGAACGCCGGGGCGCTCGCGACTCTGCGGGCCGCCGCCGACGCCACGTACGAGGCGCGCGACTGGGAGCGGTACACCCGCCAGATGGTCCACTTTCACCTGAAGAACGCGCAGAGCTGGGGCAACGAGAAGACGGGGGCCGACCTGGCGGCGCAGGTCGACCCCGGCTTCGTACTGCGGGAGAGCCGGCCGAGCGTGGGCGCCACGGCCTGACGGTCCGGGGCCGGATCGGCCTGATCCGGATCAGTCGGGTCCGGGTCGGTCGGGTCCGGATCGGTCGGGTCCGGTCCGGCCGGGTCCGGGCTCAGGGCCTGGCGGCCGGTGCGCCCGGGACGCCCTTGGGCGCAGGCGCGGGCCCGCCGGTCAGGAACGACGCCCAGCCCTGCTTCGGTGCCTGGCCGACGCCGAGGGTCGTGAGCTTCTTCAGGGTCCGCGGGTCCTGGGCGTCGAGCCAGTCGGCGAGCTGCCGGAAGCTGACGCAGCGCACCTCGGGCTTGGTGCAGACGGTCTCGACGGTCTCTTCGACGGCGCGCATGTAGACGCCGCTGTTCCAGGACTCGAAGTGGTTGCCGATGACCAGGGGCGCGCGGTTGCCCTCGTAGGCGCGGTCGAAGCCGGCGATCAGGCTGTCGCGCATCTGGTCGCCCCAGAACTCACGCTGGTCGGGGTCGCCCTGGGTGCTGGTGCCCGACTGGTTGACCATGAAGTTGTAGTCCATCGTCAGCTGCTCGTACTTGTGCCCGATGAAGGGGACGAGCTGCATGGACAGGTCCCACAGGCCGCTCTTCTTCCGGGGCCACAGCTGGTCGTTGACGCCGCTGGTGTCGTAGCGGAAGCCGAGGTCCTTCGCCGCCCGCATGAAGTTCTTCTGCCCCTCGAGGCAGGGGGTGCGGGCGCCGATGAGCTCCTTGTCGTAGTCGAAGGGCAGCGGCGCCATGTTCTTCAGGCCCGCGTTGGTCTTCCACGACTTCACGAAGGTCTTGGCCTGCTGGATCTCGCTCTTCCACTCGGCGACCGACCACTCGCCGACCCCGCCGCCCTTGCCGCAGAAGTGGCCGTTGAAGTGGGTGCCGATCTCGTTGCCCTCGAGCCAGGCGCCGCGCACCTGCTCGGCGGTGTCGCGGATGCCCTGGACGTCGTTGAAGCCGATGTCCGAGCGGCCCGCCGAGTGCTGCGGCGCGTGGTACTGGCCGGCCTTGCTCTCCGGGAGCATGTACACGCCGCTGAGGAAGTACGTCATGGTCGCGTTGTTGGCCTTGGCGACCTCGCGGAAGTGGGAGAACAGCTTCTGGCTGTCCTCGCCCGCGCCGTCCCAGGAGAAGACGACGAACTGCGGGGGCTTCTGACCCGGCTTCAGCCGCTCGGGGCGGGGCAGGTGCGGCTGCTGTCCGGTGTACGCGGTCGAGCCGTCGCCGATCGGGCGCATCACACTGCCCGGGGCGGGCGCGGCGGGCGCCGCCTTCTTGGGGCCGGGGGCTCCCTTGTGCGGCGGCGTGGACGTGGTGTCTCCGGTCGCGCAACCGGAGAGGACGGCGGCGCACGCCGCGGCGGCGGCGACCCCCGCGACGATCCTCCTGCCGGCGATCCGCTGGGTGGCGATCCGCTGGGTGGCGGCCATCTTCCGCCCACCTTCTTCCTGGGAGTCGGCTTGCGAGACGGGGCACGAGAAAGACCGTGCGAAATGCCCGAAATACCCGGGTGCGCCGCCAAGGTCGCATGCGGTCCGTGCCGAATTTGTACGACAAGCCGACCAGAAATCTTATTCACTCTCTGGGGTGAAGCATGGGGCCATTTGCCCGATTAATCCTTCCCCGGCCTTTACTCTGCATTACGATCCGTTTACCGAGCGTTGATTCATCTCGTTGCATTCACGCAATTCAGTGCTTCGCCGCACTGCTTCATCGCCTGCTTCACCGCTTGCCTCACCGCTTGCCTCACCGCATTGCTTCATCCCGCCGCTGCACGCCGTGAACCACGGCCGCGATTTCCGACCCCTCACACCCATGGGGGTCCCCCACAATTCCGCGACCGCGCTGCACCCCGGAGGAGACGGGAACATGTCAGCCTGCGTACCCACCCGAGCCAGTGACCCCGACCGGACGGACGAGCCCACAGCCGCTCTCCGGAAGGCCCACAGCCCACCACCCGCACCGCCCCGCCGATTCCGCCTCGCGGGCGCCGACCTGTCCGCGTCCGTGTCCGTCTTCCTGATCGCCCTGCCGCTGTCCCTCGGCATCGCCCTCGCGACCGGCGCACCCCTGGAGTCCGGGCTCGTCGCCGCCGCCGTCGGCGGACTGGTCGGCGGCCTCGTCGGCGGATCCCCGCTCCAGGTCAGCGGCCCCGCCGCCGGTCTGACCGTGGTCACCGCCGAGCTCATCCAGCGCTACGGATGGCGCACCACCTGCGCCGTCACCGTCCTCGCCGGCGTCGCCCAGCTCGGGCTCGGCTGCCTGCGGGTGGCCCGCACCGCGCTCGCCGTCAGCCCCGCCGTCGTGCACGGCATGCTCGCCGGCATCGGCGTCACCATCGCCGTCGCCCAGCTGCACATCGTCCTGGGCGGCACCCCCGACAGCTCGGTCCTGGCCAACGTGGCGGCGCTGCCGCACCAGTTGGCCGACGCGCACCCCGCCACCGTCGCCATGAGCGTGCTCACCCTCGGGCTGCTCGTCCTGTGGCCCCGGCTGCCCGGCAGAGTCGGCCGCATCGCCCGCAAGGTGCCCGCCGCACTCGTCGCGGTGACCGCCGCGGCCACCGCCACCGCCCTGTTCGGCCTCACGCTGCCCGAGGTCGACCTGCCGTCCTGGAGCAGCCACGCGCTGGCCGGGCTGCCGGACGGGCCGGTGCTCGGCATCCTCGCCGCCGTCCTGACGACGACCCTGGTGTGCAGCGTGCAGTCGCTGCTCGGCGCCGTAGCCGTCGACAAGCTCGCCACGGCGAGGACCGACCTGCCGCCCGCGGTCCGCCGCTCGCACCTGGACCGCGAGCTGCTCGGCCAGGGCGCGGCGAACATCGTGTCCGGAAGCCTCGGTGGCCTGCCCGTCGCCGGCGTGGCCGTCCGCTCCACGGCGAACGTGAACACGGGAGCGGTGAGCCGGAACTCCACGATGCTGCACGGCGTTTGGGTGGTAGCGGCCACGCTGCTCCTGGTCCCCGCCCTGGAGCTGATCCCGCTCGCCTCGCTCGCCGCCCTGGTGATGGCCGTCGGGATCCGGATGGTGTCCCTGCACCACATCCGCACGGTCACCCGCCATCGCGAGGTGCTCGTCTACGTCGTCACCACCGTCGGCGTCGTCGCCCTCGGCGTGCTCGAAGGCGTCGGCCTCGGTGTCGCGGTCGCCGTCGGTGTCGCCCTGCACCGGCTCGCCCGCACCCGCATCACGTACGAGGAGGACCTCCATGGGGTCCACCATGTGCGCGTACGGGGGCAGTTGACCTTCCTCGCCGTGCCCCGGCTGAGCCGCGCCCTGCACCAGGTGCCGCACGGGGCGAGCTGCGTGGTCGAGCTGGACGGGTCGTTCATGGACCACGCCGCGTTCGAGGCGCTCCAGGACTGGCAGAAGTCGCACGTCGCGGAGGGCGGCGCCGTCGAGGTCGCCGGCCGGGCCGGGGCGCGGATCGCCGAGCCCGCGAGCGCGGCGCACTCGTGCTGCCGCCCGTGGACGCCGTGGCGCAACCACCACTGCGACGGCCACCGGCCCCAGGACGCCGCCACCGGCTCCGCCGCGGGCACCGCTCCCGAGACGGAGCGGCCGCGCCGCGGCGGGCATCAACTGGCCAGCGGTATCAGCGCGTTCCAGCGGAACACGGCGCCACTGGTGCGCGGAGAGCTGGCCCGGCTGGCCCGCGAGGGGCAGCAGCCCACCCAGCTGTTCCTCACCTGTGCCGACTCCCGGGTCGTCACGTCGATGATCACGTCGAGCGGCCCCGGCGACCTGTTCGTGGTGCGGAACGTGGGCAATCTGGTGCCGCTGCCGGGCGAGGAGAGCGGGGACGACTCGGTGGCCGCCGCCATCGAGTACGCCGTCGATGTCCTGAAGGTGCAGTCGATCACCGTGTGCGGGCACTCCGGGTGCGGGGCCATGCAGGCCCTGCTCAGCGGCCCGCCCGACGGGGACGCGCGGACGCCGCTCGCGCGCTGGCTGCGGCACGGACTGCCCAGCCTCGCGCGGGCCGGTGACGCGGGACGGCCCGGGGCGCGGCTCGCGGGGCGGGCGCCGGCGGACGCGGCCGAGCAGTTGTGCCTGACCAATGTGGTGCAGCAGTTGGAGCATCTGCGGGCGCACCCCTCGGTGGCCCGTGCGCTGGAGCGGGGCGCCCTCGACCTGCACGGGATGTACTTCCATGTCGGTGAGGCGCAGGCCTATCTGCTCACCGAGGGCGGGCCGGGCGGCGCCGCCCCGGTCGACCCGGTCTTCGGCCATGTGGACGGTACCGAGGACGGAGGGGGAGACAGAGCCGGGGAGGGGCATCCGGTGCCGCAGCGCAGCCTCGCGTAAGAGGTCGTACGGGCATGGAGGGCGCGGCCGGAAACATCGGTCGCGCCCTCGGCATGTCGCCGGAAAGCGTGACCGACTGAACCCGCCGGACGTTCCGGACGTGGAGACGGGTGCGGAGCGGGCACCGGAACGGGGCCCGCACAAGATCGACAACAGGCGACAACAGGTCTAAACCAATTTCAGGGCAGCCCTTGTCAGCAGGGGGCGCCGTCTGATGAGCTGTGGCCTGGGACACAACGGCCGCCCCGGCTAAGCACCGTAAGGGAGATGTCGTGAGCAACGAAAGCCTGGCCAACCTCTTGAAGGAGGAGCGACGCTTCGCGCCGCCGGCTGACCTGGCCGCACGAGCCAACGTCACGGCCGAGGCGTACGAGCAGGCCAAGGCTGACCGGCTCGGCTTCTGGGCCGAGCAGGCCCGCCGCCTGAGCTGGGCCACCGAGCCGACGCAGACCCTCGACTGGTCGAACCCTCCGTTCGCGAAGTGGTTCGCCGACGGCAAGCTCAACGTCGCGTACAACTGCGTCGACCGGCACGTCGAGGCGGGGAACGGCGACCGCGTCGCCATCCACTTCGAGGGCGAGCCGGGCGACAGCCGGGCCATCACCTACGCCGAGCTCAAGGACGAGGTCAGCCGCGCGGCGAACGCGCTGACCGAGCTGGGCGTCGAGGCCGGCGACCGCGTCGCCGCCTACCTGCCGATGATCCCCGAGGCGGTCGTCTCGATGCTCGCGTGCGCCCGCATCGGCGCCGCGCACTCCGTCGTCTTCGGCGGCTTCTCCGCCGACGCCATCGCCAAGCGCATCGAGGACGCCGACGCCAAGGTCGTCATCACGGCCGACGGCGGATACCGCCGCGGCAAGCCGTCCGCGCTCAAGCCGGCCGTCGACGAGGCGCTGACCCGTGCGGCCGGCGTGACCAACGTGCTGGTCGTCCGGCGCACCGGGCAGGACGTCGCCTGGACCGAGGGCCGCGACCTGTGGTGGCACGAGACGGTCGGCCGCCAGTCCGCCGAGCACACCCCCGAGGCCTTCGACGCCGAGCAGCCGCTGTTCATCCTGTACACGTCCGGCACGACGGGTAAGCCGAAGGGCATCCTGCACACCTCGGGCGGCTACCTGACGCAGGCGAGCTACACGCACCACGCGGTCTTCGACCTCAAGCCGGAGACCGACGTCTACTGGTGCACGGCCGACATCGGCTGGGTCACCGGCCACTCCTACATCACGTACGGCCCGCTCTCGAACGGTGCGACGCAGGTCATCTACGAGGGCACCCCGGACACCCCGCACCAGGGCCGCTTCTGGGAGATCGTGCAGAAGTACGGCGTCACGATCCTCTACACGGCGCCCACCGCGATCCGTACGTTCATGAAGTGGGGCGACGACATCCCCGCGAAGTTCGACCTGTCCTCGCTGCGGGTCCTCGGGTCGGTCGGCGAGCCGATCAACCCCGAGGCCTGGGTCTGGTACCGGAAGAACATCGGCGCGGACAAGTGCCCCGTCGTGGACACCTGGTGGCAGACCGAGACCGGCGCGATCATGATCTCGCCGCTGCCGGGCGTCACCGAGACCAAGCCGGGCTCCGCCCAGCGCGCCCTGCCGGGCATCTCCGCGACGGTCGTCGACGACGAGGCGAACGAGGTGCCGAACGGCGGCGGTGGCTACCTGGTCCTGACCGAGCCGTGGCCGTCGATGCTGCGCACCATCTGGGGCGACGACCAGCGGTTCATCGACACGTACTGGTCGCGCTTCGAGGGCAGGTACTTCGCCGGTGACGGGGCGAAGAAGGACGAGGACGGCGACATCTGGCTGCTCGGCCGCGTCGACGACGTCATGCTCGTCTCCGGGCACAACATCTCGACGACCGAGGTCGAGTCGGCGCTCGTGTCGCACCCGGCCGTCGCCGAGGCCGCCGTCGTCGGCGCCGCCGACGAGACGACCGGACAGGCGATCGTCGCGTTCGTCATCCTGCGCGGCACCGCGAACGCGGAGGACGACGGCCTCGTCGCCGACCTGCGCAACCACGTGGGCGCCACGCTCGGCCCGATCGCCAAGCCCAAGCGGGTGCTGCCGGTCGCCGAGCTGCCCAAGACGCGCTCCGGCAAGATCATGCGCCGTCTGCTGCGGGACGTCGCGGAGAACCGGGAGCTGGGTGACGTCACCACGCTGACCGACTCCTCGGTGATGGACCTGATCCAGACCAAGCTGCCGGCGGCGTCCAGCGAGGACTGACCCCGCGCTCACCTGACGAACGGGCATCCGGCGAACGCGCCGGGTGCCCGTTTCGTGCGTATCGTGACGATCACCAGGCACGCCACGCATACACCCGGTAGGGTGAAGGGCGCGTCAAGAACGCGTCATGATGTCCACAGGGTGTGCCGGGAAGTCTGGTCGGCGGTGTCCACAGCCGTACCTGACCGGAGGTCCCCACCCGTGAGCGCGCCGACGAAGAAGCCGACGGACAACCCGTCGAACAACCCCCGCAAGGTCCTGGGCCGGCTCTCCCTGCCCGAGCGCACCTTCGTCGCCGACGCCCTGCGCACCGAGACCGTCGGCGGTGTCCTGCTCCTCGTCGCGGCGATCGCCGCGCTCGTCTGGGCGAACGTCCCGGCCCTGAGCCACAGCTACGAGACGGTCAGCCACTTCCACCTCGGCCCGAGTGCCATCGGGCTCGACCTGTCGGTGGCGCACTGGGCGGCCGACGGCCTCCTCGCCGTCTTCTTCTTCGTCGCCGGCATCGAGCTCAAGCGCGAACTCGTCGCCGGGGACCTGCGCGACCCCAAGGCCGCGGCGCTGCCGGTCGTCGCCGCGCTGTGCGGCATGGCCGTGCCCGCGCTCGTCTACACGCTGGTCAGCACGGTGGGCGGCGGCTCGCTCGACGGCTGGGCCGTGCCGACGGCCACCGACATCGCGTTCGCCCTCGCCGTCCTCGCCGTCATCGGCACCTCGCTGCCCAGCGCCCTGCGCGCCTTCCTGCTCACCCTCGCCGTCGTCGACGACCTCTTCGCGATCCTGATCATCGCGATCTTCTTCACCAGCGAACTGAACTTCGCCGCGCTCGGCGGCGCCGTCCTCGGCCTCCTCGTCTTCTGGTTCCTGCTCCGCAAGGGCGTGCGCGGCTGGTACATCTACGTGCCGCTCGCGCTCGTCATCTGGGCGCTCATGTACAACAGCGGCATCCACGCCACCATCGCCGGTGTCGCCATGGGTCTGATGCTGCGCTGCCACCGCCACGAGGGCGAGGAGCAGTCGCCCGGCGAGCACATCGAGCACCTGGTGCGGCCGCTGTCGGCCGGGCTCGCGGTGCCGCTGTTCGCCCTGTTCAGCGCCGGGGTCGTCGTGTCGGGCGGCGCGCTCGGCGATGTCTTCACCCGGCCGGAGACGCTCGGTGTCGTGCTCGGCCTCGTCGTCGGCAAGGCCGTCGGCATCTTCGGCGGCACCTGGCTGACGGCCCGCTTCACCAAGGCTTCCCTCTCCGACGAGCTGGCCTGGCCGGACGTCTTCGCGGTCGCCACGCTCGCCGGCATCGGCTTCACCGTCTCGCTGCTCATCGACGAACTCGCCTTCACCGACGACCCCGTGCTCACCGACGAGGTCAAGGCCGCGGTGCTGGCGGGCTCCCTGATCGCCGCCGTGCTCGCGGGCGTCCTGCTGAAGATCCGCAACGCCAAGTACCGGGCCCTGTGGGAGGACGAGGAGCGCGACGAGGACGCGAGCGGCGTCCCCGACATCTACGAGCAGGACGACCCGGAGTACCACCGGCGGATGGCCGAGATCTACGAGAAGAAGGCCGCGGAACACCGGAGGCGTGCCGAAGTGGCGGGCGGGGCAGGCGATGACGACGGGCGTCCGGCATGATCTGAGGCCTACGGAAGTTCGCCCCGGAGATATCCGCTACAGAAGAACAGGGAGTACGCGATGAGCGCACCCGACGGCAGCCCGGTCGGCGCCGAACGCAGCATCGGCCAGCTGTTCGCCTCGGCGACGACCGAGATGTCCGCACTGGTGCACGACGAGATCGCCCTCGCGAAGGTGCAGCTGAAGCAGGACGTGAAGCGCGGGGTCACCAGCGCGGCGCTCTTCATCGTCGCCCTGACCATGCTGCTCTTCTCGCTGCCCATGCTGAGCTTCGCGCTGGCCTACGGGATCAACGCGTGGACCGGCGGGCACAACGGGGAGGGTGGCTGGAACCTGGCCTGGTGCTTCCTGCTGTCCTTCGCCGGCACCCTCGTCCTGGCCGGACTGCTCGGCCTCATCGGCATCAAGATCGCCAAGAAGGCCAAGCAGAGCAAGGGCCCGCAGAAGGTCGCCGCCTCGGTCAAGGAGACGGCGGGCGTACTGCAGAACGCCAAGCCGCACCCCCGTCAGGTGACGCCGGGCGACCGTGTCCCCGAGGCCATCGAGGCTGTGGCACGCTCGTCCTCATGACGGACCCCGCCACCCCATCGGCCCAGCCGCCCACCTCGGTCGTACGACTCGACGTACCCGGGGCGCCGGACGTGCTCCACCGGGACGTCGCGGCGAACGGCGCGCGCTTCCACATCGCCGAGCTGGGTGACGGACCCCTCGTGCTGCTGCTGCACGGGTTCCCGCAGTTCTGGTGGACGTGGCGGCACCAGCTCGTGGCGCTCGCCGACGCCGGGTTCCGGGCCGTGGCGATGGACCTGCGGGGCGTCGGCGGCAGCGACCGCACGCCGCGCGGCTACGACCCGGCGAACCTGGCGCTCGACATCACCGGCGTCGTGCGCTCCCTCGGCGAGCCCGACGCGGCGCTCGTCGGCCACGACCTCGGCGGCTATCTCGCGTGGACCGCCGCCGTGATGCGCCCCAAGCTGGTGCGCCGGCTCGTGGTGTCGTCGATGCCGCATCCGCGCCGCTGGCGCTCGGCGATGCTCGCCGACCCCAAGCAGACCTCGGCCGGGTCCTACGTGTGGGGATTCCAGCGGCCCTGGATCCCGGAGCGTCAGCTGGTCGCGGACGACGGGGCGTTGGTGGGCCGCCTGATGCGCGACTGGTCGGGGCCGAACCAGCCGGAGGACCAGGCCGTCGAGGCGTACCGGCAGGCCATGCGCATCCCGTCCACGGCGCACTGCTCGGTCGAGCCGTACCGCTGGCTGGTCCGCTCGCTGGCCCGGCCCGACGGCATCCAGTTCTACCGCCGCATGAAGCGCCCGGTCCGCGTCCCGACCCTGCATCTGCACGGCTCGCTCGACCCGGTGATGCGCACCCGCAGCGCGGCCGGCTCCGGCGAGTACGTCGAGGCCCCCTACCGCTGGCGCCTCTTCGACGGCCTCGGCCACTTCCCGCACGAGGAGGACCCGTTGGCCTTCTCGAACGAGCTGGTCAACTGGCTCAAGGACCCCGAGCCCGACCGCTGATCCGGCCGGTGGGCGGCGGCTTCTCCCGGCAGACGGCCCCTCCCGGCCGGGGGTCCGGGGGTCGGCCCCCGGGAGACACAGCCCGCACGAGGAGGACCCGTTGGCCTTCTCGAACGAGCTGGTCAACTGGCTCAAGGACCCCGAGCCCGACCGGTGAACGGGGCGGTGATCCGGCCGGTGGGCGGCGGCCTCGCCCCGCGTCCGCGGCCCCCGCACCCGGCCGGTGGGCGGACGGGCGGGAACTGTTGTCCTACGAACAGCCAAATGCCCGGCGCATAAGCCAATTGGGCGCGGCGCGGGCGGTTACCGACCATGAGGCCCGGGCACACGTCGGTGTATGGGCTGGACGCACGACTACAGTGACGCAGCACGCACCCGCCGCCCGGCGATGACGCTGGGCTCTCCCCAGAGGGGGGCGCCGCAGGACCACACGGCGCACGACCCCCGGCTGGGCATTTCGCGCATCCTGCGCCGCAGGGCCCGGTGGATGTCCGCCCGGCTGCGGCACAGCGCCCGCGACTGACCTCGGCCGCACCGCAGCACCACCTTCACCTCACAGGGCGCAGGCGTCCATGTCGACTTCCTGGACCGCGGTGCGGCCCTGCTCGATGTCGCCGCGGATCTCGTCGCCGGTCAGGGCGTACCCCGTGTCCGCGTTGTCCAGGGACTTGGCGAAGACCACGCCGTAGACCTGGCCCTCGGGCGTCAGCAGCGGGCCGCCCGAGTTGCCCTGACGGACCGTCGCGTACAGCGAGTACACGTCGCGCTGCACCGTGCCCCGGTGGTAGATGTCCGGGCCGTCGGCCGTGATGCGGCCACGCAGCCGGGCGGGACGCACGTCGTACGCGCCGTTCTCCGGGAAGCCGGCGACGATCGCGCCGCCGCCGCGCTCCGCGTCCGTCGACGTGAACCGGAGCGGGGGCGCCTTCAGGTCCGGCACGTCCAGGACCGCGATGTCGCGCTCCCAGTCGTAGAGGACGACCTTCGCGTCGTAGCGGACGCCCTCCCCGCCTATCTGCACGGTGGGCTCGTCGACGCCGCCGACCACGTGCGCGTTCGTCATCACGCGGCGGTCGGCGAAGACGAAGCCGGTGCCTTCCAGGACCTTTCCGCAACTGGGCGCCTGGCCCACGACCTTGACGATGGAACGCTTCGCCGAGGTCGCGACGGGGCTCTTGGCGAGCGCCGGGTCCGGCGGGCTGACCTCGGCGATCGGCTCGTTCGCGAACGGGCTGAAGACCTGGGGGAAACCGTTCTGCGCAAGTGTGGAGGAGAAATCGGCGAACCAGGTGTCCGCCTGGGAGGGCAGCGCCTGGGAGACCCCGAGCAGCACCTTCGAGCTGCGGACCTCCTTGCCGAGCGTGGGCAGCGTCGTCCCCGCGAGCGCGGAACCTATCAGCCAGGCCACCAGGAGCATCGCGGCCACATTGACCAGCGCGCCGCCCGTCGCGTCGAGCGCGCGGGCCGGGGACCAGGTGATGTACCGGCGCAGCTTGTTGCCCAGATGCGTCGTGAAGGCCTGGCCGATCGACGCGAAGACGATCACCACGATCACGGCGACGACCGCGGCGGCCGTCGTGACCTCCGCGTCGTCGGTGGCCGCCGACCAGATCACAGGGAGCGTGTAGACCGCGACGAGGCCACCGCCCAGGAATCCGATCACCGACAGGATGCCGACGACGAACCCCTGGCGGTAACCGACGATCGCGAACCACGCGGCGGCGGCGAGCAACAGGATGTCCAGCACATTCACGTGGGCCACCCTGTCACGAGCGCCAGTCGAGCGGGACCGACTTCTCCCGGTCCCAGGGGCGCTCCCAGCCCGCGAAATGCAGCAGTCTGTCGATGACACCGGCCGTAAAACCCCAGACCAGAGCCGATTCGACCAGAAAAGCGGGGCCGTGGTGCCCGCTCGGGTGCTTGGCCGTCGCCCTGTTCTCCGGGTCCGTGAGATCGGCCACCGGGACCGTGAAGACCCGGGCCGTCTCCGCGGGGTCGACGGCCGCGACCGGCGACGGGGTCCGCCACCAGCCGAGCACCGGCGTCACCACGAACCCGCTCACCGGGATGTACAGCTTCGGGAGCACGCCGAAGAGCTGGACCCCGCTCGGGTCGAGGCCCGTCTCCTCCCAGGCCTCCCGCAGCGCGGCCCGCAGCGGCCCCTCGGCGCGCGGGTCCCCGTCCTCCGGGTCCAGGGCGCCGCCGGGGAACGAGGGCTGGCCCGCGTGCGACCTCAGCGAGCCCGAGCGCTCCATCAGCAGCAGCTCGGGGCCCCGCTCGCCCTCGCCGAACAGGATCAGCACCGCGGACTGGCGCCCCGCGCCGTCCTCGGGCGGCAGGAAGCGGCTCAGCTGCTCCCCGCGCACCGTCGCGGCGGCCTCGGCGACCGGGTCCAGCCACGCGGGCAGCCCGGCCGTGCGCAGCGTGACGTCCGGCACGGCACCGGATCCCTCCGGCGCCGCGCCGCCCCTCGCCCGCTCTCCGTCGATACCGCCGATACCGCTGATCTCGCTCACGTTCTTCATCGCCGCCCCCGTGACTCTCGTGATGGGCCCAACGCCCGACCGCCCTCGCTTCGTTCCCCGCTCACCCTTTCGTGGGACTCTCGCGGGTTCAGGAACCGCCCAGCGGCGGGGCCGGCAGACCGCCCGCGTCCAGGTAGGACTGCGGGGGCTTGAGGCGCTGTCCCGGCAGGCCGCCCTTCTCGTACTTCAGCAGCTTCTTCGCCTTCTCCGGGTCCGTCTCGCCCTCCCCGTAGGCCGGGCAGAGATGCGCGATCGGGCAGGCTCCGCAGGCCGGCTTGCGGGCGTGGCAGATACGGCGGCCGTGGAAGATCACGTGGTGGCTGAGCATCGTCCACTGGCTCTTCGGGAACAGCGCGCCGACGGCCTGCTCGACCTTGTCCGGGTCCGTCTCCTCCGTCCACTTCCAGCGCCGTACGAGGCGGCCGAAGTGGGTGTCGACGGTGATCCCGGGTCGTCCGAACGCGTTGCCGAGCACCACGAACGCCGTCTTGCGGCCGACGCCCGGCAGCTTGACCAGGTCCTCCAGGCGGCCCGGCACCTCACCGCCGAACTCCTCGGTCAGGACCTTCGCCAGGCCCATGATCGACTTCGTCTTCGCACGGAAGAAACCGGTCGGCCGGATCAGCTCCTCGACCTTCTCCGGGTTCGCCGCGGCGAGGTCCTCGGGCGTCGGGTAGGCGGCGAACAGTCCGGGCGTCGTCTGGTTGACCCTCAGGTCCGTCGTCTGCGCGGACAGCACCGTGGCCACGACCAGCTGGAACGGGTTCTCGAAGTCCAGCTCCGGGTGCGCGTACGGGTACGTCTCGGCGAGCTCGCGGTCGATCCTGCGCGCCCGCCGCACGAGCGCGACCCGGCTCTCCGGCTTCGCGACAACCTTCGCGGGAGCCTTCGCCGGGGCCTTCGCGGGGGCCTTCTTCTTCGCGGGCTTGCCTGGCTCGGCGGGCTTCGCTGGCATCGACTCGACGGCCTTCCCTGGGGGGACAGAAGGATGGTCCGACGCCTGTTCGCCCACAGCGGAATCGAGATGGCCGGACACCGTGCCGACCCTCTGGACCTGCGGTCTCACCGGCGTTTTGGACACCCGGCCAGCCTAAAGGCAGTCACCGACATCCGTCCGGGAGCCCTCGGATCGGCCCCCGATTGGCCCCCTCCCCGTCGGGTTGCGGCGCGGGTGCGGCAAACTTGTGTCTGAGTGACTGATCACACTGTTTGGACCGTCCGGCAAAATGGGGATCGGTGAACACCGTGCCCCACGGTGCAGGCGACATAGGAGAGAAACTCGTGGACGACGTTCTGCGGCGCGCCCCGCTCTTCGCGGCGCTCGATGACGAGCAGGCCGCGGAGCTCCGCGCCTCCATGAGTGAGGTGACCCTCGCTCGCGGCGATGCGCTGTTCCACGAGGGAGACCCCGGGGACCGCCTGTACGTGGTCACCGAGGGCAAGGTGAAGCTCCACCGCACCTCCCCCGACGGCCGGGAGAACATGCTGGCCGTGCTCGGCCCCGGCGAGCTGATCGGCGAGCTGTCGCTGTTCGACCCCGGCCCGCGCACCGCGACCGCCAGCGCGCTGACCGAGGTGAAGCTGCTCGGCCTCGGCCACGGCGACCTCCAGCCCTGGCTGAACGCCCGGCCCGAGGTGGCCGCCGCGCTGCTGCGCGCCGTCGCCCGCCGCCTGCGCAAGACCAACGACCAGATGTCCGACCTGGTCTTCTCCGATGTGCCGGGCCGTGTCGCCCGCGCCCTGCTCGACCTGTCGCGCCGCTTCGGCGTGCAGTCCGAGGAGGGCATCCACGTCGTGCACGACCTCACGCAGGAAGAGCTGGCCCAGCTGGTCGGCGCCTCCCGCGAGACGGTCAACAAGGCGCTGGCGGACTTCGCCGGCCGCGGCTGGCTCCGCCTGGAGGCCCGCGCGGTGATCCTCCTGGACGTGGAGCGCCTCGCCAAGCGTTCCCGCTGACACCGGACGCCCACAGCCCTACGACGAAGGGTCCCGCCACTGCACCGTGGCGGGACCCTTCGTCGTAGGGCCCCCGCAAGCCCCTCAGACACCCACGCAGAGACGGAGTGACGCGGACATGACCTCGACCCCGCTGCCGCAGGACGACGCCGGACTCGCCGCCCGCTTCGAGGCGGAGCGCCCCCGGCTGCGGGCCGTGGCGTACCGGATGCTCGGCTCGTTCAGCGAGGCGGAGGACGCGGTCCAGGAGGCGTGGCCGCGGCTCCAGCGGGCCGGCGCGGACGAGGTGCGGAACCTGGCCGGCTGGCTGACCACGGTCGTCGGGCGGATCTGCCTCGACATGCTGCGCACCCGCACCGCGCGCCGCGAGGACCCGCTGGAGGAGGGCGGCACCGTCGAGATCCATGTGCCGGACCCGGTGGTCCGGCCGCTGGACCCGGTGCACGAGGCCGAGACGGCCGACTCAGTGGGGCTCGCGCTGCTCGTCGTGCTCGACACGCTGGCGCCCGCCGAGCGGCTCGCGTTCGTGCTGCACGACATGTTCGCCGTGCCGTTCGAGGATCTCGCGCCGATCGTGGAGCGCACCCCCGCGGCGACCCGGCAGCTGGCGAGCCGGGCCCGGCGCCGGGTGCAGGGCCAGGTGCCGCCCGCCGACACGGATCTGGGCCGCCAGCGCGAGGTCGTCGCGGCCTGGGTCGCGGCCTCCCGCGCGGGCGACTTCGAGGCGCTGCTCGAACTTCTCGACCCGGACGTCCTGTTGCGGGTCGACGCGGGCCCCGGCACGGCGTCCAAGCTGGTGCGCGGCGCCCTGGAGGTGGCCGGCCAGGCCGCGCTGTACGGCCGGCTCGCGCCCTTCTCGTACGCCGCCTACGTGGGCGACGGCGTCGGGGTCGTGGCCGCGCCGAACGGGACGCCGACGACGGTCCTCGCGCTCACCGTGCGCGGCGGGCGGGTCGTGGAGATCGACATCATCGTCGACCCGCCCCGCCTGTCCGGGCTCACCGGCGCCCAGTGGAAGTGACCGCCGGACACCTCTGACCGAGCCGCCCGGGCGGACGCACTCCCGCCACACAGGGCCTAGCCGATCAGTCCGTGCTCGCTCAGGTACTCGAGCTGGGCCCGCACGGACAGTTCGGCCGCGGGCCATAGGGAGCGGTCGACGTCCGCGTAGACGTGCGCCACGACCTCGGGCGCCGTCCGCAGGCCGTTCTCGACGGCGGTCTCGACCTGGGCGAGACGGTTGGCCCGGTGGGCGAGGTAGAACTCGACGGCGCCCTGAGCGTCCTCGAGGACCGGGCCGTGGCCGGGCAGCACCGTGTGCACTCCGTCGTCGACGGTCAGGGAGCGCAGCCGGCGCAGCGAGTCCAGGTAGTCGCCGAGGCGGCCGTCGGGGTGCGCGACCATCGTCGTGCCGCGCCCGAGGATCGTGTCGCCGGTCAGCACGGCACGGTCGGCGGGCAGATGGAAGCAGAGCGAGTCGGAGGTGTGGCCGGGCGTCGGCACGACCCGCAGCTCCAGGCCGCCCGTCGTGATCACGTCACCGGCGGCCAGGCCCTCGTCGCCGAGCCGCAGCGCCGCGTCGAGCGCCCGCACCTTCGTGCCGGTCAACTCGGCGAAGCGGCCCGCGCCTTCGGCGTGGTCGGGGTGCCCGTGGGTGAGCAGGGTGAGCGCGATCCGCTTGCCCAGCTTCTCCGCGGTGGCCACGACATGGGTGAGGTGCGCGTCGTCCAGCGGGCCCGGGTCGATGACGACGGCCAGGTCGCTGTCCGGCTCGGCGACGATCCAGGTGTTGGTGCCGTCGAGGGTCATCGCGGACGGGTTCGGTGCGAGCACGTTGACCGCGCGGGCGGTCGCGGGGCCGGAGAGCACCCCGCCGCGCGGCTGCCCCGGCAGGGCTGCGGCGTCCGACATGGTCAGTTCCCCCCGTTGGAGATGTGCTTGGTGAACTCGTCGTGCCCCGGCCAGGACAGCACCAGTTCGTCGCCTTCGAGCCGTGCCTGCGCGAGTACGGGCGTCAGGTCGCGCCCCGCGGCGCCGTCGAGGGCCTCGGCGGCGGTCCCGTACGCATCGAGGGTGCGCAGCGTCGCGATCGTCGGGGGCATCATCGACAGCTCGCCCCGGTCGTAGCCCGCGGCGGCCTCGCCGGGCCGGATCCACACCGTGCGGTCCGCCTCGGAGGAGTCGTCACTGGTGCGCTGGCCGACGGGGAGCGCGGCCACGAAGAACCAGGTGTCGTAGCGGCGCGGCTCGAACTCGGGGGTGATCCAGCGGGCCCACGCGCCCAGCAGGTCGGAGCGCAGCACCAGCCCGCGGCGCCGCAGGAACTCGGCGAAGGACAGGTCCCGGTCGACCAGGGCCTGCCGGTCGGCGGTCCAGTCGGCGCCCGTGGTGTCGTCCACGACGCTGTCCGGGGTGGGTCCGGCGAGCAGCACACCGGCCTCCTCGAAGGTCTCCCGCACGGCCGCGCACACGACCGCCTGCGCGTCCTGCTCCGGTACCCCGAGGCGGACCGCCCACTCCTTGCGGGAGGGGCCCGCCCAGCGGACCTGCCGGTCGTCGTCGCGCGGGTCGACGCCGCCGCCGGGATACGCGTAGGCGCCGGCCGCGAAGGCCATGGACGTACGCCGCCGCAGCATGTGCACCTCGACGCCCTGCGCGTCGCGCAGCAGCATGACGGTGGCCGCGCGCCGGGGCGTCGCGGGGGTCATCGTGCCGGCGGCGAGGGCGCGGATCCGCTCCGGCCACTCGGGGGGATACCACTGCCCGTTTGCCATGGCCGGAGGCTATCCGCTGGCGGGCGGATGTTCGAGAGGCACCTGGTGCCCGCCCGAAGATCCGCCCGCCGGCAGAACCGTCCCGGAAGGGGACGTCACGCCTCGGTGAGCTCCACCTGGAACTCGACCTCGACCGGCGCGTCCAGCGGCAGCACCGCGACACCGACGGCGCTGCGGGCGTGCACGCCCTTCTCGCCGAGGACCTCGCCGAGCAGCTCGCTCGCGCCGTTGATCACGCCGGGCTGGCCGGTGAAGTCCTGCGCGGAGGCGACGAACCCGACGACCTTCACGACGCGCGCGACGCGGTCCAGGTCACCGGCGACGGACTTGATCGCCGCCAGACCGTTCAGCGCGCAGGTGCGGGCCAGGTCCTTGGCCTGCTCGGCGGTGACCTCGGCGCCGACCTTGCCGGTCAGCGGCAGCTTGCCGTCGACCATGGGCAGCTGCCCGGCCGTGAACACGTAGACGCCGGACTGCACGGCCGGCTGGTACGCGGCGACCGGCGGCACGACGGGCGGCAGCGTCAGTCCGAGCTCGGCCAGCCGGGCCTCGACGGCGCTCATGCCTGCTTCTCCCGCTTCAGGTACGCCACCAGCTGCTCCGGGTTGTTCGGTCCCGGCACGACCTGGACGAGCTCCCAGCCGTCCTCGCCCCACGTGTCCAGGATCTGCTTCGTCGCGTGCACGAGGAGCGGCACGGTCGCGTATTCCCACTTCTTAGCCATGGGGCCGACTGTATCCGCCGATCCAGCGGGTCACGTTCCGGAGGCTCCTGCGTGATCCGGGCACGTACTGGTTAGGCTCGAATACGTGAGCAGGCTCCAGGTCGTCAGCGGCAAGGGCGGTACCGGAAAGACCACGGTCGCCGCCGCACTCGCGCTCGCCCTCGCGACCGAGGGGAAGCGCACACTTCTGGTGGAGGTGGAGGGCAGGCAGGGCATCGCACAGCTCTTCGAGACCGAGGCACTTCCCTACGAGGAGCGGAAGATCGCCGTCGCTCCCGGCGGTGGCGAGGTGTACGCGCTCGCCATCGACCCCGAGCTGGCGCTCCTCGACTACCTCCAGATGTTCTACAAGCTGGGCGGCGCCGGCCGCGCCCTCAAGAAGCTCGGCGCGATCGACTTCGCGACGACGATCGCCCCGGGCCTCAGGGACGTCCTGCTGACCGGCAAGGCGTGCGAGGCGGTCCGCCGCAAGGACAAGAAGGGGAACTACGCGTACGACCACGTGGTCATGGACGCGCCCCCGACCGGCCGCATCACCCGCTTCCTGAACGTGAACGACGAGGTCGCCGGGCTCGCCCGGATCGGCCCGATACACAATCAGGCCCAGGCGGTCATGCGCGTCCTCAAGTCCCCCGAGACGGCCGTGCACCTGGTGACGCTCCTGGAGGAGATGCCGGTGCAGGAGACCCTCGACGGGGTCGCCGAGCTGCGCGCCGCGAACCTGCCCGTCGGGCGGTTCATGGTGAACATGGTGCGGCCCGCGCTGCTCGGCGAGGACGCCCTCGCCATGGCCCGGGAGAAGTCCGTGCGCCCGGCGGTCGCCGAGGCCCTGGCCGCGGCCGGCGTCGGCAGCGCCAAGCGGCTCGTGGGCCCGCTGATCACCCAGGCCGGCGAGTACGCGGAGCGGTACGCCCTGGAGCGCGCCCAGCGCGAGCTGCTCGCCGACGCGGGCCTCACCCGGCACGAACTGCCGCTGCTCACCGAGGGCCTGGACCTGTCGGGCCTGTACCGGCTCGCCAAGGAACTGCGACAGCAAGGAATTCAGGGGACTCTTCGATGACGCTGGATCCGCGAGCTCCGCTCGACATCGACCCGCTGCTCGACGACCCGGCCACCCGCATCGTGGTGTGCTGCGGCAGCGGCGGGGTCGGCAAGACCACCACCGCCGCGGCGCTCGGTCTGCGCGCCGCCGAGCGGGGCCGCAAGGTCGTCGTCCTGACCATCGACCCGGCCCGCCGGCTCGCCCAGTCCATGGGCATCGACTCGCTGGACAACACCCCGCGCCGGGTCAAGGGCATCGACGACACGGCGGGCGGCGAGCTGCACGCGATGATGCTCGACATGAAGCGCACCTTCGACGAGATCGTCGAGGCGCACGCGGACGAGGAGCGCGCGCAGGCGATCCTGTCCAACCCCTTCTACCAGTCGCTCTCCGCGGGCTTCGCCGGCACGCAGGAGTACATGGCGATGGAGAAGCTCGGTCAGCTCCGCGCCCGCGACGCGTGGGACCTGATCGTCGTCGACACCCCGCCGTCGCGCTCCGCGCTGGACTTCCTGGACGCGCCCAAGCGGCTCGGCTCCTTCCTCGACGGGAAGCTGATCCGGCTGCTGATGGCCCCGGCGAAGGTCGGCGGGCGCGCGGGCATGAAGTTCCTGAACGTCGGCATGTCGATGATGACCGGCACCCTCGGCAAGCTGCTCGGCGGTCAACTCCTGCGCGACGTCCAGACGTTCGTCGCCGCGATGGACACCACCTTCGGCGGGTTCCGCACCCGCGCGGACGCCACGTACAAGCTGCTGCAGGCGCCCGGCACCGCGTTCCTCGTGGTGGCGGCGCCCGAGCGGGACGCGCTGCGCGAGGCCGCGTACTTCGTGGAGCGCCTCGCCGCCGAGCGCATGCCGCTGGCCGGTCTGGTGCTCAACCGGGTGCACGGCAGCGGCGCCGGCCGTCTCTCGGCCGAGCGCGCGCTCGCCGCCGCAGAAAATCTTGACGAGTCCGGCATTGTGGATCAGACGGCCGGGAAGGAAGAGCTTCGTACCTCTCCCGAGGACCTCGAAACCGCTGAGACCCCCGAAGCCGTCGAGACCGACGCTGCCGCCGATACCGACGCAGCCGTCGCACCCGAGACTCCCACCGTGGCGCAGCTGACCGCGGGTCTGCTGCGCCTGCACGCCGAACGCATGCAGGTGGTCGCGCGCGAACAGCGCACGCGTGACCGCTTCACCGCACTGCACCCCGAGGTCGCCGTGACCCAGGTCGCGGCGCTGCCCGGTGATGTCCACGACCTGTCAGGCCTGCGGGACATCGGTGACCGGCTCGCGGCCGGTGGTACTCCGGCCGGAGCTTCCTGAGCCGTACGGGCCCACGGACCCACGGGTCCCGCGCGGCGCGTGCCGGGCGCTGTCACGCCACCCGGGCCGCGCTCTCTACCCGACGGCCGCGTACCGGTCGTCCTCGCAGTACTCGTGCGAGCCGTCCGCCGCGTCCTCCTCGAGCTCGGCGGGCAGCAGCCCCGCACCGCGCTCGTACTCCGTCCGTGCCGTCTCAAGCAGCCGGCGCCACGACGTGACGGTCGGACGCCGGCGCAGCAGCGCGCGTCGCTCCCGTTCGGTCATGCCGCCCCACACTCCGAATTCGACGCGATTGTCCAGCGCGTCGGCGAGGCACTCGGTGCGCACGGGGCATCCCGTGCACACCGCCTTCGCCCGGTTCTGCGCTGCTCCTTGAACGAACAGTTCATCCGGATCGGTAGTGCGGCAGGCCGCCTGCGCACTCCAGTCGACTACCCAGCCCATACCGGCGCCGTCCTCTCCCGAATCGAGGCTCCCCCACGGCGGCAGCGGCATATTCACCGCCGCCAGTTGAGGACGTTACGGAAGGTGGGCACAGCGCAACACCCCCTTCGGGCCCAATCTTGAATGGCCCGAACGGACTATGCGTAAGCGGCAGATCACCCGACGGAGTGACCGAGGGACATGCGTAATAACCCCGGCAAAACGGGGCAGTTCATCTGAGCCAGAACGGACTTCAGGCGACGTATGAGGCGGATTCGGACACGTCCGGAACCCCGGAATCCGCGTGCGCGGGCGGGGACGGAAATGACTACAAGAGGCACGGAAAAAATGCCGGGAACGATTCGGGGTCGTCCCACGTCTTGATACGAGACCGCACTGCTGTGACAGTTGAGTGCAGCTTAGGCCAAGGCATATACGCCTGTCCGGAGAATCAGAACGTAGGCTGCCCCCCATGGGAAAGAAGCGCTCGGCAGGTGGCGGCGGCGGTCTGTCGCCGGCCCAACAGGCCGCCAAGTTCCTCGGTGTCAGCGTGCTCGCCGGAGCCGTGCTCGCCGGAATCGCCCTGCCCGCGGCGGGCGCGCTCGGCCTCGCGGCCAAGGGATCGGTCGAGGGGTTCGACGAGATCCCGGCCAATCTGAAGACGCCCCCGCTCATGCAGCGCACCACCATCCTGGACAACAAGGGCGGCACCCTCGCGACCGTCTACGCACGTGACCGCACGGTCGTCCCGCTCGACGAGATCTCGCCGTACATGCAGAAGGCGATCGTCGCGATCGAGGACTCGCGCTTCTACGAGCACGGGGCCGTCGACGCGAAGGGCATCCTGCGCGCCATCAACGCGAACGCGCAGAACGGCGGCGTCTCGCAGGGCGCGTCCACGCTCACCCAGCAGTACGTGAAGAACGTGTTCATGGAAGAGGCGGGCGACGACCCGACCAAGCTGGCGCAGGCGACGCAGCAGACCATCGGCCGCAAGGTCAAGGAGCTGAAGTACGCGATCCAGGTCGAGGACGAGCTGGGCAAGAAGAAGATCCTCGCCAACTACCTGAACATCACGTACTTCGGCCAGCAGGCGTACGGCGTCGAGGCCGCGGCCCAGCGCTACTTCTCGAAGCACGCCAAGGACCTGAGCGTGCAGCAGGCGGCGATGCTCGCCGGCATCGTCCAGTCCCCGAGCCGCTACGACCCCGTCAACGACGAGGAGGAGGCCAAGCGCCGGCGCAACGTCGTGCTGCAGCGCATGGCCGACGTCCACGACATCTCGCAGGCCGAAGCCGACAAGGCCAAGGCCAGCCCGCTCGGCCTCAAGGTCAAGCGCCCGCAGAACGGGTGCATCACCGCGGTCAAGGGCGCCTCCTTCTTCTGCGACTACGTGCGCGAGGTGTTCCTCACCGACCCGGTCTTCGGCAAGACGAAGGAAGCCCGCAGCGCGCTCTGGCAGCGCGGCGGACTGACCATCAGGACCACGCTCGACCCGCAATCCCAGGAGTCGGTGCAGACCTCGGTCAAGAACCACGTCTACCGGACCGACAAGGTCGCCACGGCGGTCACCCTGGTCGAGCCCGGCACCGGCAAGATCGTCGGCATGGGCCAGTCGAAGCCGTACGGCACCGACAAGGACAAGAACGAGACGGTCCTCAACTACTCGGTCAACGCGGCCTACAACGGCTCGGGGTACGGCTTCCCGACCGGTTCGACGTTCAAGCCGTTCCTCGCCGCCGCCGCCCTGGAGGGCGGCACGCCGGTGACGCAGGAGTACCCGGCCCCGTACGAGATGCCGTACCCCAAGCAGGTGCAGACCTGCAGCGGGAAGCCGTGGGTCAACGACGGCGGCTACCGGGTGGAGAACGAGAACGAGTCGGAGGTCGGCCCCTATCGCCTCAAGGAGGCGATGGAGAAGTCCATCAACACGTACTTCGTGCAGATGCTCGGCGACACCGGCATGTGCCCGGTCGTCCAGATGACCGACAAGCTGGGCGTCGTGCAGGGCAACGGCGAGAAGGTCGACGAGGTGCCGTCCTCGATGACCCTCGGTTCGACCGGTCTGTCGCCGCTGACGATGGCCTCCGCCTACGCGGCGTTCGCCAACCGCGGCACGTACTGCACGCCGGTCGCCATCGACGCGATCACCGGCCCGAACGGCAAGGCGCTCAAGGTCCCGAAGACGAAGTGCTCGCGGGCCATGTCCGAGCAGACCGCCGACAAGATCAACACCCTGCTGAGCGGGGTGACCGACTCCGGTACCGGTCAGAAGGCCGGCCTCCAGAGCCGGGACAACGCCGGTAAGACCGGTACGACGGACGCCCGCAGGAACGCCTGGTTCGTCGGCTACACCCCGAACCTGTCGGGCGCGGTCTGGGTCGGCAGCGCCAGCCAGTCGGTCAAGATGGTGGACATCACGATCGGCGGCGTCTACCAGGCGAAGGTCTTCGGTGGTGAGGTGCCGGGTCCGATCTGGCGCGACGCCATGACGGGCGCGCTCTCCGGAAAGCCCGCGCCGACCTTCACCAAGGTCGACATCCCGGACCCCGACAAGGACAAGCACAAGGACCGGGACAAGGGGCGCGACAAGGGCCACGACGACGCCAAGCCTGGTGACGGCGGCAGCGGTGGCGGGGGCGACGACCCCTTCCCCGGCGTCTCGCTCCCGCCGGACCTGATCAGCGGCGGCAACGGGAACGGGGGGAACGGCGGCTGGCGCCACTAGTTCCCCGGTCCACCGGCCGGTGAGTACGTGAGAGGGGCGCCCCCGGCGGGGGCGCCCCTCTCACGTACTCACCGCGTCGTGCTCGTCAGCCGAGCAGCAGGCGCTTGACCGTCGCGGCGACACGGCCGCCCTCGGCCTTGTCCCCCACCTTCGGCTTCACGATCTTCATGACCTGGCCCATGGCCCGGCCGCCCTCGGCGCCGGCCGCCTTCGCCTCCTCGACCGCCTGCGTGACGATCTGCTCCAGCTCGGCGTCGGTCAGCTGCTGCGGCAGGTACTCGGCGAGCACCTCGCCCTCCGCCTTCTCGCGCGCGGCGGACTCGTCACGCCCCGCGCCCTCGAAGGCCTCGGCCGCCTCGCGGCGCTTCTTCGCCTCCTTGACGATGACGGCCTGCACCTCGTCGTCGGAGAGCTCGCGCTTCTCCTTGCCCGCGACCTCCTGGTTCGTGATCGCGGCGAGGGTCATCCGGAGCGTCGAGGAGCGCAGCTCGTCACGCCCCTTGATCGCGATGTTGAGGTCGTCCTGCAGCTTCGACTTGAGCGTGGTCATGACTCGATTGTCGCAGGTGTCACAGCGTCAGCGCCCGCGGATTTCCCCGCCCCTCCCCCGGACGGACCGCCCCGTTCGTCTGACACGATGGGCGTATGCGCGCGCAATACGGGATTCCCCTGAAGGTCTCAGCCGGCGTCGCGGCGGTGGGTGCCGCCGGACTCGCCTACTCCATGGGCTTCGAGGCCCGCTCCTTCCGGCTGCGCCGGGTGACCGTCCCGGTCCTGCCCGCGGGCATGCGGCCGCTGCGCCTCCTCCAGGTCTCCGACATCCACATGGTGAGCGGGCAGCGCAAGAAGCAGCGCTGGCTGCGCTCGCTCGCGGGCCTGCGCCCCGACTTCGTCATCAACACGGGCGACAACCTCTCCGATCCCGAGGGCGTCCCGGAGGTCCTGGACGCGCTCGGCCCGCTGATGGAGTTCCCCGGCGCGTACGTCTTCGGGTCGAACGACTACTACGGGCCCAAGCCGCGCAACCCCGCCAAGTACCTCCTCGAGAAGGTGCAGGGCCGCCACGGGCTGAACGGGAACCCGCCGGTCGTCGGCGCGATCCACAACCCGTGGGAGGGCCTGCGCGACGGCTTCGACGAGGCCGGCTGGCTGAACCTCACCAACACCCGGGGCGTGCTCAAGGTCGCCGGGATCGAGATCGGCCTCACCGGGGTGGACGATCCGCACATCAAGCGCGACCGGTACGAGGAGGTCGCGGGCGGCCCGCTGACCGGCCCGGACTTCTCCTTCGGCGTCGTGCACGCCCCGTACCTGCGCTCCCTGGACGCCTTCACCGCCGACGGCTACCCGCTGATCCTCGCCGGGCACACCCACGGCGGGCAGGTCTGCATCCCCTTCTACGGCGCCCTGGTCACCAACTGCGACCTGGACACCGACCGCGTGAAGGGGCTGTCCACGCACGAGGCCGGGGGCCACACCTCGTACCTCCACGTCTCTGCGGGCTGCGGCGCCAACCGCTACACCCCGTTCCGCTTCGCCTGCCCGCCCGAGGCGACGCTGCTGACGCTGACCCCGGCGCGGGTCTGACGCTTCGGCTCGCCCGTCGCGGCGGGCCGCTCTAGCGTGACGGCATGATCACCCCCGATGCCGGCGCCGATGCCGCCGTACCCGTACCGGAGGACGCCGGAGCCACGCCGCCCCGGCGCCGCCCCGCGACTCTGGCCGCCGCCTTCCGCACACTCGTCGCCCTCGCGGCGGCCACCGGCATCGTCATCGACCTCTCGATCAGCAGCAGCGCGCTCCGCGTCCTGAGCTACTTCACGATCCAGTCGAACATCCTGGTCGCGGTCGTCCTCGCCGCCGGCGCGCTCCGGGCCTGGACGGGGCGCCCCGCGCTGCCGCCCCTGGTCACGGGCGGCACACTCCTCTTCATCTGCATCACCGGGCTCGTCTACCACGTGATCCTGGCCAACGACTCCAGCGGCTTCTCCATGACGGACGACGCCGCGCAGGCCGCCATGACGGGGCCCCGCCGGGTCTCCAACCAGCTCCTGCACACGGTCACCCCGATCGGCACCGCCCTCGACTGGCTCCTGTTCACCGCCCCCGGCGCCCTGCGCCTGCGGCACGCCGTGCTCTGGCTCACGTACCCGCTGGCCTACCTCGGCTTCGCCCTCGTCCGCGGCGCGATCATGACCCCGGGCACGCCGGCCCGCTACCCGTACCCGTTCCTGGACGTCGACGCGCACGGCTACGCGGGCGTCCTCGGCAACGGTCTGACCTTCGGCCTCGCCTTCTACGGACTGGCCCTGGCCCTCGTCGGACTGGACCGGATCCGCCCCGCGATCGCCCCCGCCGAAAACCGGATTTCGTCTCAGGCCGCCGGTCCGCTAAAGTAATCGATGTCGCCGCGACCTGCCGAACAGCAGAGAGCGGAGCAACGACATCGGGGTGTAGCGCAGCTTGGCAGCGCGCTTCGTTCGGGACGAAGAGGTCGTGGGTTCAAATCCCGCCACCCCGACAGCTGTAACACCAGGTCAGGCCCGGTGCTGAGAAATCAGCACCGGGCCTGACCTGCGTTGCGGTGCCGTGAGGGCTGCCCGGAGTACCCTGGAGATACCGGGAGTAACTCGAACACCCGCTCCCACGCGGACGTCGTTTCCGGCGATCACCACACTGGGCCGTCCTGCAGGGCGGCCCGGAGACGGGTCCGCGATCATGACCACCACCGTCGCACCCCCACGTTCCGCACGCCTGTCGCTGACACCGAAGACCACACTCGCCGGCCTCCTGGACGGCGCCTGGTGGCCTCGTTCGCGTGACCTCACCACTGAACTCCCGCCTCTGGCCGACGCGCTGGAGGGGCGGTACGGGCGCATCACCCGCGTCATGGTGAACCCCGCCCACTGGCCCGTCATCCCGCACAAGGTTCCCGCCACCGGACACATCGTGCACGTCGGCTGGTTCACCGAGCTGGATCCCGACAAGATGATCCTGCTCTCCTACACCATCGGCCGCTGCGACCTGCTGGTGATCCCGCCTGAGACCGAACCCGCCGCAGCTGCCCGGCTGTTGGCCGCCGCGGCCATCCCCGGCAGTTGCCTGACCGCTGGTGTCCTGATGTCCGACGAGGCCGCGACCGGCCGTCGGATGAGGGACGCCGGAAGCGGCGAGGAGGCCTGGGAGACCGACGGCGGCTCCGACCCGCCACCGCCGCGGCACCCGGTCGTCGGCCGGCGGATGATCCCCCTGCCGGGGACCCCGGGGCGGTGACGTCATGGAGACCCTGGTCGCCCTCGCGGCAGTCGCCCTGCTCATCGTGCTCGGCACACGACTGATCCACCGGCTCAACGCACAGCACGACGCACGCATCGCCGCCCACCGGTTCAGCGCCCCCTTCCCTCCCCTCCACCGGCCGCCCGGCCACGGCCGGCACCCGCCGACAGGGCGGGGCACCCGCCCCGAGGCCACCGACACCCGGCACTGACCGGCTCACGAAAGGACTCGGTCATGGCGACACTCCGCGAGCGGCAGGACTTCCGCAGCCGGGTCCTGACCGCGCTCTACGAAGCCACCGAAGGCAACCGCCTCCTCGGCGTGACGGGCCGCAGACTCCGCAACGACCTGCGCATCCCGGAGGAGGACCTCGCCGCCGCCTGCACCTACCTCGCCGGCGAGGACCTGATCACCGTCGACTGGGAACCCGGCAACACCCCCGCGATGGTCTGCCTCACCCATCAGGGGATCCGCCGCATGGAGGCCGACGAAGAAGCACACGGCTGAGCCGGACCGCCCGCCTTCTCCCCTGGCCGGTCCGGCCCGCAGGCGTAGCATGGGACATGGATCGAGCACTCTCACGTGTGACGATCCGGAAGGGCGGCCTCGGCGGAGTGAATGCGCTGAGGCCGTTGTGACGACCGCCGCCGTCAGGCCGGCGCACGCGACGTCAGGTCGCCGCCCGGTGCTGGTGGCCCACCTCGCGTGCGAGGTCCAGTCCGAGGACGCGGTCGAGGAAGGCGAACGTCTCGAACTTGGCGCCGGCCGGTACGTCCCCGCGCGTCGCCATGGTGGCCAGAGCATCCAGCACGGCGGGGACTCCGAGATCATCGGCCAGCGCCGCACGGACGTCCCGCAGCACGTCGGCGGGGACCGGCCTGGACGGCTCCTGCGCCCAGTCGGCCACCAACTGCCGCCAGCTCTCCAGCATCCGCCACGCCTCTTCGAGCGCCGTACCCGTGACCGTGACCGGCGCCCGGTAGGCGTGACGGAGCATCAGCATCCGCACCGCCAGCGGATCGGTCCCCTCCGGCACGACGGCGTCCACGTCGCCCGGGCCCGCCTCGACGAGGACCCCGCCGACCGCGTCCTGCGGCGAGGTCCCGTACACGTGGACGTGTACGTCGGCAGCGGCACCGGACGCTGCCTCCGGGTGACGGGCACCGATGGCGGCGGGCGGGTGGATGCCGAGGTCGGACATGGCGCGGTCGAGCGCCCTGGTCTGCTCCCGCGGCAGGTCCGGCGCGGCGAGGAACGTGCGGGACTGCAGACCGTGCAGCTCCGCCGTGCGGGCCAGTACGTCACCGACGAGGAGCGTCCGCAGGTCCGTCGTGCCGGTCCCGGCTTCGCCGGCCGGCAGGTGGACGCAGATGCTCAGCAGATGACGGCGGGCGGGGACGATCTCCACGAGGCGGCCGGTACGGGTGTCGACGATGCGCAGCATGATGCGGAGGTTAGCCGTGCGGACCGCCGGTGCCGGGGAGGACTGGACCCGATGCCCGGCTTCGCCGAGGCGGCGGGAGCACTCCTGTCCTAGGGTGCGGTGGCCGAACCGTCGTAGACGTTCTCCGGGGTGGCCACCGCGGTGATCGCACGGGCGAGCAGCGTGGACGGCTCCTGGCCCTGGCTCGTGATGTCGGTGTTCATCATGACGACCAGGGTGGCCTTCTGCGAGGGCAGGTAGACCGTCACGGTCTCGTAGCCCGGGATGGAGCCGTTGTGCCCGATCCAGCCGTTGGTCTTGAGGATGCCGAGACCGTAGGTGGTGCCGGGGAAGCCGGTGGGCAGCGTCCTGAGCCGCTGCTTCTGGGTCTCGGGGCTGAGCAGCTGCCCGGTGGCGACGGACCTGGCCCAGCGCCGCAGGTCCTGCAGGTTCGAGATCATCGCCCCCGCGGCCCAGGCCCAGCTGGGGTTCCAGTTGGTCGCGTCCGCGACCTCGCCGCTCAAGGTCTGGTCGGTGTAGCCGCGCGGGTGCGGCTGCGGGAACTCGTTGCCCCGCGGGAACAGGGTGTGGCGCAGGTGCACCGGGCGCAGCACGCGGTGATGGATGACGTCGGCGAGCGGGCGGCGGGTCACCTTCTCGATCACCAGGCCCAGCAGCACGAGGTTGGAGTTGGAGTACTGGAACTCCTCGCCCGGCGCGAAGGTGTTGCGGTGCTTGAAGCCGTACGCGAGGGACTGGCGCGGGGTGAAGGTGCGCTGCGGGTCGCTCAGCAGGTCGTGGACGAATCCGGCGTCCTCGGTGTAGGGGAAGAGGCCGCTGCGCATCTCCGCGAGATGGCGCAGGGTGATGCGGCGGCCGTTGGGCACGCCCTTGACGTAGCGGGAGATGGGATCGTCCAGCCCGACCCGGCCCTCGTCCACGAGCTCGAGCAGCGCGGTGACGGTGAACGTCTTGGTCTCGCTGCCGATCCGGACGAAGGAGTCGGCGGCCATCGGCTCGCCGGTCCTGGTGTCGGCGACGCCCATGGACCGGACGTAGCAGCCCTTGCCCGGCATCCACAGACCGACGACGGCCCCGGGGATGTCCGCCTTCCTTCCGACGTCGTTCATGGCCGCGTCGAGGCGGGACGTGAGCCCCCGTCCCAGGCTGTTCGGGCAGTCGCCCTTGTCGGGGTGGGCGGCGATCGGCCGCTCGCCGGCCGCGGCGGACCGGGCCGCCGTCGGCGCCCACAGGGATGCGACGAGCAGTGCTGCGCAGAGCGTACGGCGGGAGGTGGGACGTCTCATGCGGGGGCGCCTCTTCCAGAAGGGGGGCGTACGTCACGAGCATCACCACGTCGGCCTGCGGCACGGCCCGACCCGCCCGTCCCCGCGTCGAGGAGTCCACTCGTTCGGAGCCACCACGCCCCGCCCGCTCCGGGTGCGCGGCGGTCAGCCTTCGGACCTGGACGACTGGCCGGCCGAGCACCGCGATCCGGCCCGTCGCCTCTTCCTCCACCCGCGGCGCGCGCCTTCTTCCCTGACTGCGACGGCCGGATCACCGCGTGCGTCTCCCGCCTGCGCACCCTCGCCGGCACCGCTCGCTCCCGGCGCCTCCGACCTCACCCGGCCCGGCGGAGGACTGCGCCCGCGCAGAAGGTCTTCCAGCACCCGCAGGCCGGAACGGTCACCCTCGCCTCGCAGTCCCTGCACGTCGAGGGCAACCCCGGTCAGCGCATCGGCGAGTCCGTCTCCGCGCCTTCGCCGCCGGTCTGAGGAATCGCGGCGACGAGGATCTCGGCGGCCTCGGTGACGTTGTCGGCGCGGACGGCGCGGGCCATGGCCGTACGGGCGGCGTCATGGGGTGTGCCGGGCGGTACGACCATCAGGGCGAAGTGGTCCTCGTCGCCCCGGGTGATCAGCACGGTGTCGTCTCCGACGGGGAAGGAGTCGAGGTGCACGATCCGGCCCTCGACGGTCAGGCGGGTCGGGATGCCGTTCCAGGCCGAGGCGTCCAGTCCGACGCGGGTGATCGGGCCGAGGTGCTGGGTCAGCGCGGTGACGAGTGGCGGGATCTCCTGCTCGACGTCCCGGGAGCGTGGCCACCACGCCCCGTCGAGGACGCCTTTGCGGGAATGCTTGGTCTCCAGCCGGAGCAACGCCGTGCCGGGCCCGACAGACTTGTGGACGGCGTCCGGCAGCAGGCGCTCGGGGGTGGGGGGACCATCTGCGTCGGTCATGACTGAACCACCTGTTCAGGAGGGTCCGTCTCGCTGTGCCCGGTCGGCGTCGCGGCAGGTGGCGGGGCCTCCGCCGACGACCCCGTCCCTTCAGCCTACTCCGGGCACCCGTGCGTCCGCGCTGTTGAGCGGCGCGACCGGCGGCTCGCGGCCCCTCGTCCTTCTGCCCGGAACGGGCTGGGGGACGTACGGTGGATGGACAGGCGGAGCCGGTCGATCAGTGCTCCCCTTCGACGTCGCTTCCGCCCGGCGGGAGCCCCCTGGGTGAAAGGACGGTGCCGCGGTGGCCCCCAACGACTCAGAGCCTTCAGAGCCCTTGCCGACGCCGGGGCATGCCGAAGTCCGCGTCGTCGCCGCCACTCCCGATGCCGCTCGGGCGGTGGCGGAGGTGCTGCGGCGCTGTTTTGCCGGCGGGGAGCAGCGCAGTTATCCCACTCCCGGCGGAGGAACCCGCCTCCACCTCACGGTCGACACCACGCACACAGCTGAGCCGGCCCGTTCCTGGCTGGCCGCCAGCTCGCCGTCCCACGGCACGGTCCCGCACTCCGAGGAACCCTGACACAGGCGGGGACCGAGGCCGTGGGAGGTCCGGGCGACCCGGTGGTGTGGCAGGCCGGGCCGCCCGGGGTCATTCTGAGAAGGGCGCAGTCCGTCGGGAGGCCCCGGATGACCATCGGACGGCACACACACCGCGAGGACGACCGCTCGGAGAGCTTCGGGGAAAGGCTGCTGGGTGAACTCCTGGACCGTGCGCACGAACTGCACCCGGACCGGGTCGGGCCGGTGGTCGCCGAGGCGGTGACCCGGGTGGGCGGCCGTGACACCCAGGTGCTGCTCCAGGACTACGGGCAGAGAACACTGGTCCCGCTTCCCGGCGAGGGCCTGGCGGACGGAGCCCCGCTGCCCATCGACCGTTCCGAGGCCGGCCGGTGCTTCCTCACCTCCCGCCTCATCGAGGTGCCACTGCCCGAGGGCGTACGCGTGTACCTGCCGCTGCTCGACGGTGGCGCGCAGGCCGGCGTCCTGGCGCTCACGATGGACCGTGTCACCGACGAAGACCGCCGCATCCTGCGCAGGCTCGCGGGCCTGGTCGCCGGCCTGGTGAGAACCAAGAACGGCTACACCGATCACTTCTTCCGCACCCGCCGCAGCCAACCGATGAGCGTCGCGGCCGAGATCCAGTGGGCGCTGCTGCCGCCGCTGGCCATGACCATGCCGCAGGTGTCCGTCGCCGGGGTGCTGGAGCCGGCCTACGACGTGGCGGGCGACAGCTTCGACTACACGCTGAACGGCTCGGTCCTGCATCTCGCCATGCTCGACGCCATGGGGCACGGTCTGGACGCGGCCACCATGGCCACGGTCGCCATCGGCGCCTACCGGCACGCCCGCCGGATCGGCGTCGAGCTGGAGAACATCTACCACTTCATGGACGAGGCCATCGCCGAGCAGTTCGCCCCTGACCACTTCGTCACGGCCCAGATGATGCGCCTGGACACCGACACGGGCCGCCTCCTGTGGGTCAACGCCGGGCACCCCGCACCCCTGCTGATCCGCGACCATCACGTCGTCAGCCGCATCGAGGGCCCCACCACCCTCCCCGTCGGCTTCGGCGGAGCACAGCCCAAGGTCAGCGAACTCTTCCTCGAACGCGGGGACCGCATCCTCTGCTTCACCGACGGGCTGGTCGAGGAACACGCCGGCGGTCAGGACCAGTTCGGCGAAGAGCAGCTGATCGCCTGGATCCACCGGCTGGACCGCGCCGATCGAGGCGTCCGCGAAGTCGCCCGCGACCTGTCCCACGTCCTCATGCGGGCCCGGGGCGACACCACTTCCGACGACGCCACCCTCGTCCTCGTCGAGTGGCGCGGTCCTTCCCCCGACGGCGGGAAGTAGCCCGGTCCGAAACCTCCGGTCGGCCCCGTACCGGAGTACGGTGAAGAGACCAGGAGCAATTCGGGCACCCGCGTCCGTGCGGGCGCCGTTCCCGGCGCTCACCATGATGGGCTGCTCACCAGCGCCCAGGGAACAGGTCGACCTCATGACCACTCCCGCTCCTCTCCGTCCGGCGCGCCTCACGCTCACCCGGAAACGCCCCCTGCCCGGATCACTGGACGGCGCGTGGTGGCCGTACTCGCGTGACCTCTCTGCGGAACTGCCGTCCCTGGTGGACGCCGTGGCGGAACGCTGCGGGCCGGTCACGCTCATCACCGTGGGCCCCTCACGCTGGGGCAGGAGTCCTCGCGAGGCCCTCATCAACGGCCACGCCGTCCACGTCGAACGCTTCACCGGACAGCACCCCGACCTCCTGGTCCTGCGCTCCTACGGTCTCGGCCGCTGCGACCTCGTCGTGGTCCCGCCCGAGACCACGGCCGCTTCCGCCGCCCGGATGATGGCCGCGGTGCCCGGCACCGGCGCCACCGGCCAGGAGGGCCGAGGGGGCACGGGGGAAGCCGACGCGGGACAGGGGCTGGAGCCACCTCCGCCGCCCAGCCCTGTCGTCGGGGCCCGCATGCTTCCGCTGCCGCGCAGCATGTGGAGGTGACCCCGTGGAAACCCTCGTCGCTCTCGCGGTGATCGCCGCCATGATCATCATCGGCGTGTTCCTGATCCACCTGCTGAACACCCAGAACAGCATCCGGATCGCCTCGTACCGCTTCAGCGCTCCACTGCCCGGAATCATCCGTCGCAGGCGCCACCGGAACCGGGCCGAGAAGGGGCCGGAGCGCACTGCGTGAACTGAGCGTAAATTGGTGCATACCTGAAGTATTCGGGCAGACCGCAGGAGCGGCCCGGCCTTGGTGAGTGACCGATGCGGGCTGCTGGGAGCCGTCCGGGACAGGATCACGACATGAATGGCAGCACGACACCCGGCCGGGCCGCGTCACCCGGAGACGAGGGCCTGTACGAGATGCCCCTGCCCCGGCTGAAGCTCACGCCGGAATCCAGTCACGGGCCACTGGACGGGGCCTGGTGGCCGCGCTGCGACGCGCTGGAGCTCGAACTACCCGCCCTGATCGGGATGTTGAACCCTGCCGCGGGAGCCGTCACCGGCGTCACCGTGGACAGCGCATCCTGGCCGGACGCCCCTCGGCTGGTCATGGCGCCCGGCCAGGTGGTCGCGGTGACGGGGACGCTTCTCGCCTCGGAAGAGCACGCGATCACCCTGGACTGCGGCACGCTGGGACGCTGGGAACTGCTGGTGATCCCACCCGACGAGCCACGCGGGACAGCCACCCGGCTGCTGAACTCCGCCGCGGACCCCGAGAACGCGCTGTCCGCGGCGCGCCTCCTGGCGCTCGCCGAGGGCGGTGTCGGCGGGGAAGCCGCCTGGGAGTCGGAAGGCGGGCACGGGGACCGGGCCTGACGTTCGGCGGCGCGCCCCACGACCAGAAGATCGGCGCCGTGCCCGCCTCGAGGACCATGACATGGGAGCCACACGGGAGCGCCGGCGCCGGTCGGCCCGCATTCGCCCTCTCTCAGCACCCCTCACCGCTCGCCTAACTACACCTGAGTGCACAGCAGTTCGTCGAACCACCCTGGTCAACGGCGATCCGCCGTCGGCAATGCCGAACAACCCGCCTCGCGATGCGTACATGCGCCCGCGTCCAGGTCTGGAGCGGGATGTACGACCCTGAGCGGACCAGGAGGGCTAAAGCGCGCCCAGAACAAGCAGTGACAGAAGTGCCTTCACGCCCGCGGTCTTGCCTATCGGAGGAAGGTGCGCTCCTCTGCCCACTCGCGGTCGACGCTTTGCGCCTGTGGCTCATCCCGCCGCCGAGAAACCGAAATCCGCTCCGGAGATGACGGCGAGAGCGGCAGTGACGTCTTGGAGGGGCGCCTGCAGTCCGACGAGGGCGGCACGCATGGCCGATGCCTGGTCCCAGGCCCGTTCGTGATCGAGCGCACCGGTGTCGGGGGCGCGCCGGGATTCCCAGTCGCGAAGTCGCGGATGCCATTCCGTGGTGAAGGGCCGCAGCACGCCGTTGAGCAGGCGGTCCGCCAATGCCTGCACCGAGTCGGGGGCAAGGGCGGGCGTCTGGAGGCCCACGCTGTAGCGGTGCAGCGTGTCGCGGGTGAACGGGAAGAGGCTGTGCAGGGAGGTCAGCGCTTCGCGCAGGCTGCCCCCGTCCGCAGGCAGCGGCTGCACACCGATCCGGCTGACCAGTTCGACCTGTAGGTCGAAGGCAGCCATCCGCTCGGCCTCACTCATGGCCATCGGCGCGGTCTCCCTCCGCCCACCGGGGACTGGTACCACGCCCAGCGTAGTGGCGGCGCCCAGGAGAGAGAGCACCGTCCGACGCAATGCCTCCGCGCGGGCCGGGTCTGGCTCATGGTTGCGCCAGGCGTGGTCCATCACCGGGTGCAGGCGGTGGCCGTCGGGGCTGGGCTCCAGCAGACCGCGCGCTGTCAGTTCGGCCAGCCCCGCCGCCGCGCGACGGCGCGCGACCGTCGGCTGCAACCCCTCGGCAGTGAACACCGCAGAGGCATCGGCTTCGGTCACCGGCAGCGGGAAGCGCGCACCCGCGCAGCGCAGCACGTCCCTGGCCTCGACCGGAGCGGTCAGCGCATCACGTACGTAGTCCGCGGTGATCTCCTCACCGGCGAGGACGTCGAGCAGCGACCGGCCCGGTTCGTAGAGCCCTGCAACAAGGCTCGCGGCATCCTGCCCCGCGTGCACGGCTCGTCCCAGCAGTGCGAGAGCCCCAGCGTGCCCTCCGACCGCGTACACCACGTCGGATCCGCCGCCGAGCACAGCGGCGGCCTCCTGCGGCAGCGGCTCCAGGTCGAGGTGCTCGCCGAGCCCTCCGTAGGCACGGCTGCGCGTGAGCAGCAGGGTACGTACGGCCGGGTGCGGAGAGGCCAGCTCCGCGGCGGCGCGCGGTGGCAGTCCGCACGGCACGTCGTCGACGATGTACAGACAGGGGCCGTTGTCGAGGAGGGCGCCGGCCGGTGGGCGCGGTGCGTCGGCCCGCGCCCAGTGCACACCACCGGGGAAGGCCGCCCCGAAGCGCATCGCGTACTCCCTGGCGAGCCGGGTCTTGCCGATCCCGGGCATCCCGCGCAGCTGCACGGGCCTGGCCACGGTGCGGCCGGTGACCAGGGGTGCTTCCTGCGCGTGCAACGCACTGTGCAGCCACCAGAGTTCGGGTAGTCGACCAGCGAACTCCCCGACGCCCAAAGGCAGCACGCCGTGCATGAGCGGAGGCTTGATCTCAAGCGGCATGGGGCCCGCCACCTGGCCCAGATGACGGATCACGTCCGCTGCGAGCTCTTCGTCACGGCCGTGCCGAGTGTCGCGGAGCTCCACCGGGTGAATGTGGCCGGTGGAAGGCTCGGGGTTCACGACCAGGACCCGGCGCCGCGGATCACCCTCGCTCAGGCCGGCGAGGAACGCTGCGGTCAACTCCCATTGGCAAGCTGGGCGTTCCGGATAACCAATGGAGTAGTACGCGAGGAGAACGCGAGACTCTGCGAGGGCACTGCGGATGGTGGCGCTGATGCCCGCGAAGCCGGCGACGGCGGACTCGTCGGTGAACACCTTCAGTCCGGCCTGGGTCAGCGCTCGGTGCAGTGGCCGGACCCGGTCGGCGTCCCTGCGGCTGTAACTGAAGAAGACGTCCCACACGATGCCATACCCTACTGTGGGGATCCGGGGAGGCGATCATGACGCAGTCCGGCGAGGCACCGCGGCGTGGACGCGGGACACCGGCTCAGGTGACGGCGAAGCTGACGATTCCATTCGTCGGCGAGGTGTCCGGCGTGTGGGAACCTGCGGATGCCGAGCGTACGGCCGCATGGCAGTTGTACTTCCAACTGGCCAGCCGGGTAGCGGTGGTTCCGCTGGAACGCGAACAAGGCGTTCTGCGCGAGGCGCTGAGCTCGCTCTACTCCCTCTACGACGTCACACGCGGCATCTTGCACGAGCACGGCCCGGCGGTCGCGCCTCCCGTACCTCCGGGACGCCTGACGTTCGGCGTCCTCGCGATGGTCACCCTCAACCGTGTGCTGCGACCCCTGCTCACGGTTTGGCACCCGAAGCTGGCGGCGTACGAAGCCTTGCGCCCTGACGATCAAGACCCGGTGACGTACGAACGGCAGTGGCCGGAGGCCGACGAGCTACGCCACCAGCTTGCGGCCACGCGGGAGGCTCTGCGCTCCCTGGCCCGGACTCTCCAGCAGGTCGCGGGCGTTGGGGACTTGATCGACCTCCCAGTGCCTCAGCCCCCGCGACTTCCGTCGCCGCCTCGTCCGCGTCCCATCGATGGGCGCTCTGAGGGCACCCCCCCCCCCCCCGCTGATTAGAAAGCGGCCTATGGCGCTCGCGGCCTGAACCGTTTCTTCGCGGCGTGCTGCGGTGACCACCGAGTGAGTGAAGTCAACACAGTGCCGTTTACCTGTGCCCACAACCGCGTCCAGCCCCTCTGCCATTTCGGGCACGCGGCTCCCACGGGGCGGCGTACCATGACCTGAACGTTGATTCAGCTCATCGGACGGACGGGGCACCGGCATGACGCAGGATCTGAGCGACCTGAGCACCTTTGCTCGAAGTGTCTTCGAGGCGCAGCCCTTCAGCTGCTTCCTCGGGGCCGAACTGGCCGCGGTCGGGCGGGACTCGGCAGAGATCCGTATCGTGAACCGGCCCGAGCTCCAGCAGCAGCACGGGTTCGTACACGGCGGAGTGCTCAGCTATCTCGCCGACAACGCACTCACGTTCGCGGGCGGACTCGCTCTCGGGGGCGACGCCCTCACCGCCGAGTACAAGATCAACTACTGCAAGCCGGCCGTCGGCGACGTCATCGTGGCCCGGGCCTCGTCGCTGGTGACCACGCGGCGGCAGGCGGTGTGCCAGTGCCTGATCTACGTGGAGAAGGACGGCGAGGAGCGGCTCGTCGCCGTGGCGCAGGGAACGATCGTCGCGGCGGGCTCCGCCGAGTAGGCCCGTCAGGCGGTTCCGGTCAGGCGGGCCGTCAGGACGCGGGCCCGGTTCTGCTGGACCGCGCCCGCCTGGGACGCCGCGAAGCGCAGCAGGCCCGGGGGTGTCCTCAGGTGCAGGGTGTCGGTGACGACGCTGCCGGAGGCGTGGCGGTCGATCGTGAAGCGGTAGCTCATCCGGACCCGGGCGGGGCTGCGGACCTCGCCGGAGATCTCGGCGGAGTCCGGGAGCCGGTCCGGGGCGGGGACGAGGGTGACGTCGATGATGTTGTCGTGCGCGAGGACGCCCAGGAAACGGGAGCGTTCCACGGCGGTGCAGTGCACGGTCCCGGTTCCGGTCCCGGTTTGCTCTGCGCGGCGCACGTCCCGGACGGCCACCAGGAGCGGGGACAGGCCCATGCAGTTCGACGGTTCGGCCAGGTGCGCAAAGACCGCCTCGGGCGGTGCGGCGATCTCGAACCGGTGCTTGAGCTCGGTGGACGGCGAGGCGGACGGATGGGCGAAGGCGCGGCCGGGGGGTCCGCTTCGTCGGTTATCTCGTCACCGCCGAACGGTGCGGGTGACCTCCGCCCGGCTCGGCAGACGGTCCGGATCCAGATGCATAGCCGACCCCCAAGCCTAAAAACATGAGCATGGCTCGCGTTAAGCGGCTGGGTGGGATGATGGAAGGGTGAATCAAGACCGCACTGCAGGGACGTTGCGCCGGCTGCCGGTCCAGAAGCGCAGCGTCGAGCGCTTCGAACGGCTGCTGGACGCCTGTGCCGAGATCCTCGACGAGGTCGGCTACGCCGCGCTGACCACCAAGGAGGTGGCCCGCCGGGCCGAGGTGCCGATCGGCACGCTCTACCAGTTCTTCTCCGACCGGGAGGGGCTGATCGGCGCGCTCGCCGCCCGGAACCTGGAGCTGTTCCTGGCCCGGGTCACCGACCGGCTGGAGCGCGAGGCGCCCGACGGCATCGCCGGAATCGTGGACGTGACCGTCGACGAGTTCGTCGCGATGCGCCGGACGATCACCGGGTTCGGCGTCGTCGACTTCGGCGCGGTGGGCGAGGACCACGTCCTGGAGCCGACGCGGGACAACAACACCGCGGTCGCCGGACGGCTGCGCGCCCTGACCGGCGCGCTGACCGGCGTCCCGGACGACGACGAGCTGGACATCGCCGTGCGGGTCGCCCTGGAGTGCGCGGACGGCGTGCTGCAACTGGCCTTCCGCACCGACCCGCAGGGCGACCCCCGGCTGATCGCCGAGTGCAAGCGTGTCCTCAACTGCTATCTCGGCGACCGCATCGTGCCTCAGCCGGCGTAGACGCCGACCTCCTTCAGCGAGTAGCCCCACTGCGTGCCGCGTTCGAGGCCCTTGATCCGTACGTAGCGGGCCTCGGTCCGGTCGAACCGTGCCGTGTCCAGGCCACCGTCACCGGAGGTCGTGGACCACGCCGTCGTCCAGTTCTCGCGGTCCGTGGACAGCTCGATCCGGTACGACTTCCCGTACGCCGACTCCCAGTCGAGGGTGACGCGGTCGATCTGCTGCGGGGACCCGAGGTCGATCCGCAGCCACTGGTCGTCGTTCCACTCGCTGGCCCAGCGGGTGGAGTTGTTGCCGTCCACCGCCCGGCCGGGCTGGAAGCTCTCGAACGGGTTCCACCACTCCGACGAGGACGCCCAGGCGCCGACGCCGGCCGTCGCGAGGTTCTTCCCGGGCGCGTACTTCTCGGTGTTCGCCCAGGTGCGCAGATAGGACTCGGCGCCCGTGAAGAGGTCCTTGACGACGTCCTCGCCACCGACGTTGCGGATGTCCTGGATCCAGTCCGGGACCATGCCGTAGTGCGCGCCGCCGTCGGTGTTGAAGTCCCAGGTGCGCTCGCCGGTGGTCTGCTTGTCGATCACCGAGCCGCCGTCCACGCTGCGGAACGGGTACGTCACCGGGTTCGGGGCGTCCTTGCCGCGCGGGGCCGGCCAGCCGCCGACGCCGTTCATGTCGGTGCCGTAGCCGTATCCGACGTTGTACTTGTCGCGCAGGTCCTTGGTGCGGGCCGCCTCGCCGACGAAGCCCTTGGACTGGCCCATGTACTGAGCCGCGAACCCGCCCAGCTTGTAGAGGCGTTCGGTCCAGCCGAGGTCCATCCAGCTGTGCGAGGAGATGACGCCCGGGTACTTCTCGGACTCGAGGATGTCGAGGGACTGGCCCACGGCCTTGACGCTCATGTGGTCGAGCTCGAGCATCATGTTGCGCTTCATCATGCCGCGCACCGCGTACGCGCCCAGGTCGGTCAGACCCCGGGTGTTGCACTGCGCGCCCGACGCGTAGGTCGGGACCTCCTCGCCCTCGGGCAGCCGCTTCTCCGCCTCCGGCGCCGGCGCGTTGCCGATCGGGTTGTCGTGCTGCGGGCCCTTGCAGTCCTCCGTCTTCCAGTAGGTGCCGGTCGACAGGAACTGGCCCACGTTGATGGCCGTGCCGAGCGCGCCGGAGTCGTAGCGCACGCCGCACAGGGCGTTGTCGAACTTGTGGCACAGGAACATGCTGCTGACGCCGAGCTTCTTCAGCTCGTCCAGGCCGCGGTCGATGTCGTCCTTGCCGCACTGCGCGATGTCGAGGATCTGCTTGCAGCCGAACGGCTCCGAGGTCTCGACGCCCAGGACGACGGCCAGCTTGCCCTGCTCGACGACCTGACGGGCCTGCGCGCTGTTCGTGACGATCCGGAACCAGCCCTTGCCCGGGCCGCCGTACTGCTTGTCGATGAAGTCCTGCATCTCGTAGGTCTTCTTCGCCTCGAGACGGATGGCGTCCATCTCGTCGCAGCCGCGGTCCTTGAAGAAGTAGACCGAGCAGATCACGCCGTTGGTGACCAGGTCGTTGACCAGGACGCGCTGGCCGCCGCGCCACGCCCGCTCGATCCAGGCGTAGTAGTTCTGCTGGTGGGTCAGCGAGTCGTACGCGGGCCAGTCCTTGAACGTCGGCCAGCCCACGGGGTCGTGCTTGCCGTCACCCCCCTTCGTGATCATGTCGAAGATGGCGAGGCTGCCGTCGGGGTAGTGCTCGGGGCAGTCCTTGAGCGCGTCGGCGACGCCCTGCTCGGAGAAGGGCTTGCCGCAGATCAGGCGGCCGCCGAAGCCCTCGTTGGACATGATGTGGTCGTGGGCGTCGACGAAGCCCCTGACCCGGCCCTGGGCGTCGGTGCCCTTGAAGGGCTCGCCCGTCACGTTGATCTGCGAGTCGGGGGCCGGCCGCGCGGTCGGCTCCCACCAGTCGGGCTCCGCCGCGAAGCTGGGCGCCGGAGCGAGCACCAGCGCCAGCAGGGCGAGAAGCAGCGACATCACGCTGAGGGATCTGAGTCTGCGCCGCGAAGGCTGAACGTTGACCATGGGGGAGATCCTTAAAGATGAGCCGGGCTCACATTCCGCTCTCAAGGTAGGGATCCCGGGCCCCAACGCCAAGACCCGGTACCGAGGAATCGGTACCGGGTTCGGAAATCAGGCCGAAAAAGGGGGAGTTCAGGCCTCGGGGACGTCCGCCGGCTCGTCGTGCTTGCCCAGACGCAGGTGCTCCACGTGGTACAGCGCCTGGTCGAGGAGCTCGGAGACGTGGTTGTCGTAGAGGGCGTAGACGATGGAGCGGCCGCGGCGCTCGCCCGTGACCAGGCCCAGGTTGCGCAGCAGGCGGAGCTGGTGGGAGCAGGCCGAGGGCTCCATGTCGACGGCCGCGGCCAGATCGCCGACCGCGCAGGGGCTCTCCTGGAGGCGGGCCAGGATGCGCAGGCGGGACGGGGTCGCGAGGGCCTGGAGGGTGGCGGCCACGTCGGCGACGCCGACGGTGTCGAGGCGCTCGCGCGTGGTGGCGCTCGTGGTCGTGCCGGCTCCGTGACCCATACGGGCATCCTACCTACGACACCTGAAGACCTGTTCACATGAACCTGTATGGTGATGACCTCAGCATCCATCCATCCATCGGCCGTCAGCTGTCAGCCGACCTTGAGGGGTCTTCGTCATGCCGCCGTACGTGCTCGAGCAGGAACCGGTCGCGGACCGGTCCGTCACCGGTGCGCCGGACGCCCCGCCACGAGGGCGCACCCGCCTGCTCGCCCTGCCCGAGGTGCGCTGGGCGCTGGCCGCGCTCGTCCTGTTCCTCGGCGCGCTCGCGCTGGATCTGGCCGTGGCGCCGGGGTGGCTGTGGGGCCCGCTGTACGCGGCCGTGTACGTGACCGGCGGCTGGGAGCCGGGCTGGGAAGGGCTGAAGGCCCTGCGCGAGAAGACCCTCGACGTCGATCTGCTGATGGTCGTCGCGGCGCTCGGTGCCGCCGCCATCGGGCAGGTGCTCGACGGGGCCCTGCTCATCGTCATCTTCGCCACCTCGGGGGCGCTGGAGGCCTTCGCCACGGCCCGTACGGCGGACTCGGTGCGGGGGCTGCTCGATCTGGCGCCGAGCACCGCGACCCGGGTCGCGGCCGACGGCACCGAGGAGGTCGTCCCGGCGGCGCGCCTCGCCGTCGGGGACCTCGTCCTCGTCCGGCCCGGCGAGCGGATCGGCGGCGACGGGCAGGTCGTGGACGGCGCGAGCGAGGTCGACCAGGCCACGATCACGGGCGAGCCGCTGCCCGTCGCGAAGCATGCCGGGGACGAGGTCTTCGCCGGGACGCTCAACGGCACGGGCGTGCTCCGGGTGCGGGTCACCCGCGAGCCCGCCGACTCGGTGCTGGCCCGGATCGTGCGGATGGTCGAGGAGGCCGCTCGGACCAAGGCGCCGACGCAGCTGTTCATCGAGAAGATCGAGCAGCGCTACAGCCTGGGCATGGTCGCCGCCACCGTGCTGGTCTTCGCGGTGCCGCTGCTGTTCGGCGCCGCGGTGCAGGACGCGCTGCTGCGGGCGATGACGTTCATGATCGTGGCCTCGCCCTGCGCGGTCGTCCTGGCGACGATGCCGCCGCTGCTGTCCGCGATGGCGAACGCGGGGCGGCACGGCGTACTGGTCAAGTCCGCTGTCGTCATGGAGCGGTTGGGGCAGGTCGACGCGGTCGCGCTGGACAAGACGGGGACGCTGACCGAGGGCACGCCGCGCGTCGAGGTCCGTACGGTCCCCGGGTCCGGGCTCGACGAGGAGGCGGTGCTGCGCCGGGCGGCCGCCGCCGAGCACCCGAGCGAACACCCGCTGGCCCGCGCGATCGTGGAGGCCGCCGCGGCCCGCGGCCTCACACCGCTCCCGCGCGCGACGGACTTCACGGCCCACCCCGGCGCGGGCGTGGCGGCCACGGTCGACGGCGTACGGGTGTCGGTGGGCGCACCGCACCGCCGGCCCGAGACGCCGGACCGCTCCGGTGGCGACTCCACCGCGGACAGCGGGCCCGCCGTTCTCGACGAAGTCGGCCGGATCGAGGAGCGGGGGCGGACCGCCGTTCTCGTCGGGGTCGACGGGCGGGTCGTCGGGGTGCTCGGGATCGCCGATCAGGTGCGGACGGACGCCGCCGGGGCGGTGCGTGGGCTCGGCCTCCTGACCGGGAGCGCGCCCGTGCTCCTGACCGGCGACAACCCGCGCGCCGCCGGGCAGTTGGCGACGGGGCTCGGCATCACGGACGTACGGGCCGGGCTGCTGCCCGAGGACAAGGTGGCGGCCGTGCGGGAGCTGGAGCGGGCCGGCCGGCGGGTGCTCGTCGTGGGCGACGGGGTCAACGACGCCCCGGCGCTGGCCGCCGCGCACACCGGCGTCGCCATGGGCCGCGCCGGTTCCGATCTGGCGCTCGACGCCGCCGACGCGGTCGTGGTCCGCGACGAGCTCGCCGCGATCCCCACCGCCGTCGCCCTCTCCCGCCGCGCCCGCCGCCTCGTCGTCCAGAACCTGCTGCTCGCGGGGACGTTCATCACGGCCCTCGCCGCCTGGGACCTGTTCGGCACGCTCCCCCTCCCCCTGGGCGTCGCCGGCCACGAGGGCTCCACCGTCCTCGTCGGCCTCAACGGCCTGCGTCTGCTGACCGACCGGGCGTGGCGGCGCGCGGCGGCCCCCGTACGGGCGGGCGACTGAGCGGAATATTGCGCTCCGTACAACCCTCGGCCAACGCGGCCGGTCTGCGTGTCGTACGCGCGCCCGGCCCGGCCGAGATTCCTTCGGCCGGGCCGGGTCTGTACCAGCCGAAGGAGTGCTCTTGCCCCCGCCCGGATCCATGCCGGCCTCCGCCCGCGCCCGCCGCCTCGCCGTGACCTGCGCCGCACTCGGCCTGCTGGGCGCGGGCCCCGCGGGCCCTGCCGTCGCCGCTGACGCGAAGCCGCGGCTCGAGGTCACCCCCGTAGTCAAGGTCGACCCCTTCAAGGCGACGCAGGGGCTCGGCACCTCCGACGAACAGGCGGAAGTGAAGCTGACGGGCGTCGAGACGGGCTCCGCCGGACGGTACTCCTTCGTCATCGACGCCTCCGGGGTCGAGAAGCTGATGACCGACAGCGCCTTCCTGCCCTGCAACGAGGACGGCGACTTCGTGGGCGAGTGCGCGGGCGACGACGTACGCGCCTCCTTCTCCGGGGGCACGTTGTCCGTGGGCCTGGACCTCAAGACCCCGGCGCGCGCTGCGGCGGCCGGGCGCTCCGGCACGATCGAGGTCACCGCGAAGAAGGACGGAAAGGCCGTCGACACGGCGCGGATCACCCTGCGCGTCACCGAGCCGGGCCCCCGCTTCGACCGGGCGCTCCCCGGCATCACGGACGCGCGGCCCGGATCGAGCGTCGCGCTGCCGAGCGGCTTCACCAACTTCAGCGGCCGCACGTACCGTTCGCTCGTCCTCGGCGTGAGCTTCTCCGACGGTCTGGTGCCGGTCGAACGGTTCCGCAACTGCGTGTACGAGCCGGCCCCCGTCTCCGGGTCGAGCACCACCCCGGGGCACTCGCCCGGGATGCTCTGCACGGTCACCGGCACCGTGAAGCCCCGCACCTCCTACAACCTGGACCTCGGCGCCGTACGGCTCGGCCCCAACGCGGCCTGGGACACGGTGTACTACGCGAGCGAGATCCACGAGCCGGGGAAGTCGAACGTCCCCCGGGTGCCCCGCAGCCGCGCCGGCACCGGACGCACCCTCACCTTCACCGAGCGGCCCGCGCAGGACACCACGTACCTGCGGGACGAGCTGCTCTACCTCCGCACCCGCATCGAATCGACCAACAAGCCCGACTTCTCCGTCAACCCGGTCACGCTCAAGGGCGCGGTCGGCGACGTCGTGAAGGCCGAGTTCTTCTTCACCAACAACGGGCCGGGCACGGCCGGCGCAGTCTTCGACGGGGAGGAGGACAACGAGACCGCCAACGTCGTCGAACTGACCGTCCCCCAGGGCGTGTCCGTCGTCCGAGCGCCCGAGACCTGCCACGAGCAGGAGCCGAAGACGAAGAAAGACCCCGTGCGCTACCGCTGCTCGCAGCACCGGCTCCACAAGAACGACCTCATGACGCCCGGCCAGTTCGAGAACTTCCCCTTCGCCTTCCGCCTCGACGAGCCGAGCCACGGAGTGCGGACGGACGGGTGGGTCCGGGTCGCCACGGAGTTCGACCTCACCAAGAACGACGCGCACCCCGAGGACAACCGGGCCCCGGTCAGCGTGGACATCGAAGGGCGGGCCGAGAGCGGCTCGTTCGAGGGGGACATGGTCGCGGGCCCGCCCGTCTGGGGCATCGGCGCCGTGGGCGCGGCCGCCGTCGGTGTCCTCTTCGGCGCCGCCGTCCTGATCCGGCGCCGCACCACGACCCGGGAGACGGAGCAGAACCAGTGACCCTCACCAGATCTCTCACCAGATCCCTCTCCCGGACCCTGTCCCGAGCGCTCGGCCCGGTCCTGCTGGCCCTGTGCGCCGCCGGCGCCGCCACCGCCCCCGCCGCCGCGAGTCCGGCGGCCCCCGACCCGGCGCCCTCCCTCGCCCTGATCGTCGATCACCCCTCCATGGTGATCCCGTCCCGGGGCGGCAGCGGCTTCCAGACGCCCACCCCCGACACCGGCATCTGGCTGAGCAACACCGGGCCGTACGCGGGCACCAAGACGGACGCCACCGTCACCATCGACGCCAGGTCGCTCAAGTCCATGGCCGACGGCGTGAAGGTGCCCTGCGACCCGGACGGCGACCTGCTCGGCGTCTGCGAGAACGTCCACGGCGTCGTGCGCGGCGTCCCCCGCCGCATCGGCACCCTGCACATCGGCACCGGCCGGGCGAGCGCGGTCGGCGCGTCCGCGAAGGTCCGGATCACGGCGAAGGACGCGGAGGGCCACCGCGCCGAGCACCGCGTCGACGTGGCGTTCCCCGAGGGGCAGATCCGGGTCGACCGGGCGCCCCGCGCGGTCAAGCGCGTCGCGCCGGGCTCGACCGTCGAGACACCGGCCGGGTTCACCAACTACTCGCTCAAGCCGGTCCGCACCGTGCGCTGGACGATGACCCTGTCCCCCGGCCTCACCCCCGCCTCGGCCCCGTACCGCAACTGCACCTCGATCGAGGACGCGGGCGGCGCGGGCACCACACTCACCTGCTATCTGAAGGGCCCCTTCGCCCCGCTCAAGTCCTACGACCTCGACTTCGGCGAGCTGACCGTGGCGGACACCGCCCTGTCGGAGACGATCGGGCAGGACCTCACCCCGTTCAGCAGCCCTCCGAGCGACCGGGCCGGCAAGGGCCCCGTACTGACCGCGACCGCCCGCACCCACGCGGACGCCGCCGTCCTGAAGGACCTCGGGCGCTCCGGCGACCGGGTCAGCAGCACCGTCGCCACCACCAACACCACGGACTTCGCCGTCACCGGAGCCACCCTGAAGGGCGCGGTCGGCGACGAGGTCACCGCCGAGCTCTCCGTGCGCAACAACGGCCCCGGCACCCGCGCGCCCGACCTGAAGGAGAGCTCCGGCGAGCGGGCGCCGGTCACCCTGCGCGTGCCGGACGGGCTGACCGTGGTGAAGGCGCCCTCGCGCTGCTTCGGGCACAGGACCCCGCGCCCGACCCGCTCCACCGATTCCGCCCTCGGCCTCGGCAAGCCCGGCGGCCGCCGCTACACCTGCGGCGGCACCGGCGGCGTCCTGATGCCGAAGGGCGAGTCCCTCTCCTTCACGTTCACGTTCCGCATCGACAGGGCGTCGGTCGACGGGACGGACACCGTGACCACGATGTACGGGGCCCACGACCCGCGCCGGGGGAACAACACCGCCGACCTCACCGTGGACGCGGCGTCCGCGCCGGCCGGCCCGAAGACCTGGCTCACGCTCGGCGGCGCGGCCCTCGTCCTCGCGGCGATCGCGGCGTTCCTGCTGGTCCGGCGCCCCTGGGCGCGAGACGGGAGCGCCTAGAGGGCCGGCATGTACCCTTGACGGAGCAAGCGAAGGGGAGTAGCCCCGCGAACCGGTCGTCGACACACTGGAACCCCCGGGTTCCCGGTGGCCGGGCCCGCGCCGATCAGGCGAGGGCGGGCGAGACCTTCGACCAGGCAGTAGCAGTACGCCACGACGCGCGATCCCGTGCGCCGTGTGTCCGAACGCTGCCGGGTCGAGTGGTCCTCCCCGCGCAGAGGGTGGGTTCGCGACTCCCGGCCGCCCCAGAGAAAGCGCCCCCGATGCATCTCGACCCCCTGGCGATCCTCACCGCCTTCGGGCTGATCTTCCTCGCCGAGCTCCCCGACAAGACCATGTTCGCCTCGCTGGCCATGGGCACGCGGATGAAGCCGCTCTACGTCTGGTTCGGCACCTCCAGCGCGTTCATCGTGCACGTGGCCATCGCGGTCGGCGCCGGTTCGCTGCTCTCCCTGCTGCCCGGCTGGAGCGTGAAGCTGGTGTCGGCCCTCATGTTCGGCTTCGGCGCGTTCATGCTGCTGCGCGGCGGGGACGACGACGAGGACGGCGACGAGGCCGGCGGCAAGACGGTCACCGGCTTCTGGCCGGTCTACGGCACCGCCTTCATGGCCGTCTTCATCAGCGAGTGGGGCGACCTCACCCAGATCACCACCGCGAACCTCGCCGCCACGAACGGCACCTGGTCCACCGCCATCGGCTCCGCCGCCGCCCTCATGTCGGTGTCCGCGCTCGCCCTGGTCGCCGGCCGGTTCATCGCCAAGCGCGTGCCGCTGAAGACCGTGCAGCGGGTCGGCGGCGTCTGCATGCTCGGCCTCGCGATCTGGTCCCTGGTCGAGGTCTTCACCGGCTGAGCCGCCCGGCTCGGCGCCGTGCGCACGACCCTTGTGGATACATGAACGTATCGAATACGTTCATGTATCCGATCGGGAGGCGACGGCCATGACGGGCACACCTGGCGACACCGGCACCCTGGCCGGCACCGTGGTCGGCACCATCACCAAACGGCGGGCCCGCACGCGGCAGCGGCTGCTCGACGCCGCGCTCGACGTGTTCGCCGAGGAGGGCTTCGGCCGCTCCACCGTCGAGCAGGTCTGCGAGCGCGCCGGATTCACGCGCGGCGCCTTCTACTCGAACTTCTCCTCCCTCGACGAGCTGTTCCTCGCCCTGTGGGAGGAGCGCTCGGCCCGCATGCTCACCGACCTGCGGGCCGCGCTCGCCCGGCTCGACCCGGCCGGACCCGAGGCCACTGTGCGGGCCGCGATCGACGCGACCCCGCTGGACGAGGCCTGGTACCGGATCACCGCCGAGTTCACCGCGCACGCCCTGCGCACCCCCGGCCTGCGCCGCGTGATGACCGCCCGCGAGCACGCCATCCGCGAGGCGATCCTGCCCGTGTTCGTGACCGCCCTGGAGCGGCTCGGCCGCCGGGTGCCTGACGAGGAGGCGCTCGGCGACGCCCTGGTCGCCGTCCACGACGGCACGGCCGTACAGGTCCTCATGCAGCCCGACGACGAGGCCGTACGGGCCCGCCGCCAGGCCCTCTTCATGCACGTACTGAACGCTTACAGCACCCCTAGGGAGACCCCGTGAGTGACACCAGTGCAGACGTCATCGTCGTCGGAGCCGGGCTCGCCGGGCTCGTCGCCACCTATGAACTGACCCGCGCGGGCAAGCGCGTCCTGCTCGTCGACCAGGAGAACGCCGCCAATCTCGGCGGTCAGGCCTTCTGGTCGCTCGGCGGGCTCTTCCTCGTGGACAGCCCCGAGCAGCGCCGCATGGGCATCAAGGACTCGTACGAGCTGGCGCTCGCGGACTGGCTGGGCTCGGCCGGGTTCGACCGGGAGCGCGAGGACCACTGGCCGCGCAAGTGGGCCGAGGCGTACGTGAGGTTCGCGGCCGGCGAGAAGCGCGACTACCTGTACGGGCTCGGGCTCAAGGTCACCCCGAACGTGGGCTGGGCCGAGCGCGGGGCCGGGACGGCGACCGGGCACGGGAACTCGGTGCCGCGCTTCCACATCACGTGGGGCACGGGCCCCGAGGTCGTCCGCGTCTTCCGGGAACCGGTCATGGAGGCCGCCACGCGCGGGCTCGTCACCTTCAAGTACCGCCACCGCGTGGACGAGTTGATCGTGGAGGACGGGGCCGCCGTCGGCGTGCGCGGCTCGCTCCTCGCGCCCTCGGACGAGCCGCGCGGCGTCGCCTCCTCCCGCGCGACCGTCGGCGACTTCGAACTGCGCGCGCAGGCCGTCGTCGTCACCTCCGGCGGCATCGGCGCCAACCACGAACTGGTGAAGAAGAACTGGCCCGTCGAGCGGATGGGCCCGGCCCCGGAGTCGATGGTCACCGGCGTCCCCGCGTACGTCGACGGGCGCATGCTGGAGATCAGCGAGACCGCGGGCGCGTCCCTGGTCAACCGGGACCGCATGTGGCACTACACGGAGGGCCTCAAGAACTGGGACCCGATCTGGCCCGGCCACGGCATCCGGATCATCCCCGGCCCGTCCTCCCTGTGGCTGGACGCGGAGGGCAAGCGGCTGCCCGCACCCCTGTTCCCCGGCCACGACACGCTCGCCACCCTCAAGCACATCACCGGGACCGGGCACGAGCACACCTGGTTCATCCTGACCCGGGCCATCGTGGAGAAGGAGTTCGCGCTCTCCGGCTCGGAGCAGAACCCCGACATCACCGGCAAGGACCTCAAGTTGGTGCTCCAGCGCGTGAAGAAGGGCGCGCCGGGCCCGGTGCAGGCCTTCCTCGACCACGGCGAGGACTTCGTCGTCCGCGACAACCTGAAGGCCCTCGTCGCGGGCATGAACGAGCTGACGCCCGACACGCCCGTCTCCTACGAGCAGGTCGAGCGGGAGATCGTGGCCCGCGACCGCGAGGTCGGCAACGGCTACTCCAAGGACCTCCAGCTCATGGCGGTCCGCAACGCCCGCTCCTACCTGCCCGACCGCATCACGCGCGTCGCGAAGCCGCACCGGCTGCTCGACCCGGCGCAGGGCCCGCTGATCGCCGTACGCCTCCACCTGCTGACCCGCAAGACGCTCGGCGGACTGGAGACGAACCTGGACTCGCAGGTCGTGCGGCCCGACGGCTCGGTCTTCGACGGGCTCTACGCGGCCGGGGAGGTCGCCGGGTTCGGCGGGGGCGGCGTGCACGGGTACAACGCGCTGGAGGGCACGTTCCTCGGCGGCTGCGTGTTCTCCGGCCGTGCGGCGGGCCGCGCGCTGGCCCGGAGCCTCGCGTGAGCGCGCGGGGCACGGCGCTCGTCACCGGCGCGTCCTCCGGCATCGGCGCGGCGGTCGCCGCCGCGCTGGTGCGGCGCGGGTACCGGGTCTACGGCACGAGCCGCGACCCCGAGAAGGTGGACTCCCCCGTCGAGGGCGTCACCTACCTCGCCCTCGACCTGACCGACGACGCGAGCATCGAGGCGTGCGCGGCCGCCGCCGGACCGGTCGACGTGCTGGTCAACAACGCGGGCGAATCGCAGAGCGGCCCCTTCGAAGAACTCCCGATGGACGCGGTGCGGCGCCTCTTCCAGATCAACGTCCTCGGCGCCGTGCGGCTCAGCCAGCTCGTGCTGCCCGGGATGCGGGAGCGGCGGCGCGGGCGGGTCGTGATGGTCGGCTCGATGCTCGCCAGCTTCCCGCTCGCCTACCGGTCCTCGTACGTGGCGTCGAAGGCGGCGATCAAGGGGTTCGCGAACGCGGCGCGGCGGGAGTACGCGGCGTACGGGGTCGGCATCATGACGGTCGAGCCCGGGTCCATCGCGACCGGGATCAGTGAGCGGCGGACCCAGTACGTGGCGGAGGGGTCGCCGTTCCGGGCGGCCTACGACACGATGCTCTCCGCTTTGAACCGGAACGAGGCGGCCGGGATTTCCGCGGAGCGGGTCGCCGCGAAGGTTCTGGTTGCCGTCGAGGCGCCGCGCCCTCGGTCGTTCTATGCGGTCGGCAGCAATGCGCCGGTGGTGTTCGCGTTGCGGCGGGTGCTGTCGCGGGGAGCGGTGGAGTCGATGGTGGCGCGCAAACACGGGTTGCGCCGCGGGGTCTGACCTTTCGTCGCCGGGTGCGGCCCGGTGGGGCTTCTCGCGCAGTTCCCCGCGCCCCTGAAATGCAGACCCTTCGGGTCGCATTTCCCCGATGGGCGAGCGCCCGATGAGATCGCGCACGAAGTGCGCATCTCAGGGGCGCGGGGAACTGCGCGACCAGCCCCCACCGGGCCGCGGGCGAACAGCGGGCTCAACCCCAACGGCGCCCCTCCCGGTCCCCCAAGGGGCACCATAGACGCATGACTGAGAGCAACCGGGCCATGCCCGACTGGGAGGCCCGGTTCCGCGCCCCCCGCGTATCGCTGCCCGACTGGGCGGAAGACGCCCCGCACCGCTCCCTGTTCGTGTCGAACGCGACGGGGACCTACGAGCTGTACGCCTGGGACCGGGCCACGGGAGAGCAGCGCCGCGCGACGGACCGGGCGAACGGGACGACGGACGGCGTGCTCTCCCCGGACGGCGCGTGGATCTGGTGGTTCGACGACACGGACGGGGACGAGTTCGGGATCTGGCGGCGTCAGCCCTTCGCGGGCGGCGCGGACACCGAGGCGGTGCCCGGACTGGCCGCGTCCTACCCGGCGGGCCTGGCGCTCGGCCGCGACGGCCACACGGCGGTGGTCGGCCGCTCCACGGACGAGGACGGCACGACGATCCACGTGGTGGCCCCGGGCGTGGACGCCCCGGCCGAGATCTACCGGCACCGGGAGTCCGCCGGCGTAGGCGACCTGAGCCATGACGGCACGCTGATCGCGATCGAGCACACCGAGCACGGCGACGCGATGCACGCGGCGCTGCGCGTGGTCCGGCTCGACGGTTCGCCGGTCGCGGAGCTCGACGACACGAAGGGCGGCACGGAGGAGCTGGGCCTGGAGGTGCTGGGCTTCGCCCCGGTCACCGGCGACACCCGGCTGCTGATCGGGCACCAGCGGCGCGGCCGCTGGGAGCCGATGGTGTGGGACGTGGCGTCCGGCACGGAGACCGACCTGACCCTCGACCTGCCCGGCGACGTGTCGGCGGAGTGGTACCCGGACGGTTCGGCGCTGCTGATCGCGCACAGCTTCGAGGCCCGCGGCGACCTGTGGCGCTACGAGTTCGCGACGGGCGCCCTGACCCGGGTCGACACCCCGCGCGGCACCGTCTCGGGCGCCTCGGCGCGGCCCGACGGCAGCGTCGAGTACCTGTGGTCCTCGGCCGCCGAGCCGCCGGTCGTGCGCTCCACGTCGGGCGAGGTCGTGCTGGACCCGCCGGGCTTCACGGCCCCGCTGTCGGTGCCGGTCGAGGACGTGTGGGTGGAGGGCCCGGGCGGCCGCGTCCACGCCCTCGTGCAGCGTCCGGCCGGCACGAGCGGCCCGCTGCCGACCGTCTTCGAGATCCACGGCGGCCCGACCTGGCACGACTCGGACGCGTTCGCCGCGGGCCCGGCGGCCTGGCTGGACCACGGGTACGCGGTGGTCCGGGTCAACTACCGCGGCTCGACGGGCTACGGCCGCGAGTGGACCGACGCGCTCAAGCACCGGGTCGGTCTGATCGAGCTGGAGGACGTCGCGGCGGTCCGCGAGTGGGCCGTCACCTCCGGGCTCTCCGACCCCGAGCGGCTGGTCCTCGCGGGCGGCTCCTGGGGCGGCTTCCTGACCCTGCTCGGCCTCGGCACCCAGCCGGGCGCATGGGCGGTGGGCCTGGCCGCGGTGCCGGTGGCCGACTACCCGGCGGCGTACGAGGACGAGATGGAGGCCCTGAAGGCGCTGGACCGCACCCTGTTCGGCGGCTCCCCCGAGGAGGTCCCCGACCGGTACACGGCCTCGTCCCCGCTCACGTACGTCGACGACGTGAAGGCGCCGGTGCACATCTCGGCGGGGCTCAACGACCCGCGCTGCCCGATCCGCCAGATCGACAACTACGTGGACCGGCTCGCGGCCCGGGACGCCGTGCACGAGGTGTACCGCTACGACGCGGGGCACGGCTCGCTCGTTGTCGAGGAGCGCATCAAGCAGGTCGCCCTGGAGCTGGACTTCGTACGGCGCCACCTCCCGTAGGCGGGGGCGTAGACGTAGGGCGGGGTCGCGGTACGGGTCCTTATATCGGACCCGTACCGTGGAAGGCGTGTACCGGTTCCTGCTGACGCCCCGCTGGTGGGGGATCAACGTCTTCGTCCTGCTGGCGATCCCGTTCTGCATCTTCATGGGTTCCTGGCAGCTCAGCCGTTTCGAGGACCGGGTGCAGGACCACCGGTCCGTCACGGAGCGGGCGTCGGCGAACGAGAAGTCGAAGCCGGCGCCGCTGGCCTCGCTGCTGCCGGTGGACAAGGTGACCTCGGGCAAGCGGGCCACCGCGACCGGCCGTTACGACCGTCAGTTCCTGGTCCCCGACCGCGACGTCGACGGCCGCACCGGCTTCTACGTGGTGACGCTGCTGCGCCCCGAGGGGGCCGACGGCTCGGGCGGGGCGCTCCCGGTGGTCCGCGGCTGGCTGCCCGGCACGGCCTCGGCCGCGAAGGCGCCCGCCGCGCCGAAGGGCGAGGTCACCGTGGTCGGCGCGCTCCAGGCCGCGGAGTCGGCGGGGTCCAACGGGGTGTCGAACACGGGCGGTCTCCCGGCCGGTCAGGTCGGGGTGATCAGCGCGGCGTCGCTGGTGAACCTGGTGCCGTACGACGTCCAGGACGCCTGGGTCACGCTCGACAAGGCGGACGGCGGCATGACGCCCGTGCCCGCCACCACCCCGCAGGGCAGCGGCCTGGACCTCAAGGCGTTCCAGAACCTGGGCTACACCGGCGAGTGGTTCGTCTTCGCGGGCTTCGTCGTCTTCATGTGGTTCCGGCTCGTGCGCCGCGAGGCCGAGGCCGTGCGCGACGCCGAGCTGGGCCTGGTCGAGGCCGAGGAGCCCTCCCAGACTCCTCAGCCGACCGGCTGACCTGCTGCTTTCTCCCTCAGGAGGCGGGCAGCACGCCCGTCTTGTACACCGTGCCCTGGCAGGCCCCCTGGATGGTGGCGTCCGCACTGGGCGCCCCCGGCTCCGCGGTGTGCTCCACCAGGACACTGCCCTGCGCCGGGTCGTCCGAGCCGAGCTGCGTGGAGAGCCCCGAGTCGGTGCTGTCCCCGGCGCCGGTGGTCTGCTCGGTGGGCGTCGGGGACGGGGACGCGGTGCCGCCGCCGTCGCCGCCGGAACCGCCGTCGCTGCCGCCGCTGGAGGGCCCGCCGGTCGCCGGGCACTGCCCGGACGGCACCCAGGCGAAGCGCACCTCGTACGACATCCCGGGCTCCAGGATGAGCTGGCCGGGCTCCGTGGACGGGTCGGGCAGGCCGGTCGCCGCGTCACCCGAGGTGTGGTCGACGACCGTGACCCTGGCCGGGTCCGCCGCGCCCTGCGCGGTCGCCCCGGTGGCACCCGAGCCGTCGATCGTGCAGTTGCCCGTCGAGACGTTCGTGACGCGGAAGGAGCCGTAGACCGTGCCGTTCGCGTCCGCCACGCCCACGTTCGGCACCGGGGCGCCGAGCTCGCTCGCGTCGCAGACCGGCGCGCTGGCCGCGGCGGCGGTGCTGCCGCCGCCCGGCCGGTCGGTGGACGTCCCGCCGGTGTCGCGGCCCTTGCCGCCCCCGCGGTCCTTCTTGCCGTGCCCGGCCTTGTCCTTGGACCGGCCCGGCCCGGCGCCCTTCTCCTTGCCCGAGCCGCCGCCCGAGGCCTTCCCGGCGTCGACGCCGCCGTGCGTGGCCTCGCTGTTGCCGGCGATCGAGGGGCGGTCGTTCGACGCGTTCGTGTTCGCCACGTGGAGCACCGCGGGCACCGCCATCGCGACGAAGACACCGGCGGCGATCGCGCCGACCGCGGCCTGCCGCTTGCGGGCCCGGCGCGCGGGCACCGCCCTGCGCAGCTGCTCGAGCGACGCGTCGGAGGGGGCGATGTCGGAGACGGCCTGCCGCATCAGGCGCCGCAGCGCCAGTTCGTCCTCGCCGGGGCCGGGAGCGGCCCCGGGGTCTTCCTCGGGGTCCGCCGCACCGGCCGGGCGGCCGGATCCGTCGCTCACTGTCGCGTCCCCTGCGTGGTCTGCGTGTCCTGCATGTCCTGCGCGTCCTACGTGTCCTACGTGTTCTGTCCGTACGTCCGGGGCATCGTCCCGCTCCTGGGCGCCGAACCGTTCCTCCGGGCCCTCACGGCCTGCGTGGCTCATACCGGCGCCTCCTGCATGGCGACGCGCAGCGCCGCTATGCCGCGCGACCCGTACGCCTTCACCGAGCCCAGGGAGATCCCCAGCGACTCGGCGACCTGCGCCTCCGTCATGTCCGCGAAGTAGCGCAGCACCAGCACCTCGCGCTGACGCCGCTGGAGACCGCGCAGCGCCTTCTTCAGCGCGTCCCGCTCCAGCAGGTCGTACGCGCCCTCCTCGGCGCTCGCCATGTCCGGCATCGGCTTGGTGAGCAGCTTCAGGCCGAGGATGCGGCGGCGCAGCGTGGAGCGCGACAGGTTCACCACCGTCTGGCGCAGGTAGGCGAGCGTCTTCTCCGGGTCGCGCACCCGCTTGCGGGCGGAGTGCACGCGGATGAACGCCTCCTGGACCACGTCCTCGCAGGAGGCCGTGTCGTCCAGGAGGAGCGCCGCGAGTCCCAGGAGGGAGCGGTAGTGGGCGCGGTACGTCTCGGTGAGGTGATCGACAGTCGTGCCGGCCGCCATCGAGTCGTCAGCGCCCTGCGCCTGTGCCGGGATGTGAGCCGGCCGTGTCGCGGGCATGGGGGCGATCACCGGCATTCCGCCGGCCGTGCCCACCCGGGGCCGGCGCACACCGAGGGGAGGCCGCAGGGCCGCGCCCCGTGCCTGAACCGCTGTGAAGTCGAGTACCTCTGCCACGCCTGTTGGACACGCTTCCCCCCGTCAGGGTTGTACGCGTCCGGCATCCGATGTGCGACAGAACTCGCCATCGCCACGAATGACGCCGTGCCCCATGCCGACATGCGTACCTGCTCTTCCCCTATGCCCCGATATGCCTCGTCCGCCCGAGGCCACCGAAAGGCGACCGCAAAGACGCTCCCCGCCCTGCGCGCGGTTGCAGGACGGGGAGGGAAATCTCGGACGCACGACGACGCCGGCGCAGGATCCGCACCGGCACCCCTCTCACAGAACTTACACAGATCCTACGTTTGGATCTTCGGAAGGGAAGGGGGGTGCCCGTAATACGAACAACTGCACCATGTGAACGGACACCGGGGCCGGTTCGCGAGCCGATTCAGGAGGCGGTTCAGGAGGCGGTGAACTCCGCGGCGATCAGCTCCGCGATCTGCGCCGTGTTCAGCGCCGCGCCCTTGCGCAGGTTGTCCCCGCACACGAACAGCTCCAGGCCGCTCGGATCGTCCAGCGAGCGCCGCACCCGCCCCACCCACGTCGGATCCGTACCGACGACGTCGGCGGGGGTGGGGAACTCGCCCGCGGCCGGATCGTCGAAGAGCACGACGCCGGGCGCCGTCGCGAGGATCTCGCGGGCCCGGCCCACGGTGACCTCGCTCTGGAAACGGGCGTGGACGGTCAGGGAGTGCGCGGTGACGACCGGGACCCGGACACAGGTGACGGCCACCGGCAGCTCGGGCAGACCGAGGATCTTGCGGGACTCGTCCCGCACCTTCATCTCCTCCGAGGACCAGCCGTCCTCGCGCAGCGATCCGGCCCACGGCACCACGTTGAGCGCCACCGGTTCGAGGAAGGGACCCGTCGCGTCGCCCACGGCCCGGCGCAGATCGCCGGGGCTGGTCCCCAGCTCCGTACCGGCGACGAGGTTGAGCTGAGCCCGCAGCGTCTCGACGCCGGCCCGTCCGGCGCCGCTGACCGCCTGGTACGAGGAGACGACCAGCTCGCGCAGGCCGAACTCGGCGTGCAGCGCGCCGATCGCCACGATCATCGACAGCGTCGTGCAGTTCGGGTTCGCGACGATCCCGCGCGGACGCACGCGCGCGGCGTGCGGATTGATCTCGGGGACGACCAGCGGCACGTCGTCGTCGAGACGGAAGGCGGCGGAGTTGTCGACGACGACGGCGCCCTTGGACGCCGCGATCGGCGCCCACTGCGCCGCCACCTCGTCGGGCACGTCGAACATGGCGACGTCGACCCCGTCGAAGACCGACTCGGTCAGCGCGACGACCTCGGTCTCCTCGCCGCGCACGGTGAGCTTGCGGCCCGCCGAGCGCGCCGAGGCCACCAACCGGATCTCACCCCAGATGTCCGCGTGCTGGGACAGGATCTGGAGCAGCACGCCGCCGACGCTCCCGGTCGCTCCCACGACCGCGAGCGTCGGACGCCGCTCTGATCTCACGGCCATCAGCGGCCGGTGCCTCCGTAGACCACGGCCTCGTCGGACTCGGAGTCCAGGCCGAAGGCGGTGTGCACGGCCTGGACCGCCTCGATGACGTCCTCGGCGCGGGTGACGACCGAGATGCGGATCTCGGAGGTCGAGATGAGCTCGATGTTGACGCCCGCGTCGCTGAGCGCCTCGAAGAACCCGGCCGTGACACCCGGGTTCGTCTTCATACCGGCGCCCACGAGGGAGATCTTGGCGATCTGGTCGTCGTAGCGCAGCGAGGCGAAGCCGACGGCGGCCTTCTGCTTCTCCAGGGCGTCGATGGCCTTGCGGCCCTCGGTCTTGGGGAGCGTGAAGGAGATGTCGGTGAGACCCGTGGACGCGGCCGACACGTTCTGCACGACCATGTCGATGTTGATCTCGGAGTCCGCGATGGCGCGGAAGATCTTCGCGGCCTCGCCCGGCTTGTCGGGGACGCCGACGACGGTGACCTTCGCCTCGGAGGTGTCGTGCGCGACACCGGAGATGATCGCCTGCTCCACGGGCTCTTCCCCTTGCTGCTTCTTGATCGGCTCGTTGCTGACCCAGGTGCCCTGCAGTCCGCTGAAGGAGGACCGCACGTGGATCGGGATGTTGTACCGGCGCGCGTACTCCACACAGCGGTGGAGCAGCACCTTGGACCCGGAGCTGGCGAGCTCCAGCATGTCCTCGAAGGAGATCCAGTCGATCTTCCGTGCCTTCTTCACCACACGCGGGTCGGCGGTGAACACACCGTCGACGTCCGTGTAGATCTCACAGACCTCCGCGTCGAGCGCGGCGGCGAGGGCGACGGCCGTCGTGTCCGAACCACCACGCCCGAGGGTCGTGATGTTCTTGCCCTCCTGGCTGACGCCCTGGAACCCCGCGACGATGGCGATGTTGCCCTCTTCGATGGAGGTCCGGATGCGTCCCGGCGTGACGTCGATGATCCGGGCTTTGTTGTGGACGGAGTCGGTGATGACGCCTGCCTGGCTGCCCGTGAACGACTGGGCCTCGTGGCCCAGGTTTTTGATCGCCATGGCCAGCAGGGCCATGGAGATCCGCTCCCCGGCGGTCAGCAGCATGTCGAATTCGCGCCCGGCAGGGATCGGCGATACCTGCTCGGCGAGATCGATCAACTCATCCGTCGTGTCACCCATCGCCGACACCACGACAACCACCTGGTTGCCGTTCTTCTTGGCGTCGACGATGCGCTTGGCGACCCGCTTGATGCCTTCGGCATCTGCAACGGAGGAGCCTCCGTACTTCTGCACGACAAGGCCCACGTGCGCTCCTCGCTCAGTCCGTCTGTCACCGCGAGTACGTACGCGTACCGCGGTCGGCTCAGTCTAACGAGCGGCCGAAATCCGCCCCAGCTTTACCGCATCGTGAGATGTCCCGCTCACGAAGTGGTCGCTGGGTTTCCTGGTGCCGACCGGCCGCTCCGCACGAGCGCATGCCCAGCCGCATCCGCGGCAACCGGGAAAGTGGGCCAGGTCACTTGACCGGACGAAGCCCGAGCGGGCCCGCGATCTCCTGCGCCATGACCTGGCCGGCCTCTTCCTCCAGGGTGCCCTCGGCCCGGCTCAGGGCCTCGTCCGTGTCCAGGCCGTCCAGGTCGTCCAGCGGCTGGTTCAGCCGCACGTGCGCGACCAGCGACTGGAGCGCGCGCAGCGTCGCCGACGCCGTGGAGCCCCAGTTCGAGAAGTACGAGAACTGCCACCACCACAGCGCCTCGGTGACCCGGCCCGCCCGGTAGTGCGCCATGCCGTGCCGCAGATCCGTGATGACGTCCGCGAGGTCGTCCGAGATCCGGGCGGCGACCGGCGCCTTGCGCGGCTCGTACGGGTCGAAGACCTCCGAGTACACGTCGATCGGCTCCAGCATCCGCGCGAGCCGCTCGCGCAGCTCGTCCACGTCGCCCTCCGGGCCGAGGTCGGGCTCGTAGCGCTCGTCGGGGACGATGTCCTCGTGCGCGCCGAGCCGGCCGCCCGCGAGCAGCAGCTGCGAGACCTCGAGCAGCAGGAACGGCACCGCCGAGTCCGGCTCGTCGCCCTTGGCGACCTCGGTCACCGCGACGATGAACGACTCGATCTGGTCGGAGATCTGGACGGCGAAGTCGCCCGGATCCCGGTTGGTGGCGTGCAGCGTGGCGTCAGACATCTAGCAGTCGTCTCCCCTCGAAGGCACGGCCGAGGGTCACCTCGTCCGCGTACTCCAGGTCGCCCCCGACGGGGAGGCCGCTGGCCAGGCGGGTGACCTTCAGGCCCATGGGCTTGATCATCCTCGCGAGGTACGTGGCCGTGGCCTCGCCCTCCAGGTTCGGGTCGGTGGCCAGGATCAGCTCCGTGACCGTCCCGTCGGCCAACCGCGCGAGAAGTTCCCGTATACGCAGGTCGTCGGGTCCCACACCCTCGATCGGGCTGATGGCGCCGCCGAGCACGTGGTACTTGCCCCGGAACTCACGGGTGCGCTCGATCGCCACGACGTCCTTGGGCTCCTCGACCACGCAGATGACGCTCAGGTCGCGGCGCGGGTCGCGGCAGATGTTGCACAGCTCCTCCTGCGCCACGTTCCCGCACGTCGCGCAGAAGCGGACCTTGGCCTTGACCTCCATCAGCGCCTGCGCGAGGCGCCGCACGTCGGTCGGCTCCGCCTGCAGGATGTGGAAGGCGATCCGCTGCGCGCTCTTGGGACCGACGCCGGGCAGCCTGCCCAGCTCGTCGATGAGGTCCTGGACCACGCCTTCGTACACGGATTGCCTTCGCCTTCAGGTCGTCCGCAGGTCGTCTGCGGTGTCTTGATACGTACCGCTGTCTTGATACGTACGGTAGTCGGATCCCGGGCTAGAAGGGGAGGCCCGGGATGCCGCTGCCGCCGCCGAGTCCCTGGGCCAGCGGGCCGAGCTTCTGCTGCTGGAGCGACTGCGCGTTCTCGTTCGCCGCCTGGACCGCCGCGACCACCAGGTCCGCGAGGGTCTCGGTGTCCTCCGGGTCGACCGCCTTCGGGTCGATGACCAGGCCCCGCAGCTCGCCCGAGCCCGTCACCGTCGCCTTGACCAGACCGCCGCCCGCCTGCCCCTCGACCTCGGTGCGCGCCAGCTCCTCCTGCGCCTTCGCGAGGTCCTGCTGCATCTTCTGGGCCTGCTGGAGCAGCTGCTGCATGTTGGGCTGGCCACCACCGGGGATCACGATGAGCTCCTTGGTCTGTATGCACGGTCTGTACGGACTGTCTGTCCGAACGAGCCTACGTGGTCCGGGGGGCGCACGCCCCGGCATGTCGCGCTGCACTCTTTCGAGTGAGTCGACCGGGGTCCCTATACCTGATCAACGGCCACTTCTGAGCGGATACCCCTCGAAAACGGGAACAGGGCCACCCATTGGGCGGTAGGAAGATGCTGCACATTCAGCCCCATCCGTAACCAGCCCAGGGAGTGCCGGGTGAGTCAGCCGGAGATGCAGCCCGAGGGTCCGTCGCAGGCGGACCCCGGCGGGGGCGGCGCGCGCACCGGTGACCTCTCGGGGCGGGCGTTCCCGCTCGGCGACTGGGGCGAGCCGGCCGAGCGCCTCGACGAGCTGTACCGCTGGGTCGAGGAGGGCGCCCTGCGCACCGCCTCCTGGTACCTCGCCGACCGGGTCCGCAAGCGGCGCGCCGCCCGGACCCTGCGCGCGGGCGCGGCGCTCGGCGCGGTCTGCGGAGCGGTGCTGCCGCTGCTCGACCTGACGCGGGTGATCGGCGGCGGCGCCCCCTGGGGCTATCTGGCGCTGCTGCTCGCGGTCGCGTGCGTGGTCGGTGACCGGTACTTCGGGCTGACCTCGGGGTGGATAAGGGACGTCGCCACGGCGCAGGCCGTGCAGCGACGGCTCCAGGTGCTGCAGTTCGACTGGGCCTCGGAGAGCGTGCGCGAGGTGCTCGGCCCCGCCGACGGCACGGCCGGTGAGGCCGCCGAGCGCTGTCTGTCCGTCCTGCGGCGCTTCTCGGAGGACGTCACCGAGCTGGTCCGCGCCGAGACCGCGGACTGGATGGTCGAGTTCCGCTCGGGCCCGGCCCCGCTCGGCATGCAGTCCTCCGTGCCCGGCCCCCAGCGGCCCGCCGAGGTCCCGCCGCCGGGCCGCTTCCCGCTCCCCCCGGGCACCCGCCCGAACATGCCCCGCCAGCGACCGCCGGAGCCGCGCTGAGCGGTGGGGCTAGGCTGGCGATTCGTACAGTCGTTTCCGCATCAGTAACGACATCGCGAACATCATCAGCATCGGCAGCGGCGACGAAGCCGCCGCCGGCCGACCCGAGGGATCCCATCCGTGCCAGTCTCCGACGGCCTCGCCGTCACCCGCAGCACCCTGCGCCAGCAGATCGCGGACGCGCTGCGCGACGAGATCCTCGGCGGGCGGCTCGCTCCGGGGCAGGAGTTCACGGTCAAGGAGATCGCCGAGGGGTACGGGGTGTCGGCGACGCCGGTCCGTGAGGCGCTGGTCGACCTGAGCGCGCAGGGGCTGCTCGACTCGGACCAGCACCGCGGCTTCCGGGTCCACGAGTACTCGCTGGGCGACTACCGCTCGATGATCGAGGCCCGCAGCCTCGTCGCCGACGGCATCTTCCGGGGCCTGTCCGAGAACCCGCCGGACGATCCGCGCCACCCCGCCGCGCTGGCCGGGGTCCGGCGCCGCGGCGAGGAGGCCGCCCGCGCCGCCGGGGCCGGTGACCTGAACGTGCTGATCGGCTACGACCTGCGCTTCTGGCGGGAGCTCTCCGCACTCTTCGGGAACCCGTACCTCTCCGACTTCTTCCACCGGCTGCGGGTCCAGTCCTGGATGTGCGCGGTGCCGCACCTGCGCCGGGCCGGTGATCTGCGCGGCCGGCTCTGGTCGGGGCACTGCGCTCTCGTCGACGCGCTCGTCGCGCGGGACGCGCACGCGGCGCACGCGATCGTCGCCGCGTACAACGAGGACGCGCTGGTCCTGATCGAGTCCCTCGCCAAGAGCTGACCGCTCCCGGACTGATCCGGGCTGATTCCCGGGGCTGATTCCTTGCCCGCGATGGGTACCTGCAAGGCAGGGTGACGCCGCCGTGTCGCCCATTACGCTGGCGTACGCCGGGAACCCCCGGCCGAACGGAGCCTCGAAGGAGCCCCCTTGGCCTGTGACCTGTGGCTGGTCCCCCTGGTCGACGTGCTGTGCCACAGCCCCGACAATCCCTTCGCCGAGGAGCTCGCGCTCTACGACAGGGCACTGCACGACGCGGGGCTCCCGCCGGTGCCGGTCCACGCGTACATGCCGGGGCTCTCCGGTGACGTGGCCCCGGTCGCGGGGTTCGACTACGACGCGCTGCACTTCCTGCGCCGCGCGTATCTGCTCCAGCTGTGCGGGCTCGAGGTGACGCCGGTCGACGAACTCGGCGGGGACTACGAGCAGTTGCTGGAGATGTTCGAGTCGACGGCCCAGGGCTCGCACCTGGTCTGGCACTACGACCACGCGGGCGCGTACGTGCCCCTGGACTTCCCCGCGCCGCTGTCCGACGACGAACTGCTCGCCGGGGGCGGCCCGCTGGGCTCCTCGCACGCGCTGCTGCGGGAGCTGGAGTTCGTGGCGCCGGCCATCGGGATCGACCCGGCGAACCCTCCGCTGCCGCCCGTGCCTCCGGCGGCGCCGACGTCCCTGGAGGAGCCGGCCGCGTCCGTCCCCCTGGACGACAGCCCCTTCGCCCGCGAGCGCCACGTCTGGCTGGGCCTGCACCAGGCCGCGACCCGCAGCCTGGCCCAGAGCTCAATGATCATCTTCAGCTGACCCCGAAGCACCGCCCCGGCGCAGAACCAGTGCCGGGGCGGATGCGCCCCGGGCATCTCCCCTGGCCAAGCCCTGCTCCCACCACCCGCCCCCTCCGGGGGCGTCGGCCCGGCACCGGGCGCGCCCCGACTCCGACACAGGGCACGACGGCCCGGCCCGGGGGCGCACGGAGTGCGCCTTCAGGGGCGCGGGGCCGTACCCGATCAGCGACGCCATCGCGGGGCGCGACCGGCAAGCCCCCGGGGCATGCGGAGCGTGTCTTCAGGGCGCGGGACTGTTTCCGAACAGCGACGCCGTCGCGGGGCGCGACCAACCTGCCCCTGGGCGCACGAATTGTGCCTCCCAGGGGCGCGGGGCTGCTTCCGATCAGCGACTCCGTCGCGGGGCGCGACCAGCCACGACGAAAGCCGCACCCCGCGACGACGAGCGACCCCTGCGGCGCGCCCCGTTCAGGGACGCGCCACCCCCGGCCGAGCCGCCTCCGCCGGCACACCACCGGCCTCGCCCCCGGCAGGGACCGGCTCGGCGGGGCGGTACGGGATGGCCAGAGTGATCAGCGCCCCGATCACCGCCACCCCGCACCCGATCAGCATGCCCGTACGGAACGCGTCCTCCGACGGAAGCGTGACCCCGCCCGCCGACACGGTCATCTGCGACAGCACGACCCCGATCACGGCGGCGGAGGCCGACGTACCGATGGACCGCATCAGCGTGTTGAAACTGTTCGCGGCCGCCGTCTCGGACTGCGGCACCCCACTCATGATCAGGGCCGGCATCGCACCGTAGGCGAGCCCCACCCCCGCCGTGATCACACACATCACCAGCGTCAGCTGCCACGCACTGCTCATCAGGAACCCGGAGATCCCGTACCCGAGGGCGATCACGACGCTGCCGAGCAGCAGCGTGACCTTCGGCCCGTGCTTGCCGGACAGCTTCCCGCCCAGCGGCGCGACCGCCATCATCATCAGCCCGCCCGGCATCATCCACAGCCCCATCGCCATCATCGACTGCCCGAGCCCGTACCCGGTCTCCTTCGGCAGCTGCAGCAGCTGCGGCACGATCAGCGACGAGGCGTACATCGCGAAGCCGACCACGACCGACGCCGCGTTCGTCATCAGGACCTGGGGGCGGGCCGTGGTGCGCAGGTCCACCATGGGCTCGCGTACCCGCAGCTCCCACAGCCCCCAGCCGAGCAGCACGACGACGGCAACGGCGAACAGGCCGAGCGTCGTCCCGCTCCCCCAGCCCCAGTCCGCGCCCTTCGACACGGCGAGCAGCAGCGCGACGAGGCCGACGCCGAGCGCCACGGCCCCGACGTAGTCGAACCCGCCCGTGGCCGGCGCCCGCCGCTCCGTGTCCGGCACGGCGAACTTCAGCAGCGCGGCGATGGTCACACTCAGGCCCGCCGACACCCAGAAGAGCACGCGCCAGCTGCCGTAGTCCGCGATCGCCGAGGCGAACGGCAGCCCGAGCGCGCCGCCGATGCCGAGCGAGGCGCTCATCAGGGCGATGGACGTGCCGAGCTTCTCCGGCGGCACGAGGTCGCGGAGCAGGCTGATGCCGAGCGGCACGAGACCGACGCCGAGACCCTGGAGGCCCCGGCCGACGACCATCGTGGTCAGGTCGGAGGCCAGCGCGGCGACGACCGAACCGGCGATCAGCGGCACGGTCGAGACGAGCAGCATCCGCCGCTTGCCATACAGGTCACCGAGCCGGCCCATGATCGGCGTGGCGACGGCGCCCGCGAGCAGGGTGACGGTGACGACCCAGGTCGCGTTCGACGGTGAGGTGCCCAGGATGCGCGGCAGCTCGCCGAGCAGGGGTACGACCAGGGTCTGCATGACCGAGGCCACGATGCCGCCGAACGCGAGTACGGCGACGATGCGCCCGGGGTGGCCGGTGGGCGCGGCCCCGGGCTTGCTGGCTTCCATGGCGGTTGGGCTCCTTCTTCCTTGGGATGTGCACCGTACAATTCATGTGCATCATGCACAACACATGTACGGTGCATATCGCCGTGATATACCTGCCGGTAAGCGGAGGAAGGACGGGTCGAGGTGGCTGAGGTGGCTGACGCGAGCGAGGGCTCCGGTGGCGACAAGGACGCCACGATGCGGCAGCTCGAGTTCGAGACGATGCTGTTCAACCGGCACGCGTATCTCTTCGCGAACCGCGCCAGAGCGTCGATCTGGAACCTCGACCGCAGTGCCTACATCCTGCTCACCCGGATCCAGCTGGTCGGCCCGATGTCGATCGGCCAGCTCAGCGAGGCGACCGGGCTCGACGCGTCGACGCTGAACCGGCAGACCGCCGCGATGACCCGGCAGGGCCTCGTCGAGCGCATCCCCGACCCCGACGGCGGGATCGCCCGCAAGTTCCGGATCACGGAGGAGGGGGAGCGGGCGCTGGACGGCGACCGCGCCCGCAACCTCGGCATCCTGGAGGACCTGATGGACGACTGGTCCCCCGCCGAGGCCGCGACCTTCACCGCCTCCCTCCACCGCCTCAACCGAGCGATAGAACGCCTCGACGGCCGCCCCTGGCCCCGGCCCTGACCTCGCACGTGCGGCGCCCGGCCCCTACGGCGGTACTGCCGTCGAGACCGGCGACGGGACCGCGCACCCGGGGCCGATATGCCGCCCCCCGAGGCCGGCGCCGGGCCGACCCGCCCCGGACGGGGCGGGTGAGGGCCGGGGCGGACGGGCCCCGTAGAAGCGCGGGGACCTGCACGCCCCGCCGCGACAGCGACCCGGCACCCCGCGGCGGCACTGCCCACGTCCTGCGGGCAGACGAGCCCCGCAGGGGGCACGGGGCTGTTTGCATGCGCGGCTCGGCCGCTGTGGGGCCGAGCCGCCGCAGACGCAGCTGCGCCCCGTACCCGGGGCTGAGATGCCGCCCCCGAGGCCGGCGCCGGGCCGACGCGCCCCGGACGGGGCGGGTGAGCGCGAGAAGGGCCGGGGCGGACGGGCCCCGTAGAAGCGCGGGGACCTGCACGCCCCGCCGCGACAGCGACCCGGCCGGCGACAGCGACCGGCCCCACGCGGGGGCTGTTTGCGTGTGCGGCCCGGCCGCTGTGGGGTCGAGCCGCACACGTAAACAGCGCCGCAGACGCAGCGGTGCCCGGCCCCCTGGCGACGGCGACGCCCACCCCCGGCACCGAGCCCCCGCAACACCCCCTACGGCAACGCCAGCGCCCACGCCCCCGCCCGGACCGCCCAGGTCCGCCTTCGTACCGGCCCGCCGATCACCGAATCGGCCCGGTAGCGGAAATCGGCTCCCGAGACGGTCACGCTCCGGGCGGCCACCCGGACCGCCCCACCGGCGGCGCCGCCCCGCACCTCGACCTGGGCGAACCCCGCCCCCGCCGCCACGCGCACCCCGTCGACCGGCTGGTCCAGGTCCACCAGCATCACCCCGTCCGCCTCCACCCGGAGCCGGGCCGCCACCCCCTGGGCCGAGGCCGCGCCCCCCGCCGACCGCGCCCCGAACCCCCGTACCAGCGACCGGCACGTCCGCAGGAACGGCAGCCCGTGACCCGCGGAGCTCTCCCCGGAGGGGCCGACCGGCGGGATCCGGAGCTCGCCGAGCACCACCCCGTCACTGTCGTCCACCAGCAGGTCGAGCCGCCGTTCCACCCCGTCGAGCGCCGCCCGCGCCGCCGCGACCGGCCCCACGGGCACGCCCAGGGAGTGCGCGAGCCCCACCGAGGCGCCCACGGGCACCATCGCCAGCACGGCGTCACCCAGCTCCCGGTCCCGGTGCAGCAGCGACACGGCCCGCAGCAGCGCCCGGTCGTCGCCCACGACCACGGGCCGCCGTCCACCCCGCCGCGCCAGGGCCCGCGCGAACTCCGCGGGCCCCTCCGGCAGGCACACCTTCGCGGTCGCGGCCGCGCACAGAACGTCCTTCGCGATCCGTACGGACTCCCCGTCCGCACGCCGCGCCGACGGGTCCACGATCACCAGGAGCTGCCGCGACAGCGCCTCGCCCACGCGGTCCGACGGATGGTCCAAAGCCGCCACCTCGGCTCCGCCTCGCTTCCTCGGGTAGCATCTTTGTGCAAGAGCCCCTTGCGCTATTGCGCCAGGGGCTTCGTCTATTCCGGGGTACCCCAAGGTTCACGAAGGCTGTGACGCACATCAGCGGCTGCGGCCCCTGACCTTGGACATGCCCCGCCCGGAAGGGGTGTACGCCTGTGCCCGCACTTGTGCTGCTCGGTGCTCAGTGGGGTGACGAAGGCAAGGGAAAGGCCACCGACCTGCTCGGTGGGTCCGTGGACTACGTAGTGCGCTATCAGGGCGGCAACAACGCCGGCCACACGGTTGTCGTAGGCGACCAGAAGTACGCGCTGCACCTCCTCCCTTCCGGAATCCTCTCCCCGGACTGCACGCCGGTCATCGGTAACGGAGTCGTCGTCGACCCGTCGGTCCTGCTCTCCGAGCTGAGCGGTCTGAACGAGCGCGGCGTCGACACGTCCAAGCTCCTGCTCAGCGGCAACGCTCACATCATCACGCCGTACAACGTCACGGTCGACAAGGTGACGGAGCGCTTCCTCGGCAAGCGCAAGATCGGCACGACCGGGCGCGGCATCGGCCCGACCTACGCGGACAAGATCAACCGCGTCGGTATCCGTGTGCAGGACCTCTACGACGAGTCGATCCTCACCCAGAAGGTCGAAGCCGCCCTCGAGGTCAAGAACCAGCTCCTGACCAAGCTGTACAACCGCCGCGCGATCGAGTCGCAGCAGGTGGTGGAGGAGCTCCTCGGCTACGCGGACCAGATCAAGGGCTACGTGGCCGACACGACCCTGATCCTGAACAACGCTCTCGAGGAGGACAAGGTCGTCCTCTTCGAAGGCGGCCAGGGCACGCTCCTGGACATCGACCACGGCACGTACCCCTTCGTCACCTCGTCGAACCCGACCGCGGGCGGCGCCTGCACCGGTGCCGGCGTCGGCCCGACGAAGATCAGCCGCGTCATCGGCATCCTGAAGGCGTACACCACGCGTGTCGGCGCGGGCCCGTTCCCGACCGAGCTCTTCGACCAGGACGGCGAGGACCTGCGCCGCATCGGCGGCGAGCGCGGTGTCACCACCGGCCGTGACCGTCGCTGCGGCTGGTTCGACGCGGTCATCGCCCGTTACGCCACCCGCGTCAACGGCCTGACCGACTTCTTCCTCACCAAGCTCGACGTCCTCACGGGCTGGGAGCAGATCCCGGTCTGCGTCGCGTACGAGATCGACGGCAAGCGCGTCGAGGAGCTCCCGTACTCGCAGACCGACTTCCACCACGCGAAGCCGATCTACGAGAACCTGCCCGGCTGGTCCGAGGACATCACGAAGGCCAAGACCTTCGCCGACCTCCCCAAGAACGCGCAGGCCTACGTGAAGGCCCTGGAAGACATGTCCGGCGCCCCCATCTCGGCCATCGGCGTCGGCCCCGGCCGCGACGAGACGATCGAGATCAACTCGTTCCTGTAACCCGGGACGCGTCTCACCCTGACGCCCCGGCCCGCCTTCCCGGCGGGCCGGGGCGTCAGTCGTCGCGCTTCAGGACGAGTTCACCGGGGGCGACGAGGTCGGTGCGCACGAGGGTGTCGCGGGCCAGGTAGTAGTCGTAGGCGGCGTCGGGAGCGGGGCAGTTCCGGCTCTTGGGGAGGTCGGGCAGGGTGTGGAGATTGGTCTCGTCGCCCTGGATGCCGTGGTCCATGTAGAGGACCCGGGAGGTCCGGGTGCAGCGGTGCCCGTTCGCCTCGGTCGTGGTGGTGACGAGGAGTCCGTCCGCCGAGTCCTTGCGTCGCATACGGACGGTGGTGCCGTGGCCCCGCCACGTGCCCAGGAAACCGGGAGGTACGTCCACGATGCCGTTGTCGATCCGCACGGCGGCGACGGCCGGTTCCTCATGTGACTGTCGCCAGGCCAGGTGACCCTCGGCGCCCGCGGTCAGGGTGATGCTCCGGGGAGCGCAGGCGTCGTCCTTTTCGGGCTGATCAGTGCGGAACCGGCTCAACACCAATCGCCGCGCGCCCGACGAGGAGTCGGGGGTCGCACGAGCGTCCCCCCGGCACCTCTTGCCGCGCCGCCCCGCCTCCCACTCGACGCTCACCCGCCCGTTCACCTTCGAGACGAAGATGTCGAGCCGCAGGACGAGCAGGGGCTGCTCGGTGTTCCGCAGCAGCCAGCTCCCGGCGAACACGTCAAGGTCGGCCCGCGCCTTGTCCTGCGGGAACACCACCTGCTCGACGGTCTGCACCCCGAACCCGGCCCCCACCACCAGCGCCACCACCCCCGCCAGCACCCCCACCCTCCGTCCGACCCCCCACCGAGCCCTCGGCCGGTGGCGGATCGTCGGTGGGGTGATGCCGAGCTCCGGGAGGTCCAGGGGGTCGGGGGCCGAGGCGGGACGGTCGTCGGGGAACTCCGGGAACTCCGCCTGGACGCCCGTGTCCTCCGGCGCCGGGTCCGAGGCCTCGCGGCGCCGCGGGACGCTGGGCAGGGGGCGGGACGCGGCCCGGTCGAGCCGGTCGAGCAGCGGGGCGGGCAGCCACGCGCCGGGCGGGGCATGCCGGGTGCGGTCGACGACCTCCTCTACGGACGGGCGCTGCCCCGGGTCCTTGTCCAGACAGTCCCGGACCAGGTCGACGACCGCCTCGGGCAGCCGGGCCAACTCCGGTTCCTCGTACGCGATGTGGAACATCACGGAGTGCGCGCTGCGGCCCTCGTCGTCGAACGGGGAGACTCCGGTGGCCGCGTAGGCCAGCACGCATCCCAGCGAGAACACGTCGCTGGCCGGTGAGACCGGCTCGCCCCGCACCTGTTCGGGCGACATGAACTGGGGCGAGCCGAGCAGCGCCCCGGACGGGGTGTGCAGGGAGTCGGCGGCCGCGTCCAGGACGTGCGCGATGCCGAAGTCGATGACGCGGGGGCCGTCCACCGTCAGGAGAACGTTCGACGGTTTGAGGTCGCGGTGGACGAGGCCCGCCGCGTGGATGCCGCGCAGGGCCAGGCCCATGCGGTTGGCGAGGACGTGGGCGGAGGCCGAGGGAAGGGGGCCGAAGTCGCCGCGGACCACGGCGTGCAGGGTCGGGCCGGGGACGTACGCCGTGGCCACCCAGGGGACTTCGGCGTCGGTGTCGGCGTCGAGGACGGGCGCGGTCCAGCGGCCGTCGACCCGGCGGGCCACCCGCACCTCGCGGGTGAACCGGCGTCGGAAGTCGTCGAGTTGGGCCAGTTCGGGGCGGACCAGCTTCACCGCGACCGGGTCGGCGTCCGCCCGGGAGTCACCGTCGCGCCGGGCGAGGAACACCCGGCCCATGCCACCCGCGCCGAGCCGGCCCAGCAGACGGTACGGACCTATGCAGGACGGATCGTCGGGCGCGAGTGGCTGCATGCGCCGGATCCTCGCACAGGGTCAGCCCTTCGCGGTCTGTCGGCGGACGATCTCCGTGATCCAGGTCGGGGCGTAGGGGGACGTGCAGCCGGGTGGGGTCGGGTAGTCCTTGAGGACTTCGAGGCGTTCGCCGATCGCCAGGGCTCGGGGGCGCAGGGGCTCGTGGGAGATGCCGATCTGGGCCAGGCAGTGGTTCATCGCCCACTGGAGGCGGTCGGGCGCCTGTTTCATGTCGGACTCGATGGTGTCGAGGAGGGCGGGGAGGTCCAGGCCGGCCGGTTTTTTCGCCACGCGGTCCGTGGTGAGGGACCAGCCGGCACTCGCTACGACCGGGTCGGGGTCGGTCAGCCAGGCCAGGCGGAGGTCCTCCGCGTGCGGGCTCTTCTTCACGACGTAGGAGACGAGCCAGTCGTGGACCTTCGGGGTGCGGGCCGTGCGGAGCATGGTGTCCAGCTCGTCGCGGGGGAAGGCCTTGGGGCGGGCGACGAGGAGGGCCAGGAGCTTCGCCGCCGTGTCGTCGGTGGACCAGAGGGAGCGGGCCAGGTCCTGGTCGGGGCCGATGCGCTTGGCGAGGGCGCGGACCTTGGTGAGGTTCACGCCGTGGTCGTCACCGTGCCGCTCGTTGACGGCGCGGGCCTTCGGGTCCTCCAGCGCGGCCAGTTCGGCCTGGGCCTGCGCGAGCGTGGTCGTCGTCCCGGTCACCGTTCGTTCGTCTCCCTGGTTCGCCTCGTACGTCAGACCTGTACCGATATCAGTGGTCCACCGTTTTCCGCGACTCCGGTCCCAACTCTCCTGTTCTGCCTCATACTTGACCGCCCCATGACATCAAGGCCAAGGGATCGCGACGATGGGATTCCCGAACGACGAGGGCGCGACGGAGTTTCTGCGAGCCTTCAGAGCAGCCGTCTACCCCGAGCGGTGGCAGGTGCTCAAACCGGCGAGCACGCCTCTGCCCCCGGTACTGCTGGACACGGGCGGGTCCGGTGACGAGCGGTGCGCGCGCCGGCAGCGGGTGCTCGACTCGCTGGAACGGGCGCTGCGCACCGGCGACGGACGGGCCGTCGCCTTCTCGCGCCCCCAGCAACTGCCGGCGGACCGGCCCGGCGAGGAGCTGCTGACGCTCCGGGTGGGCCGCGACCTGCGCACCCAGCCACCCCGCCATGTGGGCGAACTGCGGCTGCGGGACTTCGAGTTCGTCGCCCGGATGGTGACGCACGCGATCCGGCTCGCCCGGCTGCCCCGGGAGGGCGACGGCGCCCTCACCGACGCCGAGCTGAACGACCGCCTGCAGGGCCGGGAGCTGCGCGACGCCCTGTACGCGGAGCGGGTCGCCGAGGCGAAGGGCCCGGCGCACCACCTGGCGAAGCTGGTGCCCGCGCCGGACGGCGGCAACCTCGTCCTCGCGTACCTGTCGCGGCTGCTGTCCCACCCCCTCTTCTACAGCCTGCCCCGCAAGCTGTGGGACCGGCGCTGGGGCCACCGTCTGCTGCGCTCGCGCCGCTACGGCTGGTACCGCGCCTGGCTGCACCTGGCGCACCCCGCGCGGTCGGTCTTCGACCAGGTCGGCGACGTCATCGTCGCGCAGGGGCTGGCGCTGCGCGGCCCCGCGCACGAGCGCCAGAACGCGCTGCTCGAACTGGAGAAGCTTCTGCTGCGCGCCCTCCTGTCCGACCTGCACCGCTCGCATCCTGCGCGCCTCGCGGGCCCCTGGAAGCGCCGCCGCCGCACCCGGCGCGTGGTGCTGCTCGAACTGCCCGCCGCGGACACCCCGCAGGGCCACGACGCGGCGCGGTTCCTCCAGGCGTACCGGAGCGCCTACCGGGCGCCGGGCTCGGCGTCCCTGTTCGTGGTCGGGGCGGGCGAACCGGAGGGTCACCCGGAGGCCGCCGGACAGACCTGGCACCGCCAGGACGTGGAGAGCCTCGCCGTCGTCGGCCAGCACCTCACCGACCCGCCCGCCGAGCACGGGGACGTCGAGGCGGCACCGTGGATCCTCGGCCGCCGCTTCGCGGACCCGGCGTTCGCGGGCGAGGGCCTGCCGGTCGCCCGGCTGCGCCCGCCCGCGCCGATGTGGGGTCCCCGTCTGGAGGCCACGGCGATCGGCGTCGTACTGGCCGCGCTGATCGGGACCGGCGTGAGCCTCAGCCCGCTGGGCGGCTCGGACGAGGACACGTACGCGCGCTGTCTGGACGGGAGCGCCGTCTCGCGCAGCGCCGGGAAGCCCGAGGAGATCCTCGATCTGCACGTGACGCGCAACGCGCTGCGCGACGACGATCCGGCCGCCGCCTACCGCAAGGTGCTCGCGCAGATCGAGAAGAACAACCGGCGGGCCGTGGACGACGAGAAGAAGACCGCCGCGGCACCGATCGAGGAGCAGTACGTCGTCCGTACGGTCGTGTACGTCGCCCCGTCCCCCACCGAGGGCGCGTACAAGGCGCTGTCGGAGCTGCGCGGCATCTGGCTCGCGCAGTCCCGGTTCAACACCGAGGCGCACCGGGACAGCAGCCGCAGCCGGGTCGAACTCCGCGTGGACGTACGGGACGCGGGCCCGCACTTCGAGCGGGCGGAGAAGGTCGCCGACGGCATCGTGCGCGAGGTGGAGCGCACGCGGGCGGCCCGCGACCACAGCACGGTGGTGGGCGTCATCGGCTTCGCCGAGAGCCGGCACGAGACGCGGACCGCGGCCCGCGTCCTGAGCGAGCACCAGGTCCCGGCGATCAGTACGACGGCGTCGGCGGACGCGATGGAGAAGGCCGGGCCTTACTACCGGCCGATGGCCCCCAACGACGACCGCGAGAGCACGCTCGCCGTGCAGCTCGCGCACGAGGGCCCGGTGATCGAGTCGGACGGCGCGGGGGACGGCGCCGGGGACGGGCCGGGGCGCTGCGAGTCGGCGACGCAGGCCGTCGTCGTGAGCACCGAGGCGGACCTCTACAGCAACGAGATCGGCGCCGAGTTCGTCCGGAAGTTCGACGCGCTGGAGCCGGGCGGCGCCAAGATGCTCCGCTACTCCGGCGACTCGGGCGACCCGGCCGAGATCGCCCAGCAGATCTGCGGATACGTCACGGCGAACCCGCGCACCGTCGTCTACTGGTCCTCCCGTGTGAACAGTTTCAGCAGCTTCCTGTCCAGCTACACGAGGACCGAGTGCACGGGCCGGACCCTGACGGTCATCGGCGGCAACGACATCACCAACGCCGAGCTGAACGGCGACTTCAAGTACAACGTGTCGGAGCTGCGGCTCTACCACACGGCCCATGTGCTGCCCGCGGGCCACGAACTGGCGAACAACGTGGCACGCCGCTACGTCCGCAACTACGCCTACTACGCGGGCGCGGACGACAAGTGGCGCAACGACGGGCACGGGCCGATGGCCCACGACGCCTACCTCGTGATGAGCGCCGCCGCTGACGACGCCAACGCCAGCAACCGGCAGGACGTCACCCCGGCCGCGCTGAAGTCCAAGCTCGACAACCGGATCGCCCTGCAGGGCACCAGCGGCGCCCTGCGCTACCCGCAGAGCAACCCCGGTTCGAAGCCGCCGCGCGACAAGGCGATCGTCATCGAGATGGCCACCGAGGGCGAACCCCGGCTGGTGGCGTACTGCGGCGCGTTCGGCCTCGGCAAGGAGCTGCGCAGGACGACATGGGGACCTGACGACAGCCTGGACTGCCCGGCCGACTCACGCTGAGGGCCGCCGGCCGCCGTCAGCCCTCCTTGTCGTAGGTGAGGACCTGGCGGTGGCCGGTCGAGTCGATCAGGGTGCGGCGCAGCTCGCCCGAGGACAGGACGGTCACCGTGCTCGGCGTGCCGGGGCGGCAGGCGACCGGCGGTTCGGCGACGACCGCCTCCGTGCCCTGGACATTCAGCGTGGAGTCGTCGGCGGAGGCCAGCGCGCCCTCGAACTCGCAGTGGTACGGGGAGCCGCTGTCGAGCGTGCCGTCCTGGGTCAGCTTGAGCACCGTGTCGCCGGGCTCGCCCTGCTCGATGACGAGGGTGCGGGTGATGTGTCCGTAGTCGTTGTCCTGCTCGTTCGTCCACGTGCCCAGGAACTTGGTCGGGATGTCGCCCGCCCCGGCCTGCGCGGAGTCGGACTCGGACGGGGAGCCGGGCGGCTCGGTGGACTGCTGCCCCGGGGTCGTCTCGCCGCCCTGACCGGAGGGCGCGGCCGAGGACTGGCCGGGCGCGGACGACTTCGGGTCGTCGCCGCCCTTGCCCTCGGTCGAGCCGTCGTTCTTCATCAGCGCGTACACCGAGCCGCCCGCGCCGAGCGCCACGATCAGCGCGACCGCGACGAGCGCCGCCGTGGAGCGGCCCCGACGCGGGGGCTCCTGCGGCGGGATGCCGACGGGGGCGACGCCGGGGCCGTAGGGCGGCGTCTGGTTCCACACAGGCTGCGGCTGAGGCTGGGGGTGCGCCTGCGGGTAGCCGTACGCGGGCGGGGCCGGAGGCGTCGGCGCCGGGGTGTCCTGGCCGACGATCATCGTCGGGAGATGGTCGAACTGCGCCCCGCCCGGCGCACCCGGCGGCGGCGGCGCGTCCGGATCCGTGGCCTGCGCGGGTGCGGGAGCGGCCGGGGCGGGCGGCAGTGCGGGCCGGTCCGGGGACGCGGGCAGCGCGGCCTGCTCCGGGTCCTCCGAGTCGAGCAGCTGCACGGCGTGCCGGCCCAGCTGCGCCACGAGCGCGCCCGGCAGCCACGGGTCACGCGTGCGCCCGCCGTCCCCGAGCGTGTCCTCGGCGCCCGTCCGCTCCAGGATGTCCTCGAGCGTCGGCCGGTCGGCGGGCCGCTTGCGCAGACAGTCCCGTACGAGCTCCTGCAGGCCCTCCGGGAGCCCTTCGAGGTCCGGCTCCTCCTGGGCGATGCGGAACATCAAGGCGTGCACCCCGCTGTTCGACGTGCCGAACGGCAGGGCGCCCGACGCCGCGTAGGCCAGCACCGAACCGAGACAGAACACGTCGCAGGCCGGGGTGATCCGGTCCCCGCGCACCTGCTCCGGCGCCATGAAACCCGGGGAGCCGACGAGCGCGCCGGTCCGCGTCAGACCGCCGTCCGTGACCGTCTCCAGGGCGCGCGCGATGCCGAAGTCGATGACGCGCGGGCCGTCGATCGTCACCAGCACGTTCGACGGCTTCAGGTCGCGGTGGATCAGGCCCGCCGCGTGGATGTCCTGCAGCGCGTGCGCGAGGCCCGCGGCCAGGATCCGTACCGAACGCTCCGGCAGCGCGCCGTGGTCGTGCGAGACGACCTGCTGGAGCGAGGGGCCCGCCACATAGCCGGTCGCCAGCCACGGCACCGCGGCCTCCGTGTCCGCGTCGAGCACCGGCGCCGTCCACGCGCCACCCACCCGCTGCGCCGCCTGCACCTCCTGCCGGAAGCGACTGCGGAACTCCTCCTGCTCGGCGAGCTCCTCGCGCACCAGCTTCACGGCGACGGTGCGGCCGCGCTCGGAGCGCGCCAGATAGACCTGCCCCATCCCACCGGCCCCGAGCCGCCCCAGCAGCCGGTACGCGCCGATGTGCTGCGGGTCGCCCGGCCCCAGCCGGTCCAGTCTGTCCATGTCGCGCCACCCTCCCCCGAATCGTGACCAACAGCACGAGAATAGTGCGGGCCTACGACACAGAGGACCGATGCGCCTTCTACGGTTCCGTAACGCCGGGGAACGGCCGGCCCGTAACGCCCGGGAACCGTCCGGGAACCCCGACAAACTGTCGCGTTCGGCGGCGGCGGGCGTACAGGACGCCGATGGTGCGCCCACACTGCGGACATCTACCCTCGGGCTCATGACCCCTCAGCCGAATCCCCAGGTCGGCGCCGCCGTCAAGGCCGCGGACCGCAAGCACGTGTTCCACTCCTGGTCCGCGCAGGAACTCATCGATCCGCTCGCCGTCGCCGGCGCAGAAGGTTCCTACTTCTGGGACTACGAGGGCAACCGGTACCTCGACTTCACGTCCGGGCTCGTCTACACGAACATCGGGTACCAGCACCCGAAGGTCGTCGCCGCGATCCAGGAGCAGGCCGCGACGATGACGACGTTCGCGCCCGCGTTCGCCATCGAGTCCCGCTCGGAGGCCGCCCGCCTCATCGCCGAGCGCACGCCCGGCGACCTCGACAAGATCTTCTTCACGAACGCCGGCGCCGACGCCGTCGAGCACGCCCTGCGCATGGCCCGTCTGCACACGGGCCGTCCGAAGGTGCTCGCCGCGTACCGCTCGTACCACGGCGGCACCCAGCAGGCGATCAACGTGACGGGTGACCCGCGCCGCTGGGCCAGCGACACGGGCTCCGCGGGCGTCGTCCGGTTCTGGGCGCCGTTCCTGTACCGGTCCCGCTTCTTCGCCGAGACGGAGGAGCAGGAGTGCGCCCGCGCTCTGGAGCACCTGGAGACGACGATCCAGTTCGAGGGTCCGGCGACGATCGCCGCGATCATCCTGGAGACCGTGCCGGGCACCGCGGGCATCATGCTGCCGCCCGCGGGCTACCTGGCCGGAGTGCGCGAGCTGTGCGACAAGTACGGCATCGTCTTCGTCCTCGACGAGGTCATGGCGGGCTTCGGGCGCACCGGTGAGTGGTTCGCCGCCGACCTGTACGACGTGACCCCGGACCTGCTGACCTTCGCCAAGGGCGTCAACTCGGGGTACGTGCCGCTGGGCGGTGTCGCGATCTCCGGCGCGATCGCGGAGACCTTCGCCAAGCGCCCCTACCCGGGCGGCCTGACGTACTCCGGGCACCCGCTGGCCTGCGCCGCCGCCGTCGCCACCATCAACGTGATGGAGGAGGAGGGCATCGTCGCGCACGCCGCGAAGCTCGGGGCCGAGGTCGTGGAGCCGGCCCTGCGGGAGCTCGCCGAGCGGCACCCGTCGGTGGGCGAGGTGCGCGGCGTCGGCATGTTCTGGGCGCTCGAACTCGTACGGGACCGGGAGACCCGGGAGCCGCTCGTGCCGTACGCGGCCGCGGGCGAGGCCAACGCTCCCATGGCGGCCTTCACGGGTGCCGCCAAGGCGAACGGTCTGTGGCCCTTCGTCAACATGAACCGCACGCACGTCGTGCCGGCCCTCAACATCACCGAGGCCGAACTGAAGGAGGGCCTCGCCGCGCTGGACGCCGCGCTGGCCGTCGCGGACGAGCACGTGGCGTAGCGCCCGTCTCCGGGGCCCGCGACCGCCGGTGCGGCCGCGGGCCGGGGGGCGGGGTGCGGGGTGCGGGGTGGCGGTGCCTTCCGGGTGCGGGGTGCCTTTCCGGTGGCCGTGCCGCCGGGTGCGCGGTGCGTTCCCGGTGCGCGTGCCGCCGCGCGCAGTTCCCCGCGCCCCTTGCTGGGCTCATCTGCTCCGGCGCCTCTCGCCCCGGGGCTCGGCCTCTCCGGCCTCTGTCCTCCGGCGTGGCGCCACTGACTTGGCCCGCCCCCTGCTCCCACCATCCCGCCCCTCCGGGGGCGTCGGCCCGGCGCCCGGCCTCGGGCAGCACTGGCAACCCCGGGTACCGCTTCCGGCCTCCCCGGTGTCAGCCACTCCGGCCTCCGGCCCACCCTGCTCTCCCGCACCCTGACGCTTCGGCCCGGCGCCCGGCCTCGGGGAGTCCTGCCAACCCCGGGTACGGTTTCCGGCCGCCCCGGCCTCCGCCCCACCCCGCTCGGCCTCAGCGCCCCGCTTCGGGCAGCACCGGCAACCCCGGGTACGGCCCCTGCCGCCCCGGACTCGGCCACCCCGGCCTGCACTCCAGCCCCCTGGCCCACCCCCTTCTCCCACCATCCCGCCCCCTCCGGGGGCGTCGGCCCGGCGCCCGGCCTCGGGCAGCGCCACCACCCCAGGTTCGTGTGCGGCCTCCCTGGCCTTGGGCAGTCAGCCCCGCGGCGGCGGCATGGGTGGGCAAGGCGGCACGCCAGCGCCAAGCGCATGTTCCAGTCGGCCCCCGCCTACAGCGCTGCCGCCGTAGGGGCGGACATCGTCGCCGGGTGCGCCACCGTCGTGGCTGGTGGCGCCCCGCGACGGAGTCGCTCAACGGATACAGCCCCGCGCCGCTGGAGGGCACACTTCGTGCGCCCCAGGGGCTTGTTGGGGGCGCCCCTGCGATCGAGTCGCTGGTCAGGGACAGCCCCGCGGCCCTTGCGGGGTGCGCCCGGCGCCGGGCCGACGGCCCCGGAGGGGGCGGGCGGGTGGGAGCAGGGCTGAGGCAAAGGGCGGATGGTTCCACGCGGAGCACAGACACGCCTCGTACAGTCACCGGGTTCCTGGCTGCCATGGCTCGTCATGCCCGCGCGACGCAGTCGTCGCTGATCGGGGACAGCCCCGAGGCCCTTGCGGGGTGCGCCCGGCGCCGGGCCGACGGCCCCCGGAGGGGGCGGGCGGGTGGGAGCAGGGCTGGGGCCAAGGGGCGGACAGGTCCGGGATCGCCCGGGTAGGGGACCAGCACGGTCGCCGGGGCCTCGCGAGGGCGGCCCCCGTCACAGCCGCCCGCGCCGCCGAGCCACACAGCGATTCGGCGCCCCACACCACCGAGCCACAATCCGACACAGCAACCCGCACCACCGGCTCACCCCCGACACAGCCCCCCGCGCCGCAGGCACCCCGGCCCCCCGAAACGCCCCCGCCCCGCCCGGAGGGCCCCGCGTAGTACTTGAGGCGGACCCCGAGGAACCCTTCCCGGTGGGGACGACCCGGGTGGGGCGGGACGCCTACCGTGAGGCGCATGACCGAGACGACCACCTCCGCCGGCCCCGAGCTCAGCCTGGTCAAGGCGGCCCTGAGCGGACTGCGCGCGGACCTGTGCCGGAACGTACGTGCCTACCGTCCGCTGCCCCGCGCCGCGGCCGACAGCGCGTGGATCCGGCTGTTCCCGCTCCCGATGCGGGACGAGATGCGGGTGCTGCCGCACGTCGGCGTCCTGGGCCTCGCCCTGCTCACGTTCGCCGTCGGCGCGGAGAGCGTCAGCTTCGGCGCCGACGCGTACGTCGCGGTGCTGTGCGGAATCCTCGTAGCGGCACCGGTGGCGCTCACACTGCTGCGGCCGGTTCTCGCGTGGTGGGTGTCGCTGAGCGCGGCCGCCGTCCTCGTCTTCGTCACGGGCGGCTCCCCGACCCCGTGGCCCGCGGGCAGCCTCGTCGGGCACACCCTCGTGATGATGATCGTCGCGGCCCGCACCGGGCCCCGCACGGCGGCCGGCATGTGGGCGCTGAGCACCCTCTACGGGATCGTCGTCACGCCGGTGACCGGCGGCGACTGGTACAACAGCGACGCCCTCCCGATGCTGGTCGCCTCCGGCATCGCGGTCGCCCTGGTGACCCTGGTCCAGGTCAACCGCACGGCCCGCCGCGAGGTCGTCCAGGAACGCACGGCGGGCGCCGTCGAACGGGACCGCCGCACGCTCCTCGAGGAGCGCACGAACATCGCCCGCGAGCTGCACGACGTCGTCGCCCACCACATGTCCGTGGTCGCCATCCAGGCCGAGGCCGCCCCGTACCGCGTCGAGAACCCGCCGCCGGAGCTGGAGCAGGCGTTCGTCACGATCCGGGAGAACGCGGTGGCGGCCCTCACCGAACTGCGCCGGGTCCTGGGCGTCGTACGGGCCGAGGACTACGAGGCGCCCGACGCCCCGCAGCCCACCCTCGCCGACCTCGACCGCCTCGTGGAGAACGTCCGCGACGCCGGTCTGACCGTCGACCAGGCCGTGACCGGTGCCGTCCGCGCCCTGCCGCCCGGCGTCGAACTGTCCGCGTACCGCATCGTCCAGGAGGCACTCAGCAACGTCCTGCGGCACGCGCCCGGCGCCCCGGCCCGGGTCGAGGTCGCGTACGTGCTCGGCGGGCTCGGCCTGCGGATCGTGAACGGGCCGCCCGGCTCCCTGGTGAAGCCCAGCCCCGGCGCGGGACACGGGGTCACCGGCATGCGGGAGCGGGTCGCGATGCTCGACGGCGAGATGACGGCGGGGACGACGGACGACGGCGGCTACGAGGTCTCCGTGTTCGTGCCGGTCGCCGCCGCGTCGGCGGAGACCGAGGAGGACGACGCATGATCAGGGTGCTGATCGCCGACGACCAGATGATGGTCCGCGAGGGCTTCTCGGTGCTGCTGGGCGCCATGCCGGACATCGAGGTCGTCGGCGAGGCCGTCAACGGGGCGGAGGCCGTCTCCCGGGTCCGCGAACTGCGCCCCGACGTCGTCCTCATGGACATCCGCATGCCGGAGCTGAACGGCATCGACGCCACCCGCGAGATCGTCGCCGCCGACGAGGGCGCCAAGGTCCTCGTCCTCACCACCTTCGACCTCGACGAGTACGTGTACCAGGCGCTCCGCGCGGGCGCCTCGGGCTTCCTCCTCAAGGACGCCTCGGCCCGCCAACTCGCCGACGGGGTCCGGGTGGTGGCCTCCGGCGAGGCGCTGCTCGCCCCGACGGTGACACGCCGCCTGATCACCGAGTTCTCCAAGCTCGCCGAGACGCCCCGGGTCCGCGCCGAGGCCTACGGCGAACTGACCGAACGCGAGACGGAGGTCCTCGTCCTCATCGCCCAGGGCCTGTCGAACGCGGAGATCGCCACCCGCCTCGTCGTCGCCGAGTCGACCATCAAGACCCACGTCAGCCGGATCCTGGTGAAACTGGGCCTCCGAGACCGGACCCAGGCCGCCGTCTTCGCCTACGAGGCCCGCCTCGTCACCCCGAGCTGATCCGATCGTCTGAGATCACGGGCCTATCCCCGCCCCGGACGGCCGGAATACCGTCCCGTCATGAACGACACCGTCGCCGCCTTCGACCCGTGGTCCCCGGAGTTCCTGGCCGACCCGTACCCCGCGTACCGCGCCCTGCGCGCGGCCGGCCGGGTCCACCGCTACGAGCCCACCCGGCAGTACCTGATCCCGCATCACCGGGACGTGTCCGCCCTGCTCCGGGACCGCCGCCTGGGCCGCACCTACCAACACCGCCACACCCACGAGGAGTTCGGCCGTCCCGCCCCGTCCCCGGAGCACGAGCCGTTCCACACCCTCAACGACCACGGCATGCTCGACCTGGAGCCGCCGGACCACACCCGCATCCGCCGCCTCGTCTCCAAGGCCTTCACCCCGCGCACCGTCGACCGGCTGCGCCCCTACGTGGAGAAGCTGGCCGGCGACCTCGTCGGGGACCTCGTCGCGGCCGGCGGCGGCGACCTCCTGACGGCCGTCGCGGAGCCCCTCCCCGTCGCCGTCATCGCGGAGATGCTCGGCATCCCGGAGTCCGACCGCCCGCTGCTGCGCCCCTGGTCGGCGGCGATCTGCGGCATGTACGAGCTGAACCCGCCGGAGGCGACCGCGCGGGCCGCCGTCCGGGCCTCGGTGGAGTTCACGGAGTATCTGCGCGAACTGATCGCCGCCCGCCGCACCGACCCGGGCGACGACCTGATCTCCGGCCTGATCGCCGCGTACGACGAGGGCGACCGGCTGACCGAGCAGGAGATGATCTCCACCTGCGTGCTGCTCCTGAACGCGGGCCACGAGGCCACGGTCAACTCCACGGTGAACGGCTGGGCGGCGCTGTTCCGGCACCCCGGACAGCTGGCCGCCCTGCGCGCGGACCACTCCCTGGTCCCGTCCGCGGTCGAGGAGCTGATGCGCTACGACACCCCGCTCCAGCTCTTCGAACGCTGGGTCCTGGAGGACATCGAGCTCGCCGGGACGGTCATCCCCCAGGGCTCGGAGGTGGCGCTGCTCTTCGGCTCCGCGAACCACGACCCGGAGGTCTTCCAGGACCCCGAGCGCCTCGACCTGACCCGCGCCGAGAACCCGCACATCTCCTTCAGCGCGGGCATCCACTACTGCATCGGCGCCCCGCTCGCCCGGATCGAACTCGCCGCGTCCATGCGGGCGTTGCTGACACAGGCCCCGACGCTGCGGGCGACGTCGGAGCCGGTGCGCAAGCCGAACTTCGTGATCCGGGGGCTGGAGGGACTGCCCGTCGAACTCTGAGTGCTTAGTTCGACAGGTCGCGGCGGCGCAGGGCCGCGAGCCCTGCGGCGACGAGCACCGCCGCCAGACCGGTCAGGACGAGCACCGGGGGCCAGGCCATCTCCCCGCCGGGCAGCTTCGGGAGGTGCCCGAAGGGGGAGAGGTTCATGACGGCCTGCGGGAGCTTCAGGGCCGGGCCGAGCCAGCCGAGGAGCAGGGCCGCCCCGGCCACGCCCCAGCCGGCCGGCGCGGCCTGCGGGGCGAGCCCGTACAGGAGCGCGGCGACCGCGCCGAGCACCCACACCGCGGGGAGCTGGACCAGGCACGCGGCGAGGATCGGACCCAGGTCGTGGCCGTATCCGGCGGCCAGGCCGAGCCCGCCGAGCAGCATGATCAGCACCGCGCCGCCGAAGGCGATCACCAGGTGGCCGGCCGCCCAGCGCAGCCGGCCCACCGCCCCGGTGAGGACGGGTTCGGCCCGCTGTCCGGTCTCCTCGGCGTGCATGCGCAGCACGGCCTGGACGACGTAGAGCGCGGCGACCATGCCGAGCATGCCGACCATCGCGGCGAGGAACGCGTCGGTGAGCCCGGACTGGCCGCCCATCCGCTCGATGATCTCGCGGGTGTCCGCGCTGCCGCCGACGAGATCGGTGGCCCCGTTGGTGACGCCGCCGAGCGCGGCGCCGGACGCGAGGAAGGCGAGGGACCAGCCGAGGACGCTGCCGCGCTGGAGCCGCCAGGCGAGGGCGCCCGCCGAGCCGAGGCGGCCGCGGGCCGGGCCGGGTCGGCTGGGCAGGAAGCTCATGCCGATGTCGCGCCGCCCGGCGAGGACGTAGGCCGCGGCGCCCTGGGCGAGCACGGCTGCCGCGAACAGCAGCAGCACCCACCAGCGTTCACCGGCGTAGGCGCGGGTGTTCTCCAGCCAGCCGATCGGGGAGAGCCAGGTCAGCACGGACGAGCCTCCCCCAGAGCCGAAAGCCTGGGAGGTGCCCCCATCGCTTCCCGCGTCACCGGCGGCGCGCAGCACGAAAGCCACACCCAACAGGCCCGCGGTCGCGCCCCGGGCGAGCCGGGCGCTCTCGGTGAACTGGGCGACGATCGCCGCCATCGTCGCGAAGACCATGCCCGCACCGGCCGTGGCGAGACCGAGCGCGAGCGCGCCCGCGAGGCCGCCGCCGGCCGTGACCGCCATGCCGACGGTGATGAACAGGGCGATCGTCGCGTTGGCGATCAGGGCGGTCAGCAGCGCGGCGGTGAGCGGTGCGCGCCGCCCGACCATGGCGGCGGACACCATCTCCTGACGCCCGCTCTCCTCCTCGTCGCGGGTGTGCCGGACGACGATCAGCAGGCTCATCGCCGCCGCGAACACGGCCGCGTACGCGCCGACCCGCCAGACGGTGAGCCCGCCGAGGGAGTCGTCGAGGGCCGGTCCGTACAGGGCGCGCAGGGAGCTGTTGGTGCGCATGGTGTCGAGCACGCCGGCCCGCTCGGCGTCGGTGTCGTAGAGGCCCTCGAGGGTCTTCGGCATGGTGACGACGGTGAGCGCGACGACGTAGATCCAGACCGGCATCGTGATCCGGTCGCGGCGCAGGGCGAGCCGCACCAGCGCTCCGGTACCGGCGAGTTGGCGGTCGCCGCCGCTCCGCGGGGCGTACTCGGCGGTGGTCGCTGTGACGGCGGCGCTCATCGGGCCACCGCCGCCGTGCGGTCCTCGGCGAGGTCCTCCTGGTAGTGGCGCAGGAAGAGCTCTTCGAGGGTGGGCGGCGTGCTGGTCAGGGACCGTACGCCGGACGCGGTGAGGGAGCGCAGTACGGCGTCGAGGTGGTCGGTGTCGACCTGGAGCCGGACCCGGTGACCCTGGACGTCGAGGCCCTGGACGTCGAGGCCGTGGACGCCGGGGAGGTTCGCCAACCCGTGGGGCGGGCCCGCGAGTTCGGCGGTGACGCTGGTGCGGGTGAGGTGGCGCAGCTGGGCGAGCGAGCCGCTCTCGACGGTGCGGCCCTTGCGGATGATGCTGACGCGGTCGCACAGCTCCTCGACCTCGCTGAGGATGTGGGACGACAGCAGGACGGTCTGTCCGCGTTCGCGGGCGGCCTCCTCCACGTACGCCTGGAAGACCTCCTCCATCAGCGGGTCGAGTCCCGAGGTGGGCTCGTCGAGGATGAGCAGGTCGACGTCGGCGGCGGCGAAGGCGGCGACGAGCGCGACCTTCTGCCGGTTGCCCTTGGAGTACGTACGGCCCTTCTTGGTCGGGTCCAGCTCGAAGCGCTCGACGAGTTCGGCGCGGCGCCGCTCGTCGAGGCCGCCGCGCAGCCGTCCGTAGAGGTCGATGACCTCGCCGCCGCTGAGGTTGCGCCACAGGGTGACGTCGCCGGGTACGTACGCGATCTTGCGGTGCAGCTCCACGGCGTCGGCCCAGGGGTCGCGGCCGAGCATCTGCACGGCGCCCGAGTCGGCGCGCAGCAGTCCGAGGAGCACGCGGATGGTGGTCGACTTTCCGGCGCCGTTCGGCCCGAGGAAGCCGTGCACCTCTCCGGCCTCGACGTCCAGGTCGAGGCCGTCCAGGGCGTGGGTCCTGCCGAACGACTTGTGCAGTCCGGAGACCGTGATTGCCTTCGTCATGATTCTGAAGCTACGCGGACTTCACAAATTTGTGAAGTTAAGGAAGCGTATAAACTCGATGACTCAGGCAGGGACGGTACGGGCAGGGGAGATGATCAGGGCATGAGCGGCGCCGGAGACGAGACGATGGATGTCGAGACCCCGGACCCGCGCGCCCGCTTCGTCGAACGCTTCGCGGGCCAGCTGGTCGAGGCCGGCATGCCCCGGATGCCCGCCCGGATCTTCGCCGCGCTCCTCGCCTCCGACTCCGGGGCGCTGACCTCGGCCGAGCTGGGTGAACGGCTCACCGTCAGCCCGGCCGCCGTCTCCGGCGCGGTGCGCTACCTCACCCAGCAGCACATGGTCACGCGCGAACGCGAGCCCGGCACCCGGCGCGACCTGTTCCGGGTGCACAGCAACCAGTGGTACGAGGCCCTGGGCAACCGGGACAGCGTCCTCAAGCGCTGGGAGGACGCCCTGCGCGAGGGCGTCGACAACCTCGGCCCGGACAGCCCCGCGGGCCGCCGCATCGGCGAGACCCTGGCCTTCTTCGAGTTCATGCAGCTCGAACTCGCCGGAATGATGGACCGCTGGCGAGCCCACCGCAAAACCCTGGGCCTGGACGACCCCCAGCCCCGCTGAGCGACTCCGTCGCGGGGCGCGACCAACGGGCCCCTGGGGGCGCACGAAGTGTGCCCTCAGGGGCGCGGGGAACTGCGCGAGCAACCACGACGGCGCGGCACCCGGCGACGACGACCGGCCCCCACGGCGCCGACGTCAGCGCCCCATACGCGGCGTCACCAGCCCCGACTCGTACGCGAAGACCGCCGCCTGGGTGCGGTCGCGCAGGCCCAGTTTGACGAGGATGCGGCCGACATGGGTCTTCACCGTCTGCTCGGCGACGACGAGGCTCGCCGCGATCTCCGCGTTCGACAGGCCCTGCGCGATCAGCACGAGGACCTCCGACTCGCGGTCGGTCAGCTCGGCGGGCCGCCGCCCCGGCACGGACGCCGCCCGGGACGCCCCGTCCGACAGCCGCGCGTACTCGGCGATCAGCCGCCGCGTGACGGTGGGCGCGAGCAGCGCCTCGCCGGAGGCGACGACGCGGACCGCCTCCGCGAGCTGCTCCGCGGAGGCGTCCTTCAGCAGGAACCCGGAGGCCCCCGCGCGGAGCGCCTCGTACACGTACTCGTCCAGGTCGAAGGTGGTGAGGACGAGGACCCGGACGGCCGGGTGGGACGCGGTGACCCGGCGGGTCGCCTCGATGCCGCTGAGCTCGGGCATCCGGATGTCCATGAGGACGACGTCCGGGGCGAGTTCGGCGACCTGCGCGAGCGCGTCGAGCCCGTCCACCGCCTGCCCGACGACCTCCAGGTCGGGCTGGGTGTTCAGGAGCACGGTGAACCCCTGCCGGACCATCATCTGGTCGTCGGCGATCAGGACCCGGATCGGCATGTCAGTCGTCTCTCCCAGTACTTGAGTCCGTACGTGAGCCCGTACGTGAGCCCGTACGTGAGTCCGTGCGGGACCCGCCGGTCGCGGGCAGGAAGGCCCGTACCTCGTAGCCGCCGGTCTCGGCGACGGGCCCGGTGGCGAGCGTGCCGCCCAGCATCCCGGCGCGCTCCCGCATACCGAGCAGCCCGTGCCCCGCACCCGGCGAGGGCGCCGCGGGCCGCTCGGGCGCGGTGTTGGTGACCCGGACCCCGAGTCCGTCCGGGCGGTGGTCGAGCGCCACCTCGACCGTCGAACCGGGCGCGTGCCGCAGCGCGTTGCTGAGCGCCTCCTGCACGATCCGGTACGCGGACAGTTCGACGCCGGGCGGCAGCGGGCGCCGCTCTCCGGTGCCGAGGACGGTCACGGCGAGCCCGGCGGCCCGGGTGCCGGCGACGAGCGTGTCGAGCCGGTCGAGGGTGGGCTGCGGGCGCTGCGGCGCGGCGGCCGTGCCGGGATCGTCGAACCCGGCGGCCTGCTCCCCGGCGTCCTCGGCGGGCTCGGCGCGCAGCACCCCGAGGACCCGGCGCAGTTCGGCGAGCGCCTCCAGGGCGCTCGCGCGGATGCCGTCCAGGTTCTCCTTCAGGGCGTCCGGCGGGTTCTCGACGAGGTGCGGGGCGACCTGCGCCTGGATGGAGATGACGGACATGTGGTGGGCGACGACGTCGTGCAGCTCGCGGGCGATGTTCGCGCGCTCCTCCAGGACCGTGCGCCGGGCCCGCTCCTCCGCCGTGATCTCCTCCTGCGCGACGAGCCGGTTGCGCGCCTCGCTGCGGCCGCGCAGCGCGGCGCCGAGCAGCGCGACGATCGCGAACACGACCACCGAGAGGAGCGTCGTCGACGCGTACCGGGCGATGTCGGCGCCGGTGCCCTGCAGGAGCGGGCCGGCCAGCGCGCTCAGCGCGAACGCGACCACGGTCGCCCGCGTCGGCACCCGCAGCGCGAGCAGCAGCAGCACCGCCCCGTGGGCGATGACGGAGGGCGCGGCCCACGGCCACGCGTCCTCGCCGGACGCGGCCTGTCCGGACAGCCAGGGCATGGCCAGTCGCGCGACGAGGACGCTGTCGAGCAGCGACAGCCAGAACGCGAGCGCGGGCCGCCACAGCGCGAGCAGCATCGCGCCGCCCTGCACACCCATGAGCGCGACGCCGGCCGGCGCACCCAGGTGGTAGCCGTGGCCGATCTGGTCGAGGCCGGAGAGGGTCGTGCCGAGGGTGATCCAGGCGAGCAGCAGATGCGGCGCCCAGCGCAGGAACCGCGGCCGGCTCAGCGGCGGCAGCGGCCTGCGCTCGAAGGTCAGCAGATCGCGCCGCAGGGAACGCAGCAGCGTCCCGAGATCGTCCGCCTCGGCTTCCCCGCGCTCCCTCCGGACCCCTGCCCTGCCCTCCACCCTGTCCCCCGCCATGTCCCCCACCTTAGAGGGGGACTTGTGCGCCCGGCGCCCGCGCTCAGCCATGACGGACCACGGTCCGCGGGCGCCGGGCGCGTCCCTCGCGCACCACCCGGGAGCGGCCCCGGCCGCCCTGCTCGTAGGTGCGGAACGCCGCCCAGCACACGGCCAGGGCCAGCGCGAGGACCGGCAGCCACGCCGCCCGCGCCGCGACCCAGGTGAGCGAGTCGGGCACGGTGTGCAGGCCGGGCAGCCGGCCCGCGAGCAGGCCCGTCGCGGTGACCGCCATCAGGGCCGTCTGGTGCCACAGGAAGATCGTCATCGCGAACAGGTTGACCACCGCGACCGCCGCCCAGGCCGCGGGCCGGCGCAGCCAGGACCGCAGCCGGTCCAGGAGCAGCAGCGCGAGTCCGCACTGGGCGAGCCCGAAGGTGACGGCGGCGAGCGTCGGCGGGTTCAGGTTCGAGACGGGGGCGCCGGGCACGCCGACCATCGACGCCGGGTACCCGGCCCACAGGACGAGCCCGGCGGTCGCGGCGGCGCCGCCGAGGAGCAGCACCGCCCCGGCCCGCCGGCCCAGGGCCTCCCGCGTCCAGGCCGCGCCGAGCGTGTACGGCACGAGCCAGCCGGCCGCCAGGTTGATCCAGCCGAGCCAGGCCGGGCCGCCGAGGCCGAACCGTACGAGGTCCACATGGAGGACGACGGCCAGCGGCCACAGCGGGTTGAGCCGGGCCACGAGCGGGGTCGCCGCCGTCAGCGCGGCGAACACCAGCAGGAACCACAGCGGGGACAGCGCGAGTTTCCCCAGGGTGTGGACGGTGTCGTACGGCACCCCGGACAGGAGCATGCCGAGCGCCGCCGCCGTCCACACCACGAGCACCGCGGCGACCGGCCGGAACAGCCGCCCGAGCCGGGCCGCCAGCCACGCCCCGTACGTCTCGCCGCGGGCCCGCGCCGACGCGTACCCCTTGGTCGCCATGTGCCCGCCGACCAGGAAGAACACGGCGAGGGTCTGGAACAGCCAGGAGACGGGTGCGAGCCAGGACAGGTGCTGGAGCGGGCTCGCGGTGTGCAGGGCGCCGTCGCCGCCGGGCACCAGGGCCGTGACGAACCAGTGCCCGAGGACGACACCGCAGATCGCGAGGGCGCGCAGCGCGTCGACCGCGCGGTTCCGGTGGGCGGGGGTCGCCTCGTCGATGCGGCGGACGAACGACCGTGCGGGCAGCAGGAGTTCACGCATGAGGAGCCTCCGTCACATCGGATACGTCTGCGGGCTTGTGCTCGGCGCCGGGCTCCGTGCCCAGGACGATGCGGGTCATCGCCGCGAGGGAGGGGGTGCCGGGCCGGAAGTAGTCGCTGTGGCCGCCGTCGCCCGCCGAGAAGACCCGCGCGCCGAAGCCGGGCGAGACCGGGTCGGCGCCGAAGCCGACCGTCGTGCCGAAGAACCCGGCGCTCACGTGCGGGACATGGGAGATCCAGTCGCCGTCGCCCCGCGCCGCCCACACCCGGGCACGGGTGCCGAGCTCCGAGACACGGTCCGCGCCGGTGCCCGGGCTGCCGACCAGGACGAGGTCGGACACCGCCGCGGGTCCGCGCAGCGCACCGGCCGCGCGCCCGCACACCACGGATCCGTACGAATGGCAGAGCAGGGTGACCGAGGGGCGGGGGCCGTCGGTGCGGAGCAACCTCAACTCCCGTACGGCGTCGACGAGTCGGGGTGCCGCTTCTTCGGCGCGGCCCGTGGTCGTGACGGCCGGGCCGACCGTGTCCGGTGTCGCGTAGCCGAGCCAGGCGACGACCGCGGCCCGCGCGCCGAGCCGGTCGCGCAGGGCGAGCGCGCCCGCGCGGAACCGGTCGTAGGTGTCGAGGGACGTGTCGGAGCCGGGCACCAGGACGGCGATCCGGCGGGCGCGGGTCAGATCGCCGAACACCTCGACGGCCCGGCCCGAGCCCCGCGCGTCGAAGTGCAGGAACGTCCGGCCGGTGGACGCCATCTCGCGCAGTTCACGGGCGCGGCCCGTCGCGCCGTACTCCGTGGCCATACGGGCGGCCTCACGGGCCACGTCCCGGTTCGCGTCGTACGTCGTGTCCAGCGAACCGGCGGTGACGGAGCCGGTGCGGGCCGGCGGCGGGGCGGGGATGTCGGGGTGCGCGGCCGCCGAGACCGGCACCGCCACGGCGCCCGTCACCAGCGCCGCGAGCAGTGCCCGGCGGATCCGTCCCGGCCAGCGGCCCATGGCGTCACTCCCCCTCCGGGCACCGCCGTCCGGTGCCTCTGGAGAGGAAGTTATGAATCACGGGCCGTAACCGGCATCACGCCAGGGAGCCAACCCTGCGCGTAGCTCCCAGGTATCACGCGTCATACCCGGGTAGGGGTGGACCTCGTCAATCCCCCGGCCTACCAGGCAAGTTGGGCGATCTCCTCGGCGACGACCGCGCACGCGTCGGCGGCCGGGTCGATCAGCGGGAAGTGGCCGACCTCCGCCAAGTACGTGACGCCCACGACCTCGCCCGCCTGCGCCGCCGCGTCCGCGTACGCCTCGGTCACGGCGAACGGGACGGTCGTGTCGGTGCGGCCCTGCACGATCGTCGTGGCGATCCCGGTGGGCAGCAGCAGCGACGGATCGGCCCACGGGCGCCTCTCCTCGAACAACTTCTGGCTGCCGCCCAGGAGTTGGCCGCTCGCCCCGCCGCACACGCCCAGCTGCTCCGAGAGCGCCAGATCGGCGATCGGGGCGAGCGCGACGACGCCGCGCAGCGCGGACGCGGCCGGGGTGAACCAGGGGGCGTCGGCGGGCAGCACGTGCCGGGCCGCGGCCCACAGCGCGAGGTGGCCGCCCGCCGAGTGCCCGGTGACGACCGTGCGGCGCGCGTCCGCGACCGGCAGGTGCTCGGCGACGAGCGCGGGCAGCGCATCGAAGGCGGCCGCCACGTCGTCGAAGGTCTCGGGCCAGCGCCCGGCGACGGGCCCTTCGGCTCCCTGGTGCGGCACCGAACTCCCCCTCCGGTACTCGACGTTGGCGACGGCGAAGCCGCGCCGGGCCAGATAGTCGCAGAAGGGGCTCAGATGCTTCCGGTCGTAGGGCGCCCGCCAGGCGCCGCCGTGCAGGGCCACGACCAGCGGGGCCGTGGCCACCGCCGTCCTCGGCGCGTGGAAGTCGATCACCTGATCCGGGTGATCTCCGTACGCGGCGCTGACGTCCGGCTCGACGACGGGGTGCGAGAAGGCCGACGCCTCCTCGGCCGCGTCGCGGGCGGCGGCTTCGTCCGGCATGCTCCAACCTCTCGGCGTCATGGTCGACGGTGCCGGGCCCTGTCCGGGGCACCGCGGGGTACGCGGACGCTACCAGGCCCGTGACGTGCGTCGACGCCCCGCCCGACAAGGACGGGGCGCCGACGCGCGGTCACCTGTTGATCAGGTCACCCGAGCGTGTCGGCGAGGACCCGCGCCGCGCGCTCCACCTCCGCGAAGGACAGGTACAGCGGGGTGAATCCGAACCGCAGCACGTCGGGCGCCCGGAAGTCGCCGACGACGCCGGCCGCGATCAGCCGCTCCATGATCTCGCCCGCATCCGCGCAGGCCAGCGCCACCTGGCTGCCCCGCTCGGCGTGCGCGTCCGGCGTGACCGTGACGACCCGCCCCTCGGGCACGTACGCGGCGACGCACTCCAGGAAGAAGTCCGTCAGGGCCAGCGACTTGGCCCGCACCGCGTCCACGCTCACGTCCGGCCGCGACCAGACCTCGAGCGCCGCCTCCAGCGCCAGCATCGACAGGATGTCCGGCGTCCCGACCCGGCCGCGCACCGCGCCGTCGGCCGGCGCGTACTCGGGCCGCATCCCGAACGGCTCGGCGTGCGAGTTCCATCCCGGCAGCGGTGAGTCGAACCGGTCCTGGAGCCCCGCCCGCACGTACAGGTACGCGGGCGAACCCGGGCCGCCGTTCAGGAACTTGTACGTGCAGCCGACCGCCAGGTCGACGCCGTGCGCGTCGAGCCCGACCGGCAGCGCGCCCGCGCTGTGGCACAGGTCCCACACGCTCACGGCGCCCGCCGCGCGGATCGCGGCGGTCAGCGCGGGCAGGTCGTGCAGCCGGCCCGTGCGGTAGTCGACGTGGTTGAGCAGCACCGCCGCCGTCCGCTCACCGAGCGCGTCCGGCACCTCGCCGGGGGCCAGCGGGCGGACCGTGCAGCCGGTCATCCGCGCGGCCGACGCGGCGATGTAGCCGTCCGTCGGGAACGTGGAGGCGTCGACCAGGATCTCGTCCCGGCCCGCTTCCGGGCCGCCCGACAGCCGGACCGCGCCCACAAGTGCCTTGAACACATTGACGCTTGTCGAGTCGCCGACCACGATCTGCCCGGCCGCGGCGCCGACGAGCGGCGCGATCAGGTCGCCGATCCGCTCGGGCGCCGTCCACCAGCCGGACTCCGTCCAGGACCGGATCCGCAGCTCGCCCCACTGCCGCCGCACGACGTCCTCGACGGCGCCCGGCACGCTCGCTGGCAGCGCGCCCAGCGAGTTCCCGTCCAGGTAGACGACCTCGTCGAGGACGAAGTCGGCGCGCACCCCCGCCAGCGGGTCGGTGGAGTCCAGTTCGCGCGCCCGCTCGATCAGGTCAGACATGGGACCTCGCCGTCCACAGCTCGGGGAACACGTTCTTCTGCGCGCGCTTCTCCAGCCAGGCGACACCGGCGCTGCCACCCGTGCCGGTCTTGGCGCCCATCGCGCGCCGGGTCGCCACCAGGTGGTCGTTGCGCCAGCGCCAGATCAGCTCGGCGACATCGGTGAGCGCCTCGCCGAGACGGGCCAGGTCACCGCTCTCGTCACCGGCGTACAGCTCGGTCCACACCGCCTCCACCTCGGGCGACGGCTCGTAGCGCTGCGACACGTCCCGGTCCAGGACGGCCCGCGGCACGCCGTGGCCGCGCCGGGCGAGCAGCCGCAGCACCTCGTCGTACAGGCTCGGCTGGTGCAGGGCCTTCTCCAGCTCCGCGTACACGCGCGGGGCACCCCGGTGCGGCACCAGCATGGACGCCGACTTCTCGCCGAGCAGGAACTCCATGCGCCGGTACATCGCCGACTGGAACCCGGAGCCCTCGCCGAGCGCGCTCCGGTACGAGTTGAACTGGGCCGGGGTGAGCTGCGCGAGCGGGCGCCACGAGTCGTTCAGCGCCTGCAGCTCGCGCACCGAGCGCTTGAGGGCCGCCACCGCGGTGGGGATGTCGTCCTGCGCGAGCGCCCCGCCCGCGGTCTCCCACTCGTGCACGATGACGGTGAACCACAGCTCCATGACCTGGGTGGTGACCAGGAAGACCATCTCGCCCGGGTCGTCCGAGCGCAGGTGCTGGAGGTGGGTGAGCACGTCGGCCTGGACGTAGTCCTCGTACGGCGTCGTGCCCGCGAAGTCGAGATGCGGGGTGGCGGGTGCTTCCGCGTCCTGTGGGGTCGCGTCTTCCGCTACGTGATCCGCGTCGTGGGACATCGCTGTCTCCTGATGTGTACTCCGGGTAGCGGTCCGCCCTGCCGTTACCGGCACGGGGCCCCGGTCCCCACCTGCATCCTCCGCAATCGTCCCCCCAAACGGCAAGGTCCGCCCGGTCACACCGGGCGGACCTGGACTTTTCGCCCCTGTTCCGGCTAGCCGAGGGTCTGCGCGGCCGTCTCGGACGAGTCCTTCAGGAACTGCGTGCAGCGCTCGTACTCGGCCTGCTCACCGATGTCGCCGGCGGCCCGCGCCAGCGCGTGCAGGGCCCGCAGGAAGCCGCGGTTCGGCTCGTGCTCCCACGGCACCGGGCCGTGGCCCTTCCACCCGTTGCGCCGCAGCGCGTCGAGCCCGCGGTGGTAGCCGGTGCGCGCGTAGGCGTACGACTCGACGACACTGCCGCGCTCGTACGCGGCGTCCGCGAGCTGCGCCCAGGCGAGCGAGGAGGTCGGGTACTTCGCGGCGACGTCCGCCGGGTCGGTGCCGCCCGCGAGCAGCTCGCGCGGCTCGGGCTCGTCCGGCAGGTGGGTCGGGGGCGGTCCCCCGAGGAGGTTCTCGTGAAGGCTCATGGGTCCAGTGTGCCGCGTGCGCCCGGCGCTCAGCCCGCCACCCTGCGCACCGCCCTGACCAGTGCGTCCACCCCGGCCTCCGCCTTGCCGCGCGGGCAGCCCACGTTCAGCCGCACGAAGCCGGGCGCCCCGTACACGGATCCGGGCATGATCGCGACCTTCTCCTCCTCGACGAGCACCCGCTGCAGCCCGGCGTCCTCGGTGATCCCGAGCGGCCGCAGATCGATCCAGGCCAGGTAGCCGGCCTCGGGCACCCGCCAGCCGAGCCCGGGGAACGCGGCGCCGAGCCGCTCCTCGACGAGGCGCAGATTGCCGTACGTGTACGCGCGCAGGGCGTCCAGCCAGCGGCCGCCCTCGCGGTAGGCGGCGATGTGCGCGGTCAGCGCGAGGACCGGCGGCGACTCCAGGCCCTCGTCGTGCCCCATCCTGCGGACGAACTCGGCGTGGTCGTCCGGGTCCCCCACGAAGCCGTAACTGCCGCTCAGCGCAGGGAAGTTGAAGGACTTGCTGCCGGAGGTGACCAGCGCCCAGCGCAGCCCGTCGCCGTACCGGGTCCACGGCAGGTGGCGCCGGCCCGCGTGGGCGAGGTCGGAGTGGATCTCGTCGCTGATCACGGCGACGTCGTGGGCCCGGGCGAGGTCCGCGATCCGGCGCAGCTCGGCGTCGGTCCACACGTGCCCGGTGGGGTTGTGCGGGGAGCACAGGACGAGGACGCGGCTGTCGGGGCGGGCCAGCTCCCGCTCCAGCCCCGCCCAGTCGTCGACGCCGACGGCGCGCAGGTCGCGGCGGGCCCCGAGCACCGCCTTGCGGAATCCGTCGTAGGTGGGGGTGTGCAGGACGACGCCGTCGCCCTCACGGGTCCACATGCGCAGCAGCTGGGCGATCTGGTTGAGCACGGAGGGCCCGAACACGAGCCGCTCGACGTCCACCTCGGTCGCGTAGCGGTCCCGGTACCAGTCGCGGATCGCGCCCTTGAAGTCGTCGTTGCGCCAGTCGGTGTAGCCGAACACGCCGTGCGCGAGCCGCGCGCCGAGCGCCGTGAGCACCTCGGGCGGGCACGCGAAGTCCATGTCGGAGATGGTGAACGGCAGCAGGTCCGGGTCGGGGAAGCGGTCGGTGATGCCGTCCCACTGGACGCACCAGGTACCGCGCCGGTCGACGGGGGTGTCGAAGTCGTACGTCACTGAGGGCCCTCCGGGCAGCGGGGAGAACGGCAGGGGAACGGGACGGGCCCGGCGCCCCCTCGCAGTGCCGAGGGAGGGCCGGGCCCGTGGGGATACCGCTGGGACTACTTGATGCGGGTGCCCGAGGAGCGCAGGTTGGCGCAGGCCTCGACGACACGGGCCGTCATGCCGGTCTCGCCCTTCTTGCCCCACACGCGCGGGTCGTACATCTTCTTGTTGCCGACCTCGCCGTCGACCTTCAGGACGCCGTCGTAGTTCTCGAACATGTGCCCGGCGATGGGGCGCGAGAAGGCGTACTGGGTGTCGGTGTCGAGGTTCATCTTCACGACGCCGTTCTCCAGCGCGGTGTGGATCTCCTCGATCGTGGAGCCCGAGCCGCCGTGGAAGACGAAGTCGAACGGCTGCGAGCCGGCCGGCTTGCCGTACTTCGCGGCCACGCCCTCGTTCAGCTCCTTGAGCAGGTCGGGGCGGAGCACCACGTTGCCCGGCTTGTACACGCCGTGCACGTTGCCGAACGAGGCGGCCAGCAGGTAGCGGCCGTTCTCGCCGAGGCCGAGGGCCTCGACCGTGCGGATCGCGTCGTCGACCGAGGTGTAGAGGTTGTCGTTGATCTCGTGCGAGACGCCGTCCTCCTCACCACCGGTCGGGGTGATCTCGATCTCCAGGATGATGTTCGCCGCCTTGGCCTTGGCGAGCAGCTCCTGGGCGATGTCGAGGTTGTCGGCGAGGGTCTCGGCCGAGCCGTCCCACATGTGCGACTGGAACAGCGGCAGACCGCCCTCGGCGACCCGCTTCGCGGAGATCTCGATCAGCGGGCGCACATAGCCGTCCAGCTTGCCCTTGGGGCAGTGGTCGGTGTGCAGCGCGATCTTGTTCGAGTACTTCGCGGCGACGACGTGCGCGAACTCGGCGAGAGCCTGAGCGCCCGTCACCATGTCCTTCACGCCCTGGCCCGAGAGGTACTCGGCGCCGCCGGTCGAGATCTGGATGATGCCGTCACTCTCGGCCTCGGCGAAGCCCTGGAGCGCCGCGTTCAGGGTCTGCGTCGACGAGACGTTGATGGCCGGGTAGGCGAACTTGCCCGCCTTGGCCCGGTCGAGCATCTCGTTGTACTGGTCCGGAGTTGCGATGGGCATCTGCCGTCTCCTCGTCAAGCGCGCGTTGCGGTGGTTTGGGTTGTTCTGGTGTCTTTGACCGGTGGTCCGACCCTCACCAAGCACCATGGGGTGACATCATCGTCGCCGCCATCTTTCCAGACTTGTGGGGTTACCGGCCGGTCGCCTCAGTCCAGGCCGAGCTCGTCCTTCGAGAACGCGAAGAGGTACGGGACCCCGGCGCCCTCGGTGATCGTCTCGGCGGCACCCGTGGCACGGTCGACGATCGTCGCGACGCCGACGACCTCGGCCCCGGCCTCCCGCACGGCCTGCACGGCCTCCAGCGGCGAACCGCCGGTCGTGGAGGTGTCCTCGACGACCAGCACGCGACGGCCCTTGATGTCCGGGCCCTCGACGCGGCGCTGCATGCCGTGCGCCTTGGCGGCCTTGCGGACGACGAACGCGTCCAGGCGCTGCCCGCGCGCGGCGGAGGCGTGCAGCATCGCGCCGGCGACCGGGTCGGCGCCCATCGTCAGACCGCCGACCGCGTCGAAGTCGAGCTCGGCCGTCAGGTCGAGCAGCACCTGCCCGACCAGCGGGGCGGCCTCACCGTCGAGGGTGACCCGGCGCAGGTCGACGTAGTAGTCGGCCTCCAGACCGGAGGAGAGCGTCACCTTGCCGTGCACCACGGCCTTGTCCTTGATCTGCTGGAGCAGCGCGTCGCGCACGTCGTTCGAAGTCATGCCTACGAGCTTAAGCGCCGCGTTTTACAGGTGCCGCCAGGTCCAGGTGGTGCTCGTCTCCAGCGGATCGACGGGGGTCAGGAGCCGGGGCTCGGTGTTGAGGCCGTTCGGGGGGCCGGTCTGCGGTTCGACGCAGACGGCGGCGTCCTGCTCGTCGTAGACGACGACCCACGGCTCGCGGCTCTTCACGTTCACCTCCAGCTGCCCCGGCCAGGTGAGCGTCACGTCGACGCCGTCCGGCATGCCGAAGCAGTCGTCCCACGGCCCGGGCTTCGGGTCGATCCGGTGGCCGGTGGGCAGGTGGTCGTCGCCGCGCTCCTCCTGCCAGGCGGCGTCGAAGCCGATCCGCACGTCCTCGCCGCCCAGGTTCCGGTTGAACCAGGGGTGCCAGCCGGCCTGCGCCGGGAACGAGTCGCCGTACGTCTCGATCCCGAGCGTCAGCGTCAGGCTGTCCTCGGTGAGCGCCACGATCTGGGTGACCCGGCCGGGGTACGGCCAGGGCTCGGTCAGGTCGTACGTGAACACGGCCTCGGCCGCGCTCGTACGGGCCGTCCGCCACTCGGCGTCGCGGGCGAAGCCGTGGATGGCGTGCGGCGGGGAGTTCAGCGGCATCTGGCGGACCTGCCCACCGTCCAGGAACCGGCCGTCCCTGATCCGGCCGCACCACGGCACCATCGGGAAGCAGCCGTACTTCGCGCCCTGCCGCAGCAGCTCGGTCCCGGCGATCTTCAAGCTGCTCACCCGGCAGCCGTTGCCCGGCGCCACGGTCACTTCCGCGTCGCCCGCGGTCAGCTTCGTCTCCTGAGTCGTCACGAGCCTTGAGCCTAGGCGGTGTCCGGGAGGTGCACCGTCAGCGGCGGCGGCGCAGGGCGCGGCCGACGACGATCACGGAGGCGACGACGAGGGCGGCGGCGGGGGCCGCCCAGCGCAGGGTGGCGCTCGCGGCGGCGCCCTCCGGGCCGGGGACCGGGGCGTAGCGGCCGCGCGGCGGGGCGTGGTCGACCTCCTCGGCGCTGCGGCCGATCATCGTGCGGCGGGCGTGCGCGGCGGTGGGCTCCGGCGGGAGCTCGCCGTTCTCGAAATCGCCCTCGTAGTCGCCCTGGAAGTCGGTCTCGGGGCCGAGCGAGGAGGGCGGCACCTCGGTGTCGTACACGGACACGGTCTCCGGCTCGGCCGCGCCGTCCTGCGCGTCCGCGTCCTCGGCCTCGTCGATGTCCCCGGCGTCGTCCGCGTCGGCGTCCTCGTCCTCCGGCTCCTCCGCGCCCAGGTCCTGGCTCTCCGTGCCGAGGTGCTCCGCGAAGCGGCCGAGCAGGCGCCGGGCGGCGGAGGTCACGGCGTCCTCGTCCAGCTCGGCCACGCGGCCGTCGCCGGTACCGGTGCCGGTGAACGTGACGCGGGAGCCGCCGTCCGACGCGGCGACCCGGACCGTCAGCTCGAAGGCGACGGCGCCGGTGCCGCGGGCCTCCGTGCCGTCGCCGGTCAGCGTGAACGAGCCGTCCGGGGTCTCGGTGACCTGGACGGCGCCGCGGTACGTGATGGCGGTCCCGCCGATGCGCACCTTGAGCCGGCCGCCGTCGCCGGAGGCGTCCCGCTGGAACCCGGGCAGGGCCCGGGCCACGCGGAGGGGGTCGCAGAGCACCGCCCTCAGGGACTCCGCCGGGACCGGAACGAACACCTCATGCTCCATGCCGCCCGAGCCTAGCGACGCCGTCGGGAACGTGTCTCCCTCTTCGCCGCCGCGGGTCCCGGTTTCATCGGGGTCCGCGGGCCGGTGGGGCTTCTCGCGCAGTTCCCCGCGCCCCTGAAAGGCTTGCGGCTTCGCCGCTCAGCCTTTCATCGATGAGGTGCGCCCGAAGGGCATGCACCTCAGGGCGCGGGGCTGTACCCGATCAGCGACTCCGTCGCGGGGCGCGACCACCGGGCCCCTGGGGCGCACGAAGTGTGCCTTCAGGGGCGCGGGGAACTGCGCGACCAGCCACGACGGCGCGGCAGACGAACGACCGCTTCGCGAGGCAATCACCTCAGGGGCGCGGGGAACTGCGCGAGAAGCCCCCACCGGACCCGCACCCGCGACCCCGCCCCGGGCGGCTAGCCCATGCGCGCTAATAGCGCGGATGCACGAGCGTCGACGGGGCCCGGCCGAGATCGATCGCGGCCGCGCCGGCACCCCGCAGCCGAGGCGTGACCCCCTTCCCCCCGACGACATAGCCGGGCCCGTACCCCACGACCCGGAAATCGGCCCCCCGCACGGTCGAGGCGACCGTCCCCCCGCCCCGCACCACCACCCGGCCCCCGTCCCCGAGCACCCGCCCGACCAGCCCGTAGAACTCCTCGGAGTACAACTTCGCGCTGTCCACGGAGAGCGCCGGATCCGGCAGATCGGAGACCACGAGGTCGTACCGCTCACCCCGCGCGGCAGCGCCCCGCACCCGCGCGAACACGTCCCCGGTGGACACCCGCACCCGGGAATCGGAGAACGCCCGCCCGTTCAGCGCCACGAGCCCCGGGTCCGTCCGGGCCAGCCGCACCACCGCGGGGTCCGTGTCGACGACGTCCACCCGCCGCACCCCGCTCCCGCCCGCGCGGAGCACCTCCCCCGCCGCCACCCCGTCCCCGCCTCCGAGCACGAGGACCCGCCCGTGCGGCCCGCCCCCGAGCGCGGGCCGTACGAGCCGGGCGGCGCGGCGCCGGGCGTCCGGCCCGCCCGCCCGCAGCCGCCCGTCGAGGTAGAGCCCCGGCGTCCGGCCGGGGTCTCCGGTGAGGACGATCTCCTGCTCCGCACTCTGCTCGGCGACCCGCACGGGCGCCCCGAACAGCGCCTCGCGCGCCGCCCGCTCGAACGCGTCGACCTGGACCCAGGCGAAGGCCAGAACGGCGAGGACCGTCGCGTTGGCCACGAGGAGGAGGCGGCGGCCGCGCGGGCTGAGGTCGCGCCGGAACAGGCCGAGGACGAGGGCGCCGCCCGCCACCGCGTTGACCACCCCCGTGAGGAGGGCGCCGGTGAGCTGGCCGAGCATCGGCAGGAGCAGGAACGGGAAGGCGAGCCCCCCGACGAGCGCGCCCACGTAGTCGGCGGCGAACAGGTCGGCGACGGCGCCGCCGGGGTCCTGTCTGCGGATCCGCTGGATGAGCACCATGAGCAGCGGCACCTCGGCGCCGATCAGCACCCCGATCGCGAGGGAGAAGCCGACGAGCAGGAAGCGCGGGCCGTCCCGCCAGGCCCCGCCCCAGTCACCGGTCCACGCGAAGACCGCGTACAGGGCCATCGCGCTGCATCCGCCGACGAGCGCGAGGACGGCCTCGACCATGCCGAAGCCGGCGGCCGCCCGGTAGCGCAGCCGTTTGGCGGCGAGCGAGCCGATGCCCATGGCGAAGACCATGACGGACAGCACGACGGAGGCCTGGGTGACCGAGTCGCCCATCAAGTACGAGGCGAGCGCCACCAGTTCCAGCTCGTAGACGAGTCCGCAGGCCGCGCACACGAAGACGCCGACGAGGACCAGGAACCGGCCCGTGCCGGGCTTCACCGGCAGCGGGGCACGCTCCGGCGCGCCCAGGGGCCGGGGCGTCCCGGCGCCCCCGGGCGGGGCGGGCGCGTGCGGTTCGATCACCCCTGGAACGCTACGTCACCGCATGACCGCACCCTGTCACCCACACGTGTGGAACAGGGGCCGGGACGCATACCCCGCACCGGGCCGCTGACCTAAGCCATCGCGGCGGCGGGGACGCGGACGCCGACCCGGCTCCGGGTGGCGACGAGTTGACCGTCCTGCGGGTAGGCGTGCCAGGTGCGCCAGTGCACCTGGCCCTCGTGGCGGTGGGCGAGCATCGCCGTGAAGGCGTGCGGACTGCCCGGGAAGACGCCCGCGAGCCCGTTCGGATGGTCGGCGACGAGGGCGAGCAGTTCCTGGGCGCGGCCCGCGAACTGCCCTTCCGTCAGATGTTCGACCCGGGCGGCGAATTCGTACTCCCAGTCGCCCACCCGCTTGGCGACGCCGAGCGGGAGCGGGGTGCTGCTGCCGGGCATACAGGCGACGGTCTCCGAGCAGGAGCCGCTCTCCTCCTCGAGGAGCACCTGGTGAGAGGCGCCGAGAAGACGCAACTGCATCTTCGCGCCCGCGAGTTCGATGTCGAGTGTGGCGAGCGCGGGAAGCGGCTCGCGCCCGAGTGTCCAGGCCAGGTCGGCCGCACTGGTGTCGGAGTAGGCGGTGTTCAAGGTCGTGAGCATGGGTCGGCTCCGCTAGCACGCAAAGGGAGATGGGGCCGGCTACGTCAAAGGGACCGGCTCGTGCCCACGCGAACGCGATGAGTACGTAGTACGAGGGCTGAGTTGACGCTTAAAGGGAATCATGGGCGGACCCGACCTCACAGCGTTTTTACCCAACTTTCGGAGGGTTTCCATCCCCTCGGGCGCCGTGCAGTTCAACTGTTCAACTTTCCGTGCGACCTTTCGCGCCCGGCGCACCACCTCCGGGTACATGACCGGACGGATGTCCGAGTCGCCGCTGGTCCAGACGTGCGTACGTGCACGTGTGCGGCCCACCCGGACACCACTGCCCCGTGTCAGTGGTCCCCGCGTGAGCCGCACCCACCGGGCCGGCGTCAGCTGCCGCCGCCGCACCCGCCCCCGCCGCCGCACGACGAGCCGCCGCCACCGCAGGAGGAGCTGCTGCCACCGCAGGAGGAGGAACTGCCGCACGAGTGGCCGTGGTGCCCGGACGAACCGGAGGACGACGAGGAGCAGGAGCTCCCCACGGACGAGTTCCCGCCGCCCGCCCACCAGCTGTTGCTGTTGCTGCTGCTGCGCCGCGAGCCACGGGCGCCGCTCTTCTTCAAAGACGTGCGCTGCGGCTTGCTGCCGCCCGCACGCGCCGTACCGATCACGATGGCGACGACCACCGCGACGAAGACCACGATGACGACTGCTTCCATCACCGGCCCCCTTTCCGTTCCCCCGAACCCCTCGGAATCCCCGTGATCCCCGAGGGCCGCCGCTACCGGCGTGACAGGGGGATTCCCGCACCCGCCCGAAGCCAAAGCAGAGTTGAGGAAGTCCAGAGGTTCGGCGCAGGATGGCCCGCATGACCTCCAGCGCGCGCCCTCTGCTGAACCGCCGTCTCGCCGAGTTCGGGACCACGATCTTCGCGGAGATGTCCGCGCTGGCCGTGCGCACCGGCGCCATCAACCTGGGGCAGGGCTTCCCCGACACCGACGGACCCGAGCAGGTACGGGAGGCCGCGGTGCGGGCGCTGCGCGACGGGCGGGGCAACCAGTACCCGCCGGGCCCCGGGATCCCCGAGCTGCGCACCGCGATCGCGGACCACCAGCGGCGCCGCTACGGCCTGGAGTTCGACCCGGACACCGAGGTGCTCGTCACCGCCGGCGCGACCGAGGCCATCGCCGCCTCGCTGCTCGCCCTGGTCGAGCCCGGCGACGAGGTCGTCGCCCTGGAGCCGTACTACGACTCGTACGCGGCGAGCATCGCGCTCGCGGGCGGCACCCGGGTCCCGGTGACCCTGCGCCCGCACGAGGGATCGTTCCGCCTCGACCTCGACGAGCTGCGCGCCGCGATCACGCCCCGCACCCGGCTCCTCCTGATCAACACCCCGCACAACCCGACCGGCACCGTCCTGACCCGCGCCGAGCTGACCGCCGTCGCCGAGCTCGCCGTGGAGCGGGACCTGCTCGTCGTCACGGACGAGGTGTACGAGCACCTGACCTACGACGACGCCGAGCACGTGCCGCTCGCCACGCTGCCCGGGATGCGCGGGCGGACCGTGACGATCGGGTCGAGCGGCAAGACGTTCTCGTTCACGGGCTGGAAGGTCGGCTGGGTGACCGCGGCGCCGGAGCTGGTCACGGCGGTCCGCTCGGCCAAGCAGTTCCTCACCTACGTCTCGGCGGGCCCCTTCCAGTACGCGATCGCCGAGGCGCTGGCCCTGCCGGACTCCTACTTCGAGGAGTTCCGCGCCTCGATGACCGCCAAGCGGGACCTGCTCGCGGCCGGTCTCACGGACGCGGGCTTCACCGTCTTCCGCCCCCAGGGCACCTACTTCATCACCACCGACATCCGCCCCCTGGGCTTCGACGACGGCTTCGCGTTCTGCCGCGCCCTGCCCGAGCGCTGCGGCGTCGTCGCCATCCCGAACGCCGTCTTCTACGACGACCGCACGGCCGGCGCCCCCTTCGTCCGCTTCGCCTTCTGCAAGCGGGACGAGGTCCTGAGCGATGCGGTGACCCGCCTCAAGGCGTAGCCGGGAGAGCCACCCGGAAGATCCGTCCGGAGGAGCCCGTCCCGGAGGCTTGTCACGCCGCCGCGCCGCGTCACCCGCGCGGCCCACCCGATCCGGGCCGAGCTGGGTCCGGGCGGAGGCGTTCGGGTGGCGCGGGGCCCCGGCGCCGCTCAGGGTGCGGTGGTGTGACTCAGCAGCAGTGCGCGCCGGTGGCCGGGGAGCGGGACCGGGCGCCCGTCCCCGTGTCGCGCCGCATCCGTCCCCCGCGGCGCCCCTCCCCCGCCCTGACCGCGCTCGGCCTGTTCGCCGCGGCCCGGCTCACCGGAGCCACGGCCGTCGCGCTCGCGGCCTGGCTCGGCGGGCAGCGGCCGCTCGGCGTGCTCGGCCGCACCTGGGACTCCCTCTGGTACCTGGGGATCGCCGCGCACGGCTACGGCGCCCGCACCCTGCGCTTCGGACCCGACATCGTCCAGAGCGACCTCGCGTTCTTCCCGCTCTACCCCGCGCTGATCCGCGCCCTGCGCACCCTGCTGCCGTTCCTGTCCGGCGGCGCCTGCGGACTGCTCCTCGCCTGGGCCGCCGCGCTCGCCGCCGCCCTCGGCATCCACCGCGTCGCCGCCCACCTGTACGGCCCGGCCACCGCGACGCTCCTGGTCGTCGTCTGGGGCCTGCTGCCGCACGCGGTCGTGCTCTCCCTCGGCTACACGGAACCGGTGCTGACCGCGCTGGCCGCCTGGGCGCTGTACGCGACCCTGAACCGGAACTGGCTGTGGGCCGGCTCCCTCGCCGCCCTCGCCGGGCTGGCCCGGCCCAACGGCTGCGCGGTCGCCGCCGCCGTCCTCGCCGCGGCCCTGCTCGAAGCGGTCCGCCGGCGCGGGCGCGTCACCCCCGGGCTGTGGACGGGCGCGCTGCTCGCGCCGGCGGGCTGGGCCGCGTACGTGCTGTGGGTCGGGGTGCGCACCGGTGATCCGCTCGGCGGCTACTTCACCGTGCAGCGGCGCTGGGGCTCGACCTTCGACCTCGGGGCGGGCGCGGCCCGCACGGTGAAGGGGCTGCTGCTGCACGGGGACCGGTTCGCCGTCCCCAGGACGCTGACCCTGCTGCTCGTCGCGGCCGCCGTCCTGCTCTACGTGCTCCTGCTGCTGGACCGCGCCCCGCTCCCGCTGCTCGTCTACAGCGGGGTCCTGCTGCTCGTCGCGGTCGGCGGATCCGGCTTCTTCGAGTCCAAGCCGCGCTTCCTGCTGCCCGCGTTCCCGCTGCTGCTGCCGGTCGCGGCCGCCCTGGCCCGGACATGGAGAACCCGGCCCGCGCAGGCCCTCACGGTCCTTGGCGCACTGGCCGGGTTCTCGACGGCGTACGGGGCGTATCTCGTCGTCTACGCGCACACCCCGCTGTAGCCGGGTCCTGCCTCGGTACTACTCCGAGTCGTCCTCGGGCTTCTCGTCCTCGGCCGAGTCGACCTCGGCCTCCAGGCCGAGCTGCTCCACGAGCCAGCGGTCGAACTCGATCGCGGCGCGGACCCAGCTGACGGTCGACGACACGAAGTGCTCCAGGGAGACACCGGTGCCGATCAGCATCTGGGCCTCGCCGATGAGGCGGACCTGGCCGTCGTCGTGGGTGTGGCTGTAGACCTTCGGCCACAGCGTCCGGCGGTTCCAGTCGTCGATGGACTCCAGGAGCTGCGGCTTGGACTCGATGCTGTGCGGGCGGTCGTAGAACGTCCGCACCGAGAAGACCTGCTGGTCGTCCTCGCCGCGGAACATGAAGTAGGTGCGGAACTCCTCCCACGGCGCGGCGAGGTCACCCTCTTCGTCGAGGACGTACTTGAGCTCCATCTGGTCGAGCAGCTGCTTGACCAGGTCCTGGTCGGGGATGACGGGGCCCGACGGTCCCGCCCCCTGGGGATCGGGCTGCGCCCCGAAGTTCGGAATCGAGGACGGGTCGATGCTCATGTCTGTCCCTTCGTATGGATACAACTCATCCTCTCTCAGAGGGACCCCCTCGGGGCAAGCCCGGCCTGCCGCCGACCGTGTCCTGTTCGCTCCCAGCTGCGAGACGGGGAAATGCGACCCGAAGGGTCTGCATTTCAGGGGCGCGGGGAACTGCGCGAGAAGCCCCACCGGGCCGCGGCCGGAAAACGACCGCGACCCGGCAGGCGCACACCCGGCTCCTACAGCGACTTCCCCGTCGCGGGCCCCACGATCAACCCGTCGCCGAAGGCATCAACCCGCACCGTGTCCCCGTCCGTGACCTCCCCGGACAGAATCTCCCGGGCGAGCCGGTCACCGATCGACGTCTGGACGAGACGCCGCAGCGGCCGCGCCCCGTAGGCCGGGTCGTTGCCCTCCTGCGCCAGCCAGTCCAGCGCGGCGTCGGAGACCTCGAGCGTGAGCTGCCGCTCGGCGAGCCGCTTGGCGAGCCGGTCGATCTGCAGCCCGGCGATGCGCCGCAGCTCGTCCTTCTCCAGCGCGGAGAAGACGACCAGGTCGTCGAGCCGGTTCAGGAATTCCGGCTTGAAGGAGGCCCGGACGACGTCCAGGACCTGCCGCTTCTTCTCCTCGGCGGAGGTCAGCGGCTCGACGAGGTACTGACTGCCCAGGTTGGACGTGAGGATCAGGATCGTGTTGCGGAAGTCGACCGTGCGGCCCTGCCCGTCGGTGAGCCGCCCGTCGTCGAGCACCTGGAGCAGCACGTCGAAGACCTCGGGGTGCGCCTTCTCGACCTCGTCGAGCAGCACCACGCTGTACGGGCGCCGCCGCACCGCCTCGGTGAGCTGGCCGCCCTCCTCGTAGCCGACGTAACCGGGGGGCGCTCCGACGAGCCGTGCCACGGAGTGCTTCTCGCCGTACTCGCTCATGTCGATGCGGACCATCGCCCGCTCGTCGTCGAAGAGGAAGTCCGCGAGCGCCTTGGCCAGCTCGGTCTTGCCGACGCCGGTGGGGCCGAGGAAGAGGAAGGAGCCGGTGGGCCGGTCCGGGTCGGCGATGCCCGCGCGGGTGCGCCGGACCGCGTCCGACACGGCCCGTACGGCCTCGCTCTGCCCGATGAGCCGCTTGCCGAGCTCGTCCTCCATGCGGAGCAGCTTCTGCGTCTCGCCCTCCAGGAGGCGCCCGGCGGGGATGCCGGTCCAGGATCCGACGACGTCCGCGATGTCGTCCGGCCCGACCTCCTCCTTCACCATGAGGTCGCGGGTGGAGTCGGCCTTGGAGGCCTCCTCCTCGGCCTCGGACGCGGCCTCCAGGTCGCGCTCCAGGGTCGGGATCTCTCCGTAGAGCAGCTTGCTGGCCGTGTCGAAGTCGCCGTCGCGCTGGGCGCGCTCGGCCTGGCCGCGCAGCTCGTCGAGCTTCTCCTTCAGCTCACCGACGCGGTTGAGGGACTGCTTCTCCTTCTCCCAGCGGGCGGTGAGGCCGCGCAGCTCCTCCTCCTTGTCGGCGAGGTCGCGGCGCAGCTTGTCGAGGCGCTGCTTGCTGGCCGGGTCGGTCTCCTTGCTGAGCGCGAGCTCCTCCATGCGCAGCCGGTCGACGGAGCGCTGCAGCTCGTCGATCTCGACGGGCGAGGAGTCGATCTCCATCCGGAGCCGGGACGCGGCCTCGTCGACGAGGTCGATGGCCTTGTCGGGCAGGAAGCGGGAGGTGATGTACCGGTCGGAGAGGGTCGCGGCGGCGACGAGGGCGCTGTCGGCGATCTGCACCTTGTGGTGCGCCTCGTAGCGTCCCTTGAGTCCGCGCAGGATCGCGATGGAGTCCTCGACGGACGGCTCGGCGACCAGGACCTGCTGGAAGCGGCGCTCCAGGGCGGGGTCCTTCTCGATGCGCTCGCGGTACTCGTCGAGGGTGGTCGCGCCGACCATGCGCAGCTCGCCGCGGGCGAGCATGGGCTTCAGCATGTTCCCCGCGTCCATGGCGGAGTCGCCGCCGGCGCCCGCGCCGACGACGGTGTGCAGCTCGTCGATGAACGTGATGATCTGGCCGTCGCTCTCCTTGATCTCGGAGAGGACGGTCTTGAGCCGCTCCTCGAACTCGCCGCGGTACTTGGCTCCGGCGACCATCGCGCCGAGGTCCAGCGAGACGAGCCGCTTGTTCTTGAGGGACTCCGGGACGTCGCCCTTCACGATGCGCTGGGCGAGGCCCTCGACGACGGCGGTCTTGCCGACGCCGGGCTCGCCGATGAGCACCGGGTTGTTCTTCGTACGGCGCGAGAGCACCTGCACCACGCGGCGGATCTCCTGGTCGCGGCCGATGACCGGGTCGAGCCGGCCCTCTCGCGCGGCGGCGGTGAAGTCGGTGCCGAACTTCTCCAGGGCCTTGTACGAGCCCTCCGGGTCGGGTGTCGTCACCCGGCGTCCTCCCCTGCTCTTAGCGAACGCCTCGGCCAGCGCCTTCGCACCGGCCCCGTTCTGGATCAGTACGTCACCGGTCGCGCCGCCCTTCGCGGCGGTCCCGATCAGCAGATGTTCGGTGGAGAGGAACTCGTCGCCCAGCTCCTGGGCCCGCTCCGCCGCGTCGGCGATGACCGCGAGCAGCTCGCGGTTGGGCTGCGGGGGCGCGACCGTCGAGCCGGTCACGCTGGGCAGGCCCGCGAGCACGCGCTCGGCGCCGGCCCGCACGGCGGCCTGGTCGGCCTCGACGGCGGCCAGCAGATCGACGATGTTCTCGTTGTCCTGCCCCTCCAGCAGGGCAAGCAGCAGATGCGCCGGGGTCAGATCCGGGTGTCCCCCGGACACGGCCCGGCTGGTGGCCGCGTTGATCGCGTCACGGCTCCGGTTCGTCAGCTCGGCGTCCACGTACTCGTTCTCCTCCACGTCCGACCCCGTCCGGGGCCCACCTACGACAACTCTGACTTATTCAGCGTACACAAAGTTGAGTCTATTCCGCTCAAGGTAAAGCACGGGGGTGCCCCGGGATAGGTTCCGGGGCATGGCGAAGCGCATCGACCTGGACGATCCGGCGCAGGCCTTCCTGGACTTCTGGCGGGAACGGCACCTGTGCACCCTCACGACCCTGCGCGCGGACGGCACCCCGCACGTCGTCCCGGTCGGCGTGACCTACGACGCCGAGCACCGGGTGGCCCGGGTGATCACGGGCAGGGGCACGCGCAAGGCGGCTCACGTACTGGCGGCGGCGGGCACGGCCCGGGTGGCGGTCTGCCAGGTGGACGGCCGGCGCTGGGCGACGCTCGAGGGGACGGCCACGGTGCGCGCGGACCGGGAGAGCGTCGCGGACGCGGAGCGGCGGTACGCGGAGCGGTACACGCGCACGCCCCGGCCCAATCCGGAACGGATCGTGATCGAGATCGCGGTGACCCGCGCGACGGGCAACGGCGTCTTCGACGACTGAGCGGCGCCGTGGCGTGCCGCGGCGGTCCGGGTACGAAAACTGCAGCGGCGCCACCGTGGTTCAGGTTCCACGGTGACGCCGCTGCGGGGGGAAGCACCTGCGCGATCTACAACGACGGGGGAATCGCGTCAGGCACTGCGGGGGGTGGCTGTGGTTCCGGTCGCCTCGCCGACCAGCTGGTGGTCCCGCTGGTCGAGGTTGACGAAGATCATTCCGTACCGGACGACGGTCCGCACCGGCTGGGGGGCTCCGCGCGGACGACGCAGACACCGATAGGCCCGGATGTCGTCGTCATCGTCCCGCGCCACGACGATCGGCTCCCCGAACAGGGTGACCATGAGCGAGTCACCCGGATTCGGGATCGCCGTCACGAGATCGACCGTGTGCCAACCGGACCGGTAGGCGATCGCCATCTCGCGGCGCAGGGATTTGTCGTCAGGTGGCGTGATCACGCGCCCGGACCGTTCCAGCCGAGGTCCTGGGGGGCGACGTTCCATCCGAGGTCCGGAGGGGCCACGGAGGAGCCTTCGGTCGTCGTGGGGCTGCTGTTCCAGCCAAGATCCGGCGGGGTCGCCGCCACGGTGCTCGCCGGGCTCGCGTTCCACCCGAGATCGAGACCGCTCGCGACACTGGCGGCCAGCCCGGCGGAAAAGGCGGCGATCACCACCGAGCGAAGCATGCGCTTCAACATAGTCGGCTTCGTCCTCACTTGGTCGGTTCCTCTCCCCCGGCTGTACCAAGACGATGTCTCAATCCGGCACGTCAAAGCCACAGGGTCGATGCATCATGTTCCTGCACGTTCAGGACCCTGGGGGGTGGAGATTGTTCTCAATAGGTACGAAACCGACACATCCGCATCCCTCGACCCCGCTCTGCGACGAGGGGGCGCGGCTCTACGCCCTCGCCCTGGCCGAGGGACGCCTCGCGCGCGCGACCGCCGAGGACGCGCCGTGCCTGCTCGCCTCCGCCCTGCTGCACCCGGATCCGGACGACGCGAGCCGGCTCCTCCCGGTTCCGCCCAACGCCGCACTGGCCCAGTGGCTGACACCGCTGGAGCGCGAGATACAGGAGCGGCGCAAGACCGCCGTGGCCCTGACAGAACTCTTCGAGCCGTTCATGGCCATCACCGCACGAGCAGAACCGGCCACTCACGCCATCACGGTCCTGGAGGGTGACGCCCGGATCAACGCGGGCATCGAACAGCTCACCTCGGAGTGCAAGTTCGAGGTGCTCACCGTGCAGCCAGGCGGCGGCCGCAGCGAGAACACCCTGAACGTGGCCCTCAAGCGCGGCCAGACCGTCCTGGACCGCGGCGTCGCCATGCGGACCATCTACCAGCACACCGTGCGCCACAGCCAGGGCACGCTCGCCTACGCGGCCCGGATCAACCGCAAGAACGTACAGATACGCACGCTCGAGGAACTCATCGACCGCCTGATGATCTTCGACCGCACCGTCGCGCTGATCCCGGTCGGCGAGGACCGCCAGGTCGCCCTCGAACTGCGCCACCCCGGACTCGTCGAGTACCTCACCAAGGTCTTCGAGGACCTCTGGCGCCGCGCCACCCCCCTCCTCGACGAGCCGCCGTACCCGCCGGCCACCGACGGCATCACCGGCGTCCAGCGCTCCATCGCCAAACTGCTGATCGAGGGCCATGTCGACGAGGCCATCGCCCGCCGCCTCGGGATGAACGTCCGCACCTGCCGCGCCCACATCGCGAAGATCGCGGCCGCTCTCGGCAGCGGGAGCCGGGCCCAGCTCGGCTTCCTGATCGCCCGGTCGGGGATCCTGGACCACGAACCGGACCCGAGCAGAGAGAGCGACGCGTGACCGCCAAGCCCCACCCGCACGGAGCCGAGGAGTTCTGCGAGGAAGGCTCGCGGCTCTACGCGCACGCGCTGCACTGGGGCCGGCTGCGCAGGTCCGACGCGGCCGCCGCGCCCTGCCTCGCCGAACTCGGACTCCTGCGGCCCGACCCCGGCGACGCCGACTGGCTGCGCCCCGTGGCCCCCGCCGTCGCCCTGCCCGCCCTCCTGAACAGCATCGAGGACGAGATAGCGCAGCGCCGCGACCGCGAGGCCCGGCTCGCCGCCGCCTTCGCCCCGCTCATGGAGCTGGACGCCCGCCGCGCCGCCGTCCCCGACTCCCCGATGATCTCCATCCACATGGGCTTCCAGCGGATCAACGCGGCCATCGCCGAAGCCATGCGCGGCGCCTCACAGGAACTGCTCACCATCCAGCCCGGCGGCTTCCGGCCACCCGACCAGCTGGCCCAGGTCCTCCCCCGTGAGCAGGAACTGCTCACCCGCGGCTGCCACATGCGGACCCTCTACCAGCACGCCTCACGCCACTCACCGGCCGTACGCGCCCACTACGAGCAGCTCGACGGCCGCGTGGAGGTCCGCACCCTCGACGAGGTCACCGAGCGCCTCGTCCTCCTGGACCGCTCCGTCGCGTTCATCCCCGCCAGCACCGACCGGACCGTCGCCCTGGAGATCCGCCACCCGGCCCTGATCTCCTACCTGGTCACCACCTTCGAGCGGCTGTGGCGCCTGGCCACGCCCATGCACCCCGCGACCACCCCGGGCCCCGCCCCGCACAGCGACCCGACGAACCGCCAGCGGACCATCGCCGCGCTGCTCATCGAAGGGCACACGGACGCCGTCATCGCCGAGCGGCTCGGCGTCAACATCCGCACGGTCCGGCTCCACATCGCCAAACTGGCGGCCGCGCTGGGCAGCGAGAGCCGCGCCCAGCTCGGCTACCGGATCGCCGAGTCGGGGATCCTGCACAACGCCGAGTGAGACGCGGCGCCCGGCTCCCTCCCCCGGCCCGGACTACTTGGTCAGCCCCGCCTCCGCGCAGGCCGCCGCGTACTTCCCCGTGCAGATCTCGGACACCTTGAAGAACTTGTCCTTGATCACCGTGGACTTGATGTTGTCCCGCTTCAGCGCCACGACACTCACGCTCGCCGTGCGGATCTGCTTCGTCGTCGGACTGTTCGTACGGTCCGCCGCGAGCGCCTCGAACTCGATCGTGCGGCCCTGAGCGATCCGCACCGCCATCTCGGCGGCCGTCGCGGCCTCCTTGGCGTACGGCTTGTAGACGCTCATGTACTGGTCGCCGGTGAGGATCCGCTGCACCGCCGCGAGCTCCGCGTCCTGCCCGGTGATGGGCGGCATCTTCGTCACGCCGGCCTCGCGCAGCGCCTCGACGACCCCCGCGGCCATGCCGTCGTTCGCCGAGTACACGCCCGCGATGCGGCTCGCGCCGATCGAGGCGATGGCCTGCTTCATCTCCGCCTTGGCGTTCTGCGCCTTCCAGTCGGCGGTGTCGTAGGACTTCGCGACGGTGACCGTGTTCGCCAGCTCGGCGCGCGCGGCCTCCTTGAACTGGGCCGCGTTCGGGTCCGACGGCGCGCCGTTGATCATGACGACCTGGCTGCGCCTGCCCGCGTTCTCGCCGAGCGCGAGGAGGAGTTCCTTGCCCTGGGTCTGGCCGACCAGCTCGTTGTCGAAGCCGACGTACGCGGCGACCGGGCCCTGCGCGAGCCGGTCGTAGGCGATGACGGGGATCCCCGCGTCCTTCGCCTTCTGGACGGACGGGGCGATCGCCTCGGCGTCGACCGGGTCGACGATCAGCGCGTCGACCTTGGCGTCGATCATGCGCTGCAGCTGGCGGCTCTGCTCCTGCGCGTCCTGCTCGGCGTTCGCGTAGACCAGCTCGCCCTGGCCCTCGGTGAGTTCGGCGACCTTGGCCTCGATCCCCGGGTGATCGAACTTCTCGTAGCGGGTCGTCTCCTTCTCCGGCAGGAGCAGACCGATCTTGACATCGTTTCCCTTGTGCGTGGGCTCGCTGCTGCCACCGTCCCCACCGGGCAGCAGACCACCACAGGCCGAGAGCGAGACCAAGAGGACGGATACGACGCCGGTCGTCGTGACGCATCGTATGCGCGTGTTCATGTGCGGATACCTCCCTGACATGGCCGCAGCGGTGCGACCGAGGTGGCTCGAAAGCCAACTCGGCCGCCCACCCAGCGTCAAGAGGTGAAGCCACACTGCAACGAAACCGGGTCCTTAGCTTCCTTTTATGAAGACATATGAAGGCGCGCGGGACCTGCGGGTACGGGCGGGATTCAGACGCCGGCCGGGACCCGGTCGAGGAAGCCGTGGACCGAGCGGATGCGGCCGTCCTCGTCGAGCACCACCACGTCGAAGCCGGCGACCGGAGCGGACCCGTCGGCCTCGGAGACGAGCTCCCAGCCGAAGCGGGCGATGCCGTGGTGCCCGTCGACCGCCCCGAGCGGGCGGAAGAAGAAGCCGGGGAACTGCTCGTGCGCGGCCCCGATGACCGCGGCGACGCCCTCGTGCCCGGCGACGTCCGCGAGCGGGTCGGTGTAGCTGCCGTCCTCGGTCCAGGCGGCGGCGACGGCCTTGGCGCGGGCCTCGGCGCCGCGGGCGTTCCACGCCTCGAAGTACCGGTCGGCGGCGGCCTCGTGGAAGGTACGGCTCTGTGCGGTCATGACGTTCGCCTCCTGCGCATCTCGGATGTCGGGGCCGGAGCCCGAGCGGAGTGCGCCGCCCGGGTTCCGGTGACTTCAGAGTGCCGGGGCGTGGACCGGGGGTCGATTACGTGCCAGGTAATGCGGGCCGACCCTCGTACCCGGTCAGCCCTCGTACTCGGTCAGGTCGATCGCGTACAGCCGCATGCGGTCGGCCTCGCCGGTGAACTCCATGCCGAGCTTGTCCAGCACCTTCGCGGAGGACGTGTCGCCCTCCGCGGTGGCCGCGACGACCCGGTCGATGCCCCGGTCCTGGAGGGCGAACTCCAGCGTCGCCTGGGCGGCCTCCGAGGCGTACCCCTGCCCCCAGAACTGCCGGGCCAGCCGCCACTGGATGCCGATGTGCCCGGCGACCGGCGCCGGGGCGTCCGGCACGTAGAGGCCGACGGCGCCGGCGAGCTCGCCCGATCCGAGCAGCTCGACGGCGAAGATCCCGAAGCCCTCGTCGTCCCACTCCTCCTCCCAGCGCTCGATGTCCTCGGCGGTGTCGTCGAGGGAGCGCGGCGCGCCGTCACCGACGTAGCGCATCACCGCCGCGTCGGCCTGGATCTCGGCGAGCGGGGCGAGGTCCTCGTCGGGCAGCCAGCGGCGCAGGAGGAGGCGAGGGGTACGGATCTCGGTCATGGGCCCAGTATGGGCGGGCCCATGACCGTGCCGCGTGCCGGTCAGCCGCCGGTGGGATACGAGATGTCGTCGACGCGGATCTTCTGGATGTCCGTCGCCGGCGACAGGTTCCCGGCGGAGTCGTACGTGAATGCCCGGTACTCGTAGACGCTTCCGTCCACGGGCAGCGGGTCGCAGACCGAGGCGGTGGCCGTCGTCTGGCGCGGGTCGTAGCCCTTGTGCAGGACGACGGTCCAGGCCTCGGTGCCCGCGAGGCGGCGCTCGACCTGGAAGCCCGCGAAGTCGCGGATCGGGGCGGGGGTCGAGTCGGACGCGGCGACCCACACGCCGGCGTCGCAGCGGTCCAGGGCCAGGTCGGGCGCGTAGTACGGGCCGATCTGGTCCGGGATGTTGAGCCAGACCTCGTTCTCGGCGTACGCGTTGAGCGAGCCGTTGCCCACGTACTCGGTGGTGCCGCCGTCGTTCGTGACGATCACCTTGTACTGGTTGGCCTCACCGTCGGCGACGACCGGGTCGGTCGTCCAGGTGTTGCCCTTGGTGGTGCCGATGGCCACCCACGTGCCGCGCCCGTCGATCATCTCGTTCGACATGACGGTGTAGTGGTCGAAGTGCGCCTCGGTGTTCTGCGTCCACTTCAGGCTGACCCGGCGGGTCGTGGGGTCGTACGCTCCGGTCATCCCGGTCGCCGTCGGGACCGGCCGCACGATGGTGTCGGCCGAGCCGGACGAGGTGTTGCCCGCCTTGTCCTTGGCGCGGACCTCGTAGTAGTACGGCGTCCGGTCGTCGGGGTTGACCAGCGGGTCGGTGTAACTGCGGCCGGTGGTCGTCGACGCGACCTTCGTCCACGAGCTGCCCTCCCGGGCCTCCCTCCGGTACAGGCTGTACCCGGCGAGGTCCATCTCCTTGTTGGCGGCCCAGGAGACGGTCGTGCGGCGCGTGGTGGTGTCGTACGCCGTCTTCACACCGGTCGGCGCGAGCGGCTTCACCGAGTCGTACGTGGCCGAGGTGCGGGGCGCGTACGTGTAGGCGACCTTGGCGGCGCCGGTCCAGTTCACGTAGTCGACGCGCAGGGTGTGCTTGCCCGACGGCACGGTGAGGTTGAGGCTCTTGGAGCGGGCGGTGTCGCCGGTGCCCTGCCAGAGGTCGATCTTGCGGACGCCGTCGAGGTACACCCGCACCCCGTCGGTGGCGGACACGTTGAACGTGAACGGACCGCCGGAACCGAAGTCCCGCGTCACGCTCCACCGCACGCCGAAGTTGTTCGTGGGCACGCCGGTCGCCGGCGAGCCCGTGCCCCAGTTCTGGCTGATGGCGCTGTCGCAGTCGGTCTTCACCGGGGTGCCGGAGAACGTCGTGTTCTTGTAGAAGGACCGCTGGTAGACGTTGGTGGAGCAGGTGGTGGCGGCGGCCGCCTGCGGCGCGACGGCCAGCAGCCCGCCGACCGCGGCGACGGACAGCGCCCCCGCGACAGCGACGGCGCCGGTTCTCTTCTTGTGCAACGGGATCCTCTCGGCCTCTCGGACGAGGCATGAAGAAAAAAGGGTGGGGAGCGGCGTATCGGCTTCATGACCCCTGACCTGGCCGGAAGGTTGTACGAAGCCCGTACACCCGCCGTACAACCAAGCGAACCCTCCATGTGTCTTCTCCACACCCGGACGAAGATCCGGACCGACATGCCTGTCATGCCTGTCATCCCTGTCCTGCCTGGAGAACCATGCGAATCCGTACGGCCGCCACCGTCGCGGGCGGCGCCCTCGTGCTGCTCCCGTTCCTCACGCCCACCGCTCAGGCGGACACCCACAAGGGCGACACGACGTTCACCTCGGTCACGTTCAGCAAGTCGACCGTGAACGTCGGCGTCAGCGCGACCCAGTACCTGACGGTCACGGCGACCGCCAAGGACGGCTCCGGGATCAAGGGCATCTACGGCGGCAAGCTGGTCAGCCCCGCGGGCCGCATCGCGTTCCCCTACTCCGCGTCCTGCACCCGCCCCACGTCCACGACGATGAAGTGCGCCTGGAAGTACTCCTTCGACGCGAACGCCTCCGACGACTACGCGGACCTGCGCAACGCCGACGCGGGCACCTGGCACCTGGATGCCGAGGCGGCCGCCACCGACCAGGACTTCTACACCCTGGACACCAGCAGGACGGTCAAGATCAAGCGGTACGCGAAGCTGACCGCCACGCAGGCCACCCCCGAGCCGGTCGTCAAGGGCCGCACCCTGACGGTGACCGGCACCCTGACCCGCGCCAGCTGGGACTCCAACGCCTACTGGGGCTTCGCCGGCAAGTCCGTCGCCCTCCAGTTCAAGAAGTCCGGCACCTCGACCTACACCACCCTCAAGTCCGCCACCACGGACAGCGCGGGCAAGCTGAAGACGACGATCACGGCGAACGCGTCCGGCACGTGGCGCTGGAAGTTCGCGGGCTCCGGCACGACGAGCCCGGTGACGGCCACGGGGGACAGCGTGGCGCTGAAGTAACGGTGCCGGGATTCGACCGTCCCCGGCCCCGGCGACCGGGATTTCGTGCCCCGGCACCCTCGAGCAGAAGGAGATCGGACCGTTGAGACTCGGCACCCTCGGCAGTGGCATAGCGCTGGCGACCGCGATGGTCGCCCTGAGTGCGGGTTGCTCCAGCCCGCTGTCGGACGGTCCCTCTTCGGCAGAGCCCAGCGCTTCGACTCCGGCTCGTCTTCGCCCGGACAGCCTTTCGGCGAAGATCGGGACGGAGGTCGAGAAGGGGTTCGGATACTCGGTCCGGGACGCGACCGACGCCGGGCGGACGGTCGACATGCGGCACGTCGACCTCTGGCGGTTCTGTCTGGAGAGCAAGGGGGGCCAGCCGAAGACGGTGGACCTCGGAGCTGTCCCGTACGGGGAGAAGTGCCCGGACCACTGGGATGCGCACATCCCCGAGATACGAACACCCCGCGTGACCGGGAAGAAATTCGAGAACGCCTACCAGTCCCTCCTGGAGAAGGGCTACGACAGCCTCTCCATCGATGTGCTCTACGGAAGCGAGGGCGTGGTCGAGCAGGCAGACATGCCCCGCGTCGACGGAGAGGTCTGCAAGCAGTCCCCGAAGCCCGGTGCCCCCTTCGACCCGTCGGAGAACGTCAAGCTCTACGTCGCGATGGGGAATTGCCCGAAGCGCTGATTCCCCGCCCGACGGCCGCAATCCGCAACTCGGCCCAGACGGTCTTACGGGGAAATGGCCCCTGGGTGACACCCCACCGTTCGGCGAGTGCCTCGACGAGGACGAGCCCGCGCCCCGATTCACCTTCCGCTGAGCGGAGTTGAGGGAGACGGTCGGCGCGGGTGTCGGTGACCTCGATGCGCAGGACGCCCTCGGTCACGTACACCCTGAGGACGAAATCGCGGGCGGGGAGGCGGCCGTGGGTGACGGCGTTCGCGGTGAGTTCGGCGACGACGTGCGCCGCGTCGTCCAGGACGTGGGCGAGGCCCCAGGTGCGGAGTTGTTCGGTGGCGAGGAGGCGGGCGAGGCGGGCCGCGCGCGAGGTCGGGGACAGCTGGACGCTGAAGTTTCTCGGTTCACGTCACTCAGCGTGGCCGCCCCCGCATACCCTGATCCGCGACTCGCCCGTCACGTACGGTCACTGTCCAGCGTTTGTCCAGAGCTGTACAGGCTGTCCAAGACCCTTGGCGGGTAGGGCGGTTCACGGAACGTGGGCGGGGAGCCGAACGGGCGGGAGGTACGCGCGGATGACCGGTGCGACGGACGGTGACGGCTGGGAGATCGAGCCCGGTGACGTACAGGGAGCGGCGGTGATCGCTCTGGTGGGACATCAGTTGAGGGCGCTGCGCGAGGCCGCCGGCCTCAGGGTGTCCGAGCTGGGCGCGGCACTCGGGTACGGCGAGGGCATCGTCTACAAAGTGGAGACCGGTACGCGGATCCCACGCCCTGAATTCCTGGACAAGGCCGATGACGTACTCCGCGCCAACGGCCTGCTCAAGGCGATGAAGCCCGACGTCGCCGAGGTCCGGTACCCGAAGAAGGTACGGGACATCGCGGCGCTGGAGGCGAAGGCCGTCGAGCTGACCTCGTACTGGAACCACAGCCCGCACGGCCTGCTCCAGACCCCCGAGTACGCGCAGGCCCTCTTTTCGATGCGCCGCCCGGCGCTGTCCTCCGAACAGATCGAACGCGCGATGGCCGGCCGCACGGCCCGCAAGTCCATCTTCGACCGCGACCCGGCCCCCGCCCTCAACTTCATCCAGGAAGAGGTGACCCTGCGCCGCCCCATCGGCGGCCGCACCGTCCTGCGCGGCCAGCTCGAACACCTCCTGGAGCTAAGCCAGTTGCGCACCATCGAAATCCAGGTGATGCCGACGGACCGGGAGGATCACGCGGGGATGGACGGGATCATGGAGGTTCTCAAATTCGGGGACGGGACCGCTGTCGGGCGTTGTGACGGCTTGTACAACGGGCGACCGGTATCCGACCCGAAACAGCTCCGTGGCATCGAGCTGCGGTGTGGGATCATCCGAGCTCAGGCTCTCTCGCCAAGGGAGTCACTGGCCTTCATCGAGCAAGTGCTGGGAGAACTATGAACCGCGAGACCAACGCCGGATCCCCGACCGAGCTTGCCTGGTTCAAGAGCACCTACAGCAGCGGCGGCAGCGAGCCCGACTGCGTGGAGGTAGCCCACGCCCCCGGCACAACCCACGTACGGGACTCCAAGAACGCGGAGGGCCCGCGCCTGTCCGTGAGCGGCACGGCCTGGGCCGGTTTCCTGGGCGGTCTGTGAGAACGGGTCGAGAATGACGGAAGACCCCCTGCACTTCTTCGCCGAAGTCCGCGTAGTCGATTCCCCGAACAGGCCCGACCTCGTAGGCAGGGCCGGCGCGATTCTTGGAATCTCCGAGCCTCGCGACAGCGCGACGCCGGTCGAGTACAGCGTGATGATCGACGGCTACGAACGGCTCGTCGCGTTTCGCAGGGAGGCCATCGCGCCTACGGGACGCGATCGGAGCCGAGAAGACTACTACTGAGCGAATGCGAGGCTGCGGCCTTGAGCGCGAAAGGGCCCGGAGTTCGAGATGAACTCCGGGCCCTTTCATGGCAAGTGACGCCAGATCAGTCCTGCGGACGCTTCGGCCGCCAGACCACCAGCGCGCTGGTCTGCTGGACCTCCTGGTACGGGACCAGGTCGCGGCGGTACGAGGCGTGGACCGCTGCCTCGCGCTGCTGCATGGCCGCTGCCGCGCCTTCGACCGCCGAGGAGAGTTCCGCGACGCGGGACTGGAGGGCCGCCACCTGGTTCTCCAGCTCGATGATGCGCTTGATGCCGGCCAGGTTGATGCCCTCTTCCTGCGACAACTGCTGGACGGTGCGCAGCAGGTCGATGTCGCGGGCCGAGTAGCGGCGGCCGCGCCCGGCCGTGCGGTCGGGCGAGACGAGGCCGAGGCGGTCGTACTGGCGCAGGGTCTGCGGGTGCAGGCCGGACAGCTGGGCCGCCACCGAGATCACGTACACCGGTGTCTCGTCGGTCAGTTCGTACGGGTTGCTTCGTCGACGGCCGTCCATCTGGCTCAGGCTCCCTTCGCCGCCTGGAACAGTTCTGCCCGCACGTCCGTGTCCTCGGTCGCCTTGGCGTACGACTCGAGGGCCGAACGGGCCTCATCGGTCAGGTCCTCGTCCCTGGGGACCGCGACCTCGACCGTGACCAGGAGATCTCCGCGCGTGCCGTCCTTGCGGACGGCGCCCTTGCCGCGGGCCCGCATCGTCCGCCCGTTCGGCGTGCCCGGGGGCAGCTTCAGGGTGACGGACGGGCCGCCGAGCGTGGGCACCTTGACCTCGCCGCCGAGCGCCGCCTCGGTGAACGTCACCGGGACGGTCACCGTGAGGTTGTCGCCCTTGCGGCCGAAGACGGGGTGGGCGTCGACGTGGACGACGACGTACAGGTCGCCGGCCGGACCGCCGCGCTCACCGGGCGCGCCCTTGCCGCGCAGGCGGATGCGCTGCCCGTCGGAGACCCCGGCGGGGATGCGCACCTGCATGGTGCGGGAGGACTTGGCGCGGCCGGAGCCCTTGCAGACCTCGCAGGGGGTCTCGGCGATGAGGCCGCGCCCCTTGCAGTCCACGCACGGGTCGGTGAGGGAGAAGCCGCCACCGCCGCCCCGCGAGACCTGCCCGGTGCCGACGCAGGTCGGGCACACGCGCGGCGTGCCGTTCTTGTCGCCGGTGCCGGAGCACGCCTTGCAGGGGGCCTGGGACGACATACGGAGAGGCACCGTGGCGCCGTCCACCGCCTCGGTGAAGTTGAGCGTCACCTCGGACTCGATGTCCTGGCCCCGGCGCGGCTGGGTACGGGCACCCGTGCCCGCGCCCGCGCCGCCCCGGTTGAACAGGCCGCCGAAGACGTCGCCGATGCCGCCGCCGAAACCGCCCTGACCCTGGCTCTGGCCCTGGGCGCCGCCTCCGAAGAGGTCGCCCAGGTCGAAGTTGAACGAACCTCCGCCGCCACCGCCGGGACCGGGGCGGAAGCCCCCGTTCCCGAACAGTGCGCGGGCCTCGTCGTACTCCTTGCGCTTCTTGGCGTCGCCGAGGATGTCGTTCGCCTCGGAGATCTCCTTGAAGCGCTCCTCCGCCTTGGGGTTGCCCTTGTTGGCGTCGGGGTGGTTCTCGCGCGCCAGCTTGCGGTACGCCTTCTTGATCTCGGCGTCGGTGGCGTCCTTGGGGACGCCGAGGACCTTGTAGTAGTCCTTCTCGATGAAGTCCTTGGTGCTCATAGGCCCCGACGTCCCTCCTCACTCATTTCGTTGCGCCTGTGTACGTCAGCCCTTGTCCGGGCCACCGTCGTCCTTCTCGGCGTCCTGCTCGGAGGCCTCGTCGGACTTGCCCTGCGCGCCCGGCTGCGGCTCGGCCACGGCCACCCGCGCGGGGCGGATGGTGCGCTCGCCGATCCGGTAACCCGGCTGCAGGATCGCCACGCAGGTCGTCTCGGTGACGTCCGGCGCGTAGCTGTGCATCAGGGCCTCGTGCACGGTCGGGTCGAAGGGCTCGCCCTCCTTGCCGAACTGCTGCAGGCCCATCTTGGCCACGACCGTCTCCAGCGACTCGGCGACGGACTTGAAGCCGCCGACCAGCTCACCGTGCTCACGGGCGCGGCCGACGTCGTCGAGGACGGGAAGCAGCTCGGACAGGAGGTTCGCCACGGCGACCTCCTTGACCGTGACGCGGTCCCGCTCCACGCGGCGCCGGTAGTTCTGGTACTCGGCCTGCAGGCGCTGGAGGTCGGCGGTGCGCTCGCCGAGGGCAGTGCGCACCTGGTCCAGCTGTGCCGTGAGGGCCACATCACCTGCGGACGAAGCGGAAGCTGAGTCCCCGGCCGGGGCCGCCCCCTCCTTGTCGGAGGGGGCGGACTTCGGCTCGGCGTCGTCGGCGCCGGAAGGGACGTCAGGCTTCTCGTTCTCCTCGAAGCCCGGGGTCTCCTCCGTCACGCGGCACCGTCCTTACGGTCCTCGTCGACGATCTCGGCGTCGACGACGTCGTCGTCGGCCTTGGCGTCACCCTGCGGGGCGTCGCCCTCGGGACCGCCGGCGGCCTGGGCACCCTGGGCGTCGGCGTACATGGCCTGGCCCAGCTTCTGCGAGACGGCGGCGACCTTCTCGGTGGCGGTGCGGATCTCGGCCGTGTCCTCGCCCTTGAGCTTCTCCTTCAGCTCGGCGACCGCGGACTCGACCTCGGTCTTCACGTCACCCGGAACCTTGTCCTCGTTGTCCTTGAGGAACTTCTCCGTCTGGTAGACGAGCTGCTCGCCCTGGTTGCGCGACTCGGCGGCCTCGCGGCGGGCGTGGTCCTCCTCCGCGTACTTCTCGGCCTCTTCGCGCATCCGGTTGACCTCGTCCTTCGGCAGCGAGGAGCCACCGGTGACGGTCATCTTCTGCTCCTTGCCCGTCCCGAGGTCCTTGGCCGTGACGTGCATGATGCCGTTGGCGTCGATGTCGAAGGCGACCTCGATCTGCGGGACACCACGCGGGGCCGGCGGCAGACCGGTCAGCTCGAACATCCCGAGCTTCTTGTTGTACGCCGCGATCTCGCGCTCGCCCTGGTAGACCTGGATCTGGACGGACGGCTGGTTGTCCTCGGCGGTGGTGAAGATCTCGGACCGCTTGGTCGGGATCGTCGTGTTCCGCTCGATGAGCTTCGTCATGATGCCGCCCTTGGTCTCGATACCAAGAGACAGCGGGGTCACGTCGAGGAGCAGGACGTCCTTGACCTCACCCTTGAGGACACCGGCCTGCAGGGCGGCGCCGATGGCGACGACCTCGTCCGGGTTGACGCCCTTGTTGGCCTCGTTGCCGCCCGTCAGTTCCTTGACGAGCTCGGCGACGGCCGGCATACGGGTCGAGCCACCGACGAGAACGACGTGGTCGATCTCGGAGAGCTGGATGCCCGCGTCCTTGATGACGTTGTGGAACGGCGTCTTGCAGCGCTCCAGAAGGTCGGACGTGAGCTGCTGGAACTGGGCGCGCGTGAGCTTCTCGTCCAGGTGCAGCGGGCCCTCGGCGGACGCCGTGATGTAGGGCAGGTTGATCGTGGTCTCGGTCGAGGACGAGAGCTCGATCTTGGCCTTCTCGGCCGCCTCGCGCAGGCGCTGGAGCGCCATCTTGTCCTTGGCGAGGTCCACGCCGTGGCCGTTGTTGAACTGCTTGACCAGGTAGTCGACGACGCGCTGGTCCCAGTCGTCACCACCGAGGTGGTTGTCACCGTTGGTGGCCTTCACCTCGACGACGCCGTCGCCGATCTCCAGGAGGGACACGTCGAAGGTGCCGCCACCGAGGTCGAAGACGAGGATCGTCTGGTCGTCCTTGTCGAGGCCGTAGGCCAGGGCGGCGGCCGTCGGCTCGTTCACGATGCGCAGGACGTTCAGGCCCGCGATCTCGCCGGCCTCCTTCGTCGCCTGACGCTCCGAGTCGTTGAAGTACGCCGGGACGGTGATGACCGCGTCCGCGACCTTCTCGCCCAGGTACGCCTCGGCGTCACGCTTCAGCTTCTGCAGGATGAAGGCGCTCATCTGCTGCGGGTTGAAGCTCTTGCCGTCGATCTCGATCTTCCAGTCAGTGCCCATGTGGCGCTTGACCGAACGGATCGTCCTGTCGACGTTCGTGACCGCCTGGCGCTTGGCGACCTCGCCGACCAGCACCTCGCCGTTCTTCGCGAAGGCGACGACGGACGGCGTGGTCCTGGCGCCCTCCGCGTTCGTGATGACGGTGGGCTCGCCGCCTTCGAGAACGCTGACGACGGAGTTAGTCGTGCCCAGGTCGATGCCGACCGCACGTGCCATTTCGATTCCTCCAGCTGACTACTTGAGTGGAACTGGCTCAAGGGTGCACCACCCCACCCCTCCCCGTCAACAGACCTGAGTCGAGCCCACTCAAGTTTTATTCAGCCCTTATGGGCAAGCAGATTGCCGACGCGCCGCGAGGGGGCGGGAGTTGGACTCTCGCGGGTGACCTTATGTACCTAATATCCCTTATGGAGTCGCAGCCGCCCCAGGTGGCCGTACTGATGACCAGCCGCGACCGACGCGCCTCGACGCTCGCCGCCCTCGACGCGCTCGCCGCGCAGACCGGGCTGCCGGCCGGCACGCGCGTGCGGGTCCACCTCGTCGACGCGGGGTCCTGCGACGGCACCGCCGAGGCCGTGCGCCGCGCGCATCCCGGCGTCCAGGTCGCCGAGGTCGGGCCCGACGTCTACTGGAGCCACGGCATGCGCCTCGCCAGCCGCAACAGCCGCGCGGCGGGGCTGCCCGACCCGACGCATCAGCTCTGGCTCGGCGACGCGGTACGGCTGCGGGCCGGGGCGCTCGCCGAACTCCTCGCGACCGCGCGGCGCTTCGACGACGCGGCGATCGTCGTCGGGGCGCTCTCGCGCGCGGGGCTCACCGTGCGGTCGGGGCGGACCGCGCCGCCCGCGCTCGCCCTGGTGGAGCCGACGGGGACGCCGGAGCGCTGCGCCACGTACGACGGGGACGTGGTGCTGGTTCCTTGGGCGGTACGGGAGCGGGTCGGGGACATCGACAAGGTGTTCCGGCACGGGATGGGGGATCACGATCACGGGTTGCGGGCCCGGCGGGCCGGGGTGGCGGCGTACGTGGCTCCGCGGGCCGTCGGGGAGTGGGCCGGGGCGGGTTCCGGGGTGCCCGGGTCCTCGGAGCCGGGGATCGGGGTGCGGGAGGCTCTTCGGCGGGTCGCGTCCGAGGCGGAGCGGCCGGTCTGGCCCTGGGCGGTGTACTGCGTACGGCATGCGGGGGTTCGGGCGCCGGGGTTGATCGTGGCGCCGTACGTACTGACGGCGCTACGGGCTGGCCGAACCCGGGGGCGCGGCCACCGGGGGGCCTCTTCCTGACCGTTGCCGGGTGCGGGCCGGTGGGGGCTGGTCGCGCCCACGCGGCGGAGCCGCAAATAGACACAGCCCCGCGCCCCTGAAATGCAGACCCTTCGGGTCGCATTTCCCCGATGAGGCGCAGCCTCATCAGGGGCGCGGGGAACTGCGCGAGAAGCCCCACTCACCCCTAGCCGCGTACGAGACCAGAAGGACCGTGCTGGATGGCGGCGGCGTACACGTGCGCCGCCCGGTCCAGCCAGCGCTCCGCCGCGTACGACTCCGCGTGGACGGCGCGGCAGTGCTGGGACAACCCCGGGAACAGGCGCTCGGCCACAGCAAGGGCCGACCCGAGAGGCGCCGCCCAAGAAGCCACCGTTCCGGTCCCCTCGGCCCGGACGGCCCGCGGCACCGCCACACCCCCGACAGCCAGCACGGGCACCCCCGCGGCCAGCGCCTCCGCGTAACAGACGGGCAGATCCTGCGCCCCGCGCCCGGGCACCACGAGCCCCCGCCGCCCCACGAGCCCCGCCCGCAGCCCGCCCCGCCCGACCGGCCCCGAGAACCGTACGGACGCCGGCGCGGCCGCCCGGCAGGCCCCTTCGAGCGGGCCCGCGCCGAGCACGTCGAGGCGTCGGCCGTCCGGCCAGCGGCGCAGCAGGTCGAGGATCCCGGTCTCCTGGGCGAGCCGGCCCACGTACGTCCAGGGCCCCTCGGGGGCGTCGGGCACGCTCGGCGCGGCGGGCGCGAAGTCGGGGAGCAGGGCGAGGCGCCGCAGCGGCACTCCGGCGCGCAGGTACTGGTCGCGGGCCGGTTCGGAGCGGACGACGAGGCGGTCGGCGCGGCGCAGCAGCGGGTCGCGGTCGGCGCGGGCCGCCCGGGCCTGCGGCAGCGCGGCGAGCCGGTGCAGGACGCCGGCGGCGCCGCCCTGGGGGCGGGTGTCGCGCAGAGTGGCGACGAGCGGGCCGGTCCAGTCGGCGGCCCAGGCGCGTCCGGCGCCGGGCGGGGCGTGGTGGACGTGGGTGACGTCGGGCGCGAGGGCCCGCAGCGCGCTCAGCGGCCCGCGGCTCTGCCCGGTGACGACGGTGACCGGGCAGGGCGCGCGGCGGCGCGGCGCCGCGTGCAACGGGCCGCCGGCCGCGGTGACGACGAGCTGCACGTCGTGCCCCGCGCGGACGAGCGCGGCGGCCTGGTCGAGCACCGCGGCGTTCTCCCCGCCGGGCCCACCGGGCCCGTGGAACCCGTGCACCAGAGCGATCCTCACGCGACCACCGCCCCATCCGATTCCCCGCACCCACCGGCAACACCGAGCCCGACCCCCCGCGCACCCGCCGGCCTCCGCCTGCCCGCGCCCGCACCCCCGCCCGAGGCCCGAGGCCCCGCGCGGAAACCGTCCACCAGAGCGATCCTCACGCGACCACCGCCCCATCCGATTCCCCGCACCCACCGGCAACACCGAGCCCGACCCCCCGCGCACCCGCCGAGAGCCCCGTCATGCGAACGCCGCCTCCCCCGCGACCCCGGTCCGTACGAGGGCCAGGTCCTCCCCGAAGGGGCCCGCTCCGGCGAGGACCTGGGGGAGTTCGGGGTGGCGGTCGACCTGAAGGAGGACGCGTTCGCCGGGGGCGACGACCTCCTCCCACATGCCGTCGAGGCGGCGGGTCCAGCGGGTGTCGCGGTCGCCGAGGGCGTACGGGAGCACCTGCCAGGCGGTGTCGCGGGACGCGGCCCGGCGGACCCCGGCGCGGGGGCCGCCGAAGGGTTCGAAGGAGACGATCCGGCCGCGGTAGCCGGCCCGGCGCAGGGCGCGTCCGAAGCCGCCGTCGTGGGCGCCGGAGTCCAGCACCAGGTCGATCTCGTCCTGGACCAGCCGGCGCACCAGTTCCCGCGCCCCGCCGAACGTCCTCATGGGCGTACCCCTTCTGTTCGTACCGCCTCTGTCGCCTCGGAAGCCTTGGTGCCGCGCAGCGCGAGGAGCACGGCGAGCGCGAGCGCGGCGGCCGGCCACCACACGGCCTCGGGGCCGAGCGCGCCCCGGTGCAGCAGCACGCCGACGACGGTGGTGAGCGCGGTCGCGACGCCCAGGGCGACGGCCGCGCCGGGCGCGGTCAGGCCGAGCCTGCGCAGGCGGTGCGCGAGATGGCCGGGGCGCCGGGCCCGGCGCCGGGTCACGAGGGCGAGTACGGCGTCGGCGGCGGGCACGGCGGTGAGCGCGAACAGGGAGGCGGCCGGTTCGGGCGCGGCGTGCTCCACGTTGACCAGGAGCGCCGCGCCCGCGAGGAGGAACCCGGTGTAGAGGGCCCCGCAGCCGCCGGCCCGGGCCCGCGCCGGGTACCAGGCGTGCATCAGGTACCCGGTGAGCGCGGCCGCGAGCAGCGCGAGGAGCACCGCGAGCGCGCCGAGCCCCTCGGCGCCCGCGCACACGCACAGGCCGAGCGCGGTGACGACGCCGACGGTGCCCATGACGCCCTCGGAGGTGTCGAGCTGCCGGAAGGCGCGGGTGACGAAGACGATCCACAGAGCGGCGAGCGCGCCGGTGAGCAGCCCGAGCCCGGCCAGGTGCACGACGACCGTGGCGGCCGCGGCCTCGACGGCGATCCGCACGCGTGCGTCGAGTCCGCCGGGCCGCAGCCCGTCGGCGAGCCCGAGCAGGCCGACGACGGTGGCGCCGGCGAGCAGCGCGGTCGTCGCGGGGTCGAGCGGCACGGCGCCGGTCAGGGCTCCGGCGGCGGCGAGCGCCCCGGTGGCGGTGAGGAGCGAGAGGCCGCCGACGCGCGGCGCGCCGCGCAGGGTGACGCCCCGGCGGCGGCGCCGGCCGAGCGCGAGGGGGCGCAGGGCGGCGGTCAGCAGGGTGGTGAGCAGCAGCGCGGCCGACGCGGCGGCGGTCCCGTACAGCACGTCAGCCCCGGGCCGCGGCGGTGAGCGGCGCGGTGGGCCGGCGGGCGGCGGCGTCGGCGAGGGCGTCGTCCACGATGTCGTCCAGGGTGCGGCGGGGCTGCCAGCCGGTGAGTGCGCGCAGCTTGCTCGTGTCGGGCACCCGGTGCGGGTCCTCGTCGCCGGGGGCCCCGGTGTCGTACGGGACGAAGCGGAGGGGGGACGGGGAGCCGGCGCGCTCGACGACGAGGCCCGCGAGGTCGGCGACGGCGGTCGGCTCGCCGCAGCCGACGTTGACCACCTCGCCGACGGCGCCGGGGTGGTCGAGGAGGCGCAGCAGCGCGTCGGTGACGTCGTCGACGTGGGCGAGGCAGCGCCGCTGGGTGCCGTCGCCGTGGACGGTGAGGGGCTGTCCGGCGAGCGCCTGCGCGGCGAAGGTGGGCACGACGGCGCCGCAGCCGGGTGCCTGGCGCGGACCGGCGGTGTTGAACAGCCGGGCGACGGTGACGGGCAGGCCGTGCTCGCGGTGGTGGCCGAGGGCGAGGATCTCGTCGACGGCCTTGGCGGTGGAGTGCGACCAGCGGGCCACGGTGGTCTGGCCGAGGATCCGGTCGTCGGTCTCGGCGAGCGGGCCCGCGCCGTTCTTCCCGTAGATCTCGGAGGTGGAGGCGAGCAGCAGCCGGCGGCGGTGGCGCAGGGCGGCGGCGACGACGGTCTCGGTGCCGCGCACGTTCGCGGTGAAGGAGTCGAGGGGGCGGGCGGCGAGGCGGGCGCCGACGGTGGCGGCGAGGTGGACGACGACGTCGCAGCGGCCGGTGAGTTCCTCGACGAGCCGGTCGTCGAGGACGGAGCCGCGCACGAAGCGCAGCCCGCGCTGCGGCCAGGCGCGGTCGAGGTTGGCGCGGTCGCCCGTGGAGAGGTCGTCGAGCACGACGACGGTGTGGCCCCGGTCGAGGAGGGCGTCCGTCAGGTGCGAGCCGATGAAGCCCGCGCCGCCGGTGACCAGGTAGGTGAGCGCGTCCATCGGGCCCCTCGACTGATTGCGGTATCGGGATGACACCGGGGGGCTCGCCCGTCCGGATACCGACTTAAGGTAATCCGTTATGTCCAAATATGGGGCGAATAACACGATCTACCGCGCGGCGCAGCCCGAGCCCGCCACCAGGCCCACTGAGTGGCACCTCAGCGACACAGATCACGACCCTGGCGACTACATTGCGACCGGGTAAGTGGGTAGTCTCAGACGGACTGCATAAGTTACCGCTTAGTAATCAATCGTCGGTCACCAAAGAGACCTCCCCTCGCAGGCCCGAGGAGCCCCCAATGCAACTCGCCGCGATCATCGTGTCGCTGGTTCTGATCGTGGTGGGCGCGGCGCTGTTCGTCCGTGCTCTCCTGCAGATCTACAACTTCATGCGGCTCGGCCAGAACGTGCCCAAGGGCACCCGCACGGACGACCCCGCACAGCGCACCCTCACCGTGGCCAGGGAGTTCCTCGGCCACACCCGTATGAACCGCTGGGGCGTCGTCGGTGTCGCGCACTGGTTCGTGGCGGTGGGCTTCTTCTCCCTGCTGCTGACGATCGTCAACGCGATCGGCCAGCTGTTCCAGGCGGACTGGCTGCTGCCGATCATCGGTGAGTGGGCGCCCTACAACGTCTTCGTCGAGTTCATCGGCACCATGACGGTCCTGGGCATCGTCGTCCTCATCGCGATCCGCCAGCTGTCCCACCCGCGCAAGCCGGGCCGCAAGTCCCGCTTCGCCGGCTCCAACTTCGGCCAGGCGTACTTCGTCGAGGCCGTCATCCTCATCGTCGGCGTCTGCATCTTCATGCTGCACGCCCTCGAAGGCGCCCAGCACCACGTCGACAGCTACGAGGCTTCCTTCTTCATCTCGTACCCGGTCGTCAACGCGCTGGAGGGCCTGGACGTCTCCACGCTCCAGAACCTCACCTACTTCTTCGCCGGCCTGAAGATCGCGACCTCCTTCATCTGGATGATCACGGTCGCCCTGAAGACCGACATGGGTGTCGCCTGGCACCGCTTCCTGGCCTTCCCGAACATCTGGTTCAAGCGGAACGCCAAGGGCGACGTCTCGCTCGGCGAGCTGCTCCCGATGACCTCCAAGGGCGAGCCGATCGACTTCGAGGACCCCTCGGACGACGACGTCTACGGCGTCTCGCAGATCGAGCACTTCTCCTGGAAGGGCCTGCTCGACTTCTCCACCTGCACCGAGTGCGGCCGCTGCCAGTCGCAGTGCCCCGCCTGGAACACGGGCAAGCCGCTCTCCCCGAAGCTCCTCATCATGTCGCTGCGCGACCACGCGCACGCCAAGGCGCCCTACCTGCTCGCGGGTGGCGGCAAAGACATGGAGGGCAACGAGAAGGCGACCGAGGAGCAGCTGAAGGACGTTCCCGCGGCCGCCCTCGCGGAGGCCGAGCGCCCCCTCATCGGCACCGCCGAAGAGAACGGCGTCATCGACCCCGACGTCCTGTGGTCCTGCACCACCTGCGGCGCCTGTGTCGAGCAGTGCCCCGTCGACATCGAGCACATCGACCACATCGTCGACATGCGCCGCTACCAGGTGATGATCGAGTCCGCGTTCCCGTCCGAGGCGGGCACGATGCTCAAGAACCTGGAGAAGAAGGGCAACCCCTGGGGCCTCGCCAAGAAGCAGCGCCTCGAGTGGCTCAAGGAGCTCGACTTCGAGGTCCCGGTCGTCGGCAAGGACATCGAGGACCTCACCGAGGTCGAGTACCTCTACTGGGTCGGCTGCGCCGGCGCCCTAGAGGACCGCGCCAAGAAGACCACCAAGGCCTTCGCCGAACTGCTCAACATCGCGGGCGTCAAGTTCGCGATCATGGGCGGCGACGAGAAGTGCACCGGTGACTCCGCCCGCCGCCTGGGCAACGAGCCGCTCTTCCAGCAGCTCGGCCAGGAGAACGTCATGGCGCTCAACATGGCCTTCGGCGAGGAGTACGACGACGACGGCAAGGTGACGGAGGAGTCGAAGAAGCCCCGCACCGCCAAGAAGATCGTCGCCACCTGCCCGCACTGCCTCAACACGATCGGCAACGAGTACCCGCAGATCGGCGGCGACTACGAGGTCATCCACCACACCCAGCTGCTCCAGCACCTGGTGGACGAGGGCAAGCTGATCCCCGTGACCCCGGTCGAGGGCATCATCACGTACCACGACCCCTGCTACCTGGGCCGCCACAACAAGATCTACACGCCCCCGCGCGAGATCATCGGCAAGGTCCCGGGCCTCCGTAACGAGGAGATGCACCGCCACAAGGAGCGCGGCTTCTGCTGCGGCGCCGGCGGCGCCCGCATGTGGATGGAAGAGCGCATCGGCAAGCGCATCAACAACGAGCGCGTCGACGAAGCCCTTTCGCTGAACCCGGACATCGTCTCCACCGCCTGCCCGTTCTGCCTCGTCATGCTGACCGACTCGGTCAACGGCAAGAAGAACGACGGCAAGGCCAAGGAGTCCATCCAGGTCGTCGACGTCGCCCAGCTCCTCCTCGACTCCGTCCGGACGCCGGCCGACCCGGCGGGCGAGACGGAGAGCGAGGACGCGCCGGAGCCGGAGCCGGTCAAGTAGACCGCTCCGCGGGAGGCGTCAGCCTCTGAGCCGGACTCCCGTACGCCATCGAGGGCATCCCGTGAATTCACGGGGTGCCCTCTTTGTCGTAAGAAACCTGCTGTAAGAGCCGTACAACCCTTCCGGTTGATCCCTTGTCCAACGGTATGTCGGAAAAGGAACGGGCCCTTTCCGGCCGTCCCCCCGCGCTGCCCGGCCCTCCGTCAGCCCAGGAGCCGCACGTGCGCAAGAACCGTTCGGCCGCCCTCGCAGCGGCGTCATTCCTTCTTCTCGGCGGCATGTTCATCGCCACCGCCCCGTCCGCGTACGCCGGCACGCCCGGCGGGACCCGCGCGAACGACCGCAACACCGACTTCAACGGCGACGGCTACGACGACGTGCTCGTCGGCGCGCCCGGCGCCACCGTCGGCGGGCACACCGGCGCGGGTCTCGTCACCGTCCAGTACGGCGGGCCCGGCGGCATGGGCACCACCCGCGCCGCCGTGTTCAGCCAGAACACCACCGGGGTGCCCGGCGCCGCCGAGACCGGGGACGCGTTCGGCCAGGCCGTCGCCACCGGCGACCTCGACGGCGACGGCTACGACGACGCGATCGTCGGCGCGCCCGGCGAGGACCTCGCCTCCTTCACCGACTCCGGCGGCGGCGTCGTCTTCTGGGGCACGCCCAGAGGCCTCACCGGCGCCGACAGCACCTGGCTCCAGTCCGACGAGCTCGCCGCCGGCCGCCACTTCGGCTCCGCGCTCGCCGCCGCCCACTTCTCCGACGAGACCCCCGGCGACCTCCTCGCCGTCCTCGACACCGCCGGCCTCTCGATCTACCGCTACGAAACGGCCCCCGCCGCGGCCCGCAGCACCGGCAAGCAGCTGGCCCGCGAGTCCCGGCGCAACTTCACCCAGAACGCGCCCGCCGCCCGCGCCGCCCAGGACGAACCGGACGGCATCCAGCCCAAGTCCCTCACCACCGGCGACTACGACGCCAACGGCTTCGCCGACCTCGTCGTCTCCGGCACCTCCGTCGGCTCCGAGCCCGGCCACGGCTGGTCCTACGTCCTGCCCGGCACCGCCTCCGACGCCGACCCGCTGCCCATCCTCGCCGTGCGCGGCGGCCCCGTCGTGGCCTCCGGCGACGTCAACGGGGACGGCAAGGACGACCTGATCACCGGCGAACCCCACAGCCCCGACGACGGCGGCGAGACCATGACCGGCGGCGTCGTCGGCGTCCACTACGGCTCGGCCACCGGCCCCTACGGCGAACCCGAGTGGTGGACGCAGAACACCACCGGGGTGCCCGGCACCGCCGAGAAGGGCGACGGCTGGGGCAGCGACCTCTCGGTCGGCGACACCAACGGCGACGGCTTCGCCGACCTGGCCGTCGGCGCGTCCGGCGAGGACATCGGCACGGTCGCCGACGCCGGCGCGGTCTGGGTGCTGCGCGGGTCCGCGGGCGGCCTCACCGCGACCGGAGTGAAGGACTTCAACCAGAACTCCGCCAACGTGCCGGGCACCGCCGAGAAGGGCGACAAGTTCGGCGCGCAGGTCGCGTTCACCGACCCGAACGACGACGGCCGCTTCGGGCTCCTCGCCTCGGCACCGGGCGAGAACACGAACGACGGCGTGATCTGGGTCTTCTCCGCCGGATCGGGAGGCGTCACCGCCACGGGTTCCTGGACCTACGGCGCGGGCTCCCTCCACGCCCCGTACCAGAACGCCCGCTTCGGAGCCGCCATCGACGACTGAGCCCCCGTACCGCCGGGCGGGGCCGTGCTTCGGGCGCGGCCCCGCCCCACGTGACGCAGTAGCCACCCCCCGCCCCTTAACCTCCCGCCCGTCAAAAGCCATCATGTTCCGGTCACACACACAAAAAAGCGGGCGGGGACACACGGTGAACGCGAGAACCAGGACACTCGGCATCAGCGGAGCCCTGGCGCTCTCCCTCGCCCTGACCCTGACGGCCTGCTCGGGCGGCGGCGACACCTCCACCGACAAACCCGACTCCTCGGCCCTGGCCGCCAAGAAGGCCCACACCCAGACCCGCCCGATCCCCGAGGGCAAGGGCAGCAAGGTCCCCTCCGACTTCAACGGCGACGGCACCCCCGACCTCGTCCTCGACGACCTCGCCCACAAGGGCCTCGGCGACGACCCCGGCATCGGCATCGTCTACGGCCGCAAGAAGCACGGCCCCGACCCGGCCACCCGCCAGCTGCTCTCCCCCGCGAAGTACGCCGCCCCGACGAAGGGCCAGATCCCGGCCGCGTTCAGCTCCGAGGCCGCCTGCGACCTCAACCGCGACGGCTTCTCCGACCTCGTCGTCTCCACCGACCCGCCCTACGACGGCCAGGGCCGGCCCCCCGTCCCCGTGCAGATCCTCTTCGGCTCCCCGACCGGCATCTCCGGCAAGGCCGTCACCCTCCGCATCCCCGACAAGGCCCGCTTCGGCAACGACTGGCCCGACCAGCCCGTGTGCGGCGACTTCGACGACGACGGCGACGGCGACCTCGTCGTCCACGCCAGCGGCGGCCGACTCACCTTCCTCCCCGGCCCGTTCACCCGCGCCGGAGCGCCCCGCGGCACGGCCCGCCTCGTCCAGGCCTCCGGCAACGTCCCGGCCGGACCCGCTTCCGACCTCGACGGCGACGGCGCCGACGACGTCCTCGTCCGCGCCCACACCGGCACCGCCCGCTCCGCCCTGGTCCGCGGCGGCCCCACCGGCCCCGGCCGCCCCGGAGCCAAGTACCCCGCGGGCGAGGACGTGGCGTTCGGCCGCTTCGGCACGACCCCCGGCGCCGCCGTCCTCACCACCACCGGCATCACCCTCTACGGCCCCCAGGGCACCGCGGGCCGCACGGTGAAGCTCCCCGCTCCGACCGGATCGGCCCTGGACGCGGGCGACTTCGACGGCGACGGCCGCACCGACCTCGTCGTCTCCGGCGACTCCGACGACCCCGTCCGCATGCTGCACAGCGGCACCAAGCTCCTGGCGGGCCCTGACGTGAAGGGCCGCGTCGTCGCCGTCGCGGACTTCGACGGCGACGGCAGGGACGACCTCGTCCTGCAACGGGCCGCGGCGGACGGCGACACCGACACGGTCGAGGTGCTGAGCGGCATCACGGAGCCCGTGCTCGCCTGGCCCGACCCCGCCGTCACCTTCTCCACCACGGAGTTCACCGGCTGACACAATTTGCCATCAGCCCCGTACAACCCTTGCACCCCACAACGAGTCTCCTGTTCGCCGAACCGCCGATCATGCCCCGGACAACTCCGGGTGAACGACAGCGAAACCGGCACTCATCGTCGCGGATGCCCGCCAGGCATCCCCTGCAGCAGGAGCCACGTATGGCCAAGCACAGACACCTCCTCACGGCGACCGCCGTCGCCGCGGCCCTGACCGGCGCCCTCGTCGTCACCGGCACGGGCACGGCCACGGCCGGCGACTCCGTCCACCACCACGAGGCCGACTTCAACGGTGACGGGTACGGCGACGTCGCGTTCTCCGCGGGCAGCTCCACCGTCGCCGGGTACAGGGAAGCCGGCTCGATCGTCGCCCTGTACGGCTCGGCCACCGGTATCAGCAGCACCGCGCGCAGCACCGTCACCCAGAACACCTCGGGCGTCCCCGGCGGCGCCGAGAAGGGCGACCACTTCGGCTGGACCAGCGCCTACGGCGACTTCAACTCCGACGGCTACGACGACCTCGCCGTCGGCGCCTCGTCCGAAGACCTCGCCGGCGACACCGACGGCGGCATGGTCACCATCCTGTGGGGCTCCGCCGCCGGCCTGTCCGGCGGTACGACGCTCCCCGACCCGGCCGTCTCCTCCCACGACCGCTGGGGTCGTTCGCTCGCCGCCGGCGACTTCGACGGCGACGGCAAGGACGACCTCGCCGTCGGCTCGTCCAGCGCCACGATCTACGTGTACAAGGGCGGCATCTCCAAGTCCGGCACCGCCGGCGGCCGTTACACGATCAAGCCCGCCATCACGAGCGGCGGCTACGACGGCCCGGTCAACCTCACCGCCGGCGACGTCAACGGCGACAAGCGGACCGACCTCGTCGTCAACGGCTACGAGACCAGCTCCGAGATCGGCTGGAACACCAACTTCTACGTACCCGGCTCCTCCTCCGGCCTCACCATGACCGGCGCCAAGACGCTCAAGCGCGGCATCATCACCGGCATCGGCGACGTCAACGGCGACGGCTACGCCGACATCGTCACCGGCCAGAGCTGGGACCCGGAGAAGGACGGCTCGCAAGAGCCCTCCGTCCCCGAGTCCGTCGTCGGCGGCCAGGTCCACATCACGTACGGCTCGGCCTCCGGCCCGGCCGGCACCACCAACGTCACCCAGGACTCCGGCAACGTGCCCGGCGGCTCCGAGCGCGGCGACTGGTTCGGCGGCGAGGTCTCCCTCGGCGACGTCAACGGCGACGGCTTCCAGGACCTCGTCGCGGGCGCCTCCGGCGAGAACCTCGGCAGCCCCTCGGTCGTCGACACCGGCTCCGTCACCGTCCTCTACGGCTCCCCGAACGGCATCGACACGACCTCCGGCGCCCAGTTCTTCGCCCAGTCCACCCCCGGCGTCCCCGGCGACGACGAGGCGTACGACTACTTCGGCGGCGAGGTGAAGCTCACCGACGTCACGGGCGACGGCAAGTCCGACCTCACCGTGGGCGCGTACGGCGAGAACAGCGGCAACGGCGCCCTGACCTACCTCCCGTCCAACGGCACCAAGATCACCACGACGGGCGCCCGCTCCATCTCCACGTCGGCCGCCGGCGTCAGCACGGACGGCTACCCGGAATTCGGAGCCAACGCCGCCAACTGACCGGCCGTCTCGGCCCCGCACCATCACCCGGCGCCCCCTCCCCCAGTACGGGGGCGCCGGCCCCAGCACCTGATCCCGGAGTCCCCCCATGCACAAACGCGCCCTCCTCCTCGCCGCCACCTTGACGGTGTCCGGTGCCCTCGCCCTGCCGGCCGCACAGGCCACGGCGGCCCCCGCCAAGTACAGCGACGACTTCAACGGCGACGGCTACCGCGACCTCGCGGTGACCGCGCCTTTCGCCACGGCCAACGGCGCCAGGCAAGCCGGTTCGGTGGTCGTGTCCTACGGCTCGGCGAGCGGCCCCGGGAGCTCCACCTCCCGCGTGGTCTCGCAGAGTTCGGCCGGTGTTCCCGGAGCCTCCGAGGACAGCGACATGTTCGGATCGGCGGTCGCCCCGGGCGACTTCGACGGCGACGGGTACGGGGACCTCGCGGTGGCAGCCACCGGCGAGGACTCCACCGCGGGCACAGGCTCCGGTGCCGTCACCGTCCTGTGGGGCAGCCCGGCCGGCCTCACCGGCGGCACGGCCCTGCGGCTCCCGAGGGTCAACTACATCAGCGGGTTCGGCCACGCACTCGCCTCCGGTGACTTCGACGGTGACGGGCGTACCGATCTGGCGGTCGGTTCCGCAAGCTCCAACAACGTCTTCACCTACATCGGCGGCACCACCCGGACCGACACGCTGGGAGGACAACACGGCTTCGCTGCCGATGCCTTCTCGGACAACAGCACCATCGAGTCGCTGGCCGCAGGAGACATCGACGGCGACCACACCGACGACCTGGTCGTCGGCGGCCACTACAACGCGACCACGGACCTCTACAAGCAATCCGTGTACCTGGCTCCCGGCGACTACTCCTGGCTCGGCGACCACCACGCGGGCGACATCGCGCACGGGACGAACGCGGCGGTCGGCGACATCGACGGTGACGGCTTCGAGGACATCGTCACCGGCAACCCCTGGGACGAGAGGTCGTTCCCGGGTTCGACCGACGGCGGCAACGTCACCGTGACCTACGGCGGGGCCGACGGACCCGACACCTCCCGACCCCCGCTCACCCTCACCCAGGACACCCCGGGCATCCCCGGTGCCGTCGAGAAGTCCGACCGTTTCGGTGCGTCGGTGGCACTCGGCGACATCGACGGTGACGGCCACGCCGACCTCGCCGTCGGTGCCCCGTACGAGACCGTCGGCACCGCGGAGTTCACCGGGTCCGTCACCGTGATCCCCGGAGGCGCCGCCGGTCCGTCCACCGAGGCCTCGTACGCGTACCACCAAGACACCACCGGCGTACCCGGAGCGGCCGAGACCGGAGACAACTTCGGCTCGGCCGTCGCCCTGCGCGACACGAACGGCGACGGCCACGCGGACCTCACGGTCGGCACCTCCGGCGAGAACAACTATGTGGGCGCCGCGTCGTTCCTCAAAGCCGCCGCCACAACCCTCACCACCAAGGGCTCGGTGAGCTTCAGCGGCACGACGGCCGGACTCCCCGATTCCTACTACCAGCCGGAGTTCGGCACCGCCATCGGCTGAGCGACCACTCACCACGCACCCCCAGGAGCACGACGTGCGCGCAAGAACCCTGGCCCTGGCGACCACCGCACTCCTCGCCACCGGCCTGCTCTTCCCGGCAACCGCGACCGCCGCCACTGCCCGGTACGCCGACGACTTCAACGGCGACGGCTACCGCGACTACGCGTACCCCAGCTTCAGCGACGGGGACGGCGGCAGCGTCGCCGTCGTGTTCGGCACCGCGAGCGGCCCCGGCACCGCCGACGCCCAGCGCATCAGCCAGGCCAGCCCCGGCGTGCCCGGCGCCGACGAGGACACCGACGAGTTCGGCGAGGTGCGTGCCGCCGCCGACTTCGACCAGGACGGCTACGGCGACCTCGCCGTGGCAGCGGTCAACGAGAAGAATTCCCAGGGAGCCGCCCGGGGCGCCGTGACCATCTTGTGGGGTTCACCGAAGGGCCTCGCCACCGGCACGACGGTGGCGAACAAGAACCCGGTCGGCGGCATGGGCCAGGACCTGGCGACCGGCGACTTCAACGGCGACGGCCATCAGGACCTGGCCCTCGTCAACGGTGCGGTCACCTACGTCTACCGCGGCCCGTTCACCCGCTCCGGCACCACCGGCACCGTCACGAAGCTCGACAAGACGACGTCCTTCTACTCGACGGCCCTGATCTCGGGGAAGGTCAACGGCGACGGCAAAACGGACCTCGTGATCATCGGGGACGTGGTCACGTCCTCGTACTCGGCCGCCGACGCCTGGTTCATCAAGGGCGGATCGAGCGCGCTCACCTCCGACAGCACCCTCCGCCTGGCCTCCATCGACGGCGACGTCGGGCGCGCCGAACTCGGCGGCGACGGCGTCATCGCCGACTTCGACAAGGACGGCTACGGCGACATCACCGTGGGCACGCCTCTCTACTCGAGGCACAAGGGCCGACTCACCGTCTGGAAGGGTTCCTCGTCGGGCCCCTCCACCAGCACCCGCATCACCCAGTCCTCCGACGGCATGGCCGGCACTCCGGAGAACTACGACAACTTCGCGTCGTCGATCTCCGCGGGCGACGTCAACGGGGACGGCTACCAGGACCTGGCGATCGGTGTGCGCAGCGAGGCGATCGACGGTAAGGACAACGCGGGCGGAGTCCACGTCCTCAAGGGCCGCGCCAGTGGTCTCTCCGGCACCGGCTCCCAGTGGTTCGCCCGCAACACCCCCGGCGTACCCGGGCCGCTGAACCCCTACGACGCCTTCGGCGATGTGGTGCGGCTGCGCGACGCGAACGGCGACGGCACGGCCGACCTCTACGTCGACGGCGGAGACGGCTCGCTGAGGCTGCCCGGCTCCGCGACGGGTATCACCACGGTGGGCGTGACGGACATCTACGAGCCGCCCGTCTCGGCGTACCTCCAGTGACCCCTAGGGCCGCCCCGTAAGGGATGTCACAGCTCAGCCGCAATGCCGGGCCCGGTCCCCCAGGCCCGGCATCGGGGGCGGGAAACCAGGTACGTTCGACCACGTGGCTGGATTCAGGAACGGACGCGGCCGGGACAACCGCGAAGCGCCGCAGCAAGGGCACCCCCCGCACGCCCCGTACGGACAACCGCAGCAGCAGTACCCGCAGCAGCCGTACGGGCAACCGCAGCAGGCGCCTCAGCAGCAGTGGCCCCAGGGCGGCGGGCACGGCGAGCCGGAGTACTTCGGCGGCGCCGGTCACGACCCGTACGCGGCGAACAACCCGGGTCACACGCAGGCCTTCTCGGTGCACGACGACCCGTACAACCAGGGCGCCACGTACCAGGCGGGCGCGGCCCCGGCGGGCCCCGTCGGCCCCCGCCTGCACTGGAAGGAACTCCTCTCCGGAGTCGTCCTGCGCCCCAACCAGACGTACCTCCAGATGCGGGACTACGCGATGTGGGGCCCCGCCCTCGTCGTGACCTTCGTCTACGGCCTGCTCGCGATCTTCGGCTTCGACGGCGCCCGCGAGGACGTGATCAACGCGACGATGTCGTCGGCGATCCCCTACGTCCTGACCACCGGCGTCGCCGTCACGATCAGCTTCTTCATCCTCGGCGTCGTCACGCACACCCTGGCCCGCCAGCTCGGCGGCGACGGCGCGTGGCAGCCCACGGTCGGCCTGTCCATGCTGATCGCCTGCCTGACCGACGCCCCGCGCCTGGTCGTCGGCATGTTCCTCGGCGGCGACGAGATGTTCGTGCAGCTGCTCGGCTGGGCCACCTGGCTGGCCGCCGGCGCCCTGCTGACCTCGATGGTCTCCAAGTCCCACGACCTCCCCTGGCCGAAGGCCCTGGCCGCCTCCGCGATCCAGCTGATCGCCCTGCTGTCGATCATCAAGCTGGGCACGTTCTGACGCCCTGAGCACACAGAAGGGCCCGGCGCCGTCGTTCATGCGACGGCGCCGGGCCCTTCTTCACATCTGCGGCGACTCAGGCGTCGAGCACCTGGTCGTCCCGCTTCACGACGGGCGGCTCGACGGACCACGGGAAATTAATCCAATCGTCCGTGCGCTTCCACACGTATTCGCACTTCACCAGCGAGTGCGACTTCTCGTAGACCACCGCGGACCGGACCTCGGCCACGTGGTCGAGGCAGAAGTCGTGGACCAGCTTCAGCGTCTTGCCGGTGTCGGCGACGTCGTCGGTGATCAGGACCTTCTTGTCACTGAAGTCGATCGCGTTCGGCACCGGGGCGAGCATGACCGGCATCTCGAGCGTGGTGCCCACACCGGTGTAGAACTCGACGTTGACCAGGTGGATGTTCTTGCAGTCCAGGGCGTACGCGAGGCCGCCCGCGACGAAGACGCCGCCGCGCGCGATGCTCAGGATGATGTCCGGCTCGTAGCCGTCGTCGGCGATGGTCTGCGCGAGCTCGCGCACGGCGCCGCCGAACATCTCGTACGTAAGGTTCTCGCGCACGTCACTCATGTTGCTGCCGCTCACACCTGGGTCCGATGGAAATTCTGGAAGGAGCGGGAGGCCGTCGGGCCACGCTGCCCCTGGTAACGCGAACCGTATCGCTCGCTGCCGTACGGGAACTCGGCGGGCGACGACAGCCGGAACATGCACAGCTGGCCGATCTTCATGCCGGGCCACAGCTTGATCGGCAGGGTCGCGAGGTTCGACAGCTCGAGCGTGACATGACCGCTGAAGCCCGGGTCGATGAACCCGGCGGTCGAGTGCGTCACGAGGCCGAGGCGGCCCAGCGAGCTCTTGCCCTCGAGGCGCGAGGCGAGATCGTCGGGCAGCGAGATGACCTCGTACGTCGACGCGAGCACGAACTCACCCGGGTGCAGGATGAAGGGCTCGTCGCCCTCCGGCTCCACCGTCCGGGTCAGATCCGCCTGCTCGACGCTCGGGTCGATGTGGGGGTACTTGTGGTTCTCGAACACCCGGAAGTAGCGGTCGAGACGTACGTCGATGCTCGACGGCTGCACCATGGATTCGTCGTAGGGATCGATCCGCACCCGCCCGGCGTCGATCTCGGCCCGGATGTCCTTGTCTGAGAGAAGCACTCACTGAGGATACGCAGAGCGCGGGGGCCCGCCACAATCGGCGGGCCCCCGCGCTGAGCCACTGCTTCCGCCTGCCGCTACCGCTTGTCGGATCCCACAGGAACCGAGTGCCGGAGCCGGGCGCACCTCGGACACCGGATGAGCCGGCCGGGACCGAGTCGGTCGGCCTGCTGCATCGGGAACGAAGCGGTGCTGAACACGTGCCCCTCGGCACATCGGACGACGGTGCGCTCCATCGAGTCCATCAAGTCCCGGAGTCCCTTCCCCACGAGCCATGTGGTCAGTTTCCTGACCGACGACGGGGTCACATTACGGGATGAAAGGGACGCGAATCCACGCGGCGCTCCGCCTCTGAACAACCCTCGCGCGGTCCCCCCACCGTACGCCCCAACTCCCTTCACCCGCAGTCACTTCCAGGCCTCGGAACGCAGCCGGGCCCCGGCGCTTCCGCGCCCGGGACCCGGGATGAGGTACAGTGTCCGCGAGTACGGATCAGTTCAACGGCCGTACCGTGCGGGTGTAGTTTAGTGGTAGAACATCAGCTTCCCAAGCTGAGAGTGCGAGTTCGATTCTCGTCACCCGCTCCATCGGACCCCCGAGTCGTCGACTCGGGGGTTGTTTGTTTTCACGGTTCGTTTTCACGGCTTGTTCTCAGGGGTGGCGCGGGTCGCGAACTGCTTCAGGAACAGGGCCTCCACGTGGGCCATGTGTTCGATCTCCGTCGGGTCGACGCTCTCGTTCGGGGCGTGGATGAGGCAGCGGGGTTCCTCCACTCCCATCAGGATGATCTCGGCGCGGGGGTAGGCCGAGGCGAGGACGTTGCACAGGGGGATGGAGCCGCCCTGGCCGAGGAAGGCGAGGGGTTTGCCGTAGACCTGGCTCATGGCTTCGCCGAGGGCCGTGTAGGCGGGGCCGTCGGTGGCGGCGCGGAAGGGGGAGCCTGTGCTTTCCGGCTCGACGGTGACGCGGGCACCCCAGGGGGCGGCTTCCGTGAGGTGTTTCGTGAGGGCCTCGCGGGCGGTGCCCGCGTCCATGTCCGGCGGGACGCGGAGGCTGACGCGGGCGCGGGCGGTGGCCGGGACGGCGGCCGCGGAGCCGACGACGGGCGGGCAGTCGATGCCGAGGACGGTGACGGCGGGGCGGGCCCACAGGCGGTCGGCGACCGTGCCGGTGCCGGTGAGGTGGACGCCGTCCAGGACGCCGGCGTCGCGGCGGAAGGTCGCCTCGTCGTAGCCGACGCCCTCCCACGTGCCCTCGCAGTCCAGGCCGTCGATCCGGGTGGCGCCCGTGGCCGGGTCGCGCAGGGTCGACAGGGTCTGGATCAGGGCGGCGAGCGCGTCGGGGGCGGGGCCGCCGAACATGCCCGAGTGGATCTCGCCCTTCAGGGTGTCGAGGGTGACGACAAGGTTGGCGAGGCCGCGCAGGGTGATCGTCGCGGTGCCCGTGCCGACCTCCGCGTTGCCGGTGTCGCACACCAGCAGGGCGTCGGCGAGGAACTCCTCCGGGTGCTCGGTGACGTACGCCTCCAGGCCGCCCGTGCCCTGCTCCTCCGAGCCCTCCGCGACGAACTTCAGGCCTACGGGGATGTCGTCGCCGAGCGCCCTGAGCGCGGTGAGGTGCATGACGATGTTGCCCTTGCAGTCCGCGGTGCCGCGCCCGTACCAGCGGCCGTCGCGCTCGGTCAGGGTGAACGGCGGGGTGGTCCAGGCCGCGTCGTCGAGCGGCGGCTGGACGTCGTAGTGGCAGTAGAGCAGGACGGTGGGCGCGCCGGGCGGGGGCGGGCGGTGGCCTATGACGGCGTGGCTGCCGTCGGCGGTCTCGACGAGGTGCACGTCGTGCAGGCCGGCCTCGGCGAAGGCGTCGGCGACCCAGCGGGCGGCCTTGTGGCACTCCTCGGGCGGGTACTGGCGGGGGTCGGCGACCGAGGGGACGGCGACGAGGTCGGTCAGGTCCTGTTTCGCGCGCGGCATCAACGCCGCGATGCGTGCGGCCAGTTCGGTCATGCGTCTCGCCTCACCGTGTCGTCGGTCTTCAGGTCGTCGAGCTTGTTCTTGAACTTGTCGAGCTTGTCGGGGCAGTAGATCTTGAGGATCTCGGCCTCGGCGCGCAGGGCGCGGGCGTCCCCGATGACGGGGCGCTGGCCGACGAAGGCGGCGCCGTTGGAGACGTTGATCTTCCAGAGGGCGGAGGCGAGGGCGCCGACGGGGTCCTCGCAGACGGTGCCGCCGTCGGTGCCGAGGGCCCGCTGGATCGTCCCCGTGTCGGGGCGCGGGTAGCCGGCCTCCTCGGCGGCGTCGGCGAGCTGGTTGGCCTTCTTCGCCGCCTCGTTGCCGGTCTTCACGCTCTCGTACTGGATGATGCCGATGATCGCGAGGACGACGAGGAGGACGATCGCGCCGACGTAGATCCACTTGTGTTCGGAGGCGAAGCGGGTGGGGCTCATGACGTGCCGCCTTCCTCGGCGGCCTCGGTGCGCCAGCCGGGTTTGCGGAACTTGAGGAACGCCCACGGGATGAGCAGGCCGAGGATGATCAGGCCGGCACCGATGAGCAGGACGTACGACCAGACGCTGCCGCTGCCGAACTGCGAGGGCGGGACGAAGCCGATGGTGAGGGCGGCGATCGAGGCGAGCAGGCCGACGGTGCACAGGAGGCCGAGGGCGGGGACGCGGTAGCCGCGCGGGTGGTCGGGCTGGGTCTTCCGCAGGCGCATCGCGGCGACGAACATCAGCAGGTAGACGATGAGGTACACCTGCGTGGTGATCGTCGAGAAGATCCAGTACACGTTGGAGACGTTCGGGATCAGCGCGTACAGCAGGGCGATGACGGTGGTGACGACGCCCTGGGTGACGAGGATGTTCTGCTGGACGCCGAACTTGTTGAGCTTCTGCAGGAACGGCGGCAGGTAGCCCTCGCTGCGGGAGATCTCCAGCAGGCCCTTGGACGGTCCGGCGAGCCAGGTCAGCATGCCGCCGAGGGCCGCGGAGATCAGCATCACGGCGGCGATCGGGGTCATCCAGCCGATGTGGAAGTGGGAGAAGAAGGCGTCGAAGGCCTGCATCACGCCTGCGGTGAGGCTGAGTTGGTCGGCGGGGACGACCCAGCTGATGGCCAGCGCGGGCAGGATGAAGATCAGCAGGACGAGGCCCATCGCCAGGAACATCGACTTCGGGTACTCCTTCGCCGGGTTCTTCAGCGAGGAGACGTGGACGGCGTTCATCTCCATGCCGGAGTAGGAGAGGAAGTTGTTGACGATGAGGACCAGGCTCGCGAGGCCGGTCCACGCCGGCAGGAGGTGGTCGCTGGTCATGGGGGCGGCGGAGGCGTTGCCCTGGCCGAGGAAGACCATGCCGAGGACCACGAGGAGGGTGCCCGGGATGAGGGTGCCGATGATGAGGCCCCAACTGGACAGTCCCGCCAGGGCTTTGGTGCCGCGCGAGGACACCCAGACACCGGTCCAGTACAGGATCATGATGACGATCGCCGTGTAGAGGCCGTTGGAGGCCAGGGACGGGTCGATGACGTACGCGATGGTGCTCGCGACGAAGGCGAGCAGGCTCGGGTAGTAGAAGATCGTCATCGCGAACTGGCACCACACGGCGAGGAATCCGAGCGGTTTGGACAGTCCCTCGCTCACCCACCGGTAGACGCCGCCCGACCAGCCGGAGGCGAGTTCCGCCGAGACCAGGGCGGTCGGCAGCAGGAACACGATCGCCGGGACGAGGTAGAGGAAGACGCAGGCCAGGCCGTAGACGGCCATCGTGGGCGCGGCCCGCAGGCTGGCCACGGACGCGGTCGTCATCAGGGCCAGGGTCACCCAGGACAGGGTCGGCCGGGCGGCCGTGCTCACCTCCGTCCGGGCGGCTTGTCTCGGAACATCCGCCGGTACGTCCATCGATGCCATCAGGCCCTCCTGGGAGCTGCGGACGAGGTCGGGGCCAGCCTCGGTGGGGTCGCGGCCGGGCGCAGGACGAGTGGGCCGTTCGGGTGAGGCGGGCGGAGCCGGTCCCGGGTCCGGGGCGCCCGAGATGCCGACCGTGGGGGGCGCGGGCAGGCTGGAGCCTCTGAGGCCGGAGCGAGGAGGCGGGTGTGGAGCGACGCGAGGCCGCGGAGGCGGGGCAGGGCGGGGGTGCGGGGCCCGCGGATCCGGCGGGGCTCGAAGGTGCGGCCGCGCACGAAAGTCCGGTCGCGCTCGACGACCTGGTGGTGTTCCTGTCCCGGCTGACCGGTCTCCTGCTGCGCACCTCCGGTGAGGGCGCGCACCTGATCGAGCGGGCGGTCGCGGACAGCGCCCGCGCGTTCGGCGGTTCCGCGTCGCTGCTGCTGGTGCCGGAGGCGGCCGCGCTGGCGGTGACCGCGGCGGACGGCGCCACCCGTACCGTCACCGTGCACGGTGTCCCCGAGGTGTTCCGGCTCGATCAGGTCGCCGCGTTGCAGCCGTTGCTCGCCGAGGTGCGGGGCGGGACGATCGGGCTCGCGGCGGCGGACCGCCGGCTGGCGGCGATCGTGGCGGCCCCGGCGCCGTACCCGTGGTGGCTGAAGTTCCTCGGCATCGTGCTGTTCTCGCTGGGGTTCGCCCCGCTGATGCAGCCGACCTGGTACGAGATCGGCGCCACGGCCGTGCTGGCGGCGCTGGCGGCGGGGCTCGCGGTCGCGGCGGAGCGGGTGCCGGTGCTGGAGCGGATCCTGCCGCTGGTGGTGTCGGTCGTCGTCTCCGTCGTCACGATCGAGGTGTTCGCGGACGATCCGGCGCGCGGCGGTCCGGTGCTGCTGATGCTTCCGGCGCTGTTCTTCTTCGTGCCCGGCGACTATCTGAGCGCGGCCACCGCCGAGCTGTCGGCCGGGCTGATCACCACGGGTGCGATCCGGCTCGTCTACTCCGTGTTCCTGCTGGTCCAGCTGTATCTCGGGGTGCTGCTCGGCGTAGTCGTCACGGGCACCGACACCCGTGCCCTGTTCGACGTGGCCGCGGACGCGGATCTGCCCCGGTGGGCGCTGTTCCTGGCGTGGATCGTGTTCACGGCGGGCACGGTGCTGGCGTTCGCGATCCCGGTGCGTTTCTTCGTGCCGCTGCTGGTGCTGGTGTACGTGACCGTGGGGGTGCAGTCGGCGTTCACGAAGCTGGTCGGGGAGACGGGCGGTACGTTCGTCGCCGCCGTCGTGCTGGCCGCGGCGGCCACGCTGATCGCGCGGCGTCCGGGCCGTCCGCCCCGGCTGATCCTGATCCTGCCGGGCTTCTTCACGCTGACCGTCGGCTCGCTCGGCATGCGGGGTCTGACGACGCTGGCGGGCGGCTACGTCATCGAGGGCTTCCAGGATCTGATGAAGCTGGTCACGATCGTCACGGCGCTCGCGGTGGGGCTGGTGGTGGGCGGTGCGCTGGTGGAGGGCGGGGGTCTGCGGCACACGCCCGGCCGGGACGTGGCCGAGCCCCTGTGACATTCCTTGATCGCCTTTCGCTCTCGTAGCGGGGGCCGGAGACACCGGCTGCCCCAGAAGGGCTCAAGTGCTTCTCAAACGCGTCGTGTTGACCGTGGGAATCGTCGTCGCCGCGGGTCTGCCGACAGCAGGGACCGCCGTGGCGGGGCAGGAGGCGGCGGCCGCTCCGATCACCGCCACCGGCTACTCCTCGGGCTCTCCCGCACTGGTCACGCTCGACCCGGTGACCGGAGACGTCACCCGGACCCTCGCGCAGAACGCCGACCAGGGCGTCCTGTCCCCGAAGGGCTCCACCGTGGCGTACGTCCAGCGTGACGCCACCTGCATCCCGCAGCCCGAGGGCTGCATGTACGCCCGGAACCTGGTGCTCGCCGACAGCGACGGCAGCGACCGGCGCGTGCTGGTCCCGGGCATCGCGCCCGAGACGAACGAGGCCCCGTACGTCGGACACCCCGACTGGTCCCCCGACGGCAAGCGCATCGTCTACTCCAGCCCGCGCGGCATGGAGTGGATCAGGAGCGACGGCTCGGGGCAGGAGGTGCTGACGACGACCGGCGGCGCGGGCACGTTCTCGCCGGACGGCAAGAGCATCGCCTTCGTGCGGACCAGCACCTACGAGACGCCCGACGGCCGGGAGTACGGCAGGGACGTCTGGGTCATGGACCTCGCCACCCGGGAGGCGCGGCAGATCAGCACGGCCCGCAACGCGTCGTCCGCGCCCGTCGACTGGTCCCCCGACGGGCGGCGCATCGCCTACGTCACCGAGAACGGCCTGACCACCGTCGACGTGGCGACCGGCGCCACGACGGAGCTGCAGAGCACCTGGACGACCGCCCTCAGTGGCGTCCAGGGCCCGGTCTTCTCCCCCGACGGCACCCGGATCGCGTTCTCCGCCGTGAACGACGTCGACGCCACCGGCGGCGTCTACGTCGCCGACGCCACGGACGGAGGCGACGTCCGGGTTCTGACGGGCGAGCCCGCGATTCCCACGGACTGGCTGAACGACTGAGGAAAACCGGCCGCGGACCCGCGCTCTGGCGTCGCGGGCCCGCGGTCGGGCGGGGGGCTCCGAGCTTCTTGTTGCTGTGCCGTCCGAGGCGGCGCAGGCTGGAGGGGACAGGGCTCAGTCGTGAGGTGACCTCCATGAACCGCCTCGTCCCCGCGGCGGCGGTGCCCCTGCTGCTGACCGCGGCGATCGGTGTGAGCGGCTGTGGGAGCGGCGACGCGTCGTCGTCCCGGAGCGACGCCACGGTGACCAGGACCGTCACGGAACCGCCGCCGCCCTCGCCCTCCGCCTCCGAACCGTCGAAGCCCCCGGCGTCCGAGCCGCCGTCTCCGAGAACACCGTCTCCGAGGACTTCGTCCGAGTCGGCTCCCAGGGCTCCGTCGCCGGTGAGCGACGCCGCGTCGGTCGTCCGGTCCTATGTCGCGGCGATCAACGCGCGGGACTACGCCCGTGCCTGGGACCTGGGCGGCAGGAACCTCTCGGGCTCGTACGCGCAGTTCGTCGCCGGGTTCGCCGGCACCGCCCACGACACGGTCCGCATCCTCGGCTCCGACCGGACCAGCGCCTCCGTCAGGCTGGAGGCCACGCAGACCGACGGCTCGCTGAAGGTCTTCGAAGGCACGTACACGGTGCGCGACGGCACGATCGTCGGCGCCGACCTGCACGAGGTGGCGGGACCGGACCCCAGTACCGACGGAGGCTACCGCTACTTCAAGAACTGCGCCGCTGCGTGGGACGCGGGCGCCGCCCCCATCGAGAAGGGCGAGCCGGGTTACGCGCCGCACCTCGACCGCGACAACGACGGCGTGGCCTGCGAGCCGTACGACGACGCGTCGCCGTGAGTCCGGTCCGCCTTGGTCCGGGCTCAGGCCGGCTACGCCGCGGGGCCCCGCCCGGATGTCACCAACCGCCAGGCGGACTCGAAGAGTTCGGGGAGGGTGTGGGTGGGGAGGGGGGCGGGGGTGTCCAGGCGGCCGTTGTAGGAGGGTTCCACTCCGAGGAGCCGGGCTTTCCATGCCTCCATGGGGTGGTAGGGCTTGGCCGCGGGGATCCATTCGCCCGGGAGGAAGAGGCCACGGCCGGCGCGGGCTCGCTTGTCCTCGGTGACCAGGCCGCGTTCGACGAGCGTGGCGGCGGCCTTCTGGTGGCGGGCGGGCCTCCAGGCGTTCCAGGTACGGATGTTGCGGTCGGTCGGGGCGGGCAGGGTCAGGAGCTGGAGGTAGAGGGCGGCCGCGTCCTCGTCCACTTCCAGGGCGCCGGCCACATCGGTCAGCAGTGCGGGGGCGGAGCGGGCCGGGTTCGTCTCGTACGCGCCGGGCGGGAGCGGGGCGTGCTCGATGCGGTCCATGAGGCGGGCGCAGACCTGGTCGCGCAGCCACTCCACGCAGGGGAGATCCTCGGAGTAGCGGTTGTAACGGTTGACCGCGCGGGCCGACTTCAGGGCCTGGGTGCGCTCGTCGGCGCCCAGGAGCGCCGGGCGGAAGTACAGCGAGGGCTGCATGCGGTCGCCTCTCCGCTCGGCGACGCCGTCCACGACCACGGTCAGGCCGTCGTCGAAGCTCTCCTCGCTGAGCGGCTCCGGGCCTTCGGTGTAGGCGTGCGGGCCGAAGCGGTCGCGGACGTCGGCCGCCCGGCGGCCCTCCGTGGCGCTGAGGTGTCCGGCGTCGAGGAGCAGCCGGGGGTGGTTCAGGCGCTCGTGCAGGGCGCGGACGAGGCCGGGGGCTCCCGAGCGGACCGGGTCACCGGCGGGCAGTTCGGCGTAGACGTGGAAGAGGTGCGGGACGACCGCGCGCAGGGTGTCCCGGAAGTCGAACAGCTCCCCCTCCTCCCCTGTGGTCGGGAACGGCTGGTATTCGCTGTTGCGGATGAAGGTGTCCAGGTCGGTGCCGAGGCCACGGATGTCGGCGTGGTCGGTGAACGCCGCGCAGAAGCGGGACGCGGACAGCCGTGAGGTCTGCAGGTCGAGGACCGTCTCGAAGGTGCGCTCGGGGACGACGGCCCGCCGGCCGTAGCGCTCCCGCCACGCGTGCGCGAGCCGCTCCGCCACCGTGCGCATGCCCTGCGGCTCCCACAGCTCGGCGGGGTCGTCGGGCAGGACGTCCGCGGCCAGGTCGAGCCGGTCCGCCGGGCCCGCCCGGTAGGGCTCGCGGGCGCCGTCCTCGATCTCCTTCGCCTTGAGCCGCAGGGACGTGCGCCGGGCGGTGTCGAAGTCGGTGAGCCGGCCGCCGTCGAGCATCCCCGCCAGCGCGAACGTGGCCGCCGCGCGGCTGATACCGGTGCCGTCCCGCAGCAGGGTGACGGCGCCGAGGTCCCACGGCACCGGGCCGCGCTCCCGGACGAGCCGCACCAGCCGGCGGACCTGCTCGGCGCTGCCCCAGCCGCCGGCCGGTACGTCGCTCACCTCGGTGATCGTCCCGAGCTCGGGCGGCGGCGCCTGCCCCGTCCGCAGGTCGACGAAGGTCCGTAGCCGGTCGGCCCGCCATCCGGCCACGACGGCCGCGCCCCGGTCGTCGCGAACGGCCGGGGGCGCGCTCTCGTCCATCCGCACCACGCCCGTGCGCAGCCGGGCGGCCGGGTCGGCGAAGGGGCTGTCGGCCCAGATCTCGAGGAGCGCCAGCAGCCGGAGGCGCCGGTCGTCCCGCGTCGGCTCCGCGGCGGCGCGCAGCGCGACGGCTCCGATCCGGCCGATGAAGCGGATCCAGGACCCCTCGCCCGCGACCCCGGGTCCCTCGCCGGGCGCGGCCGGCTGCCAGGTGCCGGCCAGGTACCGCCCGGCCCGCTCGATGGGAGCCAGTCGCTCCCCGCCGGTGCCGCACCAGTACCCGCTGCCGCGCACGAGGCCGTCGAGCGCGACCCCCAGCTGGAAGTCGTCCAGCCCCCTGAAATCGTCCCGTGCACTCAGCAGTTCGCCGTCCGCCGTCATCCCGTTCCCCCGTCTCACCGCGCCACGCCGCCCCGTCGGCCCGTGCATCGATCATGGCGTACGGGTCTGACAGCGCGGGGAGTCGGTCCGGGGCCGGGTACGGGGTCAGTAGCGGTAGCCGGGCCAGTCCGGGTGGGTCCAGCGGGGTTCGTCGTGGAGGGCCAGGAGGCTGATGCGGCGGCGTAGTTCGTCGGGGGCGGCCGCCGATGCGAGGCGGGGGGTCGCCTCGGTCAGGAGCCAGTCGGCCAGGTCCGTACGGAGGCGGTCGCGGTCGGTGTCGTACCAGTTGCCCTGCCAGGGGAGGTCGTCGCCGAGGAGGTCGTACTCCCATTCCGTGGCCGCGAGGATCAGGTGCGCGTCGCTGACGGGGCCCGTGGTGCGGGTCCAGGTGTCCAGGTAGGGGGTGAGGGTGCCGGAGGCCTCGGCGCAGACGGACAGGACGTCGTGGGCGGGGGCGGGCGGGGCCGGGTCGGTGAGGGCGTGGGTCCACCAGGCGTCGAGGAAGTCCCGTACTGCCGCTGCCTGTTGGGCGGGCCACTGCTGCCAGCGGCCTCGGGCGAAGGAGCCGCCGGCTTCGGCGAGTCCGTAGACGGTCTCGCGGTCGATGCGGCCCGCGGCCAACTCCCGTGCGAACTGGGGGAGTATGCGGCGCAGTACCGCGCCGTGGTCGGTCCAGTCGATCGCCTGCCAGGTGCGGCGCAGGAGGTCCGGGTCCAGCTCGACGTCCGGGACCTTGAGGAGGGCCTGCTCCTCCTCGCTGCCCCAGTGGCAGGTGCAGTTCACCTCTTCGGGGATCGCGGTCATGCCGCGGAAGGTGACGGTGAGGGTGTGCAGGGCTTCGTCGAGGCGACGGCGCGTGAGGGTGGTGGTGAGGGGGGCCGCGAGGGGGGTGGGCGGGTCCGTGTCCATGAGGATCGGCCTTCCGGGGACTCCGGCGAGGGCGCTGGCCCGGGCCGAAGAGAGACACCCTAGTCGGTCCTGGGGGTGCGGGGGCGAGCCATTTTCTGGTTCAGGAAGGTGACCGTCAGGTGGGCGGTGACGGTGGTGATGACGATCAGGGGCATCTGGTCGTGGGCGTCCTTGCCGAGGAGGAGGACGGTCAGGACGGCGCTGCACAGGGGCAGGCCCATGACCGCGGTGCCCGCGGCGGTCATGCCGAGGGCGAGTGCCGCGGTCGGGCCGAGGCCGGGGAGCGCGGCGCAGGCGACGGCCGCCGCGGCGCCGATGAGGAGGGCGGGGAAGATCGGGCCGCCGCGCAGGCCGCCGAGGCTGATGGCCCAGGCGAGGCCCTTGCAGGCGACGAGGGCGAACAGGGCGCCCACCGACCAGGCTCCGGGGTGCGCGGCGAGTTCGCCGAGCATGGCCTGGCCGGAGAGCGCGGCCTCCTCGGGTGAGCGCCCGGTGATCAGGGCGTACGCGGAGAGGCAGACGCCGACGGCCAGGGCGCAGGCCACCGTACGGGTCGCCGTGTGGGAGCGGGCAACCCAGCGGCCGGTGCCGTGGCCGAGGCGGCGGGCCAGGGTGATGGCGGCGGCGATGAGGACGGCGAGCGGGATGCCCCAGAGGAAGTCGCCGGCGTCGGGGTTGACGTTCGGCGGGACGCTGGGCAGGGAGAGGCCGCCGATGGTCAGGCCGGTCCACTGGCCGAACCCGGTGAACACGAGCGCGCCGGACGCGCTCGCGGCGAGGCAGGGCAGCAGGAGGACGACGAGTTGGGCGCCGCCGAGTCCGGCGGCCTCCAGGAGCAGGATCGCGGCGACGATCGGGCCGCCGAGGATCGTGGAGATCGCGGCCGTGGAACCGGCGGTGGCGACGACGCCGAGCGCCTGCGGATTCTGGGCGCCCTTGATCCGGCGTACGGCGAGCAGGGCGAGGGCGCTGCCCACGGCCATCAGCGGTGCCTCGGGGCCGAGGACGCCGCCGAGGGGCAGGACGGTGAGGGCGGCGATGACGACGCCGGGGAGTTCGCGGGGGCCGATGGGGTCGCCCGCGCCGAGTCCGTCGGCGGGGAGGTGGCCGCCGCCGCCCGGGAAGCGGGTGACGATCGGGGCGAGGATCAGGCCGGCGAGCGCGAGCGCGGGCAGCGGCCACCACCAGGGGGCTTCCGAGTAGCCGACGGCGTCGGGCAGCGAGGTCCAGATCTCGTGCTGGAGCCAGTGCTGGAGGCTCACGAAGAAGAACGCGGCGAGGGCGATCGGGACGCCGAGGAGGACGGAGAGGAGGAGCAGGCGGAGGTAGGCGGGGGTCAGCAGGAGCCGGCCGGGGGACGCGGACGGGCCGTCGCCGCGGGGTGCGGCGGTGTCCTCGGCTGCCGTCATGGGGCCCCCTCGTCGTTCGCCCACCGGCCGCCCGGCGGGCCGGACCTCTTGCCGTCATCCAAGTCCGGGCCGGTGGCGCGTGCACGTGGCGGTGGGCCGAACGGGGGTCAGGTGCCGGGCGCCTGGCGGTTCACCCAGCGGTCCAGGGGCGGGGCCTGGGCCAGTACCGCGCCGATCGTCAGCGCGAACGTGACGGCCGCGCCCAGCACGATCAGCCAGGACAGCATCGCCAGGACCATGCCGAGGGCGCCGTACTCGCCGAGGGCGCGGTCCAGGGCGTGGGGCAGGTAGACGCGGGCGCTGAGGGAGAGCGCGCTGGTGGCGGCGCCGGCCAGGACGGCGCCGGGGAGCAGCGGCAGCCAGGGCAGGCGGCCGGCCAGCAGGAGGTGCTGGGTCCACAGCCATACGCCGGTGCTGAGAAGGAAGAAGAGGGGGACGCCGAGGAGGGCGCCGGCGCCGAAGCCCTGGCGGATCGGGCCCTGGAGGAAGACGAACAGGACGAGGGCGAGCAGCCACACCACCCAGCGCCAGGCGGTGATGCGGGTCGAGGCCTTCGGCAGGTCCCAGGCGCGTTCGCAGACCCGGACCATGGCGCGGCTGAAGCTTGTCGCGGAGGCGAGGGCGACGACGAGACCGATCGCTCCGCTGGTGTCGCGGATCTCGTCGTCCGCGTCGGAGTTGATGACCTGGGCGAGTTCGTCGGCGGTGGCTCCGGAGAGGCCGAACATCGTGCGTACGGAGTCCTGGAGCTGGGTGCGGACGCTGTGCGGGGCGAAGGCGGCGATCGCGAACAGGAGGGGGACGGAGGCGAGGAAGGCCTGGGCCGCCAGTCGGGTCGCCGAGTCGAGGAGTTGGCCCGTGACCAGGCGGGCGATCACCTCGGTGATGACGGGGGCGCGGCGCTCGGCTCTGGCCTGGAGGTTCTGGAGGCGGGTGATCAGGTGCGGGGCGCCCATGTCTCGGAGTATCGCGGGGCGGGGCGGGGTTCGCCCGGGGGGAGCGTCTGCGGGGTGATCGTCTCGTCGCCGGGTGCGGGCCGGTGGGGGCTGGTCGCGCAGTTCCCCGCGCCCCTGGAAGGCATGCGGCTGCGCCGCGCCTTCCCCGGACAACAGGCTCCCGGCGCCGTGATCGGGGAAATGCGGCGCGCAGCGCCTGCATTTCAGGGGCGCGGGGAACTGCGCGAGAAGCCCCACCGGCCCGCACCCGGCGACGAAGGGCTCACCCGTCCGGACGAACCCCTGTCGACGCCGGGGCGGCCTGGCCGTCCCCTGGAAGCAGCCCGAAGAAAGAACGCGCCCCCGATCGAGAAGAGGCCCAGATGACCCGTGCTGCCGTCCGGAGGACATGCGTCGGGATCGTCGTGGGAGTCATGATCGGCGCGCTCGCCACGGGGTGCGGGGACGACGAGAAGAAGGCCGACCCGTTGCGCGGGCAGCAGTGGGCGCTGGACGCGTTGCGGCTGCCGGACGCGTGGAAGGACACTGAGGGCGACGACACGGTGATCGCCGTCGTCGACAGCGGCGTCGATCTGGACCACCCGGATCTGAAGGGCCGACTGGTCGCCGGGTACGACTTCGTGGACGGCGACAAGAAGCCGCAGGACGGCTTCGGGCACGGCACCCACGTCGCGGGCATCGCGGCGGCCCACACCGACAACGGCATCGGCGTCGCGGGCGGCTCCCCCGCCGCGAAGATCATGCCCGTGCGCGTGCTCGGCGACGACGGAACCGGCAGCAACGGGAACATCACCCGGGGCATCGTCTGGGCCGCCGACCACGGCGCCGACGTCATCAACCTCTCCCTCGGCGAAGGCCCGTTGATGTCGAACCTCCTCCAGGGCGGCATCCTCAACGCGGCGATCCAGCACGCCCACGACAAGGGCGCGGTCGTCGTGGCCGCCGCCGGGAACGACGGCGCCGCGACCCAGCCGTACAAGGTGCAGACCCCGGTGCTCGTGGTCGGGGCGAGCGATCAGAACGGGCAGCCGGCCGAGTTCTCCAACTTCGGTGCGCAGAACGCCGTCTCGGCGCCCGGCGTCGGCATCATGTCGACGCTGCCGACGTACGGGGTCGAACTGACGACGAAGAAGAACGGGGACGTGGACGACTCCGGGTACGGGGAGCTCGACGGGACGTCCATGGCCGCCCCGTACGTGGCGGCCGTCGCCGCGCTGCTGCACGGCGAGGGCAAGGCCCCGGACGACATCATGCGGATCGTCCGGGACACGGCGAAGAACCCGGACCATGTGCAGAAGCTCGGGCTCGGCATCGTGGACGCCAAGGCCGCCGCCGACAGCGCCGACGACTGACCCGTCCGCCTTCCACCAGGTCAGATACCTGCGGGCAGCCGGTCGAGGAGCGCCGCGAAGTCCGAGCCCGGCGGCAGCGTGCCGAAGGCCTGCCCCCGGTCGCCGGCCAGCCGGGTCGCGCAGAACGTGTCGGCGACGGCGGCCGGCGCGTGCCGGACCAGGAGCGAGCCCTGCAGGACGAGCGCGGCGCGTTCGATGACGCGGCGGGCGCGCAGCGGGGCGTCCTCGGTGAGCGTCAGCTCGGCCTGGAGCTCGCGCCAGGCGGTGTCGAGCCGCGCGTCGGCGCCGGACGCCGCCTCGATCTCCGTACGGAACGCGTCGAGTGAGGCGGGTTCGCGGGCGAGGGCGCGGAGCATGTCGAGCGCGTTGACGTTGCCGGAGCCTTCCCAGATGCCGTTGAGGGGGGCGTCGCGGTAGAGGCGCGGCATGCCTGACAGTTCGTCATATCCGTTGCCACCGAGGCATTCCAGGGCTTCGGCGACGGCGACGGGCTGGCGCTTGCAGACCCAGTACTTGGCGATGGCGGTGGCGAGGCGCAGGAAGGCGCGCTCGGAGTCGTCGCCCTGCTGGGCGCGGTCGGCGGCGCCCGCGAGGCGCAGGGCGACGGTGGTGGCGGCCTCGGACTCGACGGACAGGTCGGCCAGCACGTTGCGCATGAGCGGCTGGTCGATGAGCTTGGCGCCGAAGACGGAGCGGTACCGGGCGTGGTGGGCGGCCTCGGCGAGGGCGGCACGGGTGCCGGAGGCGGAGCCGAGGACGCAGTCGAGCCGGGTGCTCGTCACCATGTCGATGATGGTGCGCACGCCCTTGCCCTCGGCGCCGACGAGCCAGGCGACGGTGTCGTCGAACTCGGGCTCGCTGGAGGCGTTGGAGCGGTTGCCGAGCTTGTTCTTGAGGCGCTGGACGCGGAAGGTGTTGCGGCTGCCGTCGGGCAGGACGCGCGGTACGAGGAAGCAGGACAGGCCGCCGGGGGCCTGGGCCAGGACCAGGAACAGGTCGTTCATCGGGGCGCTGGTGAACCACTTGTGGCCGCGCAGCCGCCAGGTGCCGTCGGGCTGCGGGGCGGCGGCCGTGGTGTTGGCGCGCACGTCGGTGCCGCCCTGCTTCTCGGTCATCCCCATGCCGGCGAGCAGACCGGCCTTCTCGGTGGGGGTGCGCAGGCCGGGCTCGTAGACGCGGCTGGTCAGCAGGGGTTCGTACGTCTTGGCGAGGTCGGGGGCGTGGCGCAGGGCGGGCACGACGGCGTACGTCATGGAGACCGGGCAGCCGTGTCCCGCCTCGGTGCTGCTCCACACCATGAACCCGGCGGCGCGGGCCACGTGGGCGCCGGGGCGTTCGTCGGCCCAGGCGCTGCCGCCGAGGCCCTCGCCGATCGCGACGGTCATGAGGGAGTGGTAGGCGGGGTGGAAGTCGACCTCGTCGACGCGGTTGCCGTAGCGGTCGTGGGTGCGCAGGACCGGCTCGTACGTGTTGGCCTCCTCGGCCCAGCGTCGGACCTCCTCGCTGCCCGCGCGGCGGCCGATGCGGTGCAGGTCGTCGAGGGACCAGGCGGCGCCCTCGCGGCGCACGCCCTCCAGGAGGACCGGGTCGTCGGCGACGTCGTGACCGGTCAACGGCGGGGCCTGGTTGGTCACTTCGTGGGTCACGGCGGTGGGCTTGCTCTGCACGGTGCGTGCCTCCTCGGACGGGACGGGGTTCCTCGGACGGGACGGGTGGGGTCAGGGCGTCGGTGCGCCCGCGCAGCGCAGCGCGGCGGCGGTGAGGTCGGCGAGCAGCTGCTCGGTGCCGTCCGGGTCGGGGTCGGCGAGCGGGTCGACGAGGGCCTCGCCGATGGCGCCGGTGAGCACGGCGGCGGTGATCTCCGCGTTCTGTCCGGGGAGCCGCCCGGCCGCGATGCCTTCGCGGACGACCTCGGCGTACAGGGCGCGGTAGCGGCGGCGGAAGTCGAGGCGCTCGGCGCCGACGGCCGGTTCGGCGGGGGCGGCGAGCAGGGCGTAGGCCAGGCCCCGGTTCTCCAGGGCGCGGCGGGCGAAGACGTCGACGGCGCGGGTGAGGCGCTCGACGGGGTCGCCGGGCTCGTGCAGGACCTGCCCGAGGACCTCGACCTCGCGCCCGGCGGCCCGCCGGAACACCTCGACGGCGAGCGCGGCCTTGGACGGGAAGTGCTGGTAGACGGAGCCGGCCGCGATCCCGGCCGCGGCGGCGACCGCGGTCACGGAGGCCTGCGCCCAGCCGACCTCGGCGACGACGGCGGTCGCGCTGGCGACGAGGTGCTCGCGGGCGGCTTCGAGCCGGCCGATCTCGGCGGGGGTCTTGCGGTAGGCCATGAAAGAAGTGAACCATCATTCAGAGTTTCCCGCCACGGTCGGCACCGACCCGGCCCGGCCCCTTTTCGGCCCGGAGACCCGTCCGGTGCCGTTTTGCAAGGAGAACGACATGCACCTCAGTGCCCTGCTGGACAGCGCGGTTCGCTCGGCCGGCGAGAAGGAGGCCGTGGTCTACGGCGAACAGCGGTGGACCTACCGGGAGTTCACCGACGCCGCCCGGCGCGCCGCGACCGTGCTGCGGGAGGCCGGACTGCGGCCCGGCGACCGGCTCGCCGTGATGACGTACAACACCCCGGCGTTCCTGTGGGCGGCGTTCGGCGCCTGGTACGCGGGCGCGACGCTTGTGCCGGTGAACCACAAGCTGCAGACCGCCGAGGTGGCCCGGCAGCTGCGGCACTGCGGGGCGCGGCTCGCGGTCGTCGACGCGGAGATCGGGGAGCGTGCGACCGCCGCCGACGCGGAGGTGACCTGGCTGGTCAGCCACCCGGACGCGGCGGCCGACGAGCGCCCCGCCGACAGCTTCGAGGCGCTGCTGGCCCGGGCCGAGCCCTGGCCGGGCGAGCCGGGCCCCGACACGGACATCGCCCAGATCCTGTACACGTCGGGCACCTCGGGAACCCCCAAGGGCTGTGTCCACACGCACCGTTCCGTCGCCCTCGCGGCCACGTACACGGCGGCCACGGTCCCGCTCCACCGTGACGAGCGGTTCCTGATCTGCATGCCGATCTGGCACGCGTCGCCGCTCAACAACTGGACGCTGAGCACGCTGCTGCTCGGCGCCACGGTCGTGCTGCAGCGCGAGTACACGCCGCGCGGCATGCTGGAGACGATCGAGCGGGAACGGATCACCGCCCTGTTCGGCGCCCCCATCGCCTTCCTCGCCCCGCTCCAGTCCGTCCCCGACCTGGACGCCTTCGACCTGACCTCCGTACGGGCCTGGATCTACGGGGCCGGACCGCTGGACGCCGGCAGCGCGCGCCGCCTGATGAAGGCCTACCGATCGGACGCCTTCCACCAGGTGTACGGGATGAGCGAGACGGGGCCGGTCGGGGCCTCGCTCTCGCCCGCCGAGCAGGTCACCAAGGCCGGGTCGATCGGGCGGGGCGGCATGCCCGGGGTGGAGCTGCGGGTGGTCGCGCCCGACGGCACGGACGCCGGGCCCGGTGAGACCGGCGAGATCTGGCTGCGCTCGGACACCCGCATGGTCGGCTACCTCGACGACCCCGCCGCCACCGCCGAGGTGTTCGCCGGCGACTGGTACCGCAGCGGCGACCTGGGCCGCACCGACGAGGACGGGTTCGTCACCGTCGTGGACCGCATGAAGGACGTGATCATCACCGGCGGCGAGAACGTGGCCTCCCAGGAGGTGGAGGGCGCCCTGCGCGGCCACCCGGACGTCCTCGACGTCGCCGTCGTCGGCCGCCCGCACCCGCAGTGGGGCGAGACCGTGGTCGCGTACGTGGTCGCCCGCGAGGACGCCCGGCCCACCCTGGAGGAACTGCGCAGCTGGCTGGAGCCCCGGCTCGCCCGCTACAAGATCCCCCGCGAGCTCGTCCTGCGCCCGGACCTGCCGCGCACCCCCTCCGGCAAGATCACCAAGCACGTGCTGCGGGCGGAGCACACGGCCGCGTAAGGTCGCCGCATGGCGGACGATCAGGGGCGGGGCACGCGGCGGGGACCGGGCCGGCCGCGCCAGGAGCACGTCACGCGTGCCGTCCTGGACGCCGTGGTCGAGCTGGTGGCGGAGAGCGGCATGGCCGCGCTGACCATGGACGCCGTCGCGGCCCGCGCCGGCGTCAGCAAGCCCGCCATGTACCGGCGCTGGCCCACCAAACAGGACCTCGTCATCGCGGCCGCCGAGTCCCGGATCGGGCCGCTGAACGTGCCGGACATGGGTGACTTCCGCGCCGAGCTGCGGGCCGTCCTGACCGCCCGCATGACCGCGTACCGGCAGCCCGGCATCGCACGGCTGCTCGCCGGGGTGATCGGCGCCGCCGCCGAGCAGGACATGGTGCCCGAGGGGTACGGCGCGTACACGGCGCGCGTGACGAGCGAGACCCGGCACGTCCTGGAGCGCGGCGTGACGCGCGGCGACGTGCGGCCGGACGCCGATCTGTCCACGGCGACGACCCTGGTCGCCTCCTCGCTGGTGTTCCGGCTGGTCGCCGAGCAACGGCTGCCGGACGAGGCGCTGGTCGACTCGGTCGTGGACCTGGTGGGGCGCGCGGTCGCGTCCTGACACCGCGCGGGTGCCGTCACCCGCGCCGCGGAAATCAACCCGTCACACCCCCTTGCCTCGCCGCGACTCAATATCGATACTGCCGGTTACGTAATCCGTGTCTGTCATCCAGCCGCTCGCGTTCCGCGTGCGCTGTCGGGAGGACTCCCTCATGCACGACGTCGCCTCGGCCTCCGTGGCCGATCCCCGCCCGGTGCTCGACAAGCCCCTGATGCACTACGGGCGCCGCACCCTGGACCGGCTCGCCCCCGGCACCGAGCAGCCCGCGTACACCTGCTTCGAGGTCGCCCCGCTCACCCCCCACTTCGGCGCCGTCCTCGGCGGAGTCGACCTGACCCGGCCGGTCACCGGGGAACTCGCCGGGGAACTGCGCCAGGCCCTCCTCGAATGGAAGGTGATCTTCTTCCGCAGGCAGCACGGCTTCACCGCCGAGCACCAGCTCGCGCTCTCCGCGGTGTGGGGCGACCCCGAGCCCAACCCGTTCTTCGCGCGGACCGGCACCCCCGGCATCTCCCGCCTCGCGAAGGACGCCAAGGCCGCGGGCAACAAGAACATCTGGCACAGCGACCACTCGTTCATGGCCAACCCCTCGCTCGGCGCCGTGCTGCGCGCCGTGGAGGTGCCCGCCGCGGGCGGCGACACCATGTGGGCCGACATGGCGGCCGCCTACGACAACCTGCCCGAGGAGCTGAAGCAGCGCATCGACGGACTGACCGCCGTCCACGACTGGGAAGCCAGCTGGGGCGCGCTCATGGACGACGCCCAGAAGGCCGCCTTCCGCGCGAGCTGGCCGCGGGTCGAGCACCCCGTCGTCGTCCGCCACCCGCGCAGCGGCCGCCGGACGCTGTACGTCAACGAGCCCTTCACCCGGTACATCAAGGGCCTGTCCGAGCAGGAGAACCGCGAACTGCTCGACATCCTCGTCCTGCAGGCACGCATCCCCGAGTTCCAGATCCGCTTCCACTGGGAACCCGACTCGATCGCGATCTGGGACAACATCGCCGTCCAGCACTACGCGGTCAACGACTACTTCCCGCAGCGCCGGGTGATGGAGCGCATCGCCATCGCCGGGGTCCCGCTCGCATGACCACCACATCCGCCGTACGGGGTACGGAAGTCGAGGCGGCCCGGGGCGGCGGGCGGCGGGCCTGGACGGTGACCGCGCTGCTCGTCGTCTTCATGATGGTCAACTTCGCCGACAAGTCCGTCCTCGGGCTCGCCGGTGACGAGATCCGCGCCGATCTGCACCTGAGCGCCACCGAGTTCGGGCTCGCCAACAGCGCGTTCTTCCTGCTGTTCTCGGTGGCGGCGATCGTGGTCGGACTCGCCGCCGACCGGGTGTCGCCGAAGGTGCTGCTCCTGGTCATGGCCGCACTGTGGTCGGTGGCGCAGGTGCCGCCGGCGATCGGCGGCGGGCTCGCGGTACTGGTCGGCTCCCGGGTGTTCCTCGGCGCCGCGGAGGGCCCCGCCTTCCCCGTGGCCCAGCAGGCCACCCTGTCCTGGTTCCCCGACCACCGGCGCAACCTGCCGGGCGCGCTGATCACGGTCGGCATCACCCTCGGCGTCATCGTCTCGGCACCCACCCTGACCTGGCTGATCCAGCACCACGGCTGGCGCTCGGCCCTGTGGGTACTGGCGGTGGCCGGCGCCGCGTGGGCACTCGCCTGGGCGGCGCTCGGCGCGGACAGCCCGCGCCCGGCCACCGGACCCGCGGCCGCCACCGCGCCGCGCGTCCCCTACCGGCGGATCTTCGCCAGCCGCACCTGGATCGGCACCACTCTCGCGTACTTCACCAGCTACTGGACCGTGGCGCTGATGCTGGTGTGGCTGCCGTCGTACCTGCGCCACGCCCTCGGCTACCCGGCCGGCACCACCGGTCTGGTGATCGTCGCGCCCTGGGCGGTCGGCGCCGCCGTCCTGTTCGGGCAGGCGTGGCTGACCGGACGGCTGATGCGGCGCGGCGCGAGCGCCAAGACCGCGCGCGGCCGGGTGGGCGCGGGCCTGCTCGCGATCGGCGCCGTGTGCCTGCTGCTCACCCCGCTGACCGACGGACGGGGATCCCAGACCGTGCTGATCGCGCTGGGCTTCGGCTTCGGCGGCGCGTACGCCACGGTGGCCGCGACCACCGTCGCCGCCCTCGCCCCGCCGGGCCGCGGCGGCGGCGCCCTGGGCCTGATGAACGCGCTGGTGACGGCGGCAGGCCTGGTCGCGCCCGCGGTCGTCGGTGCCCTCGTCGACGCCGGGGGCACCGCGGGATACCGGCACGCGGTGCTGCTGTCCGGCGTGCTGCTCGCCACCGGCGCCGTGGTCGCCTACGCGCTCGTCGACCCGGAGCGCGACCGGGCCCGCCTGACCGCCTGAACACACCTGACCACACATGGCCACAAGAGGAGTTGACCTGTGAGCAGCACCGCATCGGCGCTCGACACCGCGCCGCTGGACCGGGCCGTGCACGACCTGCGCGAGCGCGCGGGAAGCTGGACCGCGACCGCGCTGCCCGAGCGGATCGCCCTGCTGGAGCGCATGCTGCCGCGGATCGCGAGCGGCGCCGCCGCCATGGTCGCCGACGCGGCCCACGCCAAGGGCTACCCGGAGGACTCCGCCTGGGCCGCCGAGGACTGGGTCGCGGCGCCCTGGGCCCTCGCGCAGGGTGTGCGCGCCACTCTGCATGTGCTGCGGCGCATCGAGGCGGGCCGGACTCCCGTACCGCACCAGGCGGTTCGGACCCGTCAGGGACGTACGGTCGTCGACGTCTTCCCGGTCACCGGCTCCGACCGGCTGCTGCTGAGCGGCTTCGGCGCCCAGGTGTGGACGCTGCCGGGCACCACCCGCGAGCAGGTCCTGGCCCGCGCGGCCGGCGAGTACCGGGGCCGGGCGGGCGCGAGCGGGGTCGCGCTGGTGCTCGGCGCGGGCAACGTCGCCGCGATCACCCCGCTCGACGTCCTGCACAAGCTGTACGCCGAGGGCCAGGTCGTCCTCGCCAAGATGAACCCGGTCAACGCGTATCTGCGGCCCCATTTTGAGGCGGTGTTCGCCGAGTTCGTGGAACGCGGCTGGGTGCGCTTCGTGGACGGGGGCGCGGCGGAGGGCGCGTACCTGACCACGCACGAGGGCGTCGGCACCATCCACGTCACCGGCAGCGAGCGCACCCACGACGCGATCGTGTGGGGCACGGACGAGCGGGCCGCGGAGCGCCGCGCGGCCGGCACCCCGCTCAACGGCAAGCCGTTCACGAGCGAGCTCGGCGGGGTGAGTCCGTGCATCGTGACGCCCGGGCCCTGGAGCGCTGCGGACTTCCGCTTCCAGGCGGAGCACATCGTCACGAGCAAGCTCAACAACTCCGGGCACAACTGCGTCGCCACCCAGGTCCTGCTCGTGCCGCGGGACTGGGACGGCACGGAGCGGCTGCTCGGCGAGATCCGCCGGGTACTGCGCGAACTCCCGCGCCGCACCGACCACTACCCCGGCGCGGCCGGCCGGATCGCCGCGACAGCCGGGACGCACCCCGACGCCGAGACCTACGGTGACGACGGTTGCCGGGTCCTGGTCCCCGAGATCAGCGATCTCGAGGACCCGATGCTCACCGTCGAGGTGTTCGCGAGCGCGCTCGGAGTGGTGCGGCTGCCCGGCGACGACGCCCCGGCGTTCCTCGCCGCGGCCGCGGAGTTCGCCAACGACCGGCTGCCGGGCACACTCGGCGCGACGCTCCTCGTCCACCCCCGCACCGAGCGCGTCCACCGCGCGGCGGTCGACGGGGCGATCGCCGCGCTGCGTTACGGGACGCTCGGCGTCAACTGCTGGTCGGCGTTCGGCTTCCTGCTCGGCTACACGCCGTGGGGCGCGTTCCCCGGCCACACCCGGCAGGACGTCGGCAGCGGCATCGGCTTCGTGCACAACGCCTTCCAGCTGGAGGACGTCGAGAAGACGGTGCTGCGCGCGCCGTTCGCGCCCGCGCCCCGCGGCCTGTTCACGGGCTCGCCCTCGCTGTCCCCCCGCCCGCCGTACTACGTCACCAACCGCACCGGCCGCACGACGATGCGCCGCCTCACCGCGTACACCGCCGACGGCAGGCTGCTGCGCCTGCCGGGCATCCTCGCTTCGGCACTGCGCGGCTGACGAGGCATTACCTCTGAGGTCATCGCGCATTCCGGCGGCCTGGGCCACGATCGATCCATGACCACCTCACAGGACACCCACCGCACCGACGCCGCCCAGGCCACCCGCACCGCAGTCGACGCCTTCTTCGCCGCGCGGGCCACCGCCGACACCGAGGCGCTCACCGCGCTCTTCGCCGACGAGGTCGACTGGCTGCTCGCGGAGAACCCCGTGGTCCCGTGGATCCGGCCCCGCCGCACGGCCGCCGAGTGCGCCGCGCAGTTCGAGGAGCTGGCCGCGCACACCGTCGCCGAGGACGCCCGCGCCTCGGTCGACACGATGCTCGTCGACGGCACGGACGCCGTGCTGATGGGGCACCTCTCCGGCACCGTGCGCGCCACCGGCAAGTCCTTCGAGGGCCCCTACGCGCTGCGTCTGACCGTGGAGGAGGGGCGCATCACGCGCTTCCACCTGTACGAGAACAGCGTGTCGGTCGCCGCCGCCTGCATCCCGTAACGACGGACACAACGACGGAAGCAACGGCAGACATAAGGTGCATACCTGACCTTTGGCGTCCTAGGCTTGCGGCTGATGAGCACCAGCCGCAGGCACCCGCCACTCCGGTTCGAGCCGGCCCGGCCCGCCCCGGGCCGCCGCAAGATCCTCGCGTTCCTCCTCGGCACGCTGATCTGGCTCGCGGCCGGTGTCCTCGCGGTCGTCCTGCTCGGGCAGTCGTTCATCCTGCGGCACCTGCTGCTCGCCGTCCTGGTCTCGTGGTGCGTCTTCGGGATCGCCCTGGCCTTCGGCAGCGCCTCCCGGCGCCGCAAGGAGGGAGAGGCCCCGTGAGCTTCCTCGACGTCCTGCTCGTCTTCCTCGCGTTCTACCCGGTGGTGACCGGCGCCGCGTGGATGATCGGCGGGGTCGCCTTCCGGCTCCTCGACGAGCGGCCCGACGCGATCGAGCCGGCGGGCGGCTGGCCCGGCGTCACCGTCCTCGTCCCCGCCTACAACGAGGAGGCGGTCATCGCCCGCTGCGTCGAGGCCCTGCGCCGCGTCGACTACCCGGAGCTCGAGATCCTCGTCCTCAACGACGGCTCCAAGGACGCCACCGTCACCGCGGCCCGCGCCGCCGCCGGGGACGACCCGCGCGTCACCGTCGTCGACGACGGGGTGAACCTCGGCAAGGCCGACCGCCTCAACGACGGGATGCGCCGCGCCCGCCACGACCTCGTCCTCGTCACCGACGCCGACACCCACCTGCACCCCGACGCCGTGCGCCACCTCGTCGCGCGGATCCAGCGCTCCCCGCGCTACGCCGCCGTCGCCGGCAGCCCCCGCGTCACCAACCGGGGCAGCGTCCTCGCCACCATGCAGATGCTGGAGACGGCCTCGCTGATCGGACTCATGCGCCGCACTCACGCGCTCGCCGGGCGGGTCGGCACCGTGGCGGGCGTCCTCGGACTGTTCCGCCGCGACGCCGTCCTCGCCGTCGGCGGCTACGACCCCCGGATGGCCACCGAGGACATCGAACTGACCTGGCGGCTCCTGGAGGCCGGGCACCTCACCGGCTTCGCCCCGCACGCCCTCGTCGGCATGCAGGTCCCGCAGACCCTGAGCGGCATCTGGGCGCAGCGCACCCGCTGGGCCCGCGGCCAGGGCGAGGTCCTGCGCACGCACGGCCGCACCGTCGCCCGCGCCCGGCACCGCGGCATGTGGCCCATCGCCGTCGAGGCCCTCCTCTCCTACGTCTGGGTGCTCACCATGCTCGCGGCGACCGTGTGGGGCGTCGTGCACTGGATCGGGCACCCGGGCGACACCAAGTTCCGCTGGATGATCGCGTGGGGCGTCGGGATCGCCGTCGTCGCGATGCTCCAGATCGCGATCGCCGTCGCCGTCGAACTCCGCCTCGACCCACGGCTCCTCTACGCCTGCCTGCTGCTGCCCCTGTATCCGCTCGCCCACTGGACCATCAACGCGCTCGCCGCGATCACCACCCAGACGCAGGGGCTGCTACGCGGCCCGCGCGAGCGGCGGGTCGTCTGGGACCTGCCCCGCAGTCCGGGCTGAGACAGTCTGGGCTGAGACAGTCCGGGCTGAGACAGTCTGGGCTGAGACAGGTCAGGCCGAGACAGTCCGGGCTGAGCCAAGGAGCGCGGCCCCGGCTCACCAGGTCTCCGTCTCCCCCGTCCCGCGCGGCAGCGCCGGCGCCGTGCCCCGGGCCCGCGCCCGCAGCCGCATCGCGAGCAGCGGGAAGACCAGGACGGAGATCATCGCCGCGCCGACCAGCGCCGCCGCGTCGCTCTGCGCCAGCACCCCGTCGTCGACGCCGATCGCGGTGATCGCCACGACGAGCGGCAGACAGGTCGCCGAGTACACGGTCAGGGCCCGGCGGCTGAGCGGGCTCAGGTCGCGCGGGGCCAGGAAGTACGCGGGCAGGCCGCGGACCACGACGAACAGCACCAGGAACACCGGCAGCAGGACCAGCGAGCGGCCGCCGTCCAGCAGCGAGGCCAGGTCGAACTCGATGCCGGTCACGATGAAGAACAGCGGCACGAGGAACCCGAAGCCCATCGCCTCGACCTTCTCCAGGACCTCCTCGCTGCTCTCCGGCGCCGCCCCGACCAGCACCAGCCGCGTCAGCAGGCCCGCCGCGAACGCGCCGAGCAGCACGTCCAGGCCGAAGGCCTGCGACAGCGCGAGCATCGCCACGAGCAGCAGCATGACGAACCGCACCGCGAACTGGCCGCTCGTGTGCAGGGTCGTCCGGATCACCTGGCTGAACCAGGGCGGGCGCGGGCGCAGCGCCCAGAACACGGCGGCCGCGGTGATCGCCGCGAACACCGCGAGGACGACGGTGGCCGTACCGGGGCTGCGCCCGCTGAGCAGCACCGCCATCGCGATGATCGGCCCGAACTCGCCGACCGCGCCGAACGCCAGCATCACCGTGCCGAACCGGCCCTCCAGATCGCCGCTGTCCCGCAGGATCGGCAGCACCGTGCCCAGCGCCGTGCTGGTCAGGGCGGTGCCGATGATGACCGTACGGGCGAGGTCGAGCCCGGTCAGGGCCAGCGCGATCGCGAGGCCCAGCGCCAGCGACACGACCCACGCAGCGACCGACCGGCGCAGGGTGTCGCCCTTGATCGCGGCGAACTCGATCTCGTAGCCCGCCAGGAAGATCAGCATCGACAGGCCGAGGTCGGACAGCACGTCGACGACCTCGCCGCCGTGCGCCCAGCCCAGCACGTCCGGCCCGATCAGGATGCCGAGGACGATCTCGAAGATGACGACGGGGATCCGTGCCCAGCGGCCCACGCCGTGCGCGAGCAGCGGCGCCGCGACCGCCGCCGCCATGATGAGGATCAGCGTCCCTGCCTGCCCCACACCGTCCCCCGTCCCGAGCCGAATTCCGGCGCCTTCCGGTGCACTCCGGTGCTACGACCATCGGTGCGGCGGGCCCCGCGCGCATCCGAGAGCCGACCGTGCGGGTGAGGGACCGGCCCGGCGCCGCCTCCCGGACCCGGCCCGGAGCAGGTGTTTCAGTGGGCCGCATGCCAGAGCAGGAGCAGGTGCAGGAACAGCAACAGCAGGAACAGGTCCGCTCCATGGACCGCAAGGGCGGCCCCGGGCACACCGTGCTCCTCGCGCTCGCCCTCGCCGTCCCCGCGATCAAGGTCGCGTACACGGTGGGCGACCCCGAGGGCGCCCGGGACGTGTTCGTCGGCATGGAGTTCGGCAACTGGCCGGACGTGCTCATCGGCATGATCCTCACCGAACCGCTGCTCGGGGCCGTGCTCGGGATCGTCGCCTCCCGCATCGTGTTCGCGCTGTTCGCCGCGCGGGGCGCAGTCCCGAAGGGCGGCGGGCTGCTCGGCACCGCCCGCCGCCTCGCCCTCACCGTCGCGAACCCGCTCGCCGTCGGGATCCTCGCCGGGTGCTTCTACGGGCCCTGGTGGGGGCTCGGCACCGGGCTCGTCGCGTTCGCGCTCCGTGAGGGGGTGGTCGTCGAGTACCGGGCCGGCCGGCGCGGCCGCCACCACCACGACCCCTCGTACGAACCGGCTCCCTGGCTGCGGCGGATCAGCGGGACCGAACAGTGGGTGGCGGCAGTGCTCACCGTTCTGGTCCTCCCCCTCCTGGCCGTCGGGACCGCACTGGACGGGCGGGCCTGGACCTCGGTGCTGCGCTGCCAGGTGCAGGAGGGACGGCACGTCGACGCGCAGCGGGTCATCGAGCTCGGGCGGAAGGGGAACGGGGTGGTGGGCTGGAGTCTCGACGCGGAGGAAGTGGTGAACGGGGCGGGGTGCGAGAGCACGGGGTCCCTGCGGGTGCGCAGGGCTTGGTGGGAGTAGCGCCGTTGTACGTGGCGGTCGCGTCGCCGGGTGACGCGCGCGTCGTGGCTGGTCGCGCAGTTCCCCGCGCCCCTGAAGGCGCACTCCGTGCACCCCAGGGGACATGCGCGGACCCTTGTTACGGAGGTGATGGTCTGCCATCGTCCGGCGGATGGGACTCAGTCGTAGGCACGTGCTGGGGATGCTGGGGGCGGCCGGAGTGCTCGGGGTGGTGCCGGTCGGGTGGGCCGGGGCCGCGCGGGCCGCGGACGGGGCGGCGCGGGTGATCGCCAACACCGTCGCCGTGTTCGCCGGCACCGCGGACTCCAACTCCCGTACGGAGACGGCCGCCAAGCGCGCCGCGATCGAACGCACGGCCCGTACGAACCTCGCCGCGCTCGACGCCGCGACCGGTGACGCGGAGCTCTTCGCCGGTCTCCCCCTCGGCACCAGCGACCCGAACCTCAACACCAGCTACCAGCGGCTGTACGAGATCGCGCTCGCCACCCGGACGTCCGGCATCTCCCCCGACCTGTACCGGAGTCCGGCCGTCCAGGACCGGGTGCTCGACGGGCTGACGTGGCTGCACGAGCGCTTCTACGGCGACCAGGCGAAGGGCTACTACGGCAACTGGTTCTATTGGGAGATCGGGATCTCCCAGCACATCACCCGCACCCTCGTCCTGCTCGCCGACCGCGCCCCCGCCGCACTGGTCACGACGTACCTCGCCTCCATGGACGCGTACCTGCGCAACGGCAAGGACGGCGACGTCGACCTCGACTCCCGGTTCCACACCGGCGCCAACCTCGCCGACATCACCACCAACCGCATCCTCCAAGGCGCCCTCGCCGCCGACGAGGCCCGCGTCCGCAAGGCGCTCACCGACCAGCTGACCGTGTTCGCGACGATCGACCCGTACCACCTGCGGCACGGCGTCACGGACGGGTACTACGCCGACGGCTCCTTCCTCCAGCACTCCTCCGTCGCCTACACCGGCTCGTACGGGAAGGGCCTGCTCAGCCGGGTCGTGCAGACGCTGAAGATCCTCGACGGGAGCGGCTTCGCGCACGGCGACGCGCTGGTGCCGGTGGTGCACGGGTGGGTCAGGGACGGGTTCGCGCCGCTGATCTTCGAGGGCTGGATGACGGAGGCGGTGAAGGGGCGCGCGGTGTCGCGCACCGGCACCGGGTACGACGACGTGGCCGTGATCGTGGAGGCCGTCGTCGACCTCGCCTCCCTGTCCGACGGCGCACCGGCCCGCGCCCTCAAGAGCTACGTGAAGCACATCCGGGCCGGCTCCCGCACCGCGCTCGACCCCACGTCCTTCGTCTCCCCGCTCAGCATCGTCCGCTACGCCGACCTCCTCGCCGACGCCTCCGTCCCGGCCGCCGACCTCAACCCGCCCGCCCGGTCGGTGGCCTTCAACGCGATGGACCGCACCGTGCACCGGCGCCCCGGCTACGCGTTCACCCTCTCCCGCAGCTCGGACCGGATCTCCAAGTACGAGTACATGAGCGGCGAGAACCTGATGCCGTGGTTCCAGGGCGACGGCGCGCACCACCTGTACCTGTCCGGGCAGGACCAGCGGCAGGCGTACGGCGTCGACCACCTCGCCACCGTCTCCCCGTACGGCCTCGCGGGCGTCACCGCGCCCGTCGAACACCGGGCCACGGTCCCGGAGTCGTACGGCGGCAAGCTCTTCTACGACAACCCGGACCACCCGCTGAACTTCACGGCGTCCAGCGAGTCGCAGAACACGTACGTCTACTTCCCGACCGCCACCGGCAGCCACTCCGGCGGCGCCGTGCTCGGCGCGTACGGGGCGGTCGGCTGGGTGCTCACGGACGACGTGCCGTGGCGGGACAAGGCGGCCGGGATCCTGCCGGACGACTTCGTGGCGTACCGCTCCGCCCGCGCCACCCGTTCCTGGTTCCTGCTGGACGAGGAGATCGTGCTGCTCGGGGCGGGGGTCGGGGACGCGCCGGGCGCGGGCCGGGCCGTGACGACGACGCTGGACGCGCGGATCGCGGCGGCGGGCGACGCGGTGTCCGTGACGGAGGGGGACTCCTGGGTGCGGTGGGCCGATGCCACGCAGGGCGCGGCGGTCGGTTACGTCCGGCTCGGTGGGCCGGCCGCCGAGCCCCGTCTGACGACCGTCACCCGCAGCCGCCGCACCGTCCGCCTCTCGAACCCGGACACGGCCGTCACCAAGCAGGTCTTCTCCCTGACGATCGGGCAGCCGCCCGGCGCGGAGCCGCTCGCCTTCGCCTGGGCCCTGCTCCCCAACGCCACGGCGGAGGCGGTCCGTTCGTACGACGGCGTCCGCGTCCTCGCCAACACCCCGCGTCTCCAGGCGGTCCGTCACGAGGGCCTCGGCCTGACCGCCGCGAACACCTTCGCCCCGGGCGCCCACCACACGGCGGGGCTCGTGATCGAAGGACCGGCTTCCGTGCTCGTACGCGAGGAGAACCGGGACACGACCCTCGCCGTGTCCGACCCCACCACCGGGCGCGACACCGTCACCGTGACCCTGCGGGGGCGCACCCTGCGCAAGGTGTCCGGCGACGACGGCGCCCGGGTGACCCCCGTCCCCGGCGGCACGCGCGTGGAGTTCGACGTGCGTCAGGCGTACGGGCGCAGCTTCACGGTGACGCTGCGCCCTTGAACGGGACGGGCACGGGACGGGCTAGGACTCGTCGTCCTCCAGGTCGCCTTCCGTCTCCAGGTAGACCTGGCGGAGGGCTTCCAGGACCTGGGGGTCGGGCTTCTCCCACATGCCGCGGGACTCGGCCTCCAGGAGACGCTCGGCGATGCCGTGCAGGGCCCAGGGGTTGGCCTCGGAGAGGAACTGGCGGTTCGTCTCGTCGAGGACGTACGTCTCCGTGAGCTTGTCGTACATCCAGTCGGCGATGACGCCGGTCGTGGCGTCGTAGCCGAAGAGGTAGTCGACGGTCGCCGCGAGTTCGAAGGCGCCCTTGTAGCCGTGGCGGCGCATCGCCTCGATCCACTTGGGGTTCACGACGCGGGCGCGGAAGACGCGGGACGTCTCCTCGACCAGGGTGCGGGTGCGGACCGTCTCCGGGCGGGTGGAGTCGCCGATGTACGCCTCGGGGGCGGTGCCGCGCAGGGCGCGGACGGTGGCGACCATGCCGCCGTGGTACTGGAAGTAGTCGTCGGAGTCGGCGATGTCGTGCTCGCGGGTGTCCGTGTTCTTGGCGGCGACCGCGATGCGCTTGTAGGCCGTCTCCATCTCGCCGCGGGCCGCCCGCCCTTCCAGGCCGCGGCCGTACGCGTAGCCGCCCCACACCGTGTAGACCTCGGCGAGGTCCGCGTCCGTGCGCCAGTCCTTGGAGTCGATCAGCTGGAGCAGGCCGGCGCCGTACGTGCCGGGGCGGGAGCCGAAGATGCGGGTGGTGGCGCGGCGTTCGTCGCCGTGCTCGGCGAGGTCGGCTTGCACGTGGGCCCGTACGTGGTTGTGCTCGTCCGGCTCGTCCAGGGACGCGGCCAGCCGGACCGCGTCGTCGAGCAGGCCGATGACGTGCGGGAACGCGTCGCGGAAGAAGCCGGAGATGCGCAGCGTCACGTCGATGCGGGGCCGGTTCAGCTCCTCGTACGGGATCGCCTCCAGGCCGTTCACGCGGCGGGAGGCGTCGTCCCAGACGGGGCGGACGCCGAGCAGGGCGAGGGCCTCGGCCACGTCGTCGCCGGCGGTGCGCATGGCGCTCGTGCCCCACAGGGACAGGCCGACGGACGTGGGGTACGCGCCGTCGTTGTCCTGCCGGTAGCGCTCGACGAGGGAGTCGGCGAGGGCCTGGCCGGTCTCCCACGCGAGGCGGGACGGGACGGCCTTCGGGTCCACGGAGTAGAAGTTGCGGCCGGTCGGCAGGACGTTGACGAGGCCGCGGAGCGGGGACCCGGAGGGGCCCGCGGGAACGAAGCGGCCCTCCAACGCGCGGACGGAGTGGTCCAGTTCGTCCGTGGTCCGGCTCAGACGGGGGACGACCTCGCGGGCGGCGAAGTCGAGGATGGCGATGACGGAGTCATCGCCTTCAGGGGCGCGGGGAACTGCGCGACCAGCCCCCACCGGCCCGCGGTCGGCAACAACGCTTGCGACCGCGGCGGGATCCCAGTTCGCCGCCTCCATCGCCTCGACCAGGGCGCGAGCCACCGCCTCCGCCTCGTCCGCGTTCGTGCGGGTGGCGGCCGACTCGTCCAGGCCGAGCGCCTCGCGCAGGCCCGGCAGGGCGGTCGTGCCGCCCCAGATCTGGCGGGCGCGGAGGATCGCGAGGACCAGGTTCACGCGGGCCTCGCCCTGCGGCGCGGCGCCCAGGACGTGCAGGCCGTCGCGGATCTGCGCGTCCTTGACCTCGCACAGCCAGCCGTCGACGTGGAGCAGGAAGTCGTCGAAACCGTCGTCGTCGGGACGGTCGGCCATACCGAGGTCGTGGTCGAGCTTGGCGGCCTGGATGAGGGTCCAGATCTGCGCCCGGATGGCCGGGAGCTTCGCCGGGTCCATCGAGGCGATCTGGGCGTACTCGTCGAGGAGTTGTTCCAGGCGGGCGATGTCGCCGTAGGAGTCGGCGCGGGCCATCGGCGGCACGAGGTGGTCGATGAGCGTGGCGTGGACGCGGCGCTTGGCCTGGGTGCCCTCGCCCGGGTCGTTGACCAGGAACGGGTAGATCAGCGGGAGGTCGCCGAGCGCGGCGTCGGGGGCGCAGGCGGCGGACAGGCCCGCGTTCTTGCCGGGCAGCCACTCCAGGTTGCCGTGCTTGCCGAGGTGGATCATCGCGTCGGCGCCGAAGCCGCGGTCGTCCGAGGACGCGGCGATCCAGCGGTAGGCCGCCAGGTAGTGGTGGGACGGCGGGAGATCGGGGTCGTGGTAGATCGCGATCGGGTTCTCGCCGAAGCCGCGCGGCGGCTGGATGAGGATGAGCAGGTTCCCGCGGCGCAGGGCGGCGAGCACGATGTCGCCCTCCGGGTTGCGGGAGCGGTCGAGGAACATCTCACCGGGCGGCGGGCCCCAGTGCCGCTCGACGGACGCGCGCAGCTCCTGCGGCAGCTCCGCGTACCAGCGCTTGTAGTCGGCGGCGGGGATGCGCACCGGGTTCTTGGCGAGCTGCTCCTCGGTGAGCCAGTCCTGGTCGTGGCCGCCCGCGTCGATGAGCGCCCGGATCAGCTCGTCGCCGTCGCCGGAGACGAAGCCGGGGATCTCGGCGGTGTCGCCGAAGTCGTAGCCCTCGTCGACGAGTCGGCGCAGGAGGGCGACGGCGGAGGCGGGGGTGTCGAGGCCGACCGCGTTGCCGATGCGGGAGTGCTTGGTCGGGTACGCGGACAGGACGAGCGCGAGCTTCTTGTCGCCGGCCGGGATGTGGCGCAGGCGGGCGTGGCGCACGGCGATCCCGGCGACGCGGGCGGCGCGCTCGGGGTCGGCGACGTAGGCGGGGAGCCCGTCCTCGTCGATCTCCTTGAACGAGAACGGCACGGTGATGAGCCGCCCGTCGAACTCGGGCACGGCGATCTGGCTCGCGGCGTCCAGCGGGGTGACGCCCTCGTCGTTCTCCTCCCAGTCGGCGCGGGAGGAGGTCAGGCACAGGGCCTGGAGGATCGGCACGTCGAGGCCGGTGAGCGCGCCCGCGTCCCAGGACTCGTCGTCGCCGCCCGCGCTCGCCTCGGCGGGGCGGGTGCCGCCGGCCGCGAGCACGGTCGTGACGACGGCGTCGGCGGCGCCGAGCGCCTCGATCAGCTCGGCCTCGGGGGCGCGCAGGGAGGCGACGTAGAGCGGCAGCGGGCGGGCGCCGGCCTGCTCGATCGCGTCGCACAGGCCGTGCACGAACGCGGTGTTGCCGCTCATGTGGTGGGCGCGGTAGTAGAGCACGGCGACGGTCGGGCCGTCGGCCTGCGGGGCGGGCCGGTCGAGGGCGCCCCAGGTCGGCGCGGGGGCCGGGGGTTCGAAGCCGTGGCCGGTGAGCAGCACCGTGTCGGACAGGAAGCGGGCCAGGTGCGCGAGGTTCGCCGGGCCGCCGTGCGCCAGGTACTTGTGGGCCTCGGCGGCGATGCCGACGGGCACCGTGGAGGCGGCCATGAGCTGGGCGTCCGGGGCCTGTTCGCCGGTGAGCACGACCAGCGGGACCCCGGCGGCGGTCAGCCGGTCGATGCCGTCCTGCCAGGCGCGGACGCCGCCGAGGAGGCGGACGACGACGAGGTCGGTGCCGTCGAGCAGCGCGTCGAGGCCGGTCCCGACGTCGGTCCGGGACGGGTTCGCGAAGCGGTACGTGACCGGGGCGTCCGCGAGGGCGTTCGCGGCGCGGGCGCTGAGCAGGTCGGTGTCGGACGTCGACAGGAGCAGGATGCGCTGCGCGGGCGTAGCCGTCTGCGAGGGCTGCTGAGACATGCGTCGTCTGGCCTTCCTCGGGGTGTCCGCGCCCCGGGTGGTTACTGACGGCGGGAGTTCCTGGCTCGCCCCCGGTGGGGGCTCACAGTGGCGGGACCGCGCCGGAATCGCACCGGGCTTCCTCCCCTGTCGCCGTCGCTGGCGATGTGACGGCCCGGACGGGACCGTCGCCGCTCATCGTACGGGGCGGGCGAGAAGCCCGATACGGGACGCTGCTCACAGCGGGAGTGCTGGTGAGCCTGGGTATGCTCCCCGGCATGCCCTCCGCCCCCATACCCCCCGGCCCCGGTACGTCCGGTACGTCCCGGGGTGACGCCTGCCCCGGCGCGCTGCGGCTGCACGCGGCGGACGACGGCTTCCTCGCGCGGGTGCGGGTGCCGGGCGGGGTGCTCGGCGTCGCGCAGGCGCGGGCGGTCGCGGAGGCGGCGGCGCGGTTCGGGGACGGGGTGCTTCACCTCACGTCGCGCGGGAACGTGCAGGTGCGCGGGCTGCGGGACGGGTGCGGCGGGGAGTTGGCGGAGGTGCTCGGCGGGGCCGGGCTGCTGCCGTCGCCGGCCCACGAGCGGGTCCGCAACGTCGTGGCTTCGCCGATGTCCGGGCTCGACGGGCTGGGGTTCGTCGATGTGCGGAAGTGGCTGACGGGTCTCGACGCGGCGCTCCTCGCCAGCTCGGTGACACCGGGCCTGTCGGGCCGTTTCCTCTTCGCGCTGGACGACGGACGCGGTGACGTCGCCGGGCTCGGCCCGGATGTCCTGCTGCGCGGCCGCCCCGACGGCTCGACCCAACTGGCCGTCGGGGACGCGGAGTTCGTCGTGTCGTACGAGGATGCTGCGCGGGCGGCGGTGATCGCGGCCGAGTCTTTCCTCGCGTCAGCCTCGGAAGTGACGGGCCGTCGGGTATGGCGCGTGGCCGAACTGGGCGTGCCCCTGGCGGAGTTGATATCCCGGAACCTGAAGTCGGCGGGCCTGCACCCCTGGAGCGCACGGAGTGCGCCTCTAGGGGCGCGGGGAACTGCGCGACCAGCCACGACGAACGCCGCACCCGGCGACGAACCGGGATCCCGCAACGGCGGAGCCCTGACCGTGACGGCCCCCTTCGGATCGTTCACCCAGAACCAATGGGCGACCCTCACCGATCTGGCCGACCGCCTCCCGCAGAGGGAACTGCGCATGACCCCCTGGCGGACCGTCGTCGTACCCGGCGCCGGCCCCGCGGAGCGCCCCGCCCTGGCGGCGGCCGGGCTGATCACCGACCCCGCGGCGCCCGCCGCCCGGCTCGGCGCCTGTATCGGGACCCCGGGCTGCGCCAAGTCCCTCACCGACGTACGCCGGGACGCGGAACCCCGCCACCGACAACTCCCCACCTACTGGTCCGGCTGCGCACGCCGCTGCGGCCACCCCGCCGGCCCGCACATCGACGTGGTGGCGCAGCCGGACGGCACCTACCGCACGCAACGAACGACCGAGGAAAGAGCCGAACCCCGTGTATGACTACGAGAAGGACGGCGCGGCGATCTACCGCGAGTCCTTTGCCACCATCCGCGCGGAGGCCGCGGCCGGCCTCGCCGCGCTGCCCGCCGACGTCGCGCAGGTCGCGGTCCGCATGATCCACGCCTGCGGCCAGGTGGATCTCGTACAGGACATCGGCCACTCGGCCGGCGTCGTGGCGAAGGCCCGTGCCGCGCTGCGGGCCGGCGCGCCGATCCTCTGCGACGCGCACATGGTCGCGAGCGGTGTGACCCGCAAGCGGCTGCCCGCCGACAACGAGGTGCTGTGCACCCTGCGCGACCCCCGCGTCCCGGCGCTCGCCGCCGACCTGGGCACGACGCGCAGCGCCGCCGCGCTCGAACTGTGGCGGGACCGCCTGGACGGCGCGGTCGTGGCGATCGGCAACGCGCCGACCGCCCTGTTCCACCTCCTGGAGATGCTCGCGAAGGACGACGCCCCGCGTCCGGCCGCCGTGCTCGGCATCCCGGTCGGTTTCGTCGGCGCCGCCGAGTCGAAGGACGCGCTCGCGGTGAACGAGCTCGGCCTCGAGTACCTGATCGTGCGCGGCCGGCGCGGCGGCAGCGCCATGACGGCCGCCGCCCTGAACGCCATCGCGACGGAGGAGGAGATCCAGGCATGAGCGACATCGACTCCCCTTCCACGGCAGGCAAGTTGTACGGGGTCGGGCTCGGGCCCGGCGACCCGGAGCTGATGACGGTCGCGGCGGTCCGCGCGATCGCCGGGGCGGACGTCATCGCGTACCACTGCGCCCGCCACGGCCGTTCCATCGCCCGCTCGATCGCCGCGGAGCACATCCGCGAGGGCCAGATCGAGGAGCGGCTGATGTACCCGCTCACGGTCGAGACGACGGACCATCCGGGCGGTTACCGGGGCGCGCTGGACGACTTCTACGAGGAGGCCGCGGCGACGCTCGCCGCGCACCTGGACGCGGGCCGCACGGTCGCGGTCCTCGCCGAGGGCGACCCGTTCTTCTACGGCTCGTACCAGCACATGCACAAGCGGCTCGCGGACCGGTACGAGACCACGGTCATCCCCGGTGTGACGTCCATCAGCGCGGCGGCCGCCCGGCTCGGCGAGCCGCTGTGCGAGGACAAGGAGACGCTCACCGTCATCCCGGGCACGCTCCCGGAGGACGAGCTGAACGCCCGTCTCGCGGCGGCCGACTCGGCGGTCGTGATGAAGCTGGGCCGTACGTTCACCAAGGTGCGGGCGGCGGTGGAGAACGCGGGCCGGCTCGACGACGCGCGGTACGTGGAGCGGGCGTTCATGGCGGGCGAGCGTACGGGCCGCCTCGCCGACATCGACCCGGAGTCGGTGCCGTACTTCTCGGTGGCGGTGCTGCCGTCGCGGATCGAGGCCGAACCGGTCGAGGACCCGGCGCCGGAGCGCGGCGAGGTCGTCGTCGTCGGCACCGGTCCCGCGGGCGCGCCGTGGCTGACCCCCGAGTCGCGCGGCGCCCTCGCGAACGCCGACGTCCTGGTCGGGTACACCACGTATCTGGCGCGGGTGCCGCACCGGCCGGGGCAGACGCGGCACGGTTCGGACAACAAGGTGGAGTCGGAGCGCGCCGAGTTCGCGCTCGACCTGGCCCGGCGCGGGCGCCGCGTCGCGGTCGTGTCGGGCGGTGACCCGGGTGTCTTCGCCATGGCGACGGCGGTCCTGGAGGTCGCGGCGCAGGACGCCTACACCGACGTACCGGTGCGGGTGCTGCCCGGTGTGACCGCCGCGAACGCGGCCGCGGCGAAGGCGGGCGCCCCGCTCGGCCACGACTACGCGACCCTCTCCCTGTCCGACCGGCTCAAGCCGTGGGAGGTCATCGCGGAGCGGCTGCGCACGGCGGCGGCCGCGGATCTGGTGCTTGCGCTCTACAACCCCGGTTCGCGCAGCCGCACCTGGCAGGTCGGCAAGGCCCGCGAGCTGCTGCTCGAACTGCGGCTGCCGGACACCCCGGTGGTCCTCGCCCGTGACGTGGGCGGCCCGGAGGAGTCCGTGCGCGTGGTGAGGCTCGCCGACCTGGACCCGTCCGTGGTCGACATGCGCACCCTCCTCATCGTCGGCTCCTCGCAGACGCAGGCGACGGTGCGCGGGGACGGCCGCACGATCGCGTGGACGCCGCGCCGCTACCCGGAGACGCCTTCCGACCGCGCCTGAAGCCAGTCGGCGGCCTCGGCGACCGAGGCCGCCACCGGCACCCCGGCCGGGGTGGGCGGGCGGCGCACGACGACGACCGGGATGCCGGCCTCGCGGGCGGCGGTGAGTTTGGGGGCGGTGGCGGTGGCGCCGCTGTCCTTGGTGACGAGGACGTCGATGCGGTGCCGGGCCAGCAGTTCCCGCTCGCCTTCGAGGGTGAACGGGCCGCGGTCGAGCAGCACCTCCATGTGCGGCGGGAACGGCGGCTCGGGCGCGTCCACGGACCGTACGAGGAAGTGGGCGTCGTCGACCCCGGCGAACGCGGCGAGGCCCATCCGCCCCGTGGTGAGGAAGACCCGCCCGGCGCCGGCGACCGCCCGCGCCGCCTGGGCCAGGGAGCCGACCTCCCGCCAGTCGTCGCCCGCGCCCGGCACCCAGCCGGGACGGCGCAGGGCGAGCAGGGGAACATGGGCGGTGGCGGCCGCCTCGGCCGCGTTGAAGCTGATCGTCTCGGCGAAGGGATGGGTGGCGTCGATGACCGCGTCCACGGCGTTGTCGCGGATCCACCGGGCCATGCCCTCCGGCCCGCCGAAGCCGCCGATCCGCACCTCGCCGGCGGGCAGCCGGGGCGCGGCGACGCGGCCCGCGAGCGAGCTGGTGACCCGGAGCCCGGGTACCGGGTGCAGGGCCCCGGCCAGTTCACGGGCCTCCGTCGTCCCACCGAGAACGAGTACGTGCATCGAGGAGCTCCATGTCTGAATCGGCAGGCCCGGGTGAGCCGAAGGGCGGGCGCGGGGCCCAACTCAAGCACACCGGTCTGCGGTCCGGCTGGACGACCGGGGCCTGTGCGACGGCCGCGACGACCGCCGCGTACACGGCGCTGCTGACCGGCGATTTCCCCGACCCGGTGACGATCACGCTGCCCAAGGGCCAGACACCGGCGTTCGCGCTCGCGGTCGAGTCGCTCGGCACGGACGGCAGCGCGACGGCGGGGGTCGTGAAGGACGCGGGCGACGACCCGGACGTCACGCACGGGGCGCTGGTGCGGTCGACGGTGCGGCAGCTTCCGGCCGGTGCCGGGGTCGTGTTCCGGGCGGGCCCGGGGGTCGGCACGGTGACCCGGCCCGGGCTGCCGCTGGAGGTCGGCGAACCGGCGATCAACCCCGTCCCGCGCGAGATGATGCGCGCGCACGTCGCCGAGGTCGCGGCCCGGCACGGCGGTTCCGGGGACGTCGAGATCACGATCTCCATCGACGACGGCGCGGAGATCGCCCGCTCCACGTGGAATCCGCGCCTGGGCATCCTCGGCGGCCTCTCCGTCCTCGGCACGACCGGCATCGTCGTCCCGTACTCGTGCTCGGCGTGGATCGACTCGATCCGGCGCGGGGTGGACGTGGCCCGCGCGGCGGGCCGCACCCACGTGGCGGGCTGCACGGGCTCCACCTCCGAGAAGACGGTGGTCCGCGAGTACGCCCTCCCCGAGGACGCGCTCCTGGACATGGGCGACTTCGCGGGCGCCGTCCTGAAGTACGTCCGCCGCCACCCCGTGGACCGCCTCACGATCTGCGGCGGCTTCGCCAAGCTCTCCAAACTGGCGGCGGGCCATCTGGACCTCCACTCGGCCCGCTCCCAGGTCGACAAGCCGTTCCTCGCGTCGCTGGCGGCCCGGGGCGGCGCGTCCCCGGAACTCGCGGCGCGGATCGCGGAGGCCAACACGGGCCTCGCCGCACTCCAGTTGTGCGACGCGGCGGGCGTCCCGCTCGGCGACCTCGTCGCGGCGGAGGCCCGCGACCAGGCACTCGCCGTGCTGCGCGGGGCGCCGGTGACGGTGGACGTGATCTGCATCGACCGGGCGGGGAACGTGGTGGGGCGCAGCGCCTTGCGGGGGCCGGGTCAGTCCTGAGCGGCGTCCTCGATCAGCGCCGCGAGGTCCGCGCCCGCGCGGAGCAGGGCGATCGACCGTACGGCGATGGACTCCAGCCGTTCGGTCAGGGCGCGGCGGGCCTCGGCCCGGCCCTCCACTCCGTCCAGGGCGGCGACGATGTCCCGTACCGCCGGAATGCCGTGCCCGGCGCCGCGCAGCGCGACGACGACGCGGGCCGCGCCGATCGCGGCCGGGCCGTAGCGACGGGCCCGCCGCGAGGTGACCCGCTCGGGCACGACGAGCCCCTGCTCCTCCCAGAAGCGCAGGGCGGAGGGCCGCACCCCGAGCGCCTGGGCGAGCTCGGCGATGGTCATGGAGTCGACCGCCCCGACCTCGCCGTCGAAACCGGCTCTGTGGACTTCCGCCTCCACCAGCTCCAGCGCCCGCTCGGCGGCCAGCACCTCGTCCCGCTCCCGCGCGAGCCCCGCGTGCAGCACGTCGACCGCCGCGGCCGCCTCCTCCAGCGGCACGGTCCGCAGCCGCGCCAGCAGCCGCCGCGCCTCGACCGGCCCGACGGCAACAGCCAGGCCACGGTAGACATGCAGGGCCCGTACGTGCGCGTCCGTGTAGCCGCGGTAGCCGTTCTCCGCACGGGCGGCCGGCGGGAGCACGCCGAGCCGCTCCAGGTCCCGTACCTGCTGCACGGAGTACCCGGTGGCGCGGGCGACGTCGACGGTCCGCAGACGCGCGAACCCCACGCAAGCACTTGAAGTGGAAGCTTGAGTCATGACGACCACCAGCATGGACCGGATCATCGCCGAGGTGCGCGCTTTCGACGGCGCGCACGTGCAGCTCCCCGCCCCCGGGGACGGCACCCCAGAGATCGCGTGGGGCGACGCGTTCTTCTTCTACGCCCCGGACGGCCGGCCCCCGGCGCACACCCAGCCGTACGCCACGATCGTCACGAAGAACTACCCCGGCGACACCGCCTCCGCCCTCGACACCCCGGACCGCTGGCGCCTGAACATCCAGATCGCCCGCACGGCCACCGTCCCCGACCCACCGTCCGCCGCGGACCACACCACCGTCGACGTCGTCCTGCCCCACCCGGTGTACGGCGCCCAGGGCTGGGTCTGCGTCGTGAACCCGGCCGAGCGCACGACGTCCACGGCCCTCACCCTGCTCCGGGACGCGCATGACGCGGCCCGCGCGCGGTACGAGCGGCGGCGACGGGAGACCGGCACATGACGGCTCTCCCGCTGCCGTGCCACGCCCCGCGCGGTTCAGTGAACGACCCTGTGACGACTACGGAGCCCCCTGCCCGAGTGGTACGTTATTCGGTACCACTCGCGAAGGAGGGCGTGTCATGTCGATCACTGCTTCGGAAGCCCGCAAGAACCTGTTTCCGCTGATCAAGCAGGTCAACGAGGATCACGACTCCATCGAGATCGTCTCGAAGCACGGCAACGCCGTCCTGGTCTCCGCGGACGACTACGCCGCGTTGCGGGAAGGCGCCTACCTGCTCCGCTCGCCGGCCAATGCACGTCGCCTGCTCACCGCGTACGAGAACGCGCTGCGCGGTGCGAACGTGACGCCACGCGAACTGATCGACCCTGACGCCACCGAGGCGGACGACGCCTCGCAGGGCGACGTCGCGTGAGGCTGGTCTTCGAGGAGCAGGGGTGGGAGGACTACACCTCCTGGCTCAAGGTCGACCGCAAGATGCTGGCGCGCATCAACAAGCTCATCGAGGCTGTGCTTCGGGACCCTTTCCAGGGAATCGGCAAGCCGGAACCTCTCAAGTACCACCTGCCGGGAGCCTGGTCGCGGCGGATCGACGACGAACACCGCCTGGTCTACGTGGTGACGGACTCGGAGATCATCGTGATCGCGGCCCGCTACCACTACTGACCCGGCAGCCGACTGTCGCTCCCCGACTCCCTAGTGGTAGTAGGTGAGGACCAGGGGGATCTCGGTCAGCCACTGGTGGAGCAGGGAGCGTCTGCGGGCCGTGATCCGGCACTGGTGGACCGAGCCGTTGTGCAGCAGGACGGCGATCCTGAGCTGCTTGGGCGGCTCGGGCGCGTAGTCCACCCGCGCGATGACCGACCAGGGGAAGTCCACGTTCCCCGCGTCGGAGCCCAGGGCCACGCCCCCGGCGTCGATCAGGACGGCGCCCTGTCCGCTCACCGCCGTGAACGACACGTCGTCGGGCAGGGCGGCGTACTCGGTCGGGGCCTGGTGGAAGCCGACGGCCGGCGCGTACGCGGGCGGCGGGGGCAGGAACGCCGGCGGCTGGGGTGTGTCCAGGACGGTCGGGGGCGGCGGCACGGGCGCGGGAGTCCCCGGCCCGTCCTCCGGCACGAACAGGTCGAGCAGCCGGGACGGGGTCGGCCGGTCCTCCGGGTTCTTGGCCAGGCAGGACCGGACGACGGTGCGCAGGGCTTCGGGCACCGCGGTCAGGTCCGGCGCCTCGTGCACCGAGCGGTACATGAGCCCCATCGGGGTGCCTCCGCCGAAGGCGCTGCCACCGGCCGCCGCGACCAGGACCGCGCCGAGCGCGAACACGTCGGCGGCGCCGTCGACGGCCTGGCCGAGCGCCTGTTCCGGCGCGAGGAAGCCGGGGGTGCCGAAGGCCGTGCCGGTCGCGGTGAGGCGGGTCGACTCCAGTGCGCGGGCGATGCCGAAGTCGACGACCCGGGGGCCGTCGGCGGCCATGATGATGTTGCCCGGCTTGAGGTCGCGGTGGACCAGGCCGCAGCGGTGGATGGCGGCCAGCGCCTCCGCGAGCGCGGCGCCGAGCCGCTTCAGCCCGTCCTCGTCCCGCGGGCCCTCGTTCTCCAGGAGCCGGGACAGGGTCGGCCCGGGTATGTACGCGGTGGCCAGCCAGGGTGCGGCCGCCTCCGGGTCGGCGTCCACGACCTGCGCGGTGTGGAAGCCGCCCACGCTGCGCGCGGCGGCCACCTCGGCCCGGAACCGCTCCCTGAAGTGCGCGTCGGCGGCCAGTTCCGGTCGGGCCACCTTCACGGCCACGGCCCGGCCGCCGCGCGAGCGCGCGAGATAGACGGTGCCCATGCCGCCGGCCCCGAGCTGCCGCTCCACGGCGTACCCGCCGATGCGCGGGGGCGGCCCCGCCCGGTCGCCGCCCTCCGCCTGTGCCCCGACGGGCCCCTGCGCCATGAACCGTCCGCCTCCCCCTGTGTCCGGCCGTTCCGGCGCATCAGTATGACGCAGCGCCCCCGTCCCGCAGCCGCGCCCCGAACTCCCTTACCGCGGCCATGTCTTGCTCGTCGGGCCGCTGCTTTTTGATGCCGCCGACGAGGCGGAACGGGGCCCAGGTGTCGTACGCCCGGCAGCTGAACGTGCCGGCCGGGCCGAACCCCTTCGCGGCGAGCACCCGGGTCAGCGGGCGGGTGAACGGGGCCCACGGCGGCTCGGGCAGCCCGCTCGTGGCGAACACGAAGGCGCGGCCGCGCGGGGCCGGGGCGGTGGGCAGCGCGCGGGCGAACCGGGTCAGCCGGGGGTGCATCCGCCCGTGGAACACCCCGGACCCGAACCCCACGAGGTCGGCGGCCGCCAGCTCCCCGGGATCGACGTCCTCGGGCGCGACCACCTTCGCGTCCACCACGTCGCCCAGAGCCTCGGCGACCCGCAGCGTATTGCCGTGCGACACGGAGACGCACACGATGACGGCCTTCATCCCCAGCTCCCTCGTCCGGACCCGGCGCCCGCACGGACGCCCTCCCAGCTGAGAACCGGACAGCGGCGCGGAACGTGACAGCCGCACCCGAGGAGACCTCTACAAAGAAATCTCTGCAAAGAAATCCATGCAAAGAACCTGTTGCAAAGACTTCTTTGCAACTCTACGGTGGAACCATGCCCGAGCAGCCCGCCCCTCCCCCGCAGCCCTCGAACCCTTCCGAGCCGGTCCCCGGCCACAAGGTCCGCCTCCTCGACGCCCGTTCCCTGCGCGGCCTGGCCCATCCCCTGCGGATGCACCTGATGCTTTCGCTGCGGACGGAGGGGCCGGCCACGGCGTCCCAACTCGCCGAGCGCCTGGGCGAGTCGAGCGGCGCGACCAGCTACCACCTGCGCCAGCTCGCCGCGCACGGCTTCGTCGAGGACGACCCCGAGCACGGCAAGGGGCGGGAACGGTGGTGGCGGGCGGCCGTCCAGGGCCTCCGCGTCGACGAGACCCTGATGGGGAACCCGGACCCCGCGGTCCGGGGCGCCGCCGACGTCTACCTGCACACCATCGCCGACCGCCACACCAGCGAGCTGTCGACGTTCATCGCCACCCGGCACACCCTCTCCGAGGAGTGGATCGCCGCCTCGGACATGAGCGACTACAGCCTCCGTCTGACCCCCGAGAAGAGCCGAGAACTCGGTGAGCGGCTCACCCAGGTCATCGTGGAGTTCTGGCAGGCGAGCCAGGGCGACGACGATCCCCGCGCCGAGCAGGTCCGCCTGCACACGCACCTGTTCCCCACCGACACCGCCCCCGAGCCACCCGGAGAGGACACCACGCGATGACGCCCGAACAGGTCCACCACACCTACGCGCACGAGACCCACGCCGCCGAACTGCACGCCGAGGCAGCCGAGTTCCACCGCGCGTCCGAGCTCAGGCCCACCCTGCGCACCCGCCTCGGCCTCACCCTGGTCACCCTCGGCACCCGGATTGCCGCGCAGTCCATCCCGGATCACACCCGCCTCCCGGGCGCCATCGCCGCGAGGTGACGTCGCCCCCGCCGCCCCTGGTGGGACTGCGGGGGCGACGCCCCACCTCGCTTCCTAGTCCGCCACCCTGGTGATGCTCCAGCCCACCATTCCGCCGGCCCCGGAAACGGCGTCGACATCGATCCGGAGCGTGCCCGGCGCCCTCTCTATCGTCCGCAGCAAGGGAACGCCGTCGCAAGGCGTGGTGTCTTCGAGCGCGCCGCCGAGGGACACGTTCACGCGGACTCTCCCCTTCCCAGAGCAGGCAATGGACAGTTGGTAGGTCTTCCCTGCATCGAGTTCAGAACGGGAGTGGATGCCGTCCCTGACCCGCTCAAGGCCGGACTCGACGAACAAGGGGTCACTGTCGTCGATGGATTCCGTGCCCAGCGCGGCCCTGACCTTCTTCCCGAGCGCTTCATCGTCGCCCGATGCGGGTGCAGGCGACTTGCTCGCACTCCGGTCGGCCCCGTCAGCAGGCTTCTCCGCGTCCGTTCCCTGCGTACAACCCACAAGGAACGCCGCGCACATGAACGCAGCGGTAAAGGCTGCCCCTCGGGCAGGACGCCGCAGCCCCGTCACGAGCTGGTCCATCAATAGCGCCACCGATCTCCTTCGTCGACGGCCCCCGACCGTCACCAACTTCAGCTGCTCCCTGCGGGTCATCAGGACCTTATGCGCGAGCTGCGACACCGACGGTGATCCCCCGGGCATTCTGAGGCCGATTTGAGTAACAGTCCGGTCGGGGCTATCGCGCTCGCCCGACCCGCGAGGCGATCCGCAGGAGGTCCGTCAGCGACTGGGTCAGTTCCAGCACCAGATGCCGCAACTCGGCCGACCCCGCCTCATGCGCCAACTCCCGTGCGTGTCCGACCAGTACACCGGCCATTTCGATCTGCACCGCCTCCACCGCATCGGCCCGCCGCGACACCGGCCCCGGTTCGTCCGGATCCCCGATGACGTACGCCGCCCGACCGTCCGCACCATCGCTCCAGGGCAGCAGCCGCGGCTCCTCCCCTCCCTCCGCCCGACTCACGCGGCGACCTCCCGCCCATGGATCACGTACGGGCCCGGCCCGTCGAACCCGAAGTCGGTGAGCAACAACTCCCGCCGTCGTGCGGCTTGTTCGGCAGCGACGAGGTAGGGGCGGACCATCTGGTGCGCCTCGGCATCGAGCGGCGGCTCCGGCCTCCGAGACTCGTCGACCGGCCGGGGCCAGGGCCACGGAATCGGCTCCGGCACACGCCGGTGCCGTCCGCTCGGCGCGGGTAAGGCCGTACGTGCTAGTGCCACGAGTACCGCCACCGCGGCAAGCAGAAAGCTCACCCAGGGCAAAGCCTGAGGGATAAAGTCGGCCACGCGTCAGCTCCTTCGAAGCTGGTGCCATGCCCCGGGACGGTTGCCTCCGTCGCCGGGGTCCTTCAGATCGAAGATATAGGCATCTATAGACAACTGGCGAGGTCTATGGGTGTATTCGCAGGTCAGAGGGGTCGTACGGTTGCACGTATGGGTGACCTCGACATTCCGGCCATCGACCCGCACGGCCCCGAGCTCGTGTATGTCGTCATCGCCGACCACATCCAGCGACGCATCGCCGCGGGCGACCTGACGCCCGGTTCACGGCTGCCCGGCGAGCTGGCGCTGACAGAGACCTACGGCGTCGCCCGTATGACCGTCTCCCGCGCGATGCGGGAACTCCGCGAACGCGGACTCATCGTCACGGTTCGAGGAAAAGGTTCCTTCGTCGCGAAGAACCTGCCTCCGGCGCCTGACGGCAAGACTTCTCAGGGCTAGCCACGGGCACTGGCTCCGCACACCAGGAACCCCCTCATGACGTACAACCTGATCACTGTCGACCCGCTCGGGAACGAGGACGTGGCGAAGGCGCTCGCGCGCTGCTTCGGGGTGCCCGTCCGGGATGTCGATGTCGCCGATGAGCAGACGGACCAGACGCTGCGGAGCTGGGATGCCGCTGTCCTGTGCGACCGGGCCGAGGTACGCGGTGATGTCACGACGTCTTTGGACGTCCACGTCCAAGACCGCGTGCCGTCGCCGCCCGACGAGGCCGGCCTGGCCCGCGCCTTCGCCCGAGCGGCTCGCACCGTGGTGCTCTGTCCGGCGATCGAGGAACTCCCCAGCGCCTACTGGCTGATGACCGACCAGGGCACTGTCACCAGGGCACGACTTCTGCTCTCCGACGACGAGGAACCCGTGTACACCGTCGACGCGGTCGAGGCGGCCGTTCCCCGTCTGCCGCACGTCCCGGTCCGACAGCTCCCCGAGATCGTGCGTGAGCAGAGCCGGGAGACATCTCTCAGCACACGTGCCGGTCGCGCTCCGTCGAGTACAGGTGGCTGTCGCGGAACTGGGAGGCGGCCAGGGTGCGGCCGACCAGGATGACGGCCGTGCGCAGGACGCCCGCGTCCTTCACCTGGGCGGCGATGTCGCCGAGGGTGCCGCGCAGGACCAGTTCGTCGGAGCGCGAGGCGTAGGCGACGACCGCGGCGGGGCAGTCCGCGCCGTAGTGCGGGAGGAGTTCGTCGACGATGCGGTCGACGTAGCGGGCGCCGAGGTGGAGGACCAGGAGGGCGCCGCTCCTGCCCAGGGTGGCGAGGTCCTCGCCGGGGGGCATGGGGGTGGCCTGCTGGGCGATGCGGGTCAGGATGACGGTCTGGCCGACCGTGGGGATCGTCAGTTCGCGCTTCAGGGCCGCTGCCGCCGCCGCGAAGGCCGGGACGCCGGGGACGATCTCGTACGGGATGCCGTGGGCTTCGAGGCGGCGGATCTGTTCGGCCACCGCGCTGAAGACGGACGGGTCGCCCGAGTGCAGGCGGGCCACGTCGAGGCCTGCCTCGTGCGCGGCCACGAACTCCCGCTCGATCGCGTCGAGGTCCAGCTGCGACGTGTCGACGAGCCGCGCGTCCGGCGGGCACTCCGCGAGGAGTTCGCGGGGCACGAGCGAGCCCGCGTACAGGCAGACCCCGCAGGCTGCGAGCGTGCGGGCGCCGCGCAGGGTGATCAGGTCGGCGGCGCCGGGGCCCGCCCCGATGAAGTAGACGGTCATCGTTCCTCAACTCGGTTCTCGTTACGGACCACGGACCACTGCGTCACCGGCATCGACTGGCGCCACCCCGTGAAGCCGCCGACCGGCACCGCGTGCGCGACCGAGAGTTTCGTCAGGTCGCCGCCGTGCCGGCGGTACCAGGTCGTCAGCAGGGCCTCGGATTCCAGGGTGACCGTGTTGGCCACCAGGCGGCCGCCGGGGGCCAGCGCCTCCCAGCAGGCGTCCAGGAGGCCGGGGACCGTGAGGCCACCGCCGATGAACACCGCGTCGGGGGAAGGGAGTTCGGCCAGGGCGTCGGGCGCCGCCCCGTGGACCACCGCCAGGCCGGGCACGCCGAGCCGCGCCGCGTTGCGCTCGATGCGCGCCGCCCGCTCCGGGTGCCGTTCGACCGAGTACGCGCGGCACGACGGGTGCGTGCGCAGCCACTCGACGGCGATCGAGCCCGAGCCGCCGCCGATGTCCCACAGCGTCTCGCCGGGGGCGGGGGCGAGCGCGGCGAGCGTCGCGGCGCGGACGTGGCGCTTGGTGAGCTGGCCGTCGTGCTCGTACGCCTCGTCGGGCAGGCCGGGGACGGCGCCGAGGCGGAGGGCTCCGGGGGCGCGGACGCAGGTGATCGCGATGACGTTCAGGGGGTCGCCGGGGGCGTGGTCCCACTCCTGTGCGACGCCTTCGTGCGCCGACTCCGCCTCGCCGCCGAGCTGTTCCAGGACCGTCATGCGGCTGGGTCCGAAGCCGCGGTCGGTGAGCAGGGCCGCCACCTGGGCCGGGGTGTCCGCGCCGGCCGACAGGACGAGGAGGCCGCGGCCGTCGTGGAGCGCGGCGGCGAGCCGGTCCGCGGGGCGGCCGACCAGCGTGACGACCTCGGTGTCCTCGACGGGCCGGCCGAGCCGCGCGCAGGCGTACGCGACGGACGAGGGGTGCGGCAGGATCCGCAGCGCGGCCGCGCCGACCGTCTCGGTGAGGGTGCGGCCGATGCCGTAGAACATGGGGTCGCCGCTGGCCAGGACGGCGATCCGGCGTCCGGCGCGCTCCGCGAGCAGCCCCGGCACGGCGGGCCGCAGCGGCGCGGGCCACGGGACGCGTTCGGCGGTGCAGGAGTCGGGCAGCAGGGCCAGCTGGCGGGCGCCGCCGAGGACGCTCTCCGCGTCGAGCAGGGCCGCGCGCGAGGTCTCGGGCAGTCCGGGCCAGCCGTCGGCCCCGATCCCGACGACCGTCACCGGGGGGTGTATCGGCGCAGTCATTGCCTGGTACCTCGTACGGGGTGCGTCATGCTCGGGAGGGACACGTCACCGGCGCGGGCGTCAAGCGCGACCGCGCCGGGAGCCGCACTCTATCGGGCGACATCGGCCGGCCCGCCGAGCGCCCCTGGGAGCCAGAATGCCCCGTACCCCGCTGACCGGCCGCGTCGCACCGGTCATGCCCGGACGTGACCTGACGGCGACCGCCTCGTTCTACGCCGGCCTCGGGTTCGGCGTCGCCGGGCACTACCCCGACGACGGCTATCTGATCCTCGTACGGGACACCGTCGAACTGCACTTCTTCCACGCCCCGGAGACCGACCCGCTGGCCGGTGCGCACGCCGCGTACCTGCGGCTGGACGGCGGGGCGCGGGCGGTGGACGGACTGTTCGAGGAGTGGCGGAAGGCGGGCCCGCCGGCGGACCCGTACGCGACGCCGCGGCTCGTCGAACCGGACGACACGGTGTACGGGATGCGGGAGTTCGCCCTGGTGGACCCGGACGGGAACCTGCTGCGGATCGGCGCGGACCTGGAGCCGGCGGCGGACTGAGCGCGGGCGCCCGGCGCCGACGCGCCGCCCGCGCGCGGTACCGGCGGCGGCCCGCCGCACGGTGTTACCTCAAGGCCTTGAAAGGGCCTCGGAGAAGGGCCTCAGGGAAGGCAGGGGACGGGATGGCGGCAGCGGGATACGGGGCGGCGGCGCGGGCCTTGATCGTGTCCGCCGTGGTGCTGGGGGCGGCGGCCCTGCCGGGGCCGCAGGCCCGCGCGGCGGACCACTCCGAGGACGATCCGCTGCGGGCGGCCGTCGTGTGGCCGGTGACCGCTCCCCCGCACCTGACGGCGGCCTCCCTCGGCGCGGGCCCCACGGCGCAGGCGGTGTTCGACGACGACGCGCTCGCCGGCCTGTTCGCGGAGGGCGGGCGGCTGCGCGAGGTCGTCGACGCGGGCAAGGGCCACGACGTCAACTGGGTCGTCGACCCGGACCTGGTGATCGCCGCGCAGGAGATGGCCGACGGCTACCGGGTCGCGGGCCCGGACGGCTCCAGCAACCCGCAGGACAGCGTCCGCGGCACCGGACAGGGCGCCGCCCGCGCCTGGCTCGCGGCCCTCAAGGACGCCGTCGACGGGCACGACGTGTGGCTGCTGCCGTACGCGGACCCCGACCTGGCCTCGCTCGCCCATCACCCCGGGCCCGACCGCGACGACCTCACGGAGGCCGTGACCGGACTGGCCGGCGGCGCCCGCACCGACGTCGACAAGCTGCTCGGCGTCAGCACGCGCGCCGGCCTCGGCTGGCCCGCGGACGGCGCACTCGACCGCCGGATCACCGCGCTCGGCACCGATCTCGGCGTGACCCGGATGCTCACCTCCGGGCAGGGGCTCGACCCGGACGGGTCCGACCCGGTGACCATCGGCAAGGGCGACGACGCGCTGACGGCGCTGCCCTACGACGCCGCCGTCTCCAAGGCGCTCACCGCGATCAAGGACCCGGAGCGGCCCTCCCCGACCGCCTCCCCGAGCCCGTCCCCGTCGACGTCACCCTCCGTGTCACCGTCCGGGAACGGGGCACCGAGCCCGGACGCGTCCGGCTCCTCCCCGAGCCCGTCGAAGAGCGAGTCGTCCAGGAGCGAGGCCCAGAAGCCCGACGAGGGCGCCGTGACCGACCTCGCCGAGCAGCTGCGGACCGGCTCGCACCACGTCGTCGTACCGCCCCGCGAACTGTCCGGGCTCGGGGCGCGGACACTCGCCGCGGCGCTCGACGCGGGCGGCGAGGACGGCTGGCTGGAGCTGGAGACGCTCCGCTCGGCCGGGAACGAGGCGGTGGACGGGACGGCCGGGCCGAGCGCGGAGTATCCGGCCGCGCTCCGGGCGAAGCAGTTGTCGGCGCGGCAGCTCGCCGCGGCGGCGGGGGACCTGGACGGACTCGCGACGCTCTCCAAGGTGCTCGCCGACCCGCGGGCCACGACGGAGTCCGTGCACGGGGCGATGGCGCGGGCGCTGTCCACGGCCTGGCGGGGCCGGCCGGACGCGGAGCAGGAGGCGTTCCAGGAGCGGACGACGGACTTCCTGACGGCGTCGGTGGGCTCGCTGCGCCTGGTGCCGAAGACGACGGTGACGGTCACCTCGGGCGACGCGCAGATCCCGGTGTCCGTCGACAACGCCCTCCAGCAGCCGGTCGCCGGGCTCGAACTGCGGGTCACGTCCAGCGACTCGGAGCGGCTGCGGGTCAACGACCCGGCGGTGGCGGTGCAGGCCGCGGGCTCCGCGAACCACACGACGCACATCGGCGTGACGGCCCGCGCCAACGGCAAGGCGGAACTCACCGCGCAGCTCTACACCCGCAGCGACGGGAAGCCGTGGGGCGACCCGATCACGTTCGAGGTGGACGTGACGTCGGTGTCGACCGGGGCGATCGTGGTGGTCGCGGCGGGCGTCGGCCTGATCGTCCTCGCGGCCGGTTTCCGCATGTGGCAGGTCCGCAAGCGCCGTTCGGCGCAGAAGCCTCCGGAGGAGGAGACGGCGGGCGAGGAGTAGGGCTCAGGCTGTGGCTGTGGCGGTGGCGGTGCGGCGCAGGGTGCGCAGGATCAGCCACTGGTCGCCCCAGGCCATGGCGGTCGCGAGGACGGCCATGAGGACGCCGACCACGACACCGCCGGTCGCGGTGCCGAGGGAGAAGCCGAGCGCGCCGAGCGCGAGCCGGACGACGAGGCGCAGGGCGAGCAGGGCGAGGGCCAGGAGCCGGGTGCGCTTGTTCTTCCAGAGGGCCTTCATCAGGCGCATCCGGGTGCGCAGGACGGTGAGGGACAGCGCGAGGTTGAGGACCAGGACGACCGGGATCACCGCGTAGAGCGCGGGGTGGACGCGGGCGATGTCGAAGACCCCGGCGAGACAGCCCATGATCGGGAAGTACCAGGCGGGCAGCCCCTGGAAGTCGGCGTCCGCGCCGCCCTTCCGGGTCTCCGTGTGCGTGTGCGTTTCCGTGACCGTCTTCGTGTCCGTGCTCATGGCCTGTCCCCCGGTGCCGCTGGTGGTGGTGTCCGTTCTCCGACACCACTGATCCTGGCCGGGAGTTGGGGGTCTGCGGCAGAGCGAAGCGTCCCCGGCTCGCCCGTACAAATGTCACGGCCGGAGAGGTCATGCCCAGTCGGGCAGCCAGTGTGCGGCCGGGTCCGGGGGGCGGTAGCCGGCGGTCAGGGCGGTGCGCAGGGCGGTGAGGCCCGGGTGGGGGTTGTCGTCGCGCCACATCAGGGCGAGCGGGTAGAGCGGGGTGGGGCGGCGTACGGGGATCGTGCGGAGGTCGAGGCCGGCGGGGCGTACGAGCGGGGTGCGGGTGCCCACGAGCGTGGCGACGTCGGGCGCTTCGGCGACGGTGCGCAGCAGGTGCCCGCCGCCGAGGTTGGTGCCGCCGGTGTCGATGGTCAGCCCGTACTCGGCCGCCAACTGCTCGTAGTACGCGGCCCATTCGGAGCCCGGGGCGAGGCCCGGCATCCAGAGGCGGTGCCCGGCGAGGTCGCCGGGGGTGACCTCGGCGGCGTCGGCGAGCGGGTGGGCGGGGCCGGTGACGAGGACGACCGGTTCGTCGACGACACGGGCCGCGGTCATCCCGGGCGGCAGCCGCCGGTCGGGCACCCGGGACACCCAGAACGCGGCGTCGAGCCCGCCGTCCCGCACGCCTTCCAGGGCGGCCCGGCCGTCGCCGAGCGCGACGACGTCGAGCGGGACGCCGGGATGGTCGCGGTGGAAGTCGTGGAGCAGACCATTGGTGATGAGGTTGGTGCCGAGGACGTCGACGCGCAGAGGGCGGCTGCCGGGGCGTACGGAGGCGGCGGCGCGGTCGGCGGCCTCGGTGAGGGCGCGGGCGTGCGGCAGGAACGTCTGCCCGTCCAGGGTGAGCCGGGCGCCGCGCGGGGTCCGGGTGAACAGGCGCACCCCGAGCCGCCGTTCCAGCGCGGCGATGCGCTTGGAGGCGGCCTGCTGGGTGATCCCGAGCTCCTGCGCGGCGATCTGGATCTGCCCCTCGTCGGCGACGGCGACGAAGGTGCGTACGGCTTCGAGGTCCACCCGTTCCATACAACCACGGGTTGTACGGATCGGCCCGGTGGTTGTTTGCCGGGCGGGGCGCGCGGGGCGTTGGATCGCCGGGTGACGACAGGGACAGAGCGGGCCGGGGCGGGGCTCGGGCGGGACTTCGGATGGCTGTGGGCCGCGTTCGCGGTGAGCACGGCGGGCAGCTGGCTGGCGCTGGACGCGTTCTCGCTGATCGCGGTGCTGACCCTGCACAGCAGCCCGGCGCAGGTGTCGTTCCTGGCGGCGGCGGGGATCGCGGTCGGGGCGCTGCTCGCGGTGCCGCTGGGCCCGTGGGTGGAGCTCCGCCGCAAGCGCCCGGTGATGATCGCGGCGGACCTGGCGCGCTGCGCGGCGCTGCTCACGCTGCCGCTCGCGTACGTGCTCGGCACGCTGTCGTTCGCGCAGCTGGTCCTGGTCTCGGTGGTCGTGGCGACCGCCGACATCGTCTTCCGGGCGGCGAGCGGGGCGCATCTGAAGGCGCTCGTCCCGGCGGAGGGACTGCTGCTCGCCAACGCCCGCTTCGAGTCGACGACCTGGACGGCGACGGCGCTCGGGCCGCCGCTGGGCGGGGCGGCGATCGGCGCGTTCGGGCCGCTGACCGCGATCGTGGGCGACGCGGTGAGCTACGTCCTGTCGGCGCTCGGCGTCCACGCGATCCGCCGCCCGGAGCCGGAGCCGCCCCGGGGCGGGAAGCGGCTGAGCCGGGCGGAGATCGCGGAGGGCTGGACGTATCTGTGGCGGCGGCCCGAGTTGCGGGCCCTGTTCCTGAACACGACCCTGGTCAACGGTCTGATCATGGTCGGCGCCCCGCTGATGGCCGTGCTGATGCTGCGCGAACTCGGCTTCCCCGTGTGGGAGTACAGCCTCGCCTTCAGCGTGCCCTGCCTGGGCGGCCTGCTCGGCTCCCGCCTGACACCCCGGCTCGTACGGCGGTACGGGACCGGTCGGGTGCTCCGGGTCAGCGGCACGGCCCGCGCCTGCTGGCCGCTGGGCCTGGCGTTCGTCGGGACCGGCACCGGCGGCCTGCTCACCGTGATGGCGGTCGAGCTGGGGCTCGTCTTCTGCTGCGGCGTCTTCAACCCGGTGCTCGCCGGGGAGCGGCTGCGGCGCACGGAGCCGGACCGGGTGGCCCGGGTGCTGTCCGCCTGGACGGTCACGGGCAAGGCGGTGACGGCGGCGCTGACCCTGGCCTGGGGCGCGCTCGCGGCGCTGACCGGGACGCGGCCGGCGCTGGCCGCCGCCGGAGTCCTCCTGCTGGCCACCCCTCTCCTGCTCCGACCTCTCAACTCCCGTACCACATACGGGAGTTGATGACATCAAGACTCCGGGCTCCCGGCGGGCCGCCACCTGAACGGGTGCGAGCGGATGCCGTGACCTGCGGCGCTGTGCACAGTGGCGGCATGTCCACGTCTCCCGGCTTCGGCACGGTCCCGCTCGTCCCCGGCGCCGAACCGCTCCCCGAGCTCGAGGTGCCGCCGCCCGGCCGGCAGAACCGGCTCACCGTGCTGCTCCGGCTGCTCCTGCTGCTGCCGCACGCGGTGGTGCTCGTCGTGCTGTCGGTCGTCGCCGTGCCCGTGGTCGTGGCCGCCTGGTGCGGGGCGCTGCTCATCGGCCGGGCGCCGGACCGGCTCGAGCGGTGGCTCGCCGGTTTCCTCGGCTACGAGACGCGGCTGTCGGCCTCCGCGATGCTGCTCACGGACCGGCTGCCGCCGTTCGCCCTGGAGCGGCCGTTCGGCTACCCGGTGCAGGTGCGGCTGCACTCCTCGGCGCTGAACCGGTTCGCCGTGCTGTTCCGGCTGCTGCTCGTGCTGCCCGCGGCGTGCGTGTGCGCTCTGGTGACGGCCGGGTGGTGGGCCGTGTCGTTCGTGACCTGGCTGGTGGTGCTGACGCTCGGGCGGATGCCGTTGCCGCTGCGCCTCGGCGAAGATGCTGCTCGGGGCGTTCCTGGTGCTCGGCGTCCTGGGCTGGGCGGGCGGTTCGGTCCGCCCGGTGACACCCGCGTCCCTGGAGGCCTCACCGTAACTCCGGCCCTCTCGTCGCCGGGCGCGCCCCGGTGGGGCTTCTCGCGCAGTTCCCCGCGCCCCTGAGATGCGCACTTCGTGCGCGATCTCATCGGGCGCTCGCCCGTCGGGGAAATGCGACCCGAAGGGTCTGCATTTCAGGGGCGCGGGGAACTGCGCGACCAGCCCCCACCGGAGCCGCGGACGAACTGCACGGCGTGTACCCGCGCCCAAAAGAACCCGCACTGCCAAAGTAACCACGAGCAAAACCCCCCAAACCCGCCCCATACGGGAGTACCTCGTGGCGCACGTACACGTGATCCTCAATCAGAAGGGCGGCGTCGGTAAGTCCACGCTCGCCGTGAACCTCGCCGCCGTCACCGCAGACGTCCTCGGCGCCGGCACCGCCAAAAGCGCCGGAGGCGACGGGCAGCCGCCCGTCGTCGCCGTGTCCATCGACCCCCAGGGCTCCGCCGTGTGGTGGTCCGAGCGCGTCGGCGAGGACCTGCCCTTCGACTTCGTGCAGGCCCACGACGACCTGGCCGGCCTCGCCGCGCTGTCCCGCATCCCGTCCGCCCAGCACGTCTTCGTCGACACCCCGGGCTGGCTGGACCTCGCCGAGGACGACGGCACCGACCCGCTCGGCAAGGGCGCCGCCGCCGACGCCCTGCGCGCCGTGCTGTCCAACGCCACCGACGTCATCGTGCCGGTGGAGCCCGAACCGCTGAGCTTCCAGCCGACGCAGCGCACGATCGAGCGGGTCGTGAAGCCGCGCGGGCTGCCGTTCCGCGTCGTCATCAACAACTGGGACCCGCGCGACGGCAAGGCCGACCTGACGCAGACCCGCGCGTTCGTCGAGGCCCAGGGCTGGCCCCTGGCCCGTACCGTCGTGCGCCACTACAAGCTGCACACGCGGGCCAGCGCCGACGGCCTGGTCGTCACCCAGTACGGCGCCAACCGGGTCGCGCTCCAGGCCCGCGAGGACTTCTTCCGGCTCGCCCTGGAGGTGGGGCTCGCCGCGATCCCGAAGCCCGCGCGCAAGCCCCGTACGCAGAAGAAGCAGGGCGCCAAGAAGAAGGTGAACGTCTGATGGGGCGCCGCACGGATCTGTCCTCGCTGCTGGCCACGGGCCCGGACACCGCCGGCGCCTCGACCACCACCCCGGGCCCGCGCAAAAGGCCCGACACGACCCCGCTGACGGTGCCGGTCAGCGACCTCGCCGAGAACCCCGACAACCCGCGCCACGAGCTGCGTGACCTGGACGGACTCGCCGAGACGGTGCGCGAGCGCGGGGTGCTGCAAGCCCTCGGCGTGGTCCCGGCGGCCGTGTTCCTGGCGGCCCACCCGCACCACAAGGAGGCCGTCGGACCGGCCCCGTACGTCGTGCTGCACGGGCACCGCAGGCTCGCGGCGGCCCGGATGGCGGGCCTGGACGAGGTGCCGGTGCTGGTCCGGGACGACGCCAGCCGGTCCGACGAGGACGCGCTCATCGAGAACGTGCAGCGCGACGACCTCACGGAGCTGGAGCAGGCGCAGGCCATCCAGGGCCTGATCAGCGCGTACGGGTACTCGCAGCGCCAGGTCGCGGCCCGGATCGGCAAGACCCAGGGCTTCGTCTCGCAGCGCCTGTCGCTGATGAAGCTGCGCGAGGACCTCCAGGAGGCGCTCGCGGACGGCCGGGTCTCGGTCGAGGACGCCCGGCGGATCGCCCGGCTCCCCCGCGAGGACCAGGCGCTGCCGGGGCACCACGGCGCGCTGCCGAGCCCCTCCGTGCCGGCCGCCCGGGGCGAGCGGCGCGGCGGCCGCGATTACGGCGTAATCAGGATCGACAGCCGGGGCACCCCCGAGGACGTCGTCGAGGCGCTGCGCCGGCATCTGGCCCCGGCCGCCCTCGACCGCGTCGTCGAGCTCCTCGGCCGCACCTGATCCGAACGAGAGGCCCCGGGTCAGTAGGCGACGGACATCCGGCCCCGGGAGTGCGCGTCGCGTTCGAGTTCGTCGACGAAGGCGATCGCGTAGTCCTCGGCGCTGATCCGGCTGTTGCCGTGCTCGTCGGTCATGAGGCGGTCGCCGCCGACGCGGAACTCGCCGGTGCGCTCGCCGGGGCCGATGTCGGCGGCCGGGGACACGCAGGTCCAGTCGAGGTCGTCGACGGTGCGCAGGTAGGTGAGGACATCGCGGTGGGCCAGGGCCTCGCCGCGGTAGTCGTCGGGGAAGCCGGGCTGGTCGAGGAGCATCCGGCCCGGCTCGACGAACAGGTTGCCCGAGCCGCCGACCATGACCAGCCGCGTCACGCCCGACCTGCGCACTCCCGCCACCAGTGACTCGTTCAGGGCCAGGAAGCGCAGCGTCGGATCGGAGCCGTCGCGCGGTGGCGCGAGGGCGCTGGCGACGGCGTCGTGGCCGTCGGCGAGCTCACCCACCCGGACGGGGTCGGAGCAGTCCGCGGCGGCCGCGGTGACGCCGGGCAGCGGGGAGCCGCCGGAACGGCTGACCGCCGTGACCCGGTGGCCGCGGGCGAGGGCCTCGGCGGCGATGCGGCTGCCGACCATGCCGGTGGCGCCGAACAGCACGATGTTCATGCGCCCAGCGAAACACGGGCCCGACGGCCCCGCATGTTGCACTACGCCCCTCGCGAGCGGTCAATGGAATACGGGGAACCCGTGGCCCAAAGGGGTCCCGGGGGACGTGAGAAAGGAGCCCGACATGGCTCAGCACGCGGCACCCGTATCCCGGCGGCGCCCCCGCGGCGCGGCACTCGCCCCGACCGACCCGGCCGTGGTCCTGCCGGTCGTCGCGGGAACCGCCTACGGCTTCTGGGCGGCGAACATCCAGCGCTACGGCGAGGCGGTCACCGGCGGCAACATCGCGCTCGGTTTCGTCACCGGCATCCTCGTGGCGGCGCTCTGCTTCGGCATCCACCAGTGGTCGGCGGCGCAGGCGGGCCGGCACTTCTTCGCCCGCGCGGGCGCCTGGGGCGTGCTGGCCGGTGCCTCGGTCGGGTTCCTGCACAGCCTGGCCGACGGCGGGATCCTCTGGTCCTGCTTCCTCGGCGGGTTCGTCGCCGCGGGCGTCTTCGTCGCGGTCTACTACCGCTACTACTCGGCGAGCGAGTACGTCTGACGGCCCCGGCACGGCCGGCAGCACGGGAGGCGCCCCGGAGGTCCAGGACCTCCGGGGCGCCTCCCGTCGTGCGCGGCGAGTTCGGCGGCTCAGTACGTGACGCCGAACTCGATGCTGGTCTCCGAGCGGAACCAGAACGTCGGGCTGTCCTTGTAGTCGGTGCTGTGACTGTCGCGCTGCGGGTGGTCCGGCGGGCACGGGGTCTCGCAGCTCGGCACGGCGCGGCCGTCGGTGTCGATGTACGTGGCGCTGACCCAGCCGCGGGCGCCGATCAGCCAGAACCAGGCCGGGTCGCCGTGCACCCGGGTGCCGTTGGTCGCGCACTCGATGCGGTCCTGGTCGCCCGGATCGAGCCGGGTGACGACCGGGTCCGAAGTGCTCGGGCCCGAGCGGACGTTGAGTTCGCTCTGGGAGACGACGGTCCCCCAGACGACGCCGCCGCCCGCACTGGCCGGGGCCGCCGCCGTCACGGCGAGCACGCCGCCCGCGACGAGCGTGGCCGCGGCGATGGCCGGAGTTGTTCGGCGCATGATCGTCCTCCTAGCTCCCCACACCCAGGAAACACCCGTTCGGCCCAGTGCTCCACCGGAGCCACTCCCGCCCCAGCGGCAACAGGGCCGTGCACCGGGCCCGACGCCGATGAGTTCGCGGGGCCGCGCGGGTCTGCATCTGTGACGTGACCGCGAGAGGGGCATCCCGACATGAGCAGCACGGCAGCCGCCACTGCGAGGACCCGTACCGGGCTCGCCATCGAGACGGCGGGACTGGTCAAGACCTTCGGCGAGAACCGCGCCGTGGACGGCGTCGACCTGAGCGTCCCGGCCGGGACGGTCTACGGCGTGCTCGGGCCGAACGGCGCGGGCAAGACGACCACGGTGAAGATGCTCGCGACACTGCTGCGGCCGGACGCGGGCGAGGCCCACGTGTTCGGGCACGACGTGGTGCGCGAGGCGGACGCGGTGCGCTCGCGGGTCAGCCTGACCGGCCAGTACGCGTCCGTGGACGAGGATCTGACGGGCCAGGAGAACCTGGTGCTGCTGGCCCGGCTCACCGGCCACGGCAGGAAGTCGGCGGCCGCCCGCGCGGGGCAGCTCCTGGAGGCGTTCGGGCTCGCGGACGCGGCGGGCCGGCAGGTGAAGAACTACTCGGGCGGCATGCGGCGCCGCATCGACATCGCCGCGTCGATCCTGAACACCCCGGACCTGCTCTTCCTGGACGAGCCGACGACGGGCCTCGACCCGCGCAGCCGCAACCAGGTGTGGGAGATCGTCCGGGCCGTCGTCGCGCAGGGCACGACCGTGCTGCTCACCACGCAGTACCTGGACGAGGCCGACCAGCTGGCGGCCCGGATCGCGGTCATCGACCGGGGCCGGGTGATCGCCGAGGGCACCAAGGGCGAGCTGAAGTCCTCGGTCGGGGCGGGCGCCGTGCACGTACGGCTGCGGGACGCGCACCAGCGGCCGGACGCGGAGCGGCTGCTGGCGCGGGTGCTCGACGCGGCCGTGCAGCTGGAGCCGGACCCGGTCGCGCTCACCGCGCGGGTGGGCGGCGCGGGCAACGGGCGGGGCGCCGCCGAGGCCGCGTCCCGGGCGCTCGCCGAGCTGGCCGCGGCCGGCATCACCGTCGACAACTTCTCCCTGGGCCAGCCCAGCCTCGACGAGGTGTTCCTGGCCCTGACCGACCGGACCCCCGACGTCGAACAGACCCCCGTCGACCGGACCCCCGAGGAGGACCCGGCATGAGCACCGCCACCGGTACCGGAACCGGCGAGTCACAGGACCTCGCCCCGGTCAGCGCCGACTCGCTGGCCGCGCTGCTGATCGCCACGGACCGGCCGCGCCGCCCGGGCCCGCTCGCCGCCTCGCTCACCTTCGGCTGGCGCGCGGTCCTGAAGATCAAACACGTACCAGAACAATTGTTCGATGTGACGGCGTTCCCGATCATGATGGTGCTGATGTACACGTACCTCTTCGGAGGCGCGCTCGCCGGCTCCCCCGGCGAGTACATCCAGTACCTGCTGCCCGGCATCCTCGTGATGTCCGTCGTCATGATCACGATGTACACGGGCGTCTCGGTCAACACCGACATCGAGAAGGGCGTCTTCGACCGCTTCCGCACCCTGCCCATCTGGCGCCCGGCGGTCATGGTCGGCTACCTGCTCGGCGACGCCCTGCGCTACACGATCGCGTCCGTCGTCATGCTCGCCGTCGGCCTGATCATGGGCTTCCGGCCGGGCGGCGGGTTCCCCGGCGTCCTCGCGGGCGTGGCCGTGCTGCTCGTCTTCTCGTTCGCGTTCTCGTGGATCTGGACGATGTTCGGCCTGCTCCTGCGCACCGAGAAGTCCGTCATGGGCGTCAGCATGATGGTGATCTTCCCGCTGACCTTCCTCAGCGACATCTTCGTGAAGCCCGAGACCATGCCCGGCTGGCTCCAGGCCTTCGTCAACAACAACCCGGTCACCCACGTCGCCTCCGCCGTCCGCGGCCTCATGGAGGGTGACTGGCCCGCCGACGAGGTGCTGTGGTCGCTGGGCTGGGCCGCCCTCCTCGTCGCCGTGTTCGGCCCGGTCACGATGCGCCTGTACAACCGGAAGTGACACGACACTGGTCCGTCTGTACGAGCCCCGGTCGCGCCCCGCGCGGCCGGGGTCTTGCCTGGGAAGGGTGACCCGCCCCGCCCCCTCCGCCCGCGCCGTCCGCCGCGTGCTCGCGCCCGCCCTCCTCGTCCTCGCCTGTCTCCTCGTCCCCCTCGGCACGCTCTCCACCTGGGCGAAGTACGCGATCGGCGACAGCGACCGGTACGTGGAGGCCATGGCGCCGCTCGCCACCGACCCCGACGTGCAGAACGCGGTCGCCGACGCCGTCACCACCGGGATCATGCGCTCCCTCGACGTGGGCCCGCTCGTCGGCGCCGTCGACCAGTACCTGCACGACGCCGTCGTCTCCTTCACCGGCACCGCCACCTTCCAGCGGGCCTGGGACACGGCCAACCGGGCCGCCCACGACGCCGTGCAGGACGCCCTGGACGACGGCAGCACCGGCGCCGTCACGCTCGACCTCGCGCCCGTCACCGCGCAGGTCAGGCAGCAGCTCATCGACGACGGCGTGCCGTTCGCCGAACAGATCCCGGTGACCCACACCGAGATCACCGTCCTGTCCGCCGGTGAACTCGCCGATCTGCGGGAGGTGTTCCACGTGCTGCAGGTGGCCGGGATCTGGCTGCCGGTGGCGGCCGTCGTGTGCGCCGTCGCGGGCCTGCTGCTCGCGCTGCGCCGCGGCCGGGCGCTCACCGCGACCGCCGTCGGCGTCGCGCTCGGCGCCGCCGCGCTGCTGCTCGCCCTCACCATCGCCCGCGCCCTCACCCTCGACGACCTGAACACCCACGCCGACAAGGCGGCCGCCGGCGCCGTGTACGACGCGCTGACCTCGTCCATGCGGACCGCCTCCTGGATCCTGCTCGGGACCGGCCTCGCGGTCGCCCTCGGATCCTGGGCCTTCGCCCGGTACGGGCCGCCCGGGCGGCGCGCGCGGGCCGGCTCCGGGACGGGCGCGAAGGCGGGCCCGGCGTCACCCGAACAGCCCCGTACGGAATGCCGCGAGGTCCGGCCCGGACGAGCATTCCCGTGACGACGAGGCGGCTCGCCGTGCAGAGCGGGCCGCCGTCGCGAGGAGGCCCCATGAGCCAGAGCACCCCGCCCCCGGACCCCGGACCGGCCCCCGAGCCCGACCCGGCCGCCTGGTCCGCCGCGCAGCGCCGCCGCGAACCCGACCCCACACGCGGGGAGGGGACCGGCAACCCCGACTGGGCGGCCGGCGGCGCCGTCTTCGCGGGCGTCCTGATGATGACCAGCGGCATCCTCGGCGTCCTCAACGGCATCGCGGGCATCGCCGAGGACGACGTGTACGGCCGCGTCGGCAACTACGTCTACGAGTTCAGCCTCACCACCTGGGGCTGGATCCACCTGATCATCGGCATCCTCGTGATCGCCACCGGCTGGGGCGTCCTCAAGGGCCAGGACTGGGCGCGCGGCGTCGGCATCGGCCTCGCCGTGCTCTACGTCATCGAGTACTTCCTGTTCCTGCCCTACGCGCCCGTGTGGTCGGTGATCGCCATCGGGATCGGCGTGTTCGTCATCTGGGCGCTCGCACAGGAGCCGTCGCGCAGCCGTACCGCGCCGTAACGTCTCCTCAATCCGTCGCAGCCACCTGGCGGGCCGCCCGGCCCGCCACATAATGGGCGCATGCCGCCCCCAGACTGGCTGGTCAGGACCTTTCAGCCGCAGCGCGCCCCCGTCCCCTGGGCCGCCGCGGCCCGCGCCGCGATCGCCATGGCCGCCCCCCTCGCGGTGGGCCTCGCCACGGGCCACTTCACCTACGGCGCGGTCGTCGCCCTCGGCGCCCTCTCCGGCGTCGTCGGCGACACGGCGGACGCGTACCGGATGCGCATCCTCAACATCGCGGTGCCGCAGCTCTTCGGCGCCCTCGGCGTCGTCCTCGGCACCCAGGTGTACGGGCAGGGCTGGCTAGCCGTCGCCGTCGTCACCACCGTCGCCCTGGTCTCCGGGATGATCTCCACCATCGGCGCGGTCGCCTCGGTCTCGGGCCTGCTGCTCCTGCTGAACTGCGTGGTCGGCGCGGGCCTCCCCATGCCCGGCGACTGGTGGCTCGCCCCGCTCCTGATCCTCACGGGCGGCATCCTCGTCCTGCTGCTCGCCCTGCTGGCCTGGCCGCTGCGCGGCGGCGTGCCCGAACGGGCCGCGGTCGCCGCCACCTACCGCGGCGTCGCGAACCTCCTCGAAGCCGCCGGCACCGACGACCTCTCCTACGCCGAGACGCGCATCGCGGTCACCCAGTCCCTCAACCAGGCCTACGACCTCGTCCTCGCCCGGCGCGCCCTCGCCCACGGCCGCAACCCCGAACAGGTCCGCCTGGTCAGCCAGTTGAACGCCCTGACCCCGGTCCTGGAGGCGGCCCCCGCCGCCCACCAGTGCGGGGTGCCGCTGTCGCCGAGGATCCCGGCCGCCGTCCGCGAGGTCGCCGAGGCCGTCGCCGCCGGGCGGACCGCCGAGGGCGCCGCCCGGGACCTGCCCGAACCCGAGGGGCCCGCCGCCCGCGCCGTCGACCAGGCCGTACGGCACGCCGCCGAGGTCGCCTCCCGGCGCGGCGACGCCGACTTCACCAACGTCGCCGACCGCCTCGGCCGGCCCGCCGCGCTGCGGGTACGGGCCCGGCGGGCGATGCGCGGGGTGCTGCTGTCCGGGGCGTCCTGGCGCTACGGGCTGCGCCTCGCGCTCTGCATCGGCATCGCGCAGGCCCTCGTGTCGCTGATCGCGGTGCCGCGCTCGTACTGGGTGGCGCTGACCATCACGTTCGTCCTCAAGCCGGACTTCGGGTCCGTGTTCTCGCGGGCCCTGCTGCGCGCCCTCGGCACGGCCGCCGGGCTCGTCGTCGCGGCCGCCGTGCTCTCCGAGGTGCCCCTCGGCTGGTGGTCCGTGCCGGTGATGATGCTGCTCGCCCCGCTGATCCCGGCACTCACCCCGCGCGGCTACGGCTACCAGACCGCCGCCATCACCCCGGTGATCCTGCTCCTGTCCGACATCCTCAACCACCAGGGCACGGCCCTGCTGTGGCCCCGGCTCCTGGACAGCCTGATGGGCTGCGCGATCGCGCTGGTCGTCGGGTACCTGCTGTGGCCGGAGAGCTGGCACACCCGGATCGGGGACCGGCTCGCGGACGCGGTCCGGGACACGGCGGCGTACGTGGACAGCGCGTTCGGCGCGCCGGGGGAGCGGGACACGGCGGCGCGGGCGCGGATGCGGCGACGTCTGTACCGGGACCTGTCGCTGATCCGGGCCGAGTTCCAGCGGGCCCTGACCGAGCCGCCGCCCATGGGGAGGCGGGCGGCCGCGTGGTGGCCGCTCGTCGTCGCGGTCGAGCGGATCGTGGATGCGACGACCGCTGCGCGGGTGCGCGTGGGGCATGGTTCACCTCCGCCTTCATCGGCGGAGGTGAACCGGGTCTCCGCGCAGCTTCGGGAGCTGTCGGATGCGCTGCGGGAGTCTGTCGTCCTGGAAGAGGTGCGGGCCGATTTCGGTGACCCGGGGTCGCCCGAGGGTGTCCTGGAACCGGTCCGCCAGGAGGTGGCGGCCGCCCGGGCGATCGGCATCTCGACGGGTCCGACCGGTTCGCTGCCGAGTGCGGCGTAGTGGGGCTTCTCGCGCAGTTCCCCGCGCCCCTGGGAAGGCTGAGCCTTCCTCGGGGAGATGCCACCCGAAGGGTGTGCATCTCAGGGGCGCGGGGAACTGCGCGACCAGCCCCCACCGGACCGCACCCGGCGACGCGACCGAATCGACCGAGCTAGACGCCGATGTCACCACCGTCGGCGCGCCACACCGACACCACCGACGGACGGACGATCCGGCCCGGGCCGTCAGGCCATGCGCTGGCCGGACGCTCGACGGACGCCCCGTCGATCTCCCCGGGGTGCTGAACGGACACCAGCACCCGGCGATCCTGCACAAGCGGACCGCAGGTCTCCGCCCCGGTCGGCATCGTGAGGAACTGCTTCAGCTCGCCCCGCCGCTCACCCCGCGTCGCGACACCGAACAGCCCGTCGTGCGAGCCCAGCTGGTTGCCGTCCGTGGAGATCCACAGGTTGCCGTGCGGGTCGAACGTGACGTTGTCCGGGCAGGAGATCGCGCTGACCCGGTCCTTCGGGAACCCGGCGAAGTACGTCGCCGGGTCCTCCGGGTCACCGGCGACCAGGAACAGCGACCAGCCGAATGAGGTCGACTCGGCCCGGTTGCGCGCCTCGGTCAGTTCGAGGATCTGGCCGTGCTTGTTGAGGTTGCGGGGGTTGGCCTCGTCCGGGCCCGCCTTGCCGGCCTTGCCGCGGTCGGAGTTGTTCGTGAGCGCGACGTACACCTTGCCGGTGCGCGGCGACGGCTCGATGTCCTCGGGCCGGTCCATCTTCGTGGCCCCGGCCTTGTCCCCCGCGAACCGCGTGAAGAGGTAGACCTCCTCGGCGGTCATGCCCTCGACGTGGGAGACGGCGCGGCCGCCCGCGTAGGCGGTGGCCAGCGGGATCCACGTACCGGAGCCGTCGAACTCGCCGTCGGCGGGCAGCGCGCCGGTCCCGTCGATCTGGCCCGCCGGGGAGTCGCCGGTGAGCTTGGCGACGTACAGGGTGCCCTCGTCGAGGAGGGTCAGGTTGTGCGCGTGGGCGGCCCGCGAGGTGCCCTTCGCCATGCGCTTGCTGCTGACGAACTTGTAGAAGTAGTCGAACTTCTCGTCGTCGCCCATGTAGACGACCGGGCGGCCGTCGTCGGTCAGGCGCGGCTGCGCGGCCTCGTGCTTGAAGCGGCCGAGCGCGGTGCGCTTGCGCGGGGTCGACTCCGGGTCGTACGGGTCGAGTTCGACGACCCAGCCGAAACGGTTGACCTCGTTGGGCTCCTTGGCCAGGTCGAAACGGTCGTCGAACCGCTCCCACTTGCGCTCGGAGGCCTCGCCGATCACGCCGTACCGCTTGAGGCGGGCGGCCGTCGCCGGGTCGGTGACCTTGGCGGCGTTCGCGAAGTACTGGTTGAAGTTCTCCTCGCCGTGCAGCGTCGTGCCCCACGGAGTGGTGCCGCCCGAGCAGTTGTTGAGCGTGCCGAGGACGGTCGTGCCCTTCGGGTCGGCCTTCGTACGGACCAGGTCGCTGCCCGCGACCGGGCCGGAGAGACGGAACGGGCTGGTGGCGGTCAGGCGCCGGTTGAGGTGGTGGCGCGAGACGGCGTTCAGGCCGCCGTTCTTCCGGTTCTCCTCGACCACGACGACGGACAGGCCGTGCGCGGCCCACGCGATCTCGACCTGCTCGCGGGTCGGGTTCGCCGGGTCGTAGCCGCGGAACATCAGGATCTCGTCGGTGTACTCGTGGTTGGCGACGAGGACCTGCCGGCCGTGCTCGCCGCGCAGCGGCAGCAGGCTCAGGAAGTCGTTGTTGTAGCCGAACTGTCCGGCCTGCGCCTTCGCGCTCTGGTGCTCCGCGTCGAAGGCCGGGGCGCCGCGCAGGATCGGCTCGCCCCAGCGGACGACGACGTTCTGCCCGTACCCGCCGGGCACCGTGACGGCGTCGGCGGTGTTCGGCGCGACCGGCGCGAACCGCAGCCCGCGCGCACCGTCCGTCGTCGCCGCGCCCCCGCCGGGCCCGCCGTGTCCGGCGGCGGCCGTGGCGTCCCCCACGCCCGGACCGGCCAGGACCGTCGTACCGGCGGCGGCCGCGACCGTCACCACGGCGGCGGCGCGCAGCATCGAACGGCGGCTCAGCGCACCGGCGACGACATCGCCGACGTACGCGTTGTCGCTGGTGTTCGGCACCTCGTGGAAACAGGCGTCACCACAGCGGAACCGACAGGTCAGCGCCGAACGGCCCCCCGCGTGACGTCCGTCGACCGAGACCAGCGGCAGCATTTTCCGCACGCTTTCCCTCCCCTTTACGAAGTCGTGTCGGCCGCGACGGTAGGGGGGCGCGGGTGCGGGACGGGGGACGCGGGATGAACGCGCGGTGAACCTGTCGGCGGCTCCGAAAGGCACGGGCGAGGCGCGCGCGAGGAGCTCGCATAGCGCGCCCCTATACCCGGTATTCGCAGATCACCCGTTGTTCACCCGCTGTTCCCGGGGCCAGGGTGGCGGTGACGATCCCACCGGCTGCGAAGGAGCAGGGAATGGCTGTGGCACCGGGAGACACACGGTTCGAGGTGGCGGGACATCTGACGGAGAACCACATCGGCGGGCGGTGGGTCGCGGCGCAGTCGGGACAGCGCCGCCCCGATGTGAACCCGGCCGATGTCTCCGACGTCCTGGGGGAGTTCGCGGAATCGGGCGGCGCCGACGTCGACCTCGCGGTCGAGGAGGCGCGGCGGGCGCTCGACGGCTGGCGCGGCATCGGACCGATCGAGCGGGCCGCCTTCCTGACGAAAGCGCTGCACCTCCTGGACGAGCGCACGCGGGAGTTCGCGCACGCCATCACGCGCGAGCAGGGCAAGCTCCTGAAGGAGGCCGTCGGGGAGGTCCAACGGGCCAAGGCCGTCCTGGAGTTCACCGCCGGGCAGGCCCGGCGGCTGGGCGGGGTCACGGTCCCGGCGGAGGAGGCCCGCACCTTCGCGTACACCTTCCGCAAGCCGATCGGCGTGGTCGGACTGATCTCGCCGTGGAACTTCCCGCTGGCCATCCCCATGTGGAAGGTGGCCCCGGCGCTCCTCGCCGGCTGCACCGCGATCCTGAAGCCCTCCCCGCTGACGCCGCTCACCTCGGCGCTCCTCGTCGACGTCTTCCGGCGGGCGGGCCTGCCGGACGGGGTGCTGAACCTGGTGCAGGGCGACGCGGCGGCCGGTGAGGCGCTCGTCGCCAACCCGGCCGTGGCCGGCATCAGCTTCACCGGCTCGCTGCCGATCGGCACCGCCATCCACACCGGCGGCGCCCACCGGCTGCTGCGCACCCAGCTCGAACTCGGCGGCAAGAACGCGGTGATCGTGTGCGACGACGCCGACCTCGACAAGGCCGTCGACGCCGTCGTGCACGGGGCGTTCGGGCAGGCGGGCCAGCGCTGTTCGGCGACCAGCCGGGCCGTCGTCGACGTCCGGGTGCGCGAGGAGTTCCTGGAGCGGCTCGTCGCCCGGGTCGCCGGACTGCGGGTCGGACCCGGCTTCGACCCCGCCTCCGAACTGTGCCCGGTCGTGGACCCCGCGCGCCGGGACGCGGCCCTCGCCGCGATCGCGGGCGCGCAGCGCGACGGCGGCAAGGTGGTGTGCGGCGGCGGCCGCGAGGAACGCCCCGGCCTGCCGGAGGGCTGCTACGTCCAGCCGACCGTGATCCGGGACGTGCCGTGGGACGCGGAGCTGGCGCAGGAGGAGGTGTTCGGGCCGGTCCTCGCGGTCGTGGACGCCGAGGACTTCGACGACGCGCTGCGCATCGCGAACTCGGTGAAGTACGGCATGTCCGGGACGATCTTCACCGCCTCGCAGACCCGCGCCTTCGAGGCCCTGGACCGCTTCGAGGCGGGCATGCTGCACGTCAACCGGCCCGGCGTCGGCGCGTACGCGCATCTGCCGCACGTCGGCGACAAGGCCAGCCAGTACGGCCCGCCGGAGTGCTCGCCGGAGGTCTTCGACTTCTACACGGCCTGGCACTCGGCCTGCATCTCCTACTGACGCCTACGCCGAAGGGCCGGTTCCTCCTCGGGGAGGAGCCGGCCCTTCGGCGTGTACGGGGCTCAGCGCGTGGCCAGGTTCTCCTCGGCGAGGCCGAACGAGAGGGTCATGCCCGCGCCGCCGACACCGTTGACGACCGTGACGCCTGGCTCGGGGTCGACGACCAGGTCGGTGCGGCCGTCCCGCAGCGACGGGTAGAAGCCGACCCAGCGCTCGGTGACCTCCGCCTCCGGCGGCAGCCCGGCGAAGGTGTCGAGGTACTCCAGGACCGCGTCGTCGACGGCGCCGTCCGCGAACGGGCCGAGCGTGAGCCCGTACGCGTGCGAGTCGCCGAGGGTGAGACGCCCGTCGGCGGTCTGCGAGACGAGGACGTGGATGCCGTGCTCGCGGTGGAACGACCGCTCCGCGCCCATCCGTTCGGCGAGCGCGGCCTGCGACGGGCAGCCGTCGAAGGCCGCGTAGTGGAGCAGGGTGAGGCCGCCGCAGAGCATCGGGCCGAGCGTCCGCCCGCCGGCCAGCGGGGCCGTGCGCATCATCTGGAGCTTGCAGCGGGTCAGGCCGCTCTCGGCGAAGACCTCCGGGTAGAGCGAGGCGAAGTCGTTGCCGGAACAGACGAAGACCTGCCCGCAGTCCCAGTCGCCGGCCGTCGTCGAGACGGTCGGCGCCGCGATGCCGCGCACATGGGTGCCGAAGTGGAACTCGACGCCGTACTCGGCGGCCAGGTACTCGGCGACGGCCGGGATCGCCCGGCGCGGGTCGACGTTGACCTCCGTCGGGCTCCACATCGCGCCGAGCAGCCCGTCCGGGCGCGCGAAACCGGACCGCTCGACGGCCTCGTCCGCCGTGATCATCCGCGCGCCCCGCTCCCGGGCCGCGTCGCTGAGCTGGAGGAACTCCTCCAGGACCGCGATCTCGTCGGCGTGGTGGGCCAGATGCAGGGAGCCCGTCTCGGGCGCCCACAGACCGGTCTTGGCGGCCACCTCCAGCCACACCTCACGGCTGCGCAGCGCCCGCTCGTACACGTGGCCGCGCTGCTGGCCGACCGACCAGATCATCCCGAAGTTGCGGATCGAGGCGCCGACCGCGAAGTCGTCCCGTTCGAAGACGACGACCTTGCGGCCGAGCCGGGCGGCGGCGAGCGCGTGCGCGAGCCCGACGATGCCGGCGCCGACGACGGCGGTGTCCGCGTGCTGACGGTTCATGTCTGCCTGCCTTTCAACGAACCGGTGGAAAGGGGGAGTTCAGCGGGCCGCCGCGGTGCGCGGACGGCGGTTCCAGTGCGGGAGCATGACGAGCCCGGCCAGCAGGGCCGCGACCGAGAACAGCAGGAACAGCGCGGAGCCGGACAGGAAGCCGGGCAGCAGGCCGCCGAGGATCGCGCCGATCGAGCCGCAGCCGTTGACCAGTCCGGCGGCGGTGCCCGCGCCGTCCTCGGTGCCGAAGTCGACCGCGGCGACACAGGAGATCATCGAGTCGGCCGCGTACACCGCGAGCCCGATCACGGCGAGCAGCGCCATCATCACGCCGACGCTGCCCGTCGCGGTGAGCGGCATGAACAGGCCGAGCACGACGGTCAGCAGGGCGAGCGACAGGACGGCGGCGGGCACGCGCCGGGACTGGAAGATCCGGTCCGAGACCCAGCCCACGGCGATCGGCGCGGCGACCCCGGCCGCGCCGAACGCGACCGGGATGACCGTGGCGCTCACCTTGTCGACGTGCGGCAGCCGGTCGCTGACCAGCACCGGGCCCCACAGCAGGATCGCGTACCGGGCCGGCTTGAGCAGGAAGTACGCGGCGCCGAGGGTGAGCACCATCGGGTCCCGCAGCGTCGAGCGGTACAGGGCGAGCCCACCGCGCCGGGTCGGCTCGGCGCCGGGCTCCTTCTCCTTCTCCCCCTTGCTGCCCGGTTCGGGCGCGTCGCGCTGGAAGAGGACGAAGAGGACGAGGACGACGGCCAGCGAAGCGGCCCCGCAGAAGAACGCGGCCTGCCAGCTGTCGAACACCGAGTAGGCCAGCCAGCCCAGGAACGGGGGCGCGGCGAGGCCGCCGAACGCGTAGTTCGTCGACCAGATGCCGAGCACCCGGCCGCGCTCGGCGACGGGGAAGAAGGCGCCCATGTTCTTGCACAGTGGCGCCCAGCCCGCGGACTGCGCGAGGCCCTGGACGACCATGGCGCCGCCGAACACGAGCAGCGCGCTGGAGGCGCCCATCAGGCAGGCGGCGCCGATCGCGCCGATCATGCCGGTGATCACGACGCGGCGTGGTCCGAACCGGTCGGACCAGGCGCCCCACACGAACTGCCCGACGGCGTACGCCGCGAGATAGATCGCGTCGATGACGCCGAGGACGCGTTCGGAGAGGGTGTGGGCGAGCAGCGGGTCGTCCAGGATGCCGAGCTTCGCGACGGAGAACGCCTGCCGCACGAAGTAGAAGCCCGCGTACGCGATCCAGGTGACGGCGAAGATCTGCCAGCGCAGCCGGGGGCTGACCAGGTACGGGTGGACGGTGCGCTGGGCCTCGCGGGTGGTGACGGGGGTGTGGCCCGGAGGGGGTGGGTTGGGGACGGACGGTGGGTCGGTGTCGGCCATGGGGAGTCCAATCCTCGACGGAGCGGAAGGGGCTGAACTGATCCGGGTACGGCACGGCCCCGGCGCACACCTCGGCGGCGCCGGGGCCGGTACTGCTGAATGGCCTTGAGCGGTGGGGGGGGTTGGGGTTCTACGGGGGTTCTACTGGGGTTCTACGGGGGGTCTGCGGGGTGGGGTCAGGCGGGGAGCGGCTCCTCGGCGGCCGCGTGGCAGCCGATCCAGTACGCGTCGAAGTTCCGCAGCCGGTGCCCCGCCGGAAGCTCGACGGGCCGGTTGACCAGGACGGGGACGCGCTGTTCGGTGAGGCCGCCGTGCGAGCGCAGCGGCTCCTTGAACCCGGAGATGTCGTGCCGGGCGGCGGTCGTGCCGAGGACCGTGTTGCGCTCGGCGATGACGACGAGGTCCCCGATCCGGTCGCCGGGCAGCTCGAACCGCTCGCAGGCCTCCTCGCGGGTGAGGACGGTGTCGACGCCGCCGACCCCGGCGAGCTTCGCGCGCAGCGCCTCACGGTCGGCGCCGTCCGGCAGGTGCACGGTCGCGTACGAGCCGAGGGCGCCGTGGTGCACGGTGTACGGGTCGGTGATCGGCAGGATGACCCGGCTGGCGCCCGCCCCGGTCTCGGCGTCGAACCAGTCCGACAGGAAGACGACCCGGGCCTCGCCCTCCCCGTCCGACTTGGCGTTCATCCCGTGGTCGGCGGTGACGACGAGGACCGCGCCGAGCGCGTCGATCCGCTCGAAGTAGCGGTCCAGCATCGCGTAGAAGCGGTTGGCGACGGGGGAGCCCGGCGCGTGCTTGTGCTGGATGTAGTCGGTGAGCGACAGGTACATGAGGTCGGGCCGGTCGCGCTCCAGCACGTCGCACCCGGCGGCCATCACCAGCTCGCTCAGCTCCGCGCTGTACACGGAGGGCAGTGCGAAGCCGGTGGACTCCAGGACCTTCTCGATGCCGTTCTCCGCCAGGGTGACCTGGTCGGCCTTCTCGGCGGAGAAGCAGATGCCGCCCTCGGCGAGGCCGCTGCCGAGCAGCCGGCGCAGCTTGTCCTTGGCGGTGATGACGGCGACCTTGGCGCCGGTCTGCGAGAAGGCGGCGAAGAGGGTGGGCGCGCGCAGCAGTTCCGGCGCGTTCATCATGACTTCCTCGCCGGCCTCGGCGTCGTAGAAGTAGTTGCCGCAGATGCCGTGCACGGCGGGCGGGACGCCGGTCGCGATGGACAGGTTGTTGGGGTTGGTGAAGGACGGCATCGTGCACGCGCCGCGCAGGTCGCCGCCGCGCGCCAGCATGCCTTCCGTGAACGGCATCAGACCGTCCGCGATCGCGCGCTCGTGGTAGGCGTCCTCACTGCCGTCGATGCAGACGACCACCACGGGAGAGCCCGGGCGTGGGTACGCGCGCCCGTTGACGGTGAGCCGCGAGCCGTCGGCGGAGGTCTGCCACGTCGTGCCGGCGACAGGATTCATGTACGTCCACCCCTGTGGGTCGTAGGTGTCGGGCGTCGGTGCGGGAGCCGTGGGGCGCCCTCGATTCCATGGGTACCACCGGCGTTCCGGGGCGCAGAACCACGAAGTTCGCTATGGCGGCCATAGCCCCACGGGCCGCGCACGAGGCGTGCCGGGACCCTGTCCGACCGGTCAGTAGTGCTCTACGCTCGCGCGACTATGGAGCTCAACCTGCACCGCCTCTGGATCTTCCTCAAAGTGGTCGAGCATCAGGGGTTCTCGGCCGCGGCGCACGAGCTGTACATGAGTCAGCCCTCGGTCTCCAACCAGGTACGGCGGCTCGAGCAGTCGCTCAAGGTGACGCTGGTGGACCGCTCGGGCGCGCGGACCCGGCCGACGGCGGAGGGCGAGGTGCTCGCCGCGTACGCCAAGCGCGTCTTCCTGCTCGCCGACGAGGCGGTGGCGGCCGTGCAGCAGGTGTCGTCCCTCGAACACGGGCGGCTGCTCGTGGGCGGCTCGACGACGGTCGGCACGTATCTGCTGCCCACGCTCCTCGCCCGCTTCCGGGCGCGGTACCCGGGCGTCGAGTGCGATGTGTTCGTCGGCAACAACCGGGCCGTCGCGGAGCGGCTGCTCGCCGGGGACATCGGCATCGCGGTCGTCGCGGGCGGGCCCGGGGAGACGGCCCAGCTGCTGGTCGAACCGGTGCTCCAGGAGCGTCTGGTCCTCGTCGCCCGCACCGGTCACCGGCTGGCCGACCGCTCCGGACCGCTCGACCCGGCGCTGCTCGCGGGCGAGTGCTTCCTCATGCGCGAGCCCGGCTCCCACACCCGTACGGAACAGGAGCGGGTCCTCGACGAGTGGGGCGTGGCCGAGCAGGTGTCGAGGTCGGACGTGTGGGGCCCCGAGGCGGTGAAGCAGTGCGTCGGCGCGGGACTCGGCGTCGCCCTCATCTCCGAGCACGCCGTGGTCGACGACGTGGAGCGCTCGGGCGCGCTCACGATCCTCCCGGTCGAACCGGAACCGAGCCCGCGCCCCGTCTCCCTGGTCCGCCGCCGCGACCGGCTGCTCTCCCCCGCGGAGCGCGCCTTCGTCCAACTGCTGCGTTCGCCGGACGGCATCTGGGCTCGTGAACTGGGCGGCGGCCTGCGGGAATTCCCGGACCACCCGGACGCGGGCGAACGCACTGCGGAGCGGTCGCCGAGCGGCGGCTAACCTTACGTGTCCGCCCTGGCCAGGGGTTCGGGCGTTTGGGGACCAACTCATGCGGAAGGTTGCGCACATGGGCATTCTGGATCGTCTGCGGAACGCGTTCGGACGGAACCGCAAGAAGGACGACCCCGCCGCGGAGCCTTCCACCGACCCGAAGATCCCCGCCCCGGCGGAACCGGAGGCGGCCCGGTCGGCGGCGGAGCCGGAGTCCTCCTCGGACACCCCGGCCCCGAAGGTCCCGACCCAGCCGACCCACTACGCCCCGGCGGACCCGGAGCCCTCGGCGAAGGCGGAGCCTGAGCCGGAGCCGGTGATCGAGTCCGAGGCCCCGAAGATCCCCGCCCCGGCGAACTCCGAAGCGGACGATCTGGTGGCCGCGGCCTTCGACAACGTCACGATCCCCGCCCCCTCCGGAGAGCCCGAGCCGGCGGCGGCCGAAGCGAGCGAGCCCCTGGCCGAGGCCCCCGAGCCGGTCGCGGCCCCCGCCGAGGAGACCGAGCCCGTCGCGGACGAGGCAGCCGAGCCCGTCGCCGACGAGTCGGACCCCGCTCCGGCCGAGGAGACCGAGCCGGTCGCCGCCGAGCCGACCCCCGCTCCCGCCGAGGAAGCCGCGAAGGCCGAGCCGGTCGCGGCCGAGGCGGAGGTGGAGGTGGCTCCTGCCGACGAGGCCGAGCCGACTGCCGCCGACGCGAGCGAGACCCCGGCCGAGGCCCCCGAGCCGGTCGCCGCCCCCGCCGAGGAAGCCGAACCGGTCGCGGCCGAGGCGGCCCCCGCCCCCACCGAAGAGCCCGAGCCGGCTGTCGTCCCGGCCGAGCCGGAGCTCGCCGAGGCCGAGACGCCCGAGCCGGCCGGCGCCCCCGAGCCGGTCGAGGAGGCCGCGCCGGTCGCCACCGAGGCAGCCCCCGCCCCCGCCGAGGAAGCCCAGCCGGTCGCCGCCGAGGCAGAGCCGACCGAGCCGACCGGGCCCGCCGAAGAGGCCCCGGCCCCCGCGTCGGAGACCCCGGACGCGAAGCCGGGCAAGCCCGCCCACGCCCCGGCCGAGATCAAGTCCCGCACCCCCGCCCTGGCCCCGGCCTACAAGGCCGCCGGCGCCGAGCTGAAGAAGAACGACCTCACCGGCACCCGCGCCACGGTCTACCTCGTCCTGGACCGCTCCGGCTCCATGCGCCCGTACTACAAGGACGGCTCCGCGAACGCCCTCGCCGAGCAGACCCTCGCCCTCGCGGCCCACCTGGACCCCCGGGACACCCCCACCGTCCACACCGTCTTCTTCTCGACGGACATCGACGCGACGGGCGACCTGACTCTGGACGCCTCGTACGAGGGCCGGATCGACGCGTGGCACGCGGAGGCCGGCCGGATGGGCCGCACCAGCTACCACCGGGCGATCGAGGAGATCGTCGCCCACCACGAGAAGTCCGAGGACCCGACCCTCCCCGCACTGGTCGTGTTCCAGACGGACGGCCCCCCGGACGTGCAGCGCCCGGCGAACGAGGCCCTGGCGAAGGCGGCGAGCCGCCCGATCCACTTCCAGTTCGTCGCGTTCGGCGACCCGGAGGGCAAGGCCTTCGACTACCTGCGCAAGCTGAAGGCGGACAACGCCGGCCACTTCCTCGCGGGCGCCAGCCCCCGCGAGCTGACCGACGCCGAGCTCTACAAGGGCCTCCTGGCGACCTGGCGCCCGTAGTCACAAGAGCCCACCCACGACCCCCGGCCGTCCGCGCAGTAAAACACCGCGCGGGCGGCCGCCCCGTGTCGGATACGATTTCTGGATTCAGCGGACGGCGAGCAGCACCCCACATCCGCCCCCGCGCACCACATCGTCACGACTTGGGAGCAGCCCCCGATGGCTCGACACCTCATCACCAGCGCCCTTCCGTACATCAACGGGATCAAGCACCTGGGCAACATGGTGGGGTCCATGCTCCCGGCCGACGTGTACTCCCGTTACCTGCGCCAGCGCGGCCACGAGGTCCTGTACATCTGCGCGACGGACGAGCACGGCACCCCGGCCGAGCTGGCCGCGAAGGAGCGGGGCATCCCGGTCGCGGAGTTCTGCGCGCAGGCGCACGACGCGCAGAAGGCGGTCTACGACGGGTTCGCGCTCGCCTTCGACCACTTCGGCCGCTCGTCCTCGCCGCAGAACGCGGAGATCACCCAGCACTTCGCCCGCAAGCTGAACGAGAACGGGTTCATCGAGGAGCGTGCGATCCGGCAGGTGTACTCGCCCGCCGACGGCCGCTTCCTCCCGGACCGCTACGTCGAGGGCACCTGCCCCCACTGCGGCTACGACAAGGCCCGCGGCGACCAGTGCGAGAACTGCACGCGCGTCCTGGACCCGACCGACCTGATCAACCCGCGCTCGGCGATCTCCGGCTCCACCGACCTGGAGATCCGCGAGACGAAGCACCTCTTCCTGCTCCAGTCGAAGCTGCAGGTCGAGGTCGAGGCCTGGATCGACGAGGTCGCCGGCGAGTGGCCGCACCTGGCGTCCTCCATCGCCCGCAAGTGGCTGACCGAGGGCCTCAACGACCGCGCGATCACCCGTGACCTGGACTGGGGCGTCCCCGTCCCGGCCGACACCTGGCCGGAGCTGGCCGCCGAGGGCAAGGTCTTCTACGTCTGGTTCGACGCCCCGATCGAGTACATCGGCTCGACGAAGGAGTGGGCGGACGAGGACCCGGAGAACCGGGACTGGAAGTCCTGGTGGTACGAGCCCGAGGGCGCCGCCGACGTCCGGTACACGGAGTTCATGGCGAAGGACAACGTCCCGTTCCACTCGGTGATGTTCCCGGCGACGGAGATGGGCGTCCGTGAGCCGTGGAAGAAGGTCGACTACCTGAAGTCCTTCAACTGGCTGACGTACTACGGCGGCAAGTTCTCCACCTCGCAGAAGCGCGGCGTCTTCACCGACCAGGCGCTCGACATCCTCCCGGCCGACTACTGGCGCTACTTCCTGATCGCCAACGCCCCGGAGTCCGACGACTCGTCGTTCACCTGGGAGCACTTCACGGCGACGGTGAACAAGGACCTGGCCGACACCCTCGGCAACTTCGTCAACCGCGTCCTGTCCTTCTCCAAGAAGCGCTTCGGCGAGGAGGTCCCGGCGGGCGGTGAGCCCGGCGAGGCCGAGGCGAACCTGGGCGCGGAGATCTCCCGGCTGCTCGCCGAGTACGAGGAGCAGATGGAGGCCCTCCAGTTCCGCAAGGCCGCGGCGGCGCTGCGCGCCCTGTGGTCGGCGGGCAACTCCTACCTGGAGGAGAAGGCCCCCTGGCTGGAGATCAAGACCGACAAGGACGGCGCGGCCCTCACCCTGCGCACCGCGATGAACCTCATCCACCTCTACTCGGTGGTCTCCGAGCCGTTCATCCCGTCCTCCGCCGCCGCGATGCGCGCCGCGTTCGCCCTCCCGGGCGACGAGGCCCGTACGTGGATCTCCGCCGAGGAGGCGACGGCGCTGACGACGGTCCCCGCCGGCACCCCCTTCACCGTCCCGCCGGTCCTCTTCGCCAAGATCACCGACGAGGACCTGGAGTCCTACAAGGAGCGCTTCGGCGGCGAACCGACCGCGTAAGCAACAGCCGCTCAGCACGAAGGGCCCGGAACCAGTCGGTTCCGGGCCCTTCGTGTGTGCGGTGCGTCCGCGCGGTGCGCTACTTCTTCTCGACCGGCTTGCGGAGCTGGATGTTCAGCTCGCGCAGGCGCGCCTCGTCCAGCTCGGTCGGGGCGCCCATGAGGAGGTCCTGGGCGTTGCCGTTCAGCGGGAAGGCGATCGTCTCGCGAATGTTCGGCTCGTCGGCGAGGAGCATCACGATGCGGTCGACGCCCGGGGCGATGCCGCCGTGCGGCGGGGCGCCGTACTCGAACGCGCGGAGCATGCCGGCGAACTCGCTCTGCACGGTCTCCTTGGAGTAACCGGCGATCTCGAACGCCTTGAACATGATCTCGGGCTCGTGGTTCCGGATCGCGCCGGAGGACAGCTCGATGCCGTTGCACACGATGTCGTACTGCCAGCCGAGGACGTCCAGCGGGTCCTGGGTCTCCAGGGCCTCGAGGCCGCCCTGCGGCATGGAGAACGGGTTGTGCGAGAAGTCGATCTTGCCCGTCTCCTCGTCCTTCTCGTACATCGGGAAGTCGACGATCCACGCGAAGCGGAAGACGCCCTCCTCGAAGTGGCCGGCGCGCTTGGCGGCCTCGACGCGGACCGCGCCCATGATCTTGGAGACCTCGTCGAACTCGCCCGCGCCGAAGAACACGGCGTGACCGTGGACCAGGCCGAGGCGCTCGGTGAGGACCTTCGCGTTCTCCTCCGTGAGGAACTTCGCGATCGGGCCCTGGAAGGAGCCGTCCTCGCCGACGCGGATCCAGGCGAGGCCCTTGGCGCCGTGCTCGACCGCGTAGTCACCCAGGCCGTCGAAGAACTTGCGGGACTGCGAGGCGGTGTCCGGGACGGCCAGCGCGCGCACGTGCTTGCCGGCGAACGCCTTGAACTCCGAGCCCTCGAACACGTCGGAGATGTCGACCAGCTCGAGCTTGGCGCGCAGGTCCGGCTTGTCGTTGCCGTACTTCAGCATCGACTCGCGGAACGGGATGCGCGGGAACGGCGAGGTGACCTCACGGCCGCCGCCGAACTCGGTGAACAGCTCCGTCATGAGCTTCTCGATGGGCTGGAAGACGTCTTCCTGCTCCACGAAGCTCATCTCGACGTCGAGCTGGTAGAACTCGCCCGGCGAGCGGTCCGCGCGCGCGTCCTCGTCACGGAAGCACGGCGCGATCTGGAAGTAGCGGTCGAAGCCCGAGATCATCAGCAGCTGCTTGAACTGCTGCGGGGCCTGCGGCAGCGCGTAGAACTTGCCCGGGTTCAGACGGGACGGGACGACGAAGTCGCGGGCGCCCTCGGGGGAGGTCGCGGCGAGGATCGGCGTCGCCATCTCGTTGAAGCCGAGGGCGACCATCTTCGAGCGGATCGAGGCGATCACGGCCGAGCGCAGCATGATGTTCTTGTGCATGCGCTCGCGGCGCAGGTCGAGGAAGCGGTACTCCAGGCGCCGCTCCTCGTTCACGCCGTCGTCCGCGTTGATCGTGAACGGGATCTGCTGGGCCGCGCCGAGCACCTCGACCTCACTGGCCTCGATCTCGATCTCGCCCGTCGACAGCTCCGCGTTGACGTTGTCGGCGCCGCGGGAGACGACCTTGCCGTCGACGCGGACGACCGTCTCCTTGGTCAGCTTGTCGAGGACCTCGGCGGCCTTCGTGCCCGGACGGGCCACGAGCTGCGTGATGCCGTAGTGGTCGCGCAGATCGATGAAGAGGATGCCGCCCAGGTCTCGGCGATTGTGCAGCCAGCCGCTCAGCCGGACGTCGCTGCCGACGTCAGAGGCGCGGAGCTCGCCGCAGGTGTGGGACCTGTACCGATGCATCGTCGTTCATCCAGCCTTTGCGATTCGGGATCTCCCGGGGTCACGACCCGGATCTCCCAAGGGTACCGGCCGCGTAGTGATCGGTTTCCGAATACTCCCGCCGTGCCCGCGGCGCCCGTCCGCGCGGGCACTCTCGGTGGCAGTGTGCGATCTCCTCTTCTTACAGTGGGGCCATGAGCACTGGTGAGCCCCTCCCGCCGGTGGAGGACGTCCTCGCCGCTCTCGCGACCGGCCTGTGGCGGTGGGACAACCGGGCCGGCCTCGTCACGTTCGACGCGGAGGCCGCCCGGCTCATCGGAGTGCCCTCGCCCGACGGCAAGCCCGTCACCCTCACGGAGGCCGGTGCCCGCGCCTGTTTCCACCCGGTCGACTGGAACGAGATCGACGGCGTCGTCCGCCTCGCCGTCGCCGAGGGCACGCTCGCCGAGGCCCGCCTGCGGATCATGGACGAGCAGGGCCACGTCCTGCGTACGGTGCGCAGCCGCTCCCGCCCCGTCGTCCACGGCGACGACCCCGGCTCCTACGAGCTGATCGGCACCCTCCAGGAGGTCTCCGACCAGAGCCCCGGCGCTGCCTCCCGCACCCCCGTCACCGGCGACTGGCGCCGCTCCCGCGAGGCGTTCCTGCTCGACGCGGGGCGCGCCCTCGCGGAGGCCGGTTCGACGGCGGAGGTGCTGCGGGTCGCCGCCGGTCTGTCCATGCCCGGGTTCTCGCCCAGCGGCCTGGCCGTGTTCGGCGTCGCGGGCGAGCGGCTCACCGTCATCGGCCACCACGGGCAGCAGGCGGGCGACGAGGGGCCCTTCACCGACATGGACCTGGCGACGGACTATCCGGCCGCCGAGGTCGTACGCTCCGGCCGCGCCGTCTACCTGTCCTCGCCCGAGGACTACCGCGACCGCTACCCCGCCGCCTGGCCGCTCGCCGCGCCGTTCCAGCGGCAGTCCTGGGCGTTCCTGCCGCTGGTCGTGGCGGGCCGCACCATCGGCGCGTGGATGGCGGGCTTCGCCTACCGGGTGTCGTTCACCCCGGACGAGCGCTCCGTCCTCACCACCGTCGCCCGCATGCTGGCGCAGGCCCTGTCCCGGGCCGGGGTCGCCGAGTCCGAGCGGGAGCTCACCGACGGCCTCCAGAAGTCGATGCTGCCGACCCTCGGCCCCGAGATACCCGGCATGAGCATCACCGCCCGCTACGTCCCGACCGGCGGCGGCCTCCAGGTCGGCGGCGACTGGTACGACATGATCCCGCTGCCCGGCGACCGCATCGCCCTGGTCATCGGCGACGTACAGGGCCACGACGTGCGCGCGGCCGGACTGATGGGCCAGCTCCGCGTCGCCCTGCGCGCCTACGCCGCCGAGGGACACCACGCCGACGCCGTCCTCTCCCGCGCCTCCCGCTTCCTGTCCGGGGTCGGGGACGCGGCCCGCTCGGAGAACGAGGACCCGCGCTTCGCGACCTGCCTCTACATCGAGGCCGACCCCGCGACCGGCGTCCTGGAGGTCGCCCGCGCGGGCCACCCCGAGCCGGCGATCCGCACCGCCGACGGCACCGTCCTGATCCGGCCCACCGCCGGCGGCCTGCCCCTCGGCATCGACCCGGACGCCGACTACCCCACCTCCCGGCTCGTCCTCGAGCCCGGCGAGACGCTGCTGATCTGCACCGACGGGCTGATAGAGACCGGCGGCCACGACCTGGACACCGGCTGGTCCCGGGTCCGCGAGGCACTGGAGTCGGGCCCCGCCGAACACCTGGAGGAGCTGGCCGACACCCTCGTCCAGGCCGTGCTCGGCCCCGCCTCGCACTACACGACGGGCCCCCTCGCCGACCGCCGCGAGGACGACATCGCACTGCTCCTGCTGCGCCGCACAGCCGAGGTGACCCTGCCGGTCCCGGTCCGGCGCACCGCGATGACCATCGCCCAGGCCGAGCCCGAGCGGATCTCCGCCGCCCGCCAGCAGCTGCGCGAGCTGCTGCACGACTGGTCCGACGAGGACCAGGTCGACTCGGCGGTCCTGATGGTCTCCGAGATGGTGACGAACGTCCTGGTCCACACCGACGGCGACGCTCTGCTGGTCGCCGCGGTCAGCGGCGGCACCGGGGGAGGCCCGCGCCGCCTGCGCGTCGAGGTCGCGGACAGCTCCGACGACCTCCCCCACAAGCGCCGCCCCGGCGAACTGGCCTCGTCCGGCCGCGGCCTCGTCCTGATGGAACTTCTCGCCTCCCGCTGGGGCGTCGACCCGCGCGGCGAGGGCAAGTGCATCTGGTTCGAGCTGTACGAGTCGCCCGCTTCCTAGGCAGTGGGCTCCGGGGGCGTTGTTTCACGTGAAACGGCGGTCGTGCCGCCGGAGCCGTACCGGCCCCGCAACTCGCTCAGGATGCCGAACGCTGCCGCCGTGAGGGGTACCGCCAGGAGCATGCCGAGGATTCCGGCGACCGAGGCGCCCGAGGTGATGGCGAGGAGGACGACCGCGGGATGCATCTGCACCGTCCGCGACTGGATCATCGGCTGGAGGACGTGCCCCTCCAGGACCTGCACGGCGAGGACGACACCCAGCGCCCAGAGCGCGATGACGAAGCCGCGGTCGGCGAGGGCGACGAGGATGGCGACGGCGCCGGAGATGAACGCGCCGAGGTAGGGGATGTACGCGCCGACGAAGACGAGCGCCGCGAGCCCGACCGCGCCGGGCACCCGCAGGATCAGCAGGCCGATGCCGATGCAGAACGCGTCGATGAGGGCGATGACGGTCGTGCCGCGCATGAACCCCGAGATCGCGGCGAAGGCGCGCCGCGCGATGGCCTCCAGGGTCTCGCCGCCGGCGCCGGGCGCGGCCTGGCGCAGCGCGACGCGGAAGCGTCCGGCGTCGCGCAGGAAGAAGAAGCAGAGCAGCAGGGCGAGCACGGCCATGGCGGCGATCTCCCCGGCCACGCTGAGCCCGCTGATCACCCCGGACGCGGCGGAACCCCCGTACTTCTTGATGAGGTCCTGGGCGTTGTCGGCGAGGTGGTCGAGATCGAGCGCGCCGGTGCCGAACTTGTCGGAGAGGTCGCGGGCGGCCTGCTTCACGGAGGCGATGATCTGGTCACCGGTGTCGATGAGCGCGGCGACCACGATGTATCCGGCGCCGCCGACCACCACGAGGATCAGCGCGCAGGTGAGCCCCGCCGCGAGCGACTGCTGCACCTTGGCCTTGCGCAGGGCGAGGTAGACGGGCCGCAGCAGGGCGGTGCCGAGCAGCGCGAGCAGCACCGGCACGACGGCCGTGCGCAGTTCGACGCAGAGCCAGATCCCGACCCAGGCGACCCCGGTGACGAGCAGGGCCACCGCGCACCAGGCGGCGACGCGGCGGGCGGGGCGGGGGAGAAGTTCGCTGTCGGCCTTCACCCGACCAGTTCATCACGGCCCGTCTGCGGGCCACCTGCCGGGCGGGGCCGCGCGGGTGACGATCCGTCACGTCGCGGGCCCCGCCGGTCCGGTCAGGTGTGGGGCAGGCGCTCGGCGGAGGGGATGACGCCCAGGCGGCCGGCCTGGAAGTCGTCGAAGGCCTGCTGGAGTTCGGCCTTGGTGTTCATCACGAAGGGGCCGTAGTGGGCCATGGGCTCACGGATCGGCTGCCCGCCGAGGATGACCACCTCGAGGTCCGGGGTGTTCGAGTCCTGGGACTCGTCGGCCCGCACGGTCAGCGAGCCGCCGGCGCCGAAGACGGCGGTCTGGCCCATGTGGACCGGGCGGCGGTCGGTGCCGACGGTGCCGCGGCCGGCGAGCACGTAGACGAGGCCGTTGTAGTCCTCGCGCCACGGCAGGGTGGCCTCGGCGCCGGGGCGGACGGTGGCGTGCACCATCGTGATCGGCGTGTGCGTGATGCCCGGGCCCTCGTGGCCGTCGAGCTCACCGGCGATGACGCGGAGCAGCGCGCCGCCGTCGGCGGTGGTGAGCAGCTTGACCTGGCCGCCGCGGATGTCCTGGTAGCGCGGGTCCTTCATCTTGTCCTTGGCGGGCAGGTTCACCCACAGCTGGAGGCCGTGGAAGAGGCCGCCGGACATGACGAGGGACTCCGGCGGCGCCTCGATGTGCAGCAGGCCGGAGCCCGCCGTCATCCACTGGGTGTCGCCGTCGGTGATGGTGCCGCCGCCGCCGTGCGAGTCCTGGTGGACGAACGTTCCGTCCAGCAGGTACGTCACGGTCTCGAAGCCGCGGTGCGGGTGCCACGGGGTGCCCTTCGGCTCTCCGGGTGCGTACTCCACCTCGCCCATCTGGTCCATCATGATGAACGGGTCGAGGTACTTGTAGTTGATCCCGGCGAACGCGCGGCGCACCGGGAATCCCTCCCCCTCGAAGCCGCCCGGTGCGGTCGTCACGGCGAGCACGGGGCGCGCCACGGCTTCCGCCGGAGCTTCCACTCGGGGCAGGGTCAGCGGGTTCTCGACGGTCACAGCGGGCATTTTGGAGACCTCCTGGCTTCCTCGTACCTCGACTTTAGTTGAACGTAGAACTTTCTGCCACCTGGAACGCGAAAACGCCCGGAGGAAATTCCTCCGGGCGCCAGAAACGGGACGCAGGGGCTGCTAGCCGTACATACGGCGCATCGCGAAGTCGACCATCTGTTCGACCGCCTTCGCGTCGAAGACCATGCGGTGCTCGCCCTCCATGTCGAGGACGAAGCCGTAGCCGGTCGGCAGCAGGTCGATGACCTCGGCGCCGGTGATCACGAAGTACTTGGACTCCTTGCCCGCGTACGTCCGCAGCTCCTTGAGCGAGGTGAACATCGGGATCACGGGCTGCTGGGTGTTGTGCAGTGCGAGGAAGCCCGGGTTGTCGCCGCGCGGGCAGTAGACCTTCGACGAGGCGAAGATCTGCTGGAAGTCCTCCGCCGACATCGAGCCGGTCGTGAACGCGCGGACCGCGTCGGCGAGCGACGGCGGCGACGGCTCCGGATACAGCGGCGGGGCCTGCTGCCCGTAACCGCCCTGCTGCGGGGGCGCGTACTGCTGCCCGGCGCCCGGGGTCTGGTCGTAGCCGTACATGGACGCAAGACTACCGAGCCCCGCAAGCGCGGGGCCGAGTTCGTCACAGTTGGCCCGCTGGGGGTTGATTCTTATTACCGACGGGTAGCATTGTGGTGGTTACTAGTTGGTACGCGTACGAGGAAGGTCCGCGGGACACCGCCGGACGACCCGCCTCCCAAGCCTTTACGGAGCCGTCGCCATGGGGCACTACAAGTCGAATCTCCGCGACATCGAGTTCAACCTCTTCGAGGTGCTCGGCCGCGACAAGCTGTACGGCACCGGCCCGTTCGGTGAGATGGACGTCGACACCGCCAAGAGCATCCTCGACGAGGTGGCGCGCCTCTCCGAGAACGACCTGGCCGAGTCCTTCACCGACGCGGACCGCAACCCTCCGGTCTTCGACCCCGAGACGAACACCGCGCCCGTCCCGGCCAGCTTCAAGAAGTCCTACAAGGCCTTCATGGACTCCGAGTACTGGCGCCTGGGCCTGCCCGAGGAGATCGGCGGCACCACCGCGCCGCGCTCCCTCATCTGGGCCCACGCCGAGCTGATCCTGGGCGCCAACCCGGCGATCTGGATGTACTCCTCCGGTCCCGCGTTCGCCGGCATCCTCTTCGAGGAGGGCAACGAGCGGCAGAAGAAGGCCGCCGAGATCGCCGTCGAGAAGCAGTGGGGCTCGACGATGGTCCTGACCGAGCCGGACGCCGGTTCGGACGTGGGCGCCGGCCGCACCAAGGCCGTGCAGCAGGAGGACGGCTCCTGGCACATCGAGGGCGTGAAGCGCTTCATCACGTCCGGTGAGCACGACATGTCGGAGAACATCCTCCACTACGTCCTCGCCCGCCCCGAGGGCCACGGCCCCGGCACCAAGGGCCTGTCCCTCTTCCTCGTCCCGAAGTTCGAGTTCGACTGGGAGACCGGCGAGCTGGGCGAGCGCAACGGCGTGTACGCGACCAACGTCGAGCACAAGATGGGCCTCAAGGCCTCCAACACGTGCGAGATGACCTTCGGCGACCAGCACCCCGCCAAGGGCTGGCTGATCGGCGACAAGCACGAGGGCATCCGCCAGATGTTCCGCATCATCGAGTTCGCTCGCATGATGGTCGGCACGAAGGCGATCTCGACCCTGTCGACCGGTTACCTGAACGCGCTGGAGTACGCCAAGGAGCGCGTCCAGGGCCCCGACCTGGCCCAGTTCATGGACAAGGCCGCGCCCAAGGTCACCATCACGCACCACCCCGACGTGCGCCGCTCGCTGCTCACGCAGAAGGCGTACGCCGAGGGCATGCGCTCGCTGGTGCTCTACACGGCCTCCGTGCAGGACGAGATCCAGGTCAAGGAGGCCGCCGGCGAGGACGCCTCCGCCTCGCACGCGCTCAACGACCTGCTCCTGCCGATCGTCAAGGGCTACGGCTCCGAGAAGGGCTACGAGCAGCTCGCCCAGTCGCTGCAGACCTTCGGCGGCTCCGGCTTCCTGCAGGAGTACCCGATCGAGCAGTACATCCGTGACTCGAAGATCGACACCCTGTACGAGGGCACGACCGCGATCCAGGGCCAGGACTTCTTCTTCCGGAAGATCGTCCGCAACCAGGGTGCCGCGCTGAACGGTCTCGCCGAGGAGATCAAGAAGTTCCTCGCGGTCGAGACGGGCGGCGAGGAGCTCACCGGGGCCCGCGAGTCGCTGGCCAAGGCGGCCGTCGAGCTCGAGGCCATCGTCGGCGTCATGCTGACCGACCTCGCGGCCACGGAGCAGGACCCCAAGAACATCTACAAGGTGGGCCTGAACACGACCCGGCTGCTCATGGCCTCCGGTGACGTGGTCGTCGGCTACCTGCTGCTCAAGGGCGCTGCCGTCGCAGCGGAGGCCCTCGCGGGTGGTGCGGCCGCCAAGGACGTGCCCTTCTACCAGGGCAAGATCGCCGCGGCGAAGTTCTTCGCGGCGAATGTTCTGCCGGGCGTGACGGGTGCGCGCAAGCTGGCGCAGGGCACGAGTGCCTCCGGCCTGGACGTCATGGACCTGGACGAGGCTGCGTTCTAGGCTCCGCCGAACCGGATCACCGGCCCGAGGCCCGTCGCCGCTGCTCAGCTGCGACGGGCCTCGGGTCTTTCGCGTCCGCGTCCGCCTGGTGGCGCTGGTCGGGCGTCTCCCGCCCGGTGGGGCTTCTCGCGCAGTTCCCCGCGCCCCTGGAGATGCGCACTTCGTGCGCCATCTCCATAGGGGGCGGTGACCCGTCGGGGAAATGCTGCGCGCAGCGCATGCATTTCAGGGGCGCGGGGAACTGCGCGACCAGCCCCCACCCACCCGCACCCGCAGGACAAGGGCGCCCGGCAGACGAGTGGGCGGCATGGGTGGGCCAGGGCCTACCCTGACGGCATGCGCACACCCTCCGGCCCCTTCGATCGCGGGCACACCGACGACCTGATGACCTACCTCGCCGCGAGCCCCACCCCGTACCACGCGGTGGCGAACACCGCGGCACGGCTGGAGAAGGCCGGGTTCCAGCAGGTCGCCGAGACCGACGCCTGGGACGGCACGACGGGCGGCAGGTTCGTCGTCCGCGGCGGCGCGATCATCGCCTGGTTCGTCCCGGAGGGCGCCGCCCCCCACACCCCGTTCCGGATCGTCGGCGCGCACACCGACTCCCCGAACCTGCGGGTCAAGCCCCAGCCGGACATGGGCGCCCAGGGCTGGCGCCAGGTCGCCGTCGAGATCTACGGCGGCCCCCTGCTCAACTCCTGGCTCGACCGCGACCTGGGCCTGGCCGGCCGGATCACCCTGCGCGACGGCACCGAGCGCCTGGTGAACGTGGACCGCCCCCTGCTGCGCGTCCCGCAGCTCGCCGTCCACCTCGACCGCTCGGTCACCCCCGAGGGCCTCAAGCTCGACAAGCAGCGCCACATGCAGCCCATCTGGGGCCTGGGCGACGACGTCCACGAGGGCGACCTGCTCGCCTTCCTGGAGGAGGAGAACGGGCTGGAGCGCGGCTCCATCACCGGCTGGGACCTCATGACGTACGCCGTCGAGGCCCCCGCCTACCTGGGCCGCGACCGCGAGCTCCTCGCCGGCCCGCGCATGGACAACCTGCTGTCCGTGCACGCCTGCACGGCCGCGCTCACCGAGGTCAGCAAGCAGGAGGACCTGCCCTACATCCCGGTGCTCGCCGCGTTCGACCACGAGGAGAACGGGTCGCAGTCCGACACCGGTGCCGACGGCCCGCTGCTCGGCGGCGTCCTGGAGCGCTCGGTGTTCGCGCGGGGCGGCTCGTACGAGGACAAGGCGCGGGCCTTCGCCGGCACGATCTGCCTGTCCTCGGACACGGGGCACGCCGTGCACCCCAACTACGCCGAGCGGCACGACCCGACGCACCACCCCCGGGCCAACGGCGGCCCGATCCTCAAGGTGAACGTCAACAACCGCTACGCCACGGACGGCAGCGGCCGCGCCGTGTTCGCGGCGGCCTGCGAGAAGGCCGGCGTGCCGTTCCAGTCGTTCGTGTCCAACAACTCGATGCCGTGCGGCACCACGATCGGCCCGATCACCGCGGCCCGGCACGGCATCAAGACCGTCGACATCGGCGCGGCGATCCTGTCGATGCACAGCGTGCGCGAACTGTGCGGCGCCGACGACCCGTTCCTCCTCGCGAACGCTCTGGTGGCGTTCCTGGAGGGCTGAGCCCCGCGGGTGTGAGAGCCGAGGGGTCCGGGGTACCCGGACCCCTCACGCATGTCCGCGCACACCTCAGGAAGGCGGTTCCCATGAGCTTGGGCGGCTGCATCATCCTCGTGGCCCTCGGGGCGATCCTCGCGTTCGCGACCGACTGGCACATGAAGGGCGTCGACCTCCACCTGGTCGGCTGGATCCTCATGATCGTCGGGCTGATCGGAGTCTTCGTGTTCCGCAGCATCGGCCGCCGCAGGGGCCTGACCCCCACTCAGACCACCGTCATAGAAGACGACCGCAATCCGCGTCTGTAGACGCGTCGCGGGGAGCGACCGGCGCGGCGCTATCGTGGCATGTCAGCGACATCCGCCGCGCCGGGAGTACACGGGAATGAAGTTCCAGCTTCTCGGGCCCGTCTCGGTCCACGGGGGCGCGGGGCCCGTGCCGCTCGGACCCGCCAAGCGGCGCAGTCTGCTGACCGTGCTGCTGCTGCGGTCCCCGGCCGCGGTCTCCGTCGACGCGCTCACCGAGGCGCTGTGGGAGGACGAGCCGCCGCTGCACGCGCGCACCGTCATCCAGGGCCATGTGTCCCGGCTGCGCGCGCTGATCTCCGGGGCGGGCCTGGACGCGTACGACGTCGAACTCAGCACGCAGGCAGGGGCGTACGCGCTGCGGATGCCCGAGACGCTGCTCGACGTCCGGCACTTCGAGGACCTGGTGGTCCTGGCCCGGCGGCGACGCGACCCGGCGGAGGCGGCGTCGATGCTGCGCGAGGCGCTCGCGCTGTGGCGGGGGGACGCGCTGGGCGGCACCGTGGCCACGCCCACGCTGCTCGCCGCCGCGGCCGCCCTGGAGGAGAGCCGGCTGGCGACGGTCGAGCAACTGGCGGCCGCCTACCGGGATCTGGGCAGCCACGAGCGGGCCGTGGCGCTGCTCGGCGTCGAGGCCGCCCGCCACCCGCTGCGCGAACCGCTGATCGCGGCGCAGGTCCGGGCGCTGTACCGGGCGGGCCGCCAGTCGGACGCCCTGGAGCTGTACCACCGCACCCGCAGGGAGCTCGCCGAGTCGCTGGGCGTCGACCCGGGTCCCGTGCTGCGCTCCGCGTACGAGGCGGTCCTCGCCCAGGCCATCCCCGTGGCGCCCCTGTCCGCCGCACAGGCCGTCTCCGTGGCGTCCCCGGCCGCGCCACCGGGCGGCGCCGGCCGGAACCCCGGGACCGCCCCCGACCCGCTGCCCGGCACCCTCCGCGGCTTCCCCGGGCGGGACCGCGAACCCACCCGGGCCGCAGGCGCCACCGCATCACTCGGCACCGGCCCCGCCCCCGCGGCCGCCCCCGACCTGTTGCCCCGCACCCCCCGCGGGTTCCACGGGCGGGATCGCGAACTCACCGGGCTGACCCGGGCCGCGGCCGCCGGTGCCTCGCCCGTCGTCCTGGTCACCGGGCCCGCCGGTGTCGGCAAGACCTCCCTCGCCGTCCACTGGGCGCACGCGCACGCCGGCGCCTATCCCGACGGGCGGCTCTTCGCCGACCTGCTCGGACACAGCGACGCCGAACCGGCCCGGGCCATCGACGTCCTGCGGGAGTTCCTGACCGCGCTCGGGGTGCAGGCGGCCGCCGTGCCGGCCGAGGTCGGGGCCGCGGCGGCGCTGTTCCGGTCCCTGGTCAGGGAGCGGCGGCTGCTCGTCGTGCTCGACAACGCGCGGGACTCCGCGCAGATCCGTCCGCTGCTGCCCGGCGGCGACGCGTGCGCCACCGTCGTCACCAGCCGCGCCCGCCTGGACGCCGTGATGGCCGAGGAGTGCGCGACCCCGCTGCCGGTCACGGTGCTCGACGCGGACGACGCGGCGGGCCTGCTGGCCGCCGCCCTCGGCGGCACCCAGGACCCCGACGCCGTACGGGAGATCGCCCGGCTCTGCGACGGGCTGCCGCTCGCCCTGCGGATCGCCGCGGCCCGGCTGCGGGGCCGGCCCCGCTGGTCCGCCGCCGCCCTGGCCGCCGAACTCGCCGACGAGCACGGCCGGCTCGCCCTGCTGGCCGCGGAGGACACCGGCGTGGCGACCGCCCTGCGCTCCTCCGTCACCCGCCTGGACGCCACCGACGCCGCGCTGCTCGGCGCGCTCGGGCACTCCTTCACCCGGGAGAGCGATGTGTACGCGGCCGCGGCCGCCGCCGGGACCGCGGTCCCCGAGGCCCGCGTCGGCCTCGACCGGCTCGCCGCCGCCCACCTCGTCCAGGAGGCGGGCCCCGACCGGTACACGCTGCACGACCTCGTACGGCTCTACGCCCGCGGGCTGCCCCGCGCCGAGGGGGCCGACGCGGTCACCCGGCGCATGGTCGACCACTGGCTGCGGGCCCAGCACGCCGCCGTGGACGTGTTCGACCCCACCGGCGCGCGGACCGTCGAGCTGCCCGAAGGCTTCGACACGGCGCTGCCCGTGCCCCGGATCGGGGCGCGCGAGGCCGTGTTCGGCTGGTTCCTGCGGGAGCGGGAATCGCTGATGGCCGCGGTCTTCGCCGCCGCCCGGCTCGGCGACGATGACCGCACCTGGCGGCTCGCCGCCCATCTGTGGCCGCTCGTCCACTGGCACCCGCACCCCGGCTGGCAGCTGCCGCTGCGCACGGCGCTCGCCGCCGCCGAGCGGACCGGCAGCGTCCAGGGCATCGGCTGGCTGCGGGCCGTCACCGGCATGCTGTTCGTGGAGACCGGCCAGTTCGCCCGGGCCGAGACCTTCCTGGCCGGAGCGGTGCCGCCGCTGCGCACCTTCGCCCCCGGGGTCTCCTGCCAGATCCTCGTACTGCTCGCCGTCGCCCGCCAGCGGCACGGCGACCCGGCCGGTGTGCTCGACGCGCTCGCGGACGCGGTGCGCGACGCCCGCACGGCCGGCCACCCGATCGCCGCCACCCTGGAGCACTACCACGCCTCCCATGTCGCCCTGGCCCGGCGCGACTTCACGGCGGCCGCCGAGCACACGGCCCGCTGCCTCGCGGCGATCCCCGAGAACGAGATCGCCGGCTGGCGGCCGCTGATCTGGGAGTCGTACGGCATCTCGCTGCACTACGGCGGGCTGCACGAGGAGGCGCGCGAGGCGCTGCTCACAGCGGTCGCCGTCAACGAGGAGGAGGATCTTCCGGCGCGCACGGTGCGCACGCTGACGCGGCTCGGCGACGTCGCCACCGTGCTCGACGAACCGCTCTCGGGAGCCGCGTACCGGGCCAGGGCCGAGCAGCTCCAGAAGTCCCTCACACAGCCGTGACAGGCCCTTCACCTGCGGGGCTGCCGCGTTAGTGGGCTGTTAGTGAAACGTCAGCGGCGGGCGGCAGGGTCGTGACTGTAAACAAACCTGACGATCACGGGGGACCTGCCACCATGCGTATCGCCCTGCGCAAGAACACCGCCTTCGCCGTCGCCGCCGTCGCGGCGCTCGCCTTCTCGCTGACCGCCTGCAACGACGGCGACGGCACCCGGGACAGCGGCGCCGCCGCACCGTCGAACAGCGCGAGCGGCAGCCCCGCGCCCCAGAGCCCGGACTCCGCCGACTCCACCGACGGCAAGCCCGCGGGCGACGGCCAGAGCGACAGCAGCGGCGGCACCAGCGGCGGCGGCACGGGTGACAGCGCCGCCACCGGCAACCCCGCCCCCGACACCGGCGCCAAGGGCGAGTGCGTCAACACCGGGGGCGCCGACGGCTGCTACACCGGCACCCTCAACTACCTGGCCGACCACAAGATGACCGTCGGCGACCAGGAGTTCCTCGTCGAGAACAGCACCCGGATCCTCGGTGCCGCGGCCATCTGCGGCGGCGCCGACGGCTCCGTCACCGCCGACAACAACGCGGGCACCACCCCGTGCACGTACGACCAGCTGGTGACGGCGTCGAAGACGAACAGCGTCACGGTCCGCGTCGTCAAGGACGCGGACGGCGTCGCCGCCACCGTCACCGAGCTCTACCACCCGTAACACCGCCGTACCCTGGGCGCATCGGGTTTTTCGCGGCGTACACAGGGGGGCACAAGCGTGGAGTTCAGGCTGCTCGGCACCGTCGGCGTGGCGACCGGGGGCGGCGAGCTCCCGCTCGGTCCCGCCAAGCGGCGCAGCCTCCTCGCCGCGCTCCTGCTGCGGCCCAACACGGCGGTCCCCCTCGACCAGCTGATCGACGCGTTGTGGCCCGAGGGACCGCCCGCGCGGGCCCGCACCGTCACCCAGGGCCACGTGTCCCGGCTGCGCGCGCTGCTCGCGCAGGGAGGCGCCGACGAGTGGGGCGTACAGCTCGTCACGCGCGGCGACGCGTACGTCCTGGAGATGCCCGAGTCGCTGCTCGACGCCCACCGCTTCGACGAGCTCGTCCGGCTCGCCCACGAGCAGCGCTCCCCCGACGACGCGGCCGCGCTGCTGCGCGAGGCGCTCTCGCTGTGGCGCGGGCCCGCGCTGGTCGGCGTGGCGACGGGCGGCCCGCTGCGGGTCGCCGCCGACGGCCTCGAACAGGCCCGGATCTCGGCCGTCGAGCATCTGGCCCGCACCTACGGCGAGTTCGGCGAGCACGCGCGGGCCGCCGCCCTGCTGCACGCCGAGGCCGTCGCGCACCCCATGCGGGAGTCGCTCGCCGCCGCGCTGATGCGCTCCCTGTACCGGGCGGGCCGCCAGTCCGACGCCATCGACCAGTACCACCGCACCCGCACCCTGCTCGCCGACGAGCTCGGCGTCGACCCCGGCCCCGCGCTGCGCGAGGCCTACGCGGAGATCCTCGCCGGCGACGGCCCCGGCGCCCCGCCCACGCCGCCCAAGCCGCAGCCCGCCCCCGAGCCCGCCGCCCCGGAGCCGGTCCGCGCCACCGCCCCGGACGGGCCCGACCTGCTGCCCCGCCCGCCCCGCGGCTTCGTCGGCCGCGACCGCGAACTCGCCGCGCTCGACGCCGCGGCCGGGCCCGAGCACGCCGTCACCGTCCTCACCGGACCGGCCGGCGTCGGCAAGACCGCCGCCGCGCTGCACTGGGCGCACACCGTCCGCGACCGCTACGACGGCGTCCTCTTCACCGACCTGCGCGGCTTCAGCGACGACGACGGCAGCGGCGACAGCGCCCCCGAGACCGCCGACGTCCTCCGCGAGTTCCTCATCGCCCTCGGCGTGCCCGCCCGGGACCTGCCCGAGACGCCGGGCGCGCTCGCCGCCGCGTACCGCACCCGTACCGAACACCACCGGCACCTCGTCGTCCTCGACAACGCGCGCACCGCCGCCCAGGTCCGCCCGCTGCTCCCGGCCGGGCCCGGCAGCGCCGCCGTCGTCACCTCGCGGCTGCGCCTGGACGGACTCGCCGTCAGCGAACTGGCCCGCACCGTCGCCCTCGGCGTCCTCGACCCCGCCGGGTCCGCCGCCCTGCTCGCCGCCGCGACCGGCGCCGCCGACCGGCTCGCCGCCGAACCGGAGGCCGCCGCCCGCCTCACCGAACTCTGCGCCGGCCTGCCGCTCGCCCTGCGCGTCGTCGCCGCCCGCGTCAACGCCCGCCCCGAGTGGCCCCTGTCCGGCCTCGCCGAGGAACTGGCCGACGAGCAGCGCCGCCTGGCCCTCCTCGACGTCGACGACACCGGCGTCGCCGCCGCGCTCCGGCTCACCCTGCGCGCCCTGCCCGAGGACGCCCGGCTCCTGTTCCACCGCCTCGGCGTGCTGCCGGGCCCCGACCTCGACCGGTACGCGGCCGCCGCCCTCACCGACCGGTCCCCCCAGGAGGCCGCCACCGCCCTGGACCGCCTCGCCGGCGCCCACCTGCTCACCGAGCCCACCCCCGGCCGCTACCTGATGCACGACCTCGTACGGCTCTACGCGCGCGGCCTGGCCCGCGCCGACGACACCGAGGCCACCGACGAGGCCCTCGTCCGGCTCCTCGACCACTACGTGCGCACCGCGCTGCACGCCGCCGCCGTCACCGAGCCCGACGACCGGCCCTGCTGCGTCCTGCCCGCCGACATCCGGCCCGACCTCGGCCGGCCGGCCCTGACCGACCGGACGAGCGGCCTGGCCTGGTACTCCGTCGAGCGCGAGAACCTCGTCGCCGCCGCCGTCGCCGCGCACGCCGCGGGCCACGACGACCGCGCCTGGCGGCTCGCCGTCCTGCAGTGGCCGTACGTCGTCGGCTACGTCCGCGACGACTGGGTGCCGCTCATGGAGCAGGGCCTCGCCGCCGCGCAGCGCCTCGACGACCCGGACGCCGAGTCCCGGATCCGCGCCCTGTACGGCTGGGTGCTCACCGAAGAAGGGCGGCTCGCGCAGGCGATAGAGCAGCTGGAGCGCGCCCCGGAGCTCGCGGCCCGCGCCGGCGACACGTCCAGCGAGGCCACCGCGCTGGTCAACCTGGCGGTCGCCCTGGACAGGGACGGCGGGCCGAGCGCCGCGTCCCTCGCCCACGTCGTACGGGCCGCCGAGCTGGCCCGCGCCACCGACGACATCCTCACCGAACTGCTCGCCCTGGAGCACCGCGCCGGCCAGCTCCTGGCCACCGCCGACCACGCCGCGGTGCTCGACTGCACCGAGCGCGGGCTGGCCCTGCCGGGCGCCTCCGCGGAGGGGCTGGCCCCGCTGCGGCAGATCCTGCTGCGGATCGCGCGCGGCACCGCACTGCACGCCCTGGGCCGCGAAGCGGAAGCTCTCGACTGCCTCCACGAGGCCCGTGACGAAGCGGTGAAGCGGGGCTTCGAGGACGGTATGCGGAAGGCGAAGGCGCAGCTCGAACGGATCGGAAGCGAAACGGCGACGGGGCGATAGCGGGGGAACGACCGGACGGCGACGGCGCCCGGCAGAGTGGTTCTCACAAGGGGCCGACCGGACCAGGCGGCCCCACCGCATACCGGGGGAGCCCCACCATGACCCGCACCATCGCCCGCAACGTCGTCCTCGCCGCCGCTGCCGCCGCCCTGAGCCTCAGCCTCACCGCCTGCAACGGCGACACGGGCGCCAAGGACGAGGGCGCCGCGGAGAACACCGCGTCGAGCTCCTCGGCCGGCTCGGACGCCTCGAAGGACCAGGGCGCGGACGCGGGTTCGACCACCGGTGGCGGCGACTCGGCGCAGGCCTCGGGCGGCGACACCGCGCAGGCCGGCTCCTCGAAGACCGGCAGCAGCACGGGCGGCTCGGGCACGGCCTCCAAGAAGACGCCCGAGTGCAAGGTCGGCTTCCTCACCTACAAGCTGGAGCGCCGCAACCCCGAGCAGCAGGGCGACCACCTGCTGATCACCGCCGAGAGCCGCGCCGCGACGGCCTGCACCGTCAAGGCCTTCCCGGTCATCACCCCCGGCAAGGCCAACGGCGACATCCCGCAGGCCAAGGACGACCAGCAGCCCGCGCAGCCCCTCGTCGTCCAGCCCGGCGGCCGGATCTACTCCGCGATCGCCGTCACCCAGGACGTCAAGGCCGAGGACGACTACTTCACGTCGATCCGCCTGTCCCTGCAGATGAACAACCCCGACGACGCCGAGGTCGAGACGATCCAGACCCCCGGCGAGGTCGAGTACGCGGGCAAGATGGCCGACGGCATCGAGGTCTACTCCTGGAACACGGTCAAGCCGTTCGGCAACTGACCCCGCAGGACCACCGACGCCGCGCGGGGCCGGACCCCCGTCAGCCCCGCGCGGTCTGCTCGTCCAGACCCGCGAGCACCAGCGGCAGCCGGTCCGCCCCGCCCTCGGCCACACGGACCGGCACACCCCAGTCCTGCTGGTGGACGTGGCAGGCCGGGTACTCGTTGGCCGGGTCGTCGTCGCAGGACGCGGCCATCGCCGACACGTGCAGGACGCCCTCCTCGATCTCCGGGTTCAGGACCAGCTCACGGCCCAGCTCGGTGCCCGCGCCGTCGCCCGCGACAAGCAGCTCCGGCGGCGTCGACGAGACGAGCAGCCGGGTCGAGGGCCCGTACCGGATGTCGAGCTTCTGCCCGGCCGGCGCCTGGAAGATGACGTCGAGGCGCAGCTTGCCGCCCGCGATCTCGGTCGCGGCGCGCTGCGTGTGGTGCGCGACCGCGTCCACCCGTACCGCCTCCTCGGGAAGCCGGAGCCGGGTCAGCCGGTGCCGCGCCGACTCCACGACCACGATGTCGTCACCGACCAGGACCGCGTCGCTCGGCTCCCGCAGATCCGTCGCCAGCGTGCTGACCTGGCGCGTCGCCGGGTCGTAGCGGCGCAGCGCGTGGTTGTACGTGTCCGCCACCGCGACCGAGCCGTCGGGCAGCGCGGTGACACCCAGCGGGTGCTGGAACAGTGCCTGCCCCGCGTCCCCGTCCCGGTGCCCGAAGTCGAACAGGCCGGTGCCGACGGCCGTGTGCACGTGCCCGTCCCGGTCCACGTACCGCAGCGCGCTCGTCTCCGCGTCGGCGACCCACAGCCGGTCCTCGGTCGCCGCGAGCCCGGACGGCTGCGCGAACCACGCCTCGTCGCCGGGACCGTCGACGAGCCCCTCGTTCGTCGTCCCGGCCGCGACCGCGACGACGCCCCCGACCGGGTCGTACGTCCACAGCTGGTGCACGCCGGCCATCGCCATCCACACCCGCCCGCCGAACACGGCGACGTCCCACGGCGAGGACAGGTCCACCTCGAGGGCGGGCCCGCTGGTCGGCGACCCCTGCCACCACTGCTTCCCGGTCCCCGCGAGGGTCGTGACCGCACCGCTCTCCAGGTCGACGGCGCGCAGCGCGTGGTTCACGGTGTCGGCGACGACCACGGTCCGCTCGTCGAGCAGCGCCAGCCCCTGCGGCTCGTTGAACGACTCGGGCCCGAAGCCGCGCTCCCCGTTCCCGATCCGCCGCACGACGCTCTCGCCGTCCGCGGCCAGCTCGACCAGCTGGTGCCGGGTCGTGTCGGACACCAGGAAGTTCCCCGACGGCAGCACGAGCGCCTTGCCCGGGAAGCGCAGATCACCGGCGACCGGCTCCGGCGGCACGTACGGCCCGTCGCCGCGCCGCAGCGTCCCCTTCGCCTCGTGCTCGGCCTCCAGCTCCTCGACCAGCTTCTCGATCGCGTGCGCGTGCCCCTCACCGGCGTGCTGCGCGACGACGTACCCCTCGGGGTCGATCACGACGAGCGTCGGCCAGGCCCGCACCGCGTACTGCTTCCAGGTCACGAGCTCCGGGTCGTCGAGCACCGGGTGCTCCACCCCGTACCGCTCGACCGCGTCGACGACCGCCGCGTGCTCGGCCTCGTGCACGAACTTCGGCGAGTGCACGCCGACGATCACGAGCGTGTCCCGGTGCTTCTCCTCCAGCTCCCGCAGCTCGTCGAGCACGTGCAGGCAGTTCACGCAGCAGAAGGTCCAGAAATCGAGGACCAATGTGCGCCCGCGGAAGTCGGCGAGCTTCAGTTCCTTCCCGCCCGTGTTGAGCCAGCCGCCCGCGCCGACCAGTTCGGGAGCGCGGACTCGGGCGCGGCGGGCGGGGACGGGGCTGGGCACCGGGGCAGCATCGTTCATGCTTCAAGCTTGCCACCCGCGCGGAAGCCGGTCACACCTGGACGACGGTCACACCTGGACGGGGTGACCCGTCGTGGAGTCCACGTGGGCCGGGACGGGGTCGTGGGCGTCGCCCGTCGAGGAGGTGCCGGTGGGTTCCAGGACGAGGAGGGCGGTGCCGGGGGCGGCGTGGGGCTTGTGCCAGGTGCCGCGGGGGACGGTGAAGACGGAGCCGCGGGGCAGGACGACGGCGCGTTCGCCGGTGTCCTCGCGCAGGGCGATGGTCAGTTCGCCCTCGACGACGAGGAAGAACTCGTCGGTGCTCTCGTGGACGTGCCACACGTGCTCGCCCTCCGCCTTGGCGAGCCGCACGTCGTAGTCGTTGACGTTCGCGACGATGCGCGGGCTCCACAGGGCGTCGAAGGTGGTGAGGGTCTGCGGGAGGGAGACGGGTTCCGGGAGTGCGGGGTGCGTGGCGGGGTTCATGGTGTCCAGCGTGCGGGCGGCGCGGGGCCGGGTGTGAGTGCTAGAAATCGCGTATGTCGCAAGAATCCTCGCACCGGGTGGTCGCACTCGTCGACGAAGGCTCCAACCCCTTCGAGCTGGCCTGTGCCATCGAGGTGTTCGGGCTGCGCCGGCCCGAACTGGGGCGCGCGCTCTACTCGTTCGCGCTGTGCGCGCCGGAGCCGGACACGGTGATGCGGGACGGGTTCTTCACGCTGAGCGGGGTCGCGGACCTGTCGGCGACGGAGAGCGCCGACACGGTGATCGTGCCGAACCGGCCGGACACCGAGGTGCCCCGCCGGGCGGAGGTGCTCGACGCGCTGCGGGCCGCGCACGCGCGCGGGGCCCGGCTCGTCGGGTTCTGCAGCGGGGCGTTCACGCTCGCGGAGGCGGGGCTCCTCGACGGGCGGCGGGCGGCCTGTCACTGGATGTGGGCGGACGCGTTCCGCCGCCGCTTCCCCGGGGTGCGGCTCGAACCCGACGTGCTGTTCGTCGACGACGGGGACATCCTGACCGCGTCGGGCAGCGCGTCCGCGCTCGATCTCGGGCTGCACCTGGTGCGCCGGGACCACGGCGCGGAGATCGCGAACGCGGTGTCGCGGCGGCTGGTGTTCGCCGCGCACCGGGACGGCGGGCAGCGCCAGTTCGTGGAGCGCCCGGTGCCGCAGGTGCCGGACGCCTCGCTCGCGCCGCTGCTGGTCTGGGCGCAGGAGCGGCTCGGCGAACCGCTGACGGTGGCCGGGCTGGCGGCCCGCGCCGGGGTGAGCCCGGCGACGCTGCACCGCCGGTTCCGGGCAGAGCTGGGGACGACGCCGCTGGCCTGGCTGCTCGGGGAGCGGATCGCGCTGGCCTGCCGGCTGATCGAGCGGGGCGAGCCGCGGCTCGACGTGGTGGCGCGGGACAGCGGTCTGGGGAGCGCGGCGAATCTGCGGGCGCATCTGAAGCGGGCGACGGGGCTGAGCCCTTCGGCGTACCGGAGGCGGTTCGGTGCGGCGCCTGTGGAGGCCACTTCGGCGATTACGGCGTAAAGGTCTGCGGCAGCTACGGTGCGAGGCCCTCGGGCGGGAGGGAAGTGGGTGCGGCCGCGTCCTGGAATTCCGGGACGTCGAGGAACTCGATGATCGCGAGGGCGCACAGGGCGACGAACGCGATCCAGGCGACGACGGCGCCGGTCGGGTAGTTCCAGGCGATGAGGACGGCGGCGGCGACGGCCGCCACGGTCCAGTTCAGCCAGGTCCGCATGCGGTGCACCCAGGGCCCGACCGGGCCGAAGGTGCCGGCCGTGACGGACCGGCGGACCGAGCCGATGGCGCCGGACCAGGCGTCGCGGGTGGCCCGCGCCCAGCGCCCGGGGCCGCTGAGCCAGGCGGCCAGGGCGACGACGATGCCGAGGGCGGCGATCATGCGGACGCCGCTGCGCAGGAAGCGGACGAGGGTGTCGAAGACGGACTCCGCGGCGGGGCGGGAGACGCTGGAGGGCAGGGCGTCGAGGTAGTAGGCGCGGCCGAGCCACAGGGCGAGGCCGAGGACCAGCGCGCCGGCCGCGACGCCGAGCGCGGCGGTGACGAGGGCGCGGCGGCGGCGCCGGGCGAGCAGGACGCCCGCGGCGGCGAGGACCAGGACGATCAGCGGGAGCACCCAGGAGAGCAGCTGGAGGAGGCGGAAGCCCTTGCGGGCCTTGGCGAGGCCGCCGGTGGACTCCATGACGGTGATCTCGGTGTGGACCTCGGGGATCTTCGCGGCGACGTCGAGCCCGCGGTCGACGAGAGCGTTCTTGACCTGCTCGACGACGGGGGCGAGGTCGAGGGTGACCATGCCGTTGTCGACCTTGACGGCGCCGCCGCCGCTGCCGGTGAGCGCCTTGACGACGGAGGCGTGGGCGGTGCGGTTGAGCTGTTCCCACAGGGTGGCGAAGGCGGGGCTGGAGACGAACCGGTCGGCGACCGTGTGCACGAACGAGGTGAGCCCGTCGGTGATCGGCCCGCTGGCGGCGCCGAGCGCCTTCTCCAGGGCGGGCCGGTCGGTGGGGGCGACGTTCTCGAGCAGGTCGGCGATCTCGATGTGGCTCATGACGGCGGTGGTGACCCGGTTCGCGACGGCGTTCTGCACGTCCGGGTCCTCGGCGAGGGGCGCCATCGTGTCGACGTACCGGCCGGTGTCGCCGATCAGTGAGTCGGACCAGACGGCGACGGCGCCGAGCGGGGTGAGCAGGGCGGCCAGGACGATCAGGACGACGGCGAACGTGGATTTCGTCCGGCCGGCCCGCCGCCGTGCGGGCTGCCCGGCGGGCTGCCCGGCGGCCGCCTCCAGCTCGGCGACCCGAGCGCGCAGCGCGGAAAGTTCGTCGTCGTCCCTGGTCATGGGTCTAGGAGACCGGTGGGGTCGGGGACGGCGCACGCGGGGCTGGGCCGTTCGGGTCACTGCCGGGCATCGGGTCGGCCGCGCGCGGGCAGGCTGGGGCGTATGCGCTACGAAGTTCGGGAACGGCTCTTCGCCGTCGGCGAGGACTACTGGATCGAGGACGAGCAGGGCCGCAAGGCGTTCCTCGTCGACGGGAAGGCGATGCGGCTGCGCGACACGTTCGAGCTCAAGGGGCCCGACGGACGCGTCCTGATCGACATCCGCCAGAAGATGCTCGCGCTGCGGGACACGATGGTGATCGAGCGCGGCGGCGAACCGCTCGCGAAGATCCGCCGCAAACGTCTGTCGCTGCTGCGCAACCACTACCGGGTCGAGCTGGTCGACGGCACCGAGCTCGACGTCAGCGGGAAGATCCTGGACCGGGAGTTCGCCGTGGAGTACGACGGCGAACTGCTCGCGGACATCTCGCGGCGCTGGCTGCGGGTGCGGGACACGTACGGGGTGAACGTGGTGCGGGAGGACGCCGATCCGGCGCTGCTCGTCGCGGTCGCCGTGTGCGTGATCCATCTCGCAGAGAAGGAGCGCGGCGACCTCGACTGAGCGTGCTCCCGGAGGTCAGGGGCGGCGCGGTGTGTCGAGGCCGAGGAGGCGGTCCTTGAGGGCCGGGAACTGCTCGCGGGTGGCGCCGACCTTCGCCGGGTCGAGCTCCACGCGCAGCACCTCCTCGCCGGCGCCCGCCTCGGCGAGGATCTCGCCCCAGGGGTCGACGACGATGCTGTGGCCCGCCTGCTCGACGCCCGCGTGCGTGCCGGCGCTGCCGCAGGCCAGGACGTACGCCTGGTTCTCGACGGCGCGGGCCTGCGCGAGGAGGGTCCAGTGGGCGCGGCGCCGCTCGGGCCAGCCGGCGGAGACGACGAGGGTCTCGGCGCCGCGGTCGACGAGGCCGCGGTACAGCTCGGGGAAGCGCAGGTCGTAGCAGGTGGTCACGCCGAGCACGGTCTCCGGGAGCCGTACGGTGACCAGTTCGTCGCCGGGGCTCATGAGGACGGCCTCGCCCTTGTCGAAGCCGAAGCGGTGGATCTTGCGGTAGGCGGCGGCGAGGGTGCCGTCGGGGGCGAAGACCAGCGCGGTGTTGTAGAGCGGGCCGTCCGGGTCGCGCTCGGGGATCGAACCGGCGTGCAGCCAGACGCCCGCGTCCGCCGCGGCCTTCGACATGGCGTCGAAGGTGGGGCCCTCCAGCGGTTCGGCCTCGGCGGCGAACAGCTCGTAGGCGAAGGCTCCGGTCGTCCACAGTTCGGGCAGGACCACGAGATCGGCCGAACCTGCCTGTTCGCGGACCAGGGAACTCACTCGTTCCCGCCGCGAGTTGACCGATTCGTCCTCGTTTACCGCGATCTGGATGAGGGAGGCGCGCACACTACCACCGTCCTGGCATTCGAGCCGTCAACACCGGCCTACGATCGTCGTACGAAAGCGCTGCCGGGGTGCCTTCGGGCAGCGTACTGTGCCAGTCCGGGGGATTCCCCCGGACCCCCAGAACCCGCACCGACAGCGTCCGCCGCCGCCTAGCCATACGCCCGCGTACCAAACCGCTCGAGGGGTCCCCTTCCGTGAGTCTCCACCCCAGCCTTCAGTCCTACGCCGATGCCTGGACCCACTCCGTGGAAGCGATATCCGAGTTGGTCACGCCGCTCGCGGAGGGTGAGTGGAACCGGGCGACGCCCTGCCCCGGCTGGTCCGTACGGGACATCGTGTCGCACGTCATCGGTGTGGACTGCGAGATGCTCGGCGACCCGCGCCCGATCCACTCGCTGCCCCGCGATCTCTACCACGTGCAGACGGAGTACCAGCGGTACCAGGAGGTCCAGGTCGACGTCCGCCGGCACCACACGGCGCCGGAGATGGTCTCCGAGCTGGAGTACACGATCATCCGGCGCTCGCGGCACCTGCGCAACGACTCCCGTGAGCCCGGCACGATCGTGCGCGGGCCGCGCGGCGTCGAGGAGACCCTCGAGTACGCGATGCGGCGGCGGGCGTTCGACATCTGGGTCCACGAGCAGGACCTGCGCCAGGCGCTGGGCCGGCCCGGCAACCTCGACTCGCCCGGGGCGTACGTCACCCGGGACATGCTGCTCGCGGTCCTGCCGAAGATCGTCGCGAAGGACGCGGGCGCGCCGGCGAACTCGGCGGTGGTCTTCGACGTGCACGGGCCCGTCGAGTTCCTGCGGACGGTGCGGGTGGACGCGGAGGGCAAGGGCTCGGTCGACGGCGCCCCCTCGCTCGGCCCCGCCGCGACGATCGCCCTGGACTGGGAGACCTACGTCCGCCTCGCCTGCGGCCGCACGACCCCGGAGGCGGTCCGGGACGCCCTCAAGACGGAGGGCGACGCGTCTCTGGTCGAGGCCATCCTGACCTCGTTCGCGGTCACTCCCTGACGCACGGTTTGTGGGTGACCCACAGGAGTTCCGCCGGCCAGCGGTGTGCCCAGTCGGGCGGGTCGGTCTGGTTGTAGCCGTTGAGAGTTCCGGGTTCGGGCCGCGGCTCGATGAGGTCGTCGACGACGAGCCCCGCGCCGCGCAGGACCCTGACCCAGTCGCCGTAGGTGAGCTGATAGCTGATGGCGCCGTCGCCTTCGGCGATGCCGCTCAGCCCGAAGTAGTCCTTCTGCATCGTCGTGGTGACGCGGCTCGCGGCTTCGTCGTAACAGGCCTCGAACCACGGGCTGGCGACGTTGAACACCAGCCGCCCGCCCGGGCGCAGGACCCGTGCGGCCTGCGGGACGGCCAGGTGCGGGGGCGCCCAGCTGAGACCGCCGAAGTCGCAGAACACGAGGTCGAAGCTGTCGTCGGCGAAGGGGAGCTGTTCGGCGGCGCCCTGCACCAGCGGGTAGCGGGCCGCTCCCATCGCATCGGCGGCTGCGGCGAGTTGGGCCTCGGACAGGTCGATCCCGACCACGTCGGCGCCCTCGGCCGCGAGCGCCCGGGACCACTGGCCGGCACCGCAGCCGAGTTCGAGGACGCGCTTGCCGGTGACGTCGCCCAGGGCGTTCAGGCGCGCGTCGGGGACGGAGTACATGCCCCACAGCCGGGGCGCGGCGCCGATCCGCGGGTCGTGCCGGTGCTGGTAGTCGCTGCTGATCCGGTTCCAGAGCCGCCGATTGGCGGGGATGCTGTCCACCTGCCGACTCCAGCACCGCCCGCCGGGGGCGGTCAACACGATTAGGGCCTGCGCGATGGAGGCGGGATCGGACCCGCCTCCATCGCGTTACCGGTCACGCCGGCACATGCACCGAGGTGACCCGGGACGCGACGACCCGTTCCCGTTCCGCGCGGGCGGCGCGCTTGCGCAGGCGCAGGATCTGGCTCACTCCGAGGGCCTGGAGGACGAACACCGCCGAGAACGCGATCCGGTAGTCGTCCCCGGTCGCGTCGAGCAGGATCCCGACGGCCAGCAGCGTGGTCATGGAGGCGACGAAGCCTCCCATGTTCACGATCCCGGACGCGGTCCCCTGCCGCTCCGGCGGATTCGCCGGGCGCGCGAAGTCGAAGCCGATCATCGACGCGGGCCCGCACGCCCCGAGCACCACGCACATCATGACGAGCAGCCACATCGGCGCCTGCCCGGGCCACACGATGGGCATCGCCCACAGCACGGCCGTGGTGGCGACCGTGCCGAGCGCCAGCGGCAGCCGCGCCGTGTGGTGCCGGGCGACGACCTGCCCGTAGACGAGTCCGACGGTCATGTTGGAGAGGACCACGAGGGTCAGCAGCTCCCCCGCCGTGCCGCGCGAGAGGCCCTGCGCCTCGACGAGGAACGGCAGCCCCCACAGCAGCAGGAACACCATCGCCGGGAACTGCGTCGTGAAGTGGACCCAGAGCCCGAGCCGCGTCCCGGGCTCGCGCCAGGCGGCCGAGATCTGCGCCCGCACGTACGCGGCCCCCTTGTGCGAGGCGGGCAGCGCCGGGGCGGCGTACCCCTCGGGGTGGTCCTTGAGGAAGAGCAGCATCAGGACGAGGACGACGACACCCGCGACGGCGGAGCCGGCGAACGCGGCCTCCCAGCCGATCCCGTGCAGCAGCCGCGCGATGACGAGCGTGGAGACGAGGTTGCCGGCCATGCCGACGAGCCCCGCGAGCTGCGCGACGAGCGGCCCCCGCCGCGCGGGGAACCACCGCGTGCCGAGCCGCAGCACGCTGATGAACGTCATGGCGTCGCCGCACCCGAGCAGCGCCCGCGACACGAGCGCCATCCCGTACGAGGAGGAGAACGCGAAGCCGAGCTGGCCGATGGTGAAGAGGACGACGCCGATGGTCAGCACCCTCTTGGTGCCGAGCCGGTCGACCATCAGGCCGACGGGTATCTGCATGCCCGCGTACACGAGCAGTTGCAGGATCGAGAACGTGGACAGCGCCGAGGCGTTGATGTCGAAGCGTTGGACGGCGTCGAGTCCGGCGACGCCGAGCGAGGTGCGGAAGATGACGGCGACGAAGTAGACGGAGACGCCGATGCACCACACGGCGACCGCGCGGCGGCCGCCGGGCGGATCGCCGGGCAGCCGCAGCGCGGAGTCGGAGGAGGCGGAGCTCATCGCACGTCACCCCGCGCCAGGTTCTGGAACCAGCCCACGTGGCGGCGGACGACGGCGACGGCCGCCTCCTCGTCCCCGGCGCGCAGCGCGTCGAGGATCTCGCCGTGCTCGGCGAGGGTCTTGGCGATCCGGTCGGGGTGGGAGTGCATGACAGCGACGCCCATCCTCAGCTGCCGGTCGCGGAGCTGGTCGTAGAGGCGGGACAGGATCTCGTTGCCCGCGTTGCGCACGATCTCGGCGTGGAAGCAGCGGTCGGTGGCGGCGGCGTCGGCGAACTGTCCGGCGGCGGCCTGCTCCCGCTGCGTGTCGAGCAGTTCCGCGAGCCGGTCGAGCAGCCGGGGCGGGGCGGGCACGGCCTTGCGCACCGCGTGCTCCTCGACGAGCAGCCGGGTCTCGACGACGTCCGCGATCTCCTGCGCGGAGACGGGCAGGACCAGCGCGCCCTTCTTCGGGTACAGCCTGAGCAGCCCCTCGACCTCCAGCTTGAGCAGCGCCTCGCGCACGGGCGTGCGGGAGACCCCGACGGCCTCGGCGAGCTCGCCCTCGGTGAGCAGGGTGCCGCCTTCGTAGCGGCGTTCGAGCACGCCACGCTTCACGTGGTCGTAGACGCGCTCCGCGGCGGGGGGCCGCTTCTCTGTGACGGGGGCGGACGGGGCGGAAACCGGGGCAGGGGTCGAGGTCGCGGGCATGCGCACATCATAGATACAACACGTACGCAACACAGGGGACGTCCACCATACGGAACGGGGATCACCCGATCTCGTGTACCGACCCGTACAACCCTGGACGCGTCCCAGAAGTCTCTTACGTGCGCGATCCACCCAATGGGCCGCGCTTTAGGGGCATTTGGAGCGTCCATCTTGAAAATTCGCACTTCGGGCATCGCCGTTCTCGTCGCCGGAACGGTGCTCACCAGCGGAGCGCTGACCACCTCCGCACAGGCCGCCACCGCGCCGGTCAAGCCCACCATCGCCGCGGCCGGCGGGTATGTGATGAACAACGGGACGGGCGCGAGCCTGTTCACCAAGGCCGCGGACACCCGCCGGTCCACCGGCTCGACCACCAAGATCATGACCGCGAAGGTGGTGCTGTCCCAGCCGAACCTGAACCTGGACTCCAAGGTCACGATCCAGAAGGCGTACAGCGACTACATCGTCAGGAACAACGCGTCGTCGGCCCGCCTGATCGTCGGCGACAAGGTGACCGTCCGCCAGCTCCTGTACGGGCTGATGCTGCCCTCGGGCTGCGACGCCGCCTACGCGCTCGCGGACAAGTTCGGCTCGGGCACCACGCGCGCGGCCCGCGTGAAGTCCTTCATCGGCAAGATGAACAAGGCCGCGACGGGCCTCGGCCTGAGCAACACGCACTTCGACTCGTTCGACGGCATCGGCCAGGGTTCGAACTACTCGACGCCGCGCGACCTCACGAAGATCGCCTCGTCGGCGATGAAGAACTCCACGTTCCGCACGGTCGTGAAGACGGCGTCGACGAAGCAGAAGGTCACGACGAAGTCCGGCGGCTACCGCTACATGTCGTGGACCAACACGAACAACCTGCTCGGCTCGTACACCGGCACCATCGGCGTCAAGACGGGCTCGGGCCCCGAGGCCGGCTACTGCCTGGTCTTCGCCGCGACCCGCAACGGCAAGACGGTCATCGGCACGGTCCTGAAGTCGACGTCGGTCACGGCCCGCACCTCCGACGCGAAGAAGCTCATGGACTACGGCTTCAAGCGATAGTCCCGCCCGCACGGCACGAGGCCCCGCACCCTGTGGTGCGGGGCCTCGCTGCGACCGTGCGGTCCGAGGCGGGACCGACTAGCCCCAGGTGATCAGGCGCTTCGGCTGCTCCAGAATCGCCGCCACGTCCGCCAGCACCTTGGACCCCAGCTCCCCGTCCACCAGCCGGTGGTCGAAGGAGAGGGCCAGGGTCGTCACCTGACGCGGCTTCACCTTGCCCTTGTGGACCCAGGGCTGGAGCTTGATCGCTCCGACGGCGAGGATCGCCGACTCGCCCGGGTTCAGGATCGGCGTACCGGTGTCGACGCCGAAGACGCCCACGTTGGTGATGGTCACCGTGCCGCCCTGCATCGCGGCGGGGGACGTCTTGCCGTCCCGGGCCGTCGCCACCAGCTCCCCGAGGGACGCCGCCAGCTCCGGCAGCGCCATCGCGTGCGCGTCCTTGATGTTCGGCACGATCAGCCCGCGCGGGGTGGCCGCGGCGATGCCCAGGTTCACGTAGTGCTTCTGGACGATCTCCTGGGCGGCCTCGTCCCACGACGCGTTGACCGCGGGGTTCCGCTTGATCGCGACGAGCAGCGCCTTGGCGATGAGCAGCAGCGGGTTGACCCGCAGCCCCTGCATGTCCTTGTCGCCCTTGAGCTCCTCGACGAGCTTCATCGTGCGGGTCACGTCGACCGTCACGAACTCCGTGACATGCGGCGCGGTGAACGCCGAGCCGACCATCGCCGCGGCGGTCGCCTTGCGGACGCCCTTCACAGGGATCCGGGTCTCGCGGACCGTGTCGTACGAGACCGGCGCCGCGGGGGCCGGGGCGGACCGGACCGGCGCGGGCGCCTGGGCCGGGACCTCGGGTGCGGCGATCGGCGCGGTCAGCTCGACCGCGGCGTGCACGTCCTCGCGGGTGATGATCCCGTCCGGGTTCGACGGGATCACCGTGGCGAGGTCGACGCCCAGGTCCTTGGCGAGCTTGCGCACCGGCGGCTTGGCCAGCGGACGCTGCTCGGCGACGACCTGTTCGACGACGACCTGCGCTGCCGTCCCGTTGGCCGGGGCGGGGGTGTCGCCCTTGCGGGCGCGGCGCTTGGTGGAGGACTCCGCGACGCCGTAGCCGACGAGCACGGGCTGGCGCCCGGTCGGGGCCTCCTCGGGCTCCTCCGCGGCCACCGGCTCGGCGACGGCCGGCGCCGGGGCGGCAGCGGGCTCCTCGCCCGCCACGTCCACGGAGATGATCGCCTGGCCGACGTCGACCGTGGTGCCCTCGGGGAAGATCAGCTCACGCACGACCCCGTCATAGGGGATCGGCAGCTCGACGGCGGCCTTGGCCGTCTCGACCTCGCACACGACCTGCCCGTCGGTGACCGTGTCACCGGGCTGGACGTACCACTTGAGGATCTCGGCCTCGGTCAGGCCCTCGCCCACGTCGGGCATCTTGAACTCACGTGCCATGTCTTCAGCCCTCCTCAGTACGCAAGCGAGCGGTCGACGGCGTCGAGCACCCGGTCCAGGCCCGGCAGATACTCCTCCTCCAGCCGCGCCGGCGGATACGGCGCGTGGTACCCGCCGACCCTCAGCACGGGCGCCTCCAGGTGGTAGAAGCAGCGCTCGGTGATCCGGGCGGCGATCTCCGCGCCGGAGCCGAGGAAGACGGGCGCCTCGTGCACGACGACGAGGTGCCGGGTCTTCTCCACGGACTTCTGCACGGCGTCGAAGTCGATGGGCGAGATCGAGCGCAGGTCGAGGACCTCGATCGACTTGCCCTCCTCCTGGGCGGCCGCGGCGGCCTCCAGGCAGACCTTCACCATCGGCCCGTACGCGACCAGCGTCACGTCCGTGCCCTCGCGCGCGACGACGGCCTTGTGCAGGTCGCCGGGGACGGCGTCGACATCGACCTCGCCCTTGTCCCAGTAGCGGCGCTTGGGCTCGAAGAAGATCACCGGGTCGTCGCTCTGGATGGCCTGCTGGAGCATCCAGTACGCGTCCGAGGAGTTCGACGGAGTGACCACCTTCAGGCCGGCCACGTGCGCGAACAGCGCCTCGGGCGACTCGCTGTGGTGCTCGACCGCGCCGATGCCGCCGCCGTACGGGATGCGCACGACGACCGGCACCTTGACCGTGCCGAGCGCCCGCGCGTGCATCTTCGCGAGCTGCGTGACGATCTGGTCGTACGCCGGGAAGACGAAGCCGTCGAACTGGATCTCCACCACGGGCCGGTAGCCGCGCAGCGCGAGACCGATCGCGGTGCCGACGATGCCGGACTCCGCGAGCGGGGTGTCGATGACCCGGTCCTCACCGAAGTCCTTCTGCAGCCCGTCGGTGACCCGGAAGACACCGCCGAGCTTGCCGACGTCCTCGCCCATGACGAGGACCTTGGGGTCGCTCTCCAGCGCCTTGCGCAGCGACTCGTTGATCGCCTTGGCGATCGGAAGCTTCTGTACCGCCATGATCAGGCACCTTCTTCCGCGAACGACGCCTGGTAGGCGGCGAACTGCGCGCGCTCCTCGTCGACGAGCGCGTGCCCGTCCGCGTACACGTTCTCGAAGATCGCCATGTGGTCCGGGTCCGGCATGGCCCGCACCGCATCGCGCACTCGCTTGCCCAACGCCTCGGCCTCGGCCTCGAGTTCCGCGAAGAATCCCTCGTCCGTGTCCGTCTGGGACTCGAGGTAGGTGCGCAGGCGCAGGATCGGGTCCTTCGCCTCCCACGAGGCGCGCTCCTCGTCGGCCCGGTACTTGGTCGGGTCGTCGGAGGTGGTGTGGGCGCCCATGCGGTACGTGAACGCCTCGACGAGGGTCGGGCCCTCGCCGTCGCGCGCCCGCTCCAGGGCCCAGCGGGTCACGGCGAGCACCGCGAGGACGTCGTTGCCGTCGACGCGGACGCCGGGGAAGCCGTAGCCCTGGGCGCGCTGGTAGAGCGGCACGCGGGTCTGCTTCTCGGTGGGCTCGGAGATGGCCCACTGGTTGTTCTGGCAGAAGAACACGACCGGCGCGTTGTAGACCGCCGAGAACGTGAAGGCCTCCGCCACGTCGCCCTGGCTGGAGGCGCCGTCGCCGAAGTAGGCGACGACCGCCGAGTCGGCGCCGTCCTTGGCCACGCCCATCGCGTAGCCGGTGGCGTGCAGCACCTGGGAGCCGATGACGATCGTGTAGAGCTGGAAGTTGTTGCTGTTCGGGTCCCAGCCGCCGTTGTTCACCCCGCGGAACATGCCGAGCAGCTTGGTCGGGTCGACCCCGCGGCACCAGGCGACCCCGTGCTCGCGGTAGGTCGGGAAGACGTAGTCGTCGTCGCGGGTGGCGCGCCCGGACCCCACCTGGGCGGCCTCCTGGCCGAGCAGCGAGGGCCACAGGCCCAGCTCGCCCTGGCGCTGCAGCGTGACGGCCTCCGCGTCGAAGCGGCGGGCCATGACCATGTCGCGGTACAGGTCGCGCAGGGCGTCGTCGGTGATGTCGGTGACGTACTTGTCGTACGCCGCGTTCTTGACCCGCTTGCCCTCGGGCGTCATGAGCTGGACCAGCTCGGGACGGCCCTTCGCCGCGGTCGTGCCGGTGGACTTCTTCGCGGACTTCTTCGCAGCGGCCCGCTTGCGCGGCGGCTGTGCCTCTTGCGCAGCGGCAGTGCTGTCAGCACTGTCTACGGTCACGTGTGCTCCTCCGTCGGTCCGGCCCCGGGATTGCCGGATGGCCAGTCGGCTCGGCTCGCCTGATCCGTCCACGCACGGGGTGGGTGCGCTGCGCCGGGCTCAGGCGTGACTAGAAAGAACGAAACAGATCCTGCATCCCGGCAGACCCTTCACCCAGCACGTTACCCAGTGGGTCGCACATCTGCGAAACCCCATCTGACCTGCGTTTTTGCTTGGATTTCCAAGTAAATTCGATGCTTGGAAATCCTAGTAATCACGCCGGAGACGAAGCGTCGCAGGTCACAGCTGTGCGGCTGGTCACTGGTCACAGCCTGGCAGGGGGCCGGAACACCGGCACGTTATCCCGGTCACCTGGGGCGCGGGAAGGGCTTGCGTGTAAGACTGACGTCGTGCACGAAGACGGAAAAATTCGCGTATTTCTCCTCGACGACCATGAAGTGGTCCGGCGCGGAGTCCACGAGATGCTGTCGGTGGAGGACGACATCGAGGTCGTCGGAGAGGCCGGTACGGCCGCCGACGCGCTGGTGCGGATCCCGGCCACCCGGCCCGACGTCGCGGTCCTGGACGTGCGCCTGCCGGACGGCAGCGGCGTCGAGGTGTGCCGCGAGCTCCGCTCCCAGGACGACTCGATCAAGTGCCTGATGCTGACCTCGTACGCGGACGACGAGGCCCTCTTCGACGCGATCATGGCGGGCGCCTCCGGCTACGTCCTGAAGGCGATCAGGGGCAACGAGCTGCTGTCGGCCGTGCGGGACGTCGCCGCCGGCAAGTCCCTGCTCGACCCCGTGGCCACCGCCCGCGTCCTGGAGCGGCTGCGGGACGGCGGCCGCGCCAAGCCCGACGACCGGCTGGCGGGCCTGACCGACCAGGAGCGCCGGATCCTCGACCTGATCGGCGAGGGCATGACGAACCGGGCGATCGGCGAGCAGCTGCATCTCGCCGAGAAGACGATCAAGAACTACGTGTCGAGCCTGCTGTCGAAGCTGGGGATGGAGCGCCGCTCGCAGGCGGCCGCGTTCGTCGCCCGGATGCAGGCGGAGAAGCACTAGGCACCAGGCACCGGGTGAAGCACTGGGAGAGGCGCAGAGAGGCGCCCTTCCCCCTCCTCATATGGGGAGAAACCGGGACTTTGGTCCCGAGGTGCGCGGGGCGACGTCCTCTTCTTCCGTGCCCGCGCGGCGGCGCACAGTAGGGACATGCCCTCCGATCCCCAGCCCGAGCACGATCGCGGCTTCGAGCTGCTCGCCCGCGTGGACTACGGCCGTGTGGCCACCAGCATGCGCGCGCTGCCCTTCCTGGCGGCCGCCCGGCACGTCGTCTCCGACGGCCGGCTGCTCCTGCGCATGCACCGCGGCTACGGCTACCACCTGGCCTGTGTCGGCAGTGTCGTGGCCTACGGGGCGGACAACCTGGGCGTCGAGCGCCCGGAGGACGAGGGGCAGTGGTCCGTGCAGTGCGTCGGCACCTGCGCGCGGGCCGAGCCGACCCCGGCCGAGCTGGAACGCTTCGGCGCCGCCCCGCACTCCGCGGACGGGGAGCCCTACGACCCGGTGTACCTGCGCGTCGACCCGCAGTTCGTCACCGTGCACGAACTGCGGGGCGGATCCGCGCGGCGTCGGGCCTGAGCGGCCGGCCCTGAGCCGGACGCCGATCAGACGTCGCTGTCGACGCCTCCGTCGATGCCACCCGTGTCGGTGCCGGCCGTGTCACCTGTCGGATCGGTCGTCGGATCGGTCGGCCCCTCCGTCGGCTCCGTCGGCTCGCCCGTGGGCTCCGTCGGCTCGTCCGTCGGCGTCGTCGGCTGGTCCGTGGGCTCCGTCGGCTGGTCCGTCGGCGTCGTCGGCTGCTGCGTCGGCTGCTGGGTGGGCGTGTAGTCGGGCTCGCCGCCCGTGTCGCCGCCCGGCTCCTGCGTCTGGCCGCCCGTGTCCGTCTCGTCGGTGGCGTCGTCGGTCGGTTCCTTCGACTCCTTCGTCTGCGAGACGGACGGGGACTGCTTGTCGCCGTCCTTCTTCGCGCCGCCGTTGTCGCCCGCGTTGAGCGCGAAGGCGACGCCCACCGCGACGGCGATCACGGCCAGCACGGCGACGATCCACATCTTGCCGCGGCCGCCGCCGCCACCGTTCCCGTGGCCGTCGAAGCCGCCGTCGTCACGGCCCGGCGGACGCAGCATCGGCTGCGCGGCCGTACCGGCGTCGCCGGGGTGCGGCAGCGCGGTGGTGCCGGCCATGCCCATGCCCATGGCCGGCGTGTTGCCGCCCTCGTGCATGTCGACCGGGCCCGTGTTCCACGTGCCGGTGTGGCCGCCCTGCTCGTACAGCATCTGCAGGCCGTACTGGACGAGCCCGCGCATCTCCTCGGCCGTCTGGAACCGGTCGTCCGGGTCCTTGGCGAGGGAGCGCATGACGAGGCCGTCCAGCTCCGGCGGCGTCGCGTCCGAGACCTCGGACGGCGGCACCGGCATGTCCTGGACGTGCTGGTAGACGACGGAGAGCGGCGTCTCACCGGTGAAGGGGGGCCGCAGCGCGAGGAGCTCGTAGAGGAGACAACCGGTCGCGTACAGGTCGGAGCGGTGGTCGACGGCCTTGCCAAGAGCCTGCTCCGGGGACAGGTACTGGGGGGTGCCCATGACCATGCCGGTCTGCGTCATCGTCGACTGCGCGCCGTGCAGGGCGCGGGCGATGCCGAAGTCCATGACCTTGACCGCGCCGGTGTCCGTGATGATCACGTTGGCGGGCTTGATGTCACGGTGCACGATGCCGTGCTGGTGCGAGTAAGCGAGCGCCTCGAGCACCCCGGAGACGATGATGAGGGCCTGCTCGGGGCCCGGCGCCTCCGCGTTGATGAGCAGGTCACGGATGGTGCGGCCCTCGACGAGCTCCATGACGATGTACGGCACCGCGGTGCCGTTCACGAAGTCCTCGCCGGAGTCGTAGACCGCGACGACCGCGTGGTGGTTCAGTCCGGCGACCGACTGGGCCTCGCGCGTGAAGCGGGCCTTGGAGACCGGGTCCTCCGCGAGGTCGGCCCGCAGCAGCTTGACGGCGACGGTGCGTCCGAGGCGCACGTCCTCGGCCGCGAAGACCTCGGCCATGCCGCCCCGGCCGAGGCGGTGGGTGAGCCGGTACCGGCCGTCTCCGACCAGCCCGCCGTTGCCCCACGCCTCCGGCGCGTCTGACATACCGCCGCCAGTCGCCTCGGGGTCGGACGGGCCCTGAGCGCGCTGCTGCTGTGCCATCAGTCCTCGCCGTCGTTTCTGTCCGTGCTGTTGCCGTCTGTGCTGCCGGATCCGCGCATTCGGAGTACGCGCGGTTGTGAACACGGGCTCCGGCGGGCCACGCTACAGGCTTGGGCGCCGGCCGCGTCCGGAGATGGATCCGGTATCAAACCCGTTGCCGTGTACGTCGTGCAAATCGTGCGCGCAATTTCTGTGCCGGACCCATGGCGTTCGTATGCGCGGCCCGGGCTCCTCTCTCCCCTCTCTCTCCCGTCTCTCTCCCGCCGATCGCCTGTAACGCTTCCGCGACGCTTCTTGCCCGTACGGTCACGGAACGGGCATCGAGCTTGACGTGTCGGTGGCCTGGGGCAGACTTGGCCGGGAATAGCTGATTCGATCACCGGGCCGCCGCCCACAGCGGGGCGCCTATGGGGGACGTGGAGACATGACCGAGGGCAGCGCCGGCGGCGGGCAGAGCGGGCGGTACGCGGGCAGTTCCGTGGCCGGTGGGCGGTACCAGCTGCGCGACCTGCTCGGCGAGGGCGGCATGGCCTCCGTGCATCTCGCGCACGACACGCGGCTCGACCGCGCGGTCGCCATCAAGACTTTGCACACGGAACTCGGCCGCGAGGACGCCTTCCGTCAGCGCTTCCAGCGCGAGGCCCAGTCGGTGGCCAAGCTCACGCACACGAACATCGTCTCGGTCTTCGACTCGGGCGAGGACGAGCTGAACGGCACGATCACTCCGTACATCGTCATGGAGTACGTCGAGGGCCGGCCGCTCGGTTCGGTGCTCGACGAGGACGTCCGCCAGTACGGCGCGATGCCCGCCGACAAGGCGCTGAAGATCACCGCCGACGTGCTCGCCGCGCTCGAGATCAGCCACGAGATGGGCCTGGTCCACCGCGACATCAAGCCGGGCAACGTGATGATGACGAAGCGGAACGTCGTCAAGGTCATGGACTTCGGCATCGCGCGCGCCATGCAGTCGGGCGTCACGTCGATGACGCAGACCGGCATGGTCGTCGGCACGCCCCAGTACCTGTCGCCGGAGCAGGCCCTCGGCCGCGGCGTCGACGCCCGCTCCGACCTGTACTCGGTCGGCATCATGCTCTTCCAGCTGACCACCGGCCGGCTGCCCTTCGAGGCGGACTCGCCGCTGGCCATAGCGTATGCGCACGTCCAGGAGGAGCCGGTGGCTCCGTCCTCGATCAACCGCTCGCTGCCGCCGGCGATCGACGCGCTGGTCGCCCGCGCCCTGAAGAAGAACCCGAACGAGCGCTTCCCGAGCGCCGAAGCGATGCGGGACGAGTGCCTGCGGGTCGCCCAGTCGCTCACGCACGCCGCGCCGAGCATCGTGCCGGGCGCGCAGACGTCCAGTGGTGCGGGCGTCGGCGCGACCGTCTTCCCGCCCGTCGACCAGAACGGGATGCCGACCCCGGGCCCGGTCCAGACGCCGTACCAGCCGCAGACGCAGAACCCTTACGGCACGCCGACCCCGGCGCCGCAGCCCGCGTACGGGTATCCGCAGCAGGGCGGGTACCAGACGCCGCCCCCGTCGATGTCGTACGCGCCGCAGACCCCGGCTCCGTACTCCCCGCAGCCGGTGACGACGGCGAGCCCGCAGAGCGGCGGCTCCGGCGGCCGGAACAAGAACCTGCTGGTGATCATCGCCTCGATCGTCGTCGCGCTGGTCGCCATCGGCGGTCTCATCGCGGTCCTGACGAACCAGGGCGAGGACCCCGAGCCCGGCGGCAACGGAAAGCCGAGCGGCGGCACGTCCGAGGTTGCGGGTCACAAGGGTCCGGACAAGACGAAGACGATCGAGACCGACAAGTGCACCGAGCCCGAGACCGGGTTCAACGACGAGAACAAGATCAAGGTCCCGGACTTCTACCTGAAGAACATCGACTCGGTGAAGGCGTGCTTCCGGGCGGCCGGCTGGCAGCCCGAGATCGTGCGGATCGACGAGAACACGTACGGCGAGGGCACGGTCATGAACCAGAGCCCGGCGGCCGACACGGAGATCGACCCGACCGGTGTGAAGATCCAGCTCCAGGTCTCGACGGGCAACCCGTCGGGCGGCTGAGCCTCGCGTCACCCTCCGGATCGTCCGCGCGACACGCACACGATCGCCTAGGTGCCGATTGCCTCTGCGAATAGTGTGTACACGTCAACTCGGACGATCTGAGGGAGCGTTGTGAACACGCGTAAAACGGGGGCCTTCGTCGCTGGGGCGCTGGCAGCGGTACTGATTCCTCTGGCGGCGAGCCCGGCCGCCGCGGCCGGAGCGAGCAAGTCCTGCTCGGTCACGGGCGCGAGCGGAACCGGGAGCTGGACCTGGGCCGGCAGGACCAAGCTCGACCCGCTCAAGCTCAAGGGCAAGGACACCAAGGCCGACGGCTACCACCCGGCGATCCGCCTGGTCACCTACACCGGCAGCAAGGTCAAGCTCTGGCCCTGGCACCACGTCAGCGGCAGCGCGGAGACCTGGAACACCTCCGCGCACGACACCCGCGGCATCAAGCACGCCGGCGTCGAGGTGCAGCTCTACAACGGCCGCACCAAGGTGAACAAGCCCGGCATCGTCGTCAACTGCTACTCCGGTGGCAAGGTCAACCCGAGGTACTGACCCCACCTCGGTCCGACCGGAAAGGGCCCGGCCCGCGCGTGATGCGCGGGCCGGGCCCTTTGCTTTCCGTATCCGTCGCCTACAGGTACGGACCGCCCGAGCGGCCGACCGTGCGGGGGTCCTCGTCGATGTCCTCGCCGCCGGCACCCGGCGGCAGAGCGCGGCGCATCTGCTCCAACTGGGCCCGCGCGGCCATCTGCTGGGCGAAGAGCGTCGTCTGGATCCCGTGGAAGAGGCCCTCCAGCCAGCCGACCAACTGGGCCTGCGCGATGCGCAGTTCGGCGTCGCTCGGGGTGGCCTCGTCGGTGAACGGCAGGGAAAGCCGCTCCAGTTCCTCGACGAGTTCCGGCGCGAGACCGTCCTCCAGCTCCTTGACGGAGCTGTGGTGGATCTCCTTGAGCCGCTGCCGGCTCGCCTCGTCCAGGGGAGCCGCGCGCACTTCTTCCAGCAGCTGCTTGATCATGCTGCCGATGCGCATCACCTTGGCGGGCTGCTCCACCATCTCCGTCACCGGGACCTCGCGGGCTTCGTCGCCTCCGCCGCCGCCCAGAGCCATTCCGTCCTGGCCCACGACCAGGATCTGCGGGTTCTCGGGCGACCGTTCGTTCCTCGGCATCTCCATGCCGCCATTCTCTCGCACTGTGCTCTCACCCCTCGGTGGTGCCCCCGTCGAGCGATGATCCACCGCGCCCAGGTGCCCCGAAATCCGGCGTGCCCGTTTTATTGGCCTATGTGAGGCTTATCAGGAGCACGGCAGCGGCACGGGCAGAAGGGGGCAGCGCATGGCGTGGCTTCGGCGGGTGGCCGGACGGGTGACGGGGGCGTTTGCGGCGACCCTTCTCGCGCTCGTGGTGGCCCTGCCGGCCGCGGCGGCCTGTGCGGTCGCCTCCGCCGTCGCCCACGCCTCCCCGGCGTGGGCCGCCGAACCCTCGCCCGGAGCCTCCCTCGCGGGCAGCCAGGCCGGTCAGGGCCGGACTCCGCCGGGGCGGCCCCGGCCGCATCCGACCGGCCCCGCCGCCCTGCGCCCGCCCGAGCCGCCCGAGCCGCCCGCCGAGGAGCCCTCCGCGACGCCGACACACCACCCGGACCGGCCCGCCGCCGCCCGGCAGCAGACCGTGGTGCCGGGCGGGGGCGGGACGAGCCCGCTGATGGACGTGCTGCCGCTGGGCCTCGGCCTGCTCCTCACCGGACTCGGCCTCGGCTTCCTGGCCCTGCGGCTGCGGCGCTGACCGAGTTGACCGCGCCGACCGCCGTACGGGCGGCTACGGCAGCGTGAGCAAGACCTTGCCGATGTGCCCGGACTCCTCCAGGACCCGGTGGGCCTGCGCCGCGTCGGCCATCGGCAGCGTCCGGTCCACGACCGGCCGCACATGGCCGCCCTCGATCAGCGGCCAGACGTGCTCGCGGACCGCCGCCACGATGGCCGCCTTCTCGGCGAGCGGCCGGGCCCGCAGCGTGGTCGCGGTGATCGCGCCGCGCTTGCCGAGCAGCGTGGCGATGTTCAGCTCGCCCTTGACGCCGCCCTGCATGCCGATGATCGCGAGCCGGCCGTTGACGGCGAGGACGTCCACGTTGCGGCCCAGGTACTTGGCGCCCATGTTGTCGAGGACGACGTCGGCGCCGCCGCCCGCGGTGTTCTCACGGATCTCCTCGACGAAGTCCTGCTCGCGGTAGTTGATCAGGATGTCGGCGCCCAGCTCGGCGCAGAAGTCCAGCTTCTCCTTGGTGCCCGCGGTGACGGCGACCTTGGCGCCGACGGCCTTCGCGAGCTGGATCGCCATCGTGCCGATGCCGCTGGATCCGCCGTGCACGAGGAAGAGCTCGCCGGGGCGCAGGTTCGCGACCATGAACACGTTGGACCAGACGGTGCAGGTCACCTCGGGCAGCGCCGCCGCCGTCACGAGGTCGACGCCCCGCGGCACGGGCAGCAGCTGGCCCGCGGGGACGACGACCTTCTCCGCGTAGCCGCCGCCGACGAGCAGCGCGCACACCTCGTCGCCGACCGACCAGCCGCCCACGCCCGGCCCGAGCGCGGCGATCCGGCCCGCGCACTCCAGACCGGGGTACGGGGAGGAGCCGGCGGGCGGGTTGTAGAAGCCCTGGCGCTGGAGCAGATCGGCGCGGTTGACGGCGCTGGAGACCACCTCGACGAGGACCTCGCCCTCGCCGGGCACGGGGTCGGGGACCTCCGCCCAGACGAGCGCCTCGGGTCCGCCGGGTTCCGGGATCGTGATCGCATACATGGCCGCGAGGCTACTCCCGTGGGCCCGGCGCGGCCCTTCGTCACGCCCGGGTCAGTCCTGGGGCAGCGGCTTGGAGTCCGGTGCCACGTGGGTGGTCGGGGTGGCCCGCACGATGGTGATCAGACGGTCCGTCAACTGCAGGGTGCCGATGGCCTTGTCGTCGTAGCCGAGCAGCCGGTGGCCGCGTACGACACTGACGACGAGGTCGTCGACCTGCTTCGGCTCCAGGCCCACCTCGGCCTTTATCACCGGCCGTTCGATCAGGTCGAGGCCGCTGCCCTGCTGGATGAGGTCCTCCATGACCATGCCCGCGTTGGGGCTGAGGACCGACAGGCCGAGCAGCCGGCCCGCCGCGCTGGCGCTGGTGATGACCGCGTCGGCGCCGGACTGGCGCAGCAGGGGCGCGTTCTCCTCCTCGCGGACCGCGGCGACGATCTTCGCCCCCCGGTTCAGCTGCCGTGCCGTGAGCGTCACCAGGACCGCCGTGTCGTCGCGCTGCGTGGCGATGATGATCTTCCGGGCGCGCTGCACCTCGGCGCGGACCAGGACGTCGCTGCGCGTCGCGTCGCCCATGACCCCGGCGTAGCCCAGTGCGTTGGCCGCCTCGATGACCTTGCTGCTGGGGTCGACCACGACGACCTGTTCGGGCTTGAGTCCGGTCGCGCAGACGGTCTCCACCGCGCTGCGGCCCTTCGTGCCGAAGCCGATGACGACAGTGTGGTCACGCAAGTTGGACCTCCAGCGGTTCAGGCGCCATTCCTCCCGGGTCCGTTCGGTGAGGACCTCCAGCGTGGTGCCGACCAGGATGATCAGGAACAGCACGCGCAGGGGTGTGATGACGAGGATGTTGGTGAGGCGGGCGCTGTCACTGACCGGCGTGATGTCGCCGTATCCCGTGGTGGAGAGCGTGACGGTCGCGTAGTAGAAGGAGTCGAGCATGTCGACCGAGCGGTCGGAACTGTCGTTGTACCCGGCCCGGTCGAACCAGACGAGGAACCCGGTCAGGACGAGGACACCGAGGGCCATCGCCAGCCGGCGGGCCACCTGCTTCAGCGGCGGCACGACGACACGGCGCGGCAGCTTCACCCGGTATGTGGCAGTTTTCTCGTCCGCCTGACGCGCGATGGCGTCATGGCCGGCCAGTTTCACGTGAAACACCCTTCGTTTCCCGGGAGGTTGGTCCCTGGGTTCCCTGTGCTCCACGACCATGGCAGATCGAGGATCCCGACCTCCTGGGCCCCCTGGGCTCCGCCCGGGGGGATCACCGCGAGGGCGTCGGCGGCGGCGATGCCACGCAGCATGGCCGGGCCGTTGTAGTGCAGCGGCACCGCCCAGTCGTGGCCGCTGTCGCGGTCCTGGCGCAGCACGACGGGCACGAGCCGGGTGTCGTGCGGGTGCCCCTGGACGGCCGCGTGCAGCGGCGCGGTGTCCGGCTCCTCCGCCTCGCCCTCACGCCCGTACGAGGCCTCGGGCGCGGCCTGGCCCGACAGCTCGCGCAGGAGCGGTTCGGCGAGGGTGAGCAGGCCGGAGACCGCGGCGAGCGGGTTGCCGGGCAGGCCGACGAGGTGCCGGCCCTCGGCGAGCCGGGCCAGCAGCATCGGGTGGCCGGGGCGCACCTTGACGCCGTCCACGAGCAGTTCGGCGCCGAGGGCGCGGAGCGTGGGGTGGACGTGGTCGACGGGGCCGGACGCGGTGCCTCCGGTGGTCACGACGAGATCGGCGGTGGAGTCGCGGACGGCCTTGAGGACGGCCTCGGCGTCGTCGCCGAGCCGGCGCACCGCGATCACCTCGACGCCGAGCGCGCGCAGCCAGTGCGGCAGCATCGGGCCGAGCGCGTCGCGGATGAGGCCGTCGCGGGGACGGCCCGAGGTGAGCAACTCGTCGCCCAGGACGAGGACTTCGACCCGGGCCCGGGGCACGACGAGCAGGTCGTCGTAGCCCGCGGCGGCCGCCAGGCCGAGGACCGCGGGGGTGACCACCGCGCCTGCGGGCAGCAGCAGTTCGCCGCTGCGGCACTCCTGGGCGCGCGGCCGGATGTCCTGCCCGTGCGCGACCTCGCGCAGCGGGTGCAGTTGCCGCTTGTCGTCGAGGTGGCCGTGCTCGCTGCGGATGACGGCCGTCGTCTCGGGCGGGATCCGGGCGCCGGTCGCGATGGCCGCCGCCTCCCCGTCGGACAGCGGCGCGGGCGGCTCGTGCCCGGCGAGGATGCCCTCGTCGCGTACGGCCCAGGGGCCGGGGCCCGCCACGACCCAGCCGTCCATCGCGGAGGTGTCGAAGGACGGCAGGTCGGTGAGGGCGGTGAGCGGCGCGGCCAGGACGAGGCCGAGGGCCTCCTCCAGCGGGACGCGGGCCGCTCCGCGCGGGAAGCGCTCCGCGCGGGGGGCCGTCGAGGCGTCGGCCACGGGGTCGACGGACAGGCCCGTCGCCGGGTCGGTCTGCCCGCCGGTGACCGGGTCGACGGGCGGCTCGGTCGTACGGGCCCGGTGCGCGGCGGCCTGTCGGCCCGCCTGGGCGGCGATGCGGCGGGCGGTGGGCCAGGGGGTGGCGCGGTGGCGGTCGCGGGAGGCCGCCTGGTCACGGGTGGCCTCCCGCGAGTCCTCCTGGCCGGTGGCGTGTGCCTCGCTGCCATGCGCCTCGGTGCCGGGGCGCGGAGCGCGGGGGGCGTCCCGGCCTGCGTCGGCGGGGCCGGGCGTGGCCGCGCGCGGCGTGCCGCCGGCGCCCTGCCCACCGGGGGCCCCCTGACCGCCCGGGGCACTGTGCCGACCGCGCGGGGCACTGTGCGCGTTGGCCAGGGCCAGCGCCTCGTCGACGTCGCCGTCGATCGGGTCGGTCTGCGGGGCGGAGCGACCGTCCGGGGCGGTCATTCCGCGCCCGGTGCCGCGTCGTCCGAGGCCGTGGCGGACTCGGCCTCCCGCGCCCAGCGTTCGGCGAGCGCGACGGCCTTCGCGGTGGCGGCGGCGACCGCCTCGGGGCCGCCGCCCGCCTGCGCGGCCGCGTACCCGACGAGGAACGTCGTCAGGGGCGCGGCGGGGCGGGCGACCCCGTGCGCGGCGTCGCGGGCGAGGTCGAGCAGTGCGCCGGTGTCGACGTCCAGGTCGATGCCCAGTTCGTCCTTGGCTGCGGAGATCCATTCTTCAAGCACGCGTCCATGCTCCCTGATCCGTGTCCGGGCTTCGGCGATGTCGTCCCAGGTGTCGCAGTCGAACGACGCGACGGGGTCCTCCGGGTCGGCGACCCGGACGAGGCGCAGTCCGCGCGTGAGGAGGCGCAGGGGCAACCCTTCGAGCGCGCCGTGTCCGGCGGCGAGGGCGCGGAGCGCGCGGTCCAGCGCGGGGCGACGGTAGACCGCGACGAGGGGCTGGTCGCGGCCGTCGCGGTCGATGAGGAGTACGGCGTCGGCGGGCTCGGCGGGGCCAGCGGGGCCGACGGGCTCGGCGGGGCCAGCGGGGCCGACGGGCTCGGCGGGGCCAGCGGGGCCGACGGGCTCGGCGGGGCCGGCGTGCTCAGCCTGCTCGGCGGGGCCAGCGGGCTCGGCGTGCTCAGCGAGGCCGGCGCGCTCAGCCTGCTCGGCGAGGCCGGCGTGTTCGGGGGGCTCCGCGTCCTCGGCGGGGCCGGCCTGATCGGCCTGCTCGGCCTGCTCAGCGAGGCCGGCGTGCTCAGCCTGCTCGGCGAGACCAGCGGGCTCGGCGGGGCCAGCGGGGCCAACGGGGCCAACGGGGCCAACGGGGCCAACGGGGCCAACGGGGCCAACGGGGCCAGCATGCTCGACGAGGCCGGCGTACTCAGCCTGCTCGGCAGGGCCGGCGTGCTCTGCATGCTCAGCGAGGCCCGCGGGCTCCGCTTCCTCGGCGAGGCCGACGAGCTCGGCATGCTCGACGAGGCCGACCTGCTCGGCGAGGCCGGCATCCGCGGCGAGGTCGGTGTGCAGCGTGTCGAGCAGCAGCCGCACCGTGTGCGGCGTCAGGAACGGGAGATCGGCGGAGAGCACGACCACGCTCTCCGCCGCCCCGTGCCCGTACGGCGGCAGGGCCCGGACTCCCGCGTCCAGCGCGGCGAGCGGGCCCCCGCCGGGCGGGTCCTCGCGGGCCCAGGTGACGGGGCGTCCGGTGGCGCGGGGCGCCGCGACGACCACGGTGGCGCGGGCCCCGGCGCAGGCCGTGAGCACCCGGTCGAGCAGGGCGCGGCCGCCGACCCGGACCCCGGGCTTGTCGGCCCCGCCGAGCCGCCGCGCGGCGCCCCCGGCGAGGACGACGGCGTCGTACGCGGGTGCGGGGCCGCGGACGGCGTTCTCGTTCATCCCCCGAGTATGAGCGCACGAAGGATCATTGCCACCCTCGCGTACGGGGTCCCGGGGCGTGCCGCCGCTCACGGCACGCCCGGCCCCCGGGTCACAGGGTGCGCAGCAGCACCGCCGGCTGTTCCACGCAGTCCGCGACGTGGCGCAGGAAGCCGCCCGCCGTGCCGCCGTCGCAGACCCGGTGGTCGAAGGTGAGCGACAGCTGGACGACCTGACGGACCGCCAGCTCCCCCTCGTGCACCCACGGCTTCGCCACGATCCGGCCCACGCCGAGCATGGCCGCCTCCGGGTGGTTGATGATCGGCGTCGAGCCGTCGACCCCGAACACGCCGTAGTTGTTCAGCGTGAACGTGCCGCCGGTCAGCTCACCCGGCGTCAGCGATCCGGTCCGCGCCGCGTCCGTGAGCCGCGCGAACTCCGCGCTCAGCGACTCGGCCCCGCGCGCGTGCGCGTCCCGGACGACGGGGACGACGAGCCCACGCTCGGTCTGCGCGGCGAAGCCGAGGTGCACCTCGTCGAACCGGACGATCTCTCGGCGCTCCGTGTCCACCGACGCGTTCAGCTCCGGATAGCGGGCCAGCGCCGCGGTGCAGATGCGGGCGAGCAGCGCCAGGACGGAGATCTTCGGGCCCGCGGAGGGACCGGTCGCCCCGTTCATGGCCGCGCGGGCGCGCATCAGCTCCGTGGCGTCGGCGTCCACCCAGCAGGTCGCGTCGGGGATCTCGCGCCGGCTGCGGGAGAGCTTGTCGGCGACGGCGCCGCGGACCCCGCGCAGGGGAGTGCGGTGACCCTTGAGCGCCTGGCCCGACGGGCCCGCCTGGCCTACGGGGGCCTGAGCCGCCACCGGTGCCGCCGGTACCTGAGCCGCCACCACCGCGCGCTCCACATCGGCGCGCAGGATCAGCCCCTCTGGCCCGGAACCGGTCAGCTCCCGCAGATCGAGGCCGTGATCGCGGGCGAGCTTGCGCACGAGCGGCGAGATGACCGGGACGGGCCCGGCCGCGTGCACCGGCTTCGCGGCCACCGGAGCCGGAGCCACAGGAGCCACCGGAGCCGGAGCCACGGGAGCCGAAGCGGTCGGCGCGGACTGGGTGCTCGGCGCGCTCGGCCTCACCCGTCGGCGCCGGGCGGGCGCGGCAGTCGTCCCGTACCCCACCAGCACGTTCCCCGAGCCCTCGGACTCCGCCGGGGCGGTACCCGCCGCCTCCAGGAGCGTGCTCGCGTCCGCGCCGACGGCGACCGTCAGCAGCGGGGCTCCCACGGGCAGTTCGCTCCCCTCGTCGCCGAAGCGGGCGGTGACCACACCCCCGTAGGGGCACGGCACATCGACGAGCGCCTTGGCCGTCTCGACCTCGACGACCGGCTGGTCGACGGCGACGACGTCGCCGACCTGCACCAGCCAGCGCACGATCTCCGCCTCGGTGAGCCCCTCGCCGAGGTCGGGCAGCTTGAACTCCAGCACCTGAGCCATCAGACCGATCCCCTCATTGGCTCTCACTGATCCCACTGGAGGCGTGCGACGGCGTCCAGCACCCGGTCCACACCGGGCAGATGGTGCCGTTCCAGCATTGGCGGCGGGTACGGGATGTCGAGCCCGGCCACCCGGAGCACCGGCGCCTCCAGGTGGTGGAAGCAGCGCTCCGTGATCCGCGCGGCGATCTCGCCGCCCGGGCCGCCGAAGCCGGTGGACTCGTGGACGACGACCGCGCGCCCGGTGCGGCGCACGGACGCGGCGACCGTCGCGTCGTCGAACGGCACCAGGGAGCGCAGATCGACCACTTCGAGGTCCCAGCCCTCGGCGCGGGCCGCCTCGGCCGCCTCCAGGCAGACGGTCAGGGACGGCCCGTACGTGATGAGCGTGGCGCTGGTCCCGGGGCGGCGGACCACTGCCGTGCCGATGGGTTCAACGGTCGACGGGCGCTCCGGGTTCCAGGTGTCCTTGGACCAGTACAGGCGCTTGGGCTCGAGGAAGACGACCGGGTCGTCGGAGGCGATGGACTGCCGCAGCAGCCCGTACGCGTCGGCGACGGTGGCGGGCGTGACGACGGTCAGGCCCGGCGTCGCCATGTAGTAAGCCTCGGAGGAGTCGCTGTGGTGCTCGACGCCGCCGATGCCGCCGCCGTAGGGGATGCGGATCGTGATCGGCAGCGGCATCGCGCCGCGCGTGCGGTTGCGCATCTTGGCGACGTGCGAGACGAGCTGCTCGAAGGCCGGGTAGCCAAAGGCGTCGAACTGCATCTCGACGACGGGCCGCAACCCGTACATCGCCATGCCGACGGCCGCGCCGAGGATGCCGGCCTCGGCGAGCGGGGTGTCGGTGCAGCGGTCGTCGCCGAACTCCTTCGCGAGTCCGTCGGTGATCCGGAAGACACCGCCCAGGGTGCCCACGTCCTCACCGAGGACGTGCACGGAGGGGTCCTCGGCCATCGCGTCGCGCAGGGCGCGGCCGAGGGCCTGGGCCATGGTGGCCGGCTTGGTGGCGGGCTTCACGGCCTGCTCGGGGGCGACGGTCGCCATCAGTGGCCTCCCTCGGAAGCCTCGGCCTCGGCGTCGAGCTCGGCGCGCAACTGCTCGGCCTGCTCGCGCAGTTGGGAGGTCTGCTCGGCGTAGACGTGGGTGAAGAGGTCCATGGGGTCGAGCACCGGGTCCGCGTTCATGCGCTCGCGCAGCGCGGCGGCCATCGTCTCGGCGTCGTCGCGCACGGCCTGCATCCCGGCCTCGTCGATGAGGCCGCGCTCGGTCAGCGTGCGCTCCAGGAGGAGGACCGGGTCGTGGTCGCGCCACGCCTCGACCTCGTCGTCCGCGCGGTAGCGGGTCGCGTCGTCGGCGTTCGTGTGCGCGTCCATGCGGTAGGTGACGGCCTCGATCAGCGTCGGGCCGCCGCCCTCGCGCGCGTGGGCGACGGCTTCGGTGAGGACCTCGTGCATCGCCACCGCGTCGTTGCCGTCGACCAGCCGGCCCGGCATCCCGTACCCGACGGCCTTGTGGGCCAGGGACGGCGCCGCGGTCTGCTTGGCGAGCGGCACGGAGATCGCGTAGCCGTTGTTCTGCACCAGGAAGACGACGGGGGCCTGCCAGACGGCCGCGAAGTTGAGCGCCTCGTGGAAGTCGCCCTCGCTGGTGCCGCCGTCGCCGACCATGGCGAGCGCCACCACGTCGTCGCCCTTGAGGCGGGCGGCGTGGGCGAGGCCGACGGCGTGCGGCAGCTGGGTGGCGAGCGGCGTCGACAGCGGCGCGACGCGGTGCTCGCGCGGGTCGTAGCCGGTGTGCCAGTCGCCGCGCAGCAGGGTGAGGGCCTGGACGGGGTCGAGGCCGCGGGCGACGGCGGCGAGGGTGTCGCGATAGCTCGGGAAGAGCCAGTCGCGCTCCTCCAGAGCGAGGGCGGCGGCGACCTCGGCGGCCTCCTGGCCGGTGGTCGAGGGGTAGACCGCGAGGCGGCCCTGCTTGGTCAGGGCGGTCGCCTGCGCGTTGTACCGCCGGCCGCGGACCACCTCGGCGTACAGCCTGCGCAGCAGCCCGGGATCGGTCTGCGCGGCGGCGTCGGTGCCCAGGACGCGGTACGGCTGCGCGTCGGGCAGCAGCGGCGCGGGGTCCGTGCGGGGCTGCCAGGCGGGCGGCGGGGTCGTCCTGCCTGCGCGGCGGGAGCTCCGCTGCTCCATGACCGTCATGACGGCACCTCCTCGTGGGAGCGGCTTCAACGACGCGTCGGGTGTGATGCGCCTCACCTACCGATTGTTCGGTCGTCGGCACATTTTGGCTACAGGCACCTTCAGGCTGTGGACAAACGGTTCTCCACAGCCTGAGATGAATGCAGTACGTCCATGGTAGGGAGGCGCGGGCACATGGCATCTGAACAAATGGCCGACGGCTCCGGAGGGGAGCCGCCGGAGCCCGTGGCCCGCCCGCTCGATCCCATCGACCGCGACATCCTCCAGATGCTCCAGAAGGACGGCCGCGCGTCGATACGGTCCGTCGCCGAGCGCGTCCACGTGTCCCGGGCGAACGCCTACGCGCGCATCAACCGGCTCATCGACGACGGCGTGATCCGCGGCTTCGGCGCCCGCGTCAACCACGAACGGGCCGGGCAGGGCGCCTCCGCGTACATCACCCTGAAGATCGTCCAGAACTCCTGGCGCACGGTGCGCGACCAGCTGCGGCGGATGCCTGAGGCCTCGCACATCGCGCTGGTCAGCGGCGATTTCGACGTGCTGATCCTGGTGCACACGCAGGACAACCGCGCGCTGCGCGAGCTGGTCCTCACCAAGCTCCAGGCCATCCCGGAGGTGCTCAGCAGCCGCACGCTGCTGGTCTTCGAGGAGGAGGACCTGGGGCCGGACTCCTGAGGGGCCCAGTGGGCCCCTGAAGGCCCCAGAAGGACCCCCCGGGGGCGCTCAGGACTGCTTGCGCATTCCCTGGAAGACCAGCTCCACGACCGCGTCGGCGACCTCCTGGGAGCTGAGCTGGCCGCTGCCGTCGGGCCGGTACCACTCCACGATGGAGTTGATCATTCCGAAGAGGAGGCGGGTCGCGAGCCGCACCTGTATGTCGTCACGCACGTCCCCGTCGGCCGCGGCCGCCTTGAGGAGCGCGGCGACCTGGTGGTCGAACTCGCGGCGGCGCGCCATCGCCCACCGCTCCGTGTCGGTGTTCCCGCGCACGCGCAACAGGAGGGTCACGTAGGGAAGTTCGCCGGTCAGGACCTCGACCATGCGGCGCGTGACGTGCTCCAGGCGCTCCACCGCGCGTCCCACGCGCGCGGGTTCCTCGTCGAGGATCCCGAAGAGCCCGTCGAGCGCGCGGCTGACCGCGCGGCGCAGCAACTCCTCCTTGCCCGACACGTGGTGGTAGATCGACGACTTGGAGATGCCCGCCGCCTTGGAGAGGTGCTCCATCGAAGTGCCGTCGTAGCCACGCTCGTTGAAGACCGCCACGGCGACCGTCAGCAGCGTCTCGGGGGTGTACGTGTCGCGGCGCGGGCCCGGGGCACGTCGTGCCGTGGTCATGCGGAGCCCTCCCACTTCTTCGGGTTGTACGAGTGCCGGAAGAGCGCGAGGGAGGGGGCGTAGCGGCCCGAGGGGTCCCGCTCGTGCAGCTCCTCGAGCACGCCGCAGGCCCAGCCGCGGCCGAGCCGGCGGCTCCATTCGACGGGCCCCAGCGGGTAGTTGACGCCGAGACGCATCGCGGTGTCCACGTCCTCCTCGGTGGCCACCCCGCGCGCGACCGCGTCGTGCGCGAGGTCGATGATCCGGGCCACGGTGCGGGCGACGATCATGCCCGGCACGTCGCCGATGACGCTGACCTGCTTGCCGAGCGCCTGGAAGAGGCCGACCGCCTCGTCCAGGGTGCGCGGGTTGCCGTCCTTGCAGGCGGCGAGCGCGACACGGGTCGCCGAGCGGTAGTCCAGGGCGAGGTCGAAGTAGACGACGTCGCGGAACTCGACGGAGGTCTGGCCGTCCGCCTGCACCAGCTGGCCGCCGCTGGGCAGCACGATGCGGGTGCCCTTGTCCTCGTCCTCCTGCACGACCTCGATGCCGGCCTCGCGCATCATCGGGATCAGCTCGGCGGCCGAGTCCAGGTCGCCCTCGACGCTCACGCGCGCGGGGGGCTCCGTGGGCGCCGCCGTGTGCGGCTCGGGACGCTCCTCGCCCTCGCCGTACGCGTACCAGCCCTGGCCGGTCTTGCGGCCGAGCCGGCCGGCCTCCACCAGGCGGCGCTGCGACAGGGCGGGGCGGAACTTCACGTCCTGGTAGAAGCCCTCCCACACGGAGCGGGTCACGGCCTCGTTGACGTCCTGGCCGATGAGGTCGGTCAGCTCGAAGGCGCCCATCCGGAAGCCGCCGCTCTCGCGCAGCACGGCGTCGATGGTGGCGGGGTCGGCACCCTGCTCCTCGTGCACCGCGAAGGCCTCGGCGTAGAAGGGCCGCGCGATCCGGTTGACCAGGAAGCCCGGGGTGTCGGCACAGGCCACCGGGGTCTTGCCCCAGGCGCGTGCGGTCTCGTACGCGCGCGTGGCGGCGGTGACGTCGGTGGCGGCGCCGGAGACGACCTCGACGAGCGGCATGAGCGGTGCCGGGTTGAAGAAGTGCAGGCCGACGAAGCGGCCGGGCAGGCGCAGAGCGCCGGCGATCGCGGTGACGGACAGGGACGAGGTGTTCGTGGCGAGCAGACAGTCCTCGTCGACGATGTCCTCGAGCTCGCGGAACAGCCGCTGCTTGACGTCCAGTTCCTCCAGGACGGCCTCGACCACGAGGGTCGTGTCCGCGAACGCGTCGAGCGACTCCGCGGGCGTGAGACGGGCGACGGCGGCCGTGCGCTCCTCGCCGCTCATGCGGCCCTTGTCCACGAGCCGGTCGAGCCGTGCGGCGATCGACTCGGCGGCCGTCCGCGCGCGGCCGGGCGCGGCGTCGTACAGCCGTACGGGGTGCCCGGCGACCAGGGCGACCTGGGCGATGCCCTGGCCCATCGTGCCGGTGCCCACCACGCCGACGGGGCGGTCATGTGCTGTCATGCGCGCGATCCTTCCGCATGCAGCCGAGCGCGTGGGCTCCGGGGGCCGTCAGGCCCGGCCGGCGAAGGGGTGTCGTCCACAGGTTCGCCGCACCCCCTTGTCCCGACCGATCGTTCGGTTACTCTAACTCTGTCTGCCCGTCCCTGCCCAGCTCGCCGGCTCGACGAGGAGCCGCCGCCGAGGAGGAGTTGGTCCCCCATGGCCGCCGAACGCACCGCGCACGACCTGATCGCCGAGCACCGGCCGACGCTCGACCGGACGCTGGAAGCCATCAGCACGCGCGCGTACTGGTCCCCGCACCCGGAGCACCCGAAGGCCTACGGGGAGAACGGGAGCCTGAGCATGGCCGAGGGCAAGGCCGCCTTCGAAGCCCTGCTCGGCACCCGCATCGACCTGGACCAGCCCGGCACGGACGACTTCGTGGGCGGGGAGGCCTCCCCGTACGGCGTCGAGCTGGGCGTCACGTACCCGCACGCGGACATCGACGTGCTGCTGCCCGCCATGCGCGCGGGCCTGCGCGCGTGGCGCGAGGCGGGCGCGGAGCTGCGCGCGGCGGTCTGTCTGGAGATCCTGGCCCGGATCAGCGCCCGCAGCATGGAGTTCGGGCAGGCGGTCATGCACACCAGCGGCCAGGCCTTCATGATGGCGTTCCAGGCGGGCGGCCCGCACGCGCAGGACCGCGGCCTGGAGGCGGTGGCCTACGCATACGCGGAGCAGGTCCGCACGCCGGACGCGGCGGAGTGGTCCAAGCCGCAGGGCAAGCGCGACCCGCTGCTGCTCAGCAAGTCGTTCACCCCGGTCGGCCGCGGCATCGCGCTGATGATCGGGTGCAACACGTTCCCGACGTGGAACGGGTACCCGGGCCTGTTCGCCTCCCTGGCGACGGGGAACGCGGTCCTGGTCAAGCCGCACCCGCGCGCGGTGCTGCCGCTCGCGCTGACCGTCCAGGTCGCGCGGGACGTCCTCGCCGAGGCCGGCTTCGACCCGAACCTGGTGGCGCTGGCCGCCGAGCGCCCCGGCGAGGGCATCGCCAAGACGCTCGCCGTCCGCCCCGAGATCAAGATCATCGACTACACGGGCTCCACCGAGTTCGGCGACTGGCTGGAGACCCACGCCCGCCAGGCGCAGGTCTACACGGAGAAGGCGGGGGTCAACACGGTCGTCATCGACTCGACCGACTCCTACAAGGGCATGCTGTCGAACCTCGCGTTCTCGCTCTCCCTGTACAGCGGCCAGATGTGCACCACCCCGCAGAACCTGCTGATCCCCCGCGAGGGCATCACCACCGACGAGGGCCCGAAGGCGTACGACGAGGTCGTGGCCGACCTCGCGCGCGCGGTCGGCGGCCTCCTCGGCGACGACGCGCGGGCGAACGCGCTGCTGGGCGCCCTGGTCAACCCGGACGTGAAGGCCCGCCTGGAGGCGGCCGCCTCGCTCGGCGAGGTGGCGCTGCCCTCCCGCGAGGTCGCCAACCCGGAGTTCCCGGACGCCGTGGTGCGCACCCCCGCGATGGTGAAGCTCGACGGCGCGCGCAAGTTCTGGGAGAACACCGACACCGAGGCGGCCTACATGGGCGAGTGCTTCGGCCCGGTCTCCTTCGCGGTCGCCGTCGACTCCACGGCCGACGCCCTCGACCTGCTGCGGCGCACGGTCCGCGACAAGGGCGCAATGACCGTCGGCGCGTACACGACCTCCGAGGACGTGGCCGGTGCCGTCGAGGAGGTCTGCCTGGAGGAGTGCGCCCAGCTCTCGCTCAACCTGACGGGCGGGGTGTACGTGAACCAGACGGCGGCGTTCTCCGACTTCCACGGCTCGGGCGGCAACCCGGCGGCGAACGCGGCCCTGTGCGACGGCGCCTTCGTGTCGAACCGCTTCCGCGTGGTGGAGGTCCGCCGGGAGGCCGCCGCCTCCTAACCCTTCTCAGCCTGGGGCGCGTGCGTGCTGTGCGTGCTCCAGTGGAAGAGCGTCATGCCGACGCTGGTCGCCAGGTTGTAGCTGGAGACCTGGGGCCGCATCGGCAGGGAGACGAGGTGGTCGGCGCGCTCGCGCAGTTCGGGCGTCAGACCGCTGCGCTCCGAGCCGAAGGCGAGCAGCGCGTCGTCGGGCAGCTCCAGACCGCGGATGTCGGCGCCCTCGGGGTCGAGCGCGTACAGCGGCCCCGCGGGCAGCTCGCCGACGTCCATGCGCGCCACGGCGGTCGCGAAGTGCAGCCCGGCCCCGCCCCGCACGACCGTGGGGTGCCAGGGGTCGAGGCTGCCCGTCGTGACGACTCCGGCGGCCCCGTAGCCGGCGGCGAGCCGGATGACGGCGCCCGCGTTGCCGAGGTTGCGCGGCTGGTCGAGGACGACGACCGGGGTCGTACGGTCCGTGCGGTGCAGGGCTCCGAGCCGCTCCGCCCGCGCGGGGCGGCCCGCGAGCGCGGCGACCCCGGTGGGGTGCAGCCGCGGCACGAGCACCCGCAGCACGTCGTCCGGCACCTCGACCAGGCGCGCGGCCAGCTCGGGGGCGACGTCCGGCGCGAGATCGGCGGCCAGGGCGAGCGCGGCGTCCCGGTCGACGGCGAGCGCCACGGGCACGTCCGCGCCGAAGCGCAGCGCGTGCTTGAGGGCATGGAAGCCGTCCAGCAGCACGGCCTCCTGGGCCCGCTGCCGCCAGACCCGGACCACGTCCTGTTCCTGCCCGCCCTGTGCGCCCCGCGCCGCCTGTGTGCCGTTCGCCCCGCTCATGCCGGGAAGCCTACGTGCGGGTGACCGGCACCTCGGACACGTCCGCGGCCTCCTGCGTCCCGTCCTCGGGACGCGGCCCGGGCACCTCGGGCCCGGCCCCCGTACGAGCACCGGCGAACACGCGCTCACGCGCGCGTGCCACCCGCCCGCCCAGCCACTTCAGGAAGGGCGTCGGCAGGAAGACCGCGTCGGCGGCGATCATCGCGAGCGAGAAGAAGGGCAGTCCGAGCACGACGGCGATCGCCAGGTGCTCGGTGATCATGAGCACGAGCAGGACGTTCTTGACCCGCCGGTTGAACACGGTGAACGGGAAGGCGACCTGCACCGCGACCGTCCCGTACGTCACGAGCAGCACCATCGGACCGTACGAGGTCAGCAGGTCGCCCAGGGCGGGCCAGGGCGAGAAGTAGTCCAGGTGCAGCGGGTAGTAGACGGCGCTGCCGTCCTGCCAGCGGCTGCCCTGGATCTTGTACCAGCCCGCGGTGGCGTAGATCAGGCACGCCTCGATCATGATCACCAGCAGGGCGGCGTTGTGCAGGAGGTTCGCGACGACGTCGCACAGCAGGCGGGGGTCTCCGTCCGGGGCGTGCCGGTTCAGGAACCACCACACGCCGTGGACGGCCCACAGCGACCAGAGGACGAGCAGCCAGCCGGTGCGGACGTCCCCGGTGAAGGTGATCGCCGCGAGCGCCAGGCCGGCCGCCCACCACAGGGCGGGCCCGGCGCGGTCCGGCCGGGGCACGCCGGTACGCGCGCGTGCCGCCCGCCGCGCGTCGAGCGACCACACCTGGCCGCAGCGCGTCAGCACGAGGTAGATCGACATGAGGTGGATGACGTTGTCCCCGCCGTCGCCCACGAAGACGCTGCGGTTCTGCAGCGAGAGCACGCCGATCATGAACAGGACCGACATGGTGCGGGTGCGCCAGCCGAGGGCCAGCAGGAACGACGCCAGGACGGCCGCCGCGTAGACGAGCTCGAACCAGGCGCGCCCGTCGGACCACATCAGCGCGCTGAACGCGTGGTTCTCGCTGATGAGCTGCTGTGCCAGGTCCCAGCTCCAGGGCCCGTCGGGGCCGTAGAGCTCCAGCCGGTGCGGGTACTCGCGCAGCAGGAACAGCAGCCAGGTCGAGGCGAACCCGATCCGGATCACGGCGCTCTGGTACGGGGCGAGCGGGGTCGCGGTGATCTTCTGGAGGGCGGCGTAGAGCTGCGCTCCGGCGCGGGTGAGGCGGTTCATCGGGCCTCACCGGCCGGCCCCTGCACCCGGACCCGGGCGCCGGTGTCGAGCGGGGCGTCGTACGCGGTCACCGACCACCAGGGGATCTCTCGGTAGAACGGCTTCCGGTCCACCTTCTCCGTGCTCCACTTCGGCGGCTCGATGGTGACGGACTCCGAGCGCACCTGGACGCGTTCGAGGGTCTCGCCCTTCTCTGTCACGCCGAGCCGGTCCAGGCGCAGCACGAGGATGCGGCGCAGATAACGCTCGGACAGGGTGCCGCGCAGTCCGGTGGGACGGTTCTGCGCGTCGTGCGTCGACCCGTAGACGTCCCAGGCGCGGCGCAGTTCGTTCTGCTGCGTGTGGCTGGGGAGCAGGTTGCCGTCTATGGCGGCGCCGTCCGCGGCGGACAGGTCGTACCAGCGGGTCTGCCGCGTGTCCCCGTCGCGCGTGCGCACCTCGCCGCGGGCCTGCACGGCGATGTTCTGCTGGAGCGGGTTCGGGGCGAACAGCTTCCAGTTCTGCTCGAACTCGGGGTAGATCCAGTCGTCGACGTCCTGGCCGTACTGCTTGCTCAGCGTGTTCGACGGCGCGACGTGCAGGAACACCATGAGGACGTGGAGGCCGGTGACGAGCGCGATCGCCGCCAGGGCCAGCGCGGCCGTCAGCTGGTAGCCGGGGGCGAGGCCCGCGATGCCGGCGCGGCCGGCCGGGCCCGACTGCGGCTCAGGCTCCGGCTGCGGTTCCGGATCGGGCCGGACGGCCTCGTCCGCCGCCGCTGCTTCCGTGTCCATCGGTGCTCCCCGATCCCGATTCCCTGTTCCCTTGGCCGTTCCCCCGGCCCCGCCGTGTCCCCTCGGCGCATCGGAACCGTACTGGGGAGCGAGCGCCAAACACAGCCGACCGCGGTTTTCCACAGGTGAAGGGACGGTGCAGACCGGACTTGTCCACAGGCGGACTGTTCAGGGTTGACACCCTACGGCGCCGGGTCCCACCATTGAACTCGACGAACCGAACGATCGGTCGGGCGCTGACGGAGCCCCCGGCCCCGTCGGGAACCCAAGGTCGAGGGGATCGGGAATGGCGACAGCAGCCCCGCACCACCAGGCAGCCGGGACGCGGCCGGACCAGGCCGCCGACCTCGGCGAGGCCGGCTTCCAGGCCGTCTTCGACGCGGCGGTCGCGGCGGACGAGCGCATCGAGCCCCGCGACTGGATGCCCGACGCGTACCGCGCGACGCTGGTCCGCCAGATCGCCCAGCACGCGCACTCCGAGATCATCGGCATGCAGCCCGAGGCGAACTGGATCACCCGCGCCCCCTCCCTGCGCCGCAAGGCCATCCTCATGGCCAAGGTCCAGGACGAGGCAGGCCACGGCCTGTATCTCTACAGCGCCGCCGAGACCCTCGGCACCAGCCGCGACGAGCTGCTCGACAAGCTCCACAGCGGCCGCCAGAAGTACTCCTCGATCTTCAACTACCCGACGCTGACCTGGGCGGACGTCGGCGCCATCGGCTGGCTGGTGGACGGCGCCGCGATCACGAACCAGGTGCCGCTGTGCCGCTGCTCCTACGGGCCCTACGCCCGCGCGATGGTCCGCGTCTGCAAGGAGGAGTCCTTCCACCAGCGCCAGGGGTACGAGCTGCTGCTCGCCCTGAGCCGGGGCACCGAGGCCCAGCACGCGATGGCGCAGGACGCGGTGGACCGCTGGTGGTGGCCCTCCCTGATGATGTTCGGCCCGCCGGACGACGAGTCGGCGCACTCCGCGCAGTCCATGGAGTGGAAGATCAAGCGCCACTCGAACGACGAGCTGCGGCAGCGCTTCGTGGACATCTGCGTGCCCCAGGCCGAGTCCCTCGGCCTCACCCTCCCCGACCCCGAGCTGCGGTGGAACGAGGAGCGCGGCCGGCACGACTTCGGTCCGATCGACTGGACGGAGTTCAAGGAGGTCCTGAAGGGCAACGGGCCGTGCAACGAGCAGCGCATCACCCAGCGCCGGCGCGCCCACGAAGAGGGCGCCTGGGTGCGCGAGGCCGCCGCGGCCCACGCGGCCAAGCACTCCACCAAGGCCACGACACAGGAAGGCAGGGCGGCATGAGCGAGACCCCCACCCCCGCGGCGCAGGGCGGCACGGACTGGCCCCTGTGGGAGGTCTTCGTGCGCTCCCGCCGCGGCCTGTCCCACACCCACGCGGGCAGCCTGCACGCCCCGGACGCCGAGCTGGCGCTGCGCAACGCGCGGGACCTGTACACCCGCCGGGGCGAGGGCGTCTCCCTGTGGGTCGTGCCCTCCGCCGCGATCACCGCCTCCTCGCCGGACGAGAAGGACCCCTTCTTCGAGCCCGCGGCCGACAAGGCCTACCGCCACCCGACGTTCTACGAGATCCCGGAAGGGGTGAAGCACCTGTGACGCAGACCCCTGAGACGCGGACCTCTGAGACGCAGCCGCTGACCGACACCGCGGCCGCCGCCCTCGCCCTCGGCGACGACGCCCTGGTGCTCTCGCACCGCCTGGGGGAGTGGGCCGGCCACGCCCCGGTCCTGGAGGAGGAGGTCGCCCTCGCGAACATCGCGCTCGACCTGCTCGGACAGGCCCGCGTCCTGCTGAGCATGGTCGGCGACGAGGACGAGCTGGCCTACCTCCGCGAGGAGCGCGCCTTCCGCAACACCCAGCTGGTCGAGCAGCCCAACGGCGACTTCGCGCACACCATCGCCCGCCAGCTCTTCTTCTCCACGTACCAGCTGCTGCTGCACACGCGACTGGCCGCGACGGACTCCCCGTTCGCGCCGCTGGCCGCCAAGGCGGTCAAGGAGGTCGCCTACCACCAGGACCACGCCGAGCAGTGGACGCTGCGCCTGGGCGACGGCACCGACGAGAGCCACGCCCGTACGCAGCGCGCGGTCGACGCCCTGTGGCGCTTCACCGGCGAGCTGTTCCAGCCCGTTCCCGGACTGCCGGTCGACTGGCAGGAGATCCAGGAGACGTGGACGGAGCAGGTCACGGACGTGCTCCGCCGCGCCGGCCTGGCCGTACCCGCGAGCCCGCAGACCGGCGCCTGGCGCGCCGGCGCCGGACGCCAGGGCCTGCACACCGAGTCCTTCGGGCGGATGCTCGCCGAGATGCAGCACCTGCACCGCAGTCACCCGGGGGCGTCATGGTGACCCTCGCCCACGCGCAGGAGACCCCGCTCGGGTCTCCTGCCGAGACGCCGCTGGAGGCGGAGCTGCGCCGGCTCGCGGGCTCCGTGCCCGACCCCGAGCTGCCCGTGCTGAGCCTCACCGAGCTCGGCGTCCTGCGCGCCGTGCACAGCCTGGGGCCCGGCCGCGTCGAGGTGGAGCTCAGCCCCACGTACACGGGGTGCCCCGCGATCGAGGCGATGTCCGACGACATCGAGCGCGTGCTGCACGAGCACGGGATCCCCGAGGTCACGGTCCGCACGGTGCTCAGCCCGGCCTGGTCCACGGACGACATCACGCCCGAAGGGCGCCGCAAGCTGCGGGAGTTCGGCATAGCGCCGCCCCGCACCACCCGCGCCCCCGCCGGACCCGTCGCCCTGACGCTGAGCCCGACCCGCCGCACCGGCGCGGACGCGCCGGCCGAGGAGCCGCTCGCCTGCCCGCACTGCGGCTCGACCGACACCGAGCTGCTCAGCCGCTTCTCGTCCACCGCCTGCAAGGCCCTGCGCCGCTGCCTGGCCTGCCGCGAACCCTTCGACCACTTCAAGGAGCTGTGATGGCACAAGGAGCGGGAAGGGCCCGCTTCCACCGGCTCCGGATCGCCGCGGTCGACCGGCTCACCGACGACTCGGTGGCACTGACCTTCGCGGTGCCGCATGAGCTGCGCGAGGCGTACCGGTTCACCCCCGGCCAGCACCTCGCCCTGCGCCGCACGGCGGACGCCGCCACCGAGGGCGCCGAGATCCGCCGCACGTACTCGATCTGTTCCCCCGCCCCGGCCGGCACGGCGCCGGACACGCTGCGGGTCGGCGTCCGCATGGTCGACGGCGGCGCCTTCTCCACGTACGCCCACAAGGAGATCGGCGTGGGCGACGAGGTGGAGGTGATGACGCCCGCCGGGCGCTTCGTCCTCGACCCGGCGCCGGGGCACTACGCGGCGGTGGTCGGCGGCAGCGGGATCACCCCGGTGCTCTCCATCGCGGCGACGCTGCTGGCGCGCGAGCCCGATGCCCGGTTCTGCCTGATCCGCAGCGACCGCACCACCGCCTCGACGATGTTCCTGGAGGAGGTCGCCGACCTGAAGGACCGGTACCCGGACCGGTTCCAGCTGGTCACCGTGCTGTCCCGGGAGGAGCAGCAGGCCGGTCTCGCCTCGGGCCGCCTCGACCAGGAGCGCCTGTCGGCCCTGCTGCCGGCGCTGCTGCCGGTCGAGCGGATCTCGGGCTGGTTCCTGTGCGGCCCCTACGGGCTCGTGCAGAGCGCCGAGCGGACTCTGCGGGACCTCGGCGTGCGGCGGGACCGCGTCCACGAGGAGATCTTCCATGTGGACGACGCGCCGGACGCGACCCGGCCCGCGTCGGCGACCGGAGCCCCCGCCCACGCCACGGTCACCGCGCAGCTCGACGGCCGCGCGGGCAGCTGGCCCGTCCAGGACGGCGAGTCCCTCCTCGACACGGTCCTGCGCAACAGACCGGACGCGCCCTACGCCTGCAAGGGCGGGGTCTGCGGTACCTGCCGCGCGTTCCTCGTCTCGGGGTCCGTCCGGATGGACCGGAACTTCGCGCTGGAGACCGAGGAGACCGAGGCCGGTTATGTGCTGGCCTGCCAGTCGCACCCGACCACGGAGAAGGTGGAGCTCGACTTCGACCGCTGACCTCGGACGCCGCCCGGCCTTTCCTCCTGCCCCTTCCTCCTGTTCCCCTCTCGTAGAACCTGCCTCCTGTTCCCTTCTCGTAGAACCTGTTCTATCTTGACGCTCCGTCAGATTCCGCTGAGGCCCGGTGGATCGAGGCAGAGCGGCCGGGGCAGGCACGGGAGGGACAGCCGGTGGACTTCACCTTCTCCGAGGAGCAACAGGCGGCCGTCGAGGCGGCGAAGGCGGTGTTCGCACCGGTCGCTCCCGACGGGGTGCCCAGCCCTTCGCTCACCCCGGGGGCCGTGGCCGAGGACTTCGACCGCGCCCTGTGGGCCAAGGCCGCGGACGCCGATCTGCTGAGCCTCCTGATCGCGCCCGAGTACGGCGGGGCCGGGCTCGACGCCGTCGCGCTGTGTCTCGTGCTGCGCGAGTCGGCGCAGGTCCTGGCCCGGCTGCCGCTGCTCGAGCACTGCGCGGCCGCGACGGCCGTACAGGCCCACGGCAGCGCTGAGCTGAAGCAGGAGCTGCTGCCCGGCGCGGGCCGCGGAGAGCTCGTGCTGAGCGTCGCGTCGGCGGGCCGCACCGGCCACGACCCGGCCGAACTCGCGGTCACCGCGAGAAAAGAGACTCCCGGGGACCGGGCCGACGGGCCGGCGGGCTGGATCCTGGACGGGGCGCAGACGGCGGTGCCATGGGCGTTCAACGCCGACCGGATCCTCGTCCCGGTGCACACCGGCGAGGGCACGCCGATGCTCGCGATCCTCCCCGGGCCGGACACACAGGCGCCGGGCCTCACCTTCGCCGAGCAGATCTCCACCACCGGCGAGCGTCTCGCCGAGCTCCGCCTGGACGGCGTACGCGTCGCGGCCCGGGACATGATCGAGACCCCCGAGGCATGGCCCCGACTGCACGACCTCCTGGCCACCGGCACCTGCGCCCTCGCCCTGGGCCTCGGCACCGGCGCGCTGCGGATGACCAGCGACTACGCGGGCAAGCGCGAGCAGTTCGGCCACCCCATCGCCACGTTCCAGGCCGTCGCCGTACAGGCCGCCGACCGGTACATCGACCTGCGGGCCATGGAGGCGACCCTGTGGCAGGCCGCCTGGCGCATCAGCAGCGAGGCCGGGGGCGCACTGCCCGTCGCCGGTGACGTGGCGGTCGCCAAGACCTGGGCCTCGGAAGGCGTACGCCGCATCGTGCAGACCGCCCAGCATCTGCACGGCGGCTTCGGCGCGGACACCGACTTCCCGCTGCACCGCTATCACGCCTGGGCCAAACACCTGGAGCTCTCGCTCGGCCCGGCCGCCGCGCACGAGGAGGCCCTGGGCGACCTGCTGGCCGCCCACCCACTGAGCTGAGATCAGCCCCGGCACGAGAACCGACCCCGCCACGAAAACCCGACCCGGCACGAAAAAAGGGCCCCGGTGAAAACCGGGGCCCTCACTCAGCCATGTATCCGGAGAAGAGGTCAGAGCACCGCGCCCGGCTTGCCGTCGCCGTCCACGACGGGCCGTCCCGCCGCGGCCCAGGCCTCCATGCCACCGGCCACGTTCACCGCGTCGATGCCCTGCTGCACGAGGTAGGCGGTCACCTGGGCGGACCGGCCGCCGACCTTGCAGACCACGTTGACCCGTCCGTCCTGCGGCGCCGCCTGCGTCAGCTCACCGAACCGGGCGACGAACTCGCTCATCGGGATGTGCAGCGCCGTCTCGGCGTGCCCCGCCCGCCATTCGTCGTCCTCACGGACATCGAGGAGGAAGTCCCCCTCGGAGAGCTCGTCGACCGCGACCGTGGGAACACCAGAACCGAAAACCATGCGTCCGACGCTACCCGAAGAGGAAACGCGCTCAGGCCGAGGTGAGCCGCTGCAGCTCCGCCTCACGCTCCGCGACCTGCGCGAGCAGCTGCTCGGCGATCTCGTCGAGCAGGGTGTCCGGATCGTCGGGCGCCATCCGCAGCATCGAGCCGATCGCGCTCTCCTCCAGCTCCCGGGCCACGACCGTGAGCAGCTCCTTGCGCTGCGCCAGCCACTCCAGGCGGGCGTAGAGCTCCTCGCTCGGCGACGGCTCCCGCTCCGGCGGCACCGGCCCCGCGGCCCACTCCTCGGCGAGCTCGCGCAGCAGCGCCTCGTCGCCCCGCCCGTACGCCGCGTTGACCCGCGCGATGAACTCGTCGCGCCGGGCCCGCTCCGTCTCCTCCTGGGCCAGGTCCGGGTGCGCCTTGCGGGCCAGCTCGCGGTAGAGCTTGCGGGCCTCCTCGCTGGGGCGCACCCGCTGCGGCGGCCGCACCGGCTGATCCGTCAGCATGGCGACGGCCTCCGGGAACAGCCCGTCCCCGTCCATCCAGCCGTGGAACAGCTCCTCGACGCCCGGCATCGGCATGACCCGGGCCCGCGCCTCCTCGGCCTTCGCCCGGTCCTCGGGGTCACCGGTCCGGGCCGCGGTCGCCTCGGCGATCAGCGCCTCCAGCTCGTCGAGCCGCGTGTACATCGGCCCGAGCTTCTGGTGGTGGAGCCGCGAGAAGTTCTCCACCTCGACCCGGAACGTCTCCACCGCGATCTCGAACTCGATCAGCGCCTGCTCAGCAGCCCGCACGGCCCGCTCGAGCCGCTCCTCGGGCCGCCCCGCAGGCTGCGGCTCGGGCCGCTCGCCAGAAGCCGCCGCCCCGCCTTGCTCCTGAGGCGCCTGCGGCTCCTGAGGTTCCTGAGGCGACTGAGCCGCCTCGGCCCGCTCCTGAGCCTGCTCCGCTCGCTCCTGAGCCTGCTCGGCCGAGCCGCCCGCGGGCTGCCCGTCCGTGGGCCGCCCCTTTGCCTGCTGCTCTGCCACGTCGCTCTCCGGGGTCGTCACCCGTCCAGCCTAGGCCCTGTCCCGGCCAGGGCTCACACCCCGGTCTCGGCCGCCGTCCGCCCCTCGCGCACGGCCCGCACCAGCTCCCCGTGATCCGCCTCGGTCCGGTCCGCGTACGCCACGGCGAAGGCCGCCACGGCCTCGTCCAGCTCCTCGCTCTTGCCGCAGTAGCCTGCGACCAGCCGCGGGTCCGCGCTGTGCGCGTGGGCGCGGGCGAGCAGTGCGCCGGTCATCCGCGCATAGTCGTCGACCTGGTCGGCGGCGAGCGCCGCCGGATCGACGCTCCCCTTCCGGTTCCTGAACTGCCGTACCTGGAACGGCCGTCCGTCCACCGTCGTCCAGCCGAGCAGCATGTCGCTGACCACCTGCATCCGCTTCTGCCCGAGCACCACCCGCTGCCCCTCGTGCCCGACCTCCGGCGCCGCGAAGCCGACGGCCGGCAGATGCGGGAGCAGCACGGACGGCCGCGCCTCCTTCACCTGCAGCACCAGCGGCTCGCCCCGGTGATCGAGCAGCAGCACCACGTACGAGCGCGTGCCGACGCTGCCCGTGCCGACGACGCGGAACGCCACGTCGTGGATCGCGTACCGCCCCAGCAGCGGCAACCGGTCCTCGGACAGGGTCTTCAGATACGGGCCGAGCGCGGCGGCGACGGCCGCGGCCTCGGCGTCCGGGACCGAGCGCAGCACCGGCGGCGCGTCCACGAACCGCCGACCGCCGCCCGGGACCGCCTCCGTCGACTTCGCGGCGAAGCGACCACTGGTGTTGTTCCGCGCCTTCTCCGAGACGCGCTCCAGGGTGCCGAGCAGGTCATGGGCGTCGGTGTGGGAGACGAGCTCCTCGTCCGCGATCGCGTTCCACGCGTCCAGCGCCGGCAGCTTCGCCAGCAGACGCATCGTGCGGCGGTAGGCGCCGACGCTGTCGTGGGCGGCCTTGCGGCAGGTGTCCTCGTCGGCGCCGGCCTCGCGCCCGGCGAGCACCAGTGACGTGGCGAGCCGCTTCACGTCCCACTCCCAGGGGCCGTGCACGGTCTCGTCGAAGTCGTTGAGGTCGATGACGAGTCCGCCGCGCGCGTCCCCGTACAGGCCGAAGTTCGCGGCGTGGGCGTCGCCGCAGATCTGCGCGCCGATGCCGGTGACCGGCGTGCGCGCCAGGTCGTACGCCATGAGGCCGGCCGAGCCGCGCAGGAAGGCGAAGGGGGTCGCGACCATCCGCCCGACCCGGAGCGGGGTCAGCTCGGGTATCCGGCCGCGCCCCGACTCCTCGACGGCGGCGACGGCGTCCGGCCGGCCCGCGTCCGGTGCGAAGTCCGCGTGCGAGGACCGGGGCACACCGCGCCGCAGCGCCTTCCCGGCCTCCTTGGGCGCGGCGACTCCGGCCGCCCCGTCCCCCGTACCGCCGGACCGCGCGAATCCCGGCACCCGGGGCAGCCGCCCGCCCGCACCGAAGTCCTGCCCGTCACCCTGCCGCGGCACCGCCGCCACTGTGTCCCCGGGTCCGCCCACGCCGACCGCCTCCCCCGTGCTTCGCCCTGACCGGCGCATCCCTGTGAACTCTGATCGGTCACGACCGTACCGCCGCGCGAAACTCCCCGTCAGAGCCTGTGGAAAACCCACGGCCTGTGCACAAGCCCCTCACCCGAAGCCGGGAGAACAGGTACCCGAAGGCGAGAGAAAAGGCACCCGAAGCCGGGAGAACAGCCCCTGAGATCTACTCCGAGCAGGCCTTGCCCTCGGGCACCCCGAGATACCGCTCCGCCCAGTCCCCCAGCTCCCGCAGCGCCGGCTGCAAGGCCTCACCGGCCTCGGTCAGCCGGTAGGCGACCCGCAGCGGAGGCCCCGCGTCGACCTCTCGCAGGACGAGCCCCGCGGCCCCCAGCTCGGTCAGCCGGTCCGAGAGCATCCGCTCGCTGATCCCCGGGATCGCCCGGCGCAGATCCGAGAAGTGCACGGGCCCTTCCATGAGGACGGCCACGACCAGCCCGGTCCAGCGCTTTCCGAGCAGCGCGAAGACCCTCGTCATCCCGATGCCGACCGTCGAACACGACCCGGGCACGGCCGCCCGCGCCTCGGCTCCCGCGACTTCCCCGTTACCCGCCATGCCTCCAGCGTACTGCGTTCCCGTACGGGGATGAAAAAAAGTAAGTACCTGTGTTATCAATAGCTACATACTCATCTGCAGCACGTTTCGCGGCGTGACTGCGACACCCTCACCTCCGGGAGAGACCTCATGGCCACGCTTCTGCACATCGACTCCGCCCTCCTCGCCGGCCCCGCGTCGTCCTCGCGCACGGTCACGGACACCTTCCGCAAGGCCTGGCAGGAGCAGCACCCCGAGGGCACGGTCGTCTACCGCGACCTGGACACGAACCCGGTCCCGCACCTGAGCGCCCACGCCCACCTGGCCGGCTTCTCCGATCCGTCCGCGCACACCCCCGAGCAGGCGGCGGCCTTCGCCGAGCGCGTGAAGCTCATCGAGGAGCTGGAGCAGGCGGACGCGATCCTGATCGGCGCCCCGATGTACAACTACTCGATCCCGTCGACGCTGAAGGCCTGGCTCGACAACGTGATCCTGTTCGGCCGCACCGCCGGCGTGGAGGCCCCGGCCGCCAAGGGCACCCCGGTCACGGTCGTCGCCAGCCGCGGCGGCTCCTACGCGCCGGGCACCCCGCGCGAGGGCATGGAGTACGTGCAGAACTACCTGGAGGCCATCCTGCGCGACACCCTCGCCCTGGACCTCGACTTCATCGTCCCGGAGCTGACGATGGCCCCGCAGAACCCGGCGATGGCCGAGCTCGTCCCGCTCTACGAGGCCTCCCGCGAGAAGGCCCTCCTGGACGCGCAGCGCAAGGGCAAGGAGACGGCGGCCCGGCACGCCGCCTGACCCTCCGCCGCCGGTACGACGGACCGGCACGACGGAGCGGCACGACAGAGCCCCGCGGACCTTCCCGGCCCGCGGGGCTCTCGGCTGTCTCACACCGCACATCGGCACGACGTGAGACAGGACACATCTACAAGTGCACCTATAAGTACATCTACGGAAACAAGTACATCTACGGAAACACGAAACGGGCCCATCGTCTTCACGATGAGCCCGTCTCGGCTGTGTGCGCGAGGGGGGAGTTGAACCCCCACGCCCTTGCGGGCACTGGAACCTGAATCCAGCGCGTCTGCCTATTCCGCCACCCGCGCATTGGGTGTGTCCTCGGGCTCCGCTCCCTTTCGGGCCGCGGCGCCTTCCGACATGCAGAAGATTAGCACGCTGCGGAGGGTGGATTCACATCCGTTTCCGGCGGGCACCTGCGGTCACGGGCCACGGCGACCGGCGACGGCCCACGAGTCACGTCCGGTCCGACCGGTTCCACAGCCGGGTACGGGACACTGTCCCGAGACCCCCTCTACGATCCCTGTGGACGGGGGCGTGGCAGGGGCTGTGAGCGTCGACACTCATCGACCGGGCGGACAGGGGGAACCAGCCGATTTCCCGACGCGTGGATACGATCAGTAAGCAGTACCAAGTAGGCAGCACGAGCGAGCAAGGCAACAGCGACAAGCAGGACGGCTACGAAGGAGGAGGTGCCCCATGGGAGTCCTGAAGAAGTTCGAGCAACGTCTCGAGGGGCTGGTCAACGGCACCTTCGCCAAGGTCTTCAAGTCCGAGGTCCAGCCCGTCGAGATCGCCGGCGCCCTCCAGCGCGAGTGCGACAACAACGCGACGATCTGGAACAGGGACCGGACGGTCGTCCCCAACGACTTCATCGTCGAACTGAGCGCGCCCGACTACGAGCGCCTGGCCCCGTACTCGGGCCAGCTCGGCGACGAGCTGTCCGGCATGGTCCGCGACTACGCGAAGCAGCAGCGCTACACCTTCATGGGCCCCATCAAGGTCCATCTGGAGAAGGCGGACGACCTGGACACGGGTCTGTACCGCGTGCGCAGCCGCACCCTCGCCTCGTCCACCAGCCAGGACCGGCCGGACCAGCCGCACCCCGGTGCCGCACCCCGGCCCGCCCAGGCGCCGGGCGGCTACGGGTACCCGCCCGCCGCCGCACCGCCGATGCCGTCCGCACCGCCTCCCGGCCGCCCGGCGCACGCCCCCTCGGGGCCCGCCGCCGCGGACCGGCGCCCCGGCGCGGGCCCGATGCCGGGCTCCCGTACGCGGCACTGGATCGAGATCAACGGCACACGGCACCAGATCTCCCGGCCCACCCTCGTGCTCGGCCGTTCCACCGAGGCCGACGTGCGGATCGACGACCCCGGCGTATCGCGCCGGCACTGCGAGATCCGGACCGGAACGCCCTCGACGATCCAGGATCTGGGATCCACCAACGGGATCGTGGTGGACGGGCAGCACACCACCCGCGCTACGCTCCGCGACGGCTCGCGGATCGTCGTGGGCTCCACCACCATCGTTTATCGGCAAGCCGAAGGGTGAAGCGGGGGCAATGTCAGAGCTGACCCTGACGGTCATGCGGTTGGGTTTCCTGGCCGTTCTGTGGCTGTTCGTGATCGTGGCCGTCCAGGTCATCCGCAGCGACCTGTTCGGCACGCGTGTCACACAGCGCGGCGCACGGCGTGAGAGCGGGCGGGCCCAGCAGGCCGCGCGCCAGGCCGCGCCTCCGCAGCAACGCCAGCAGCAGTCGGGCGGCGGCCGCCAGCGCCGCGGCGCCCCGACCAAGCTGGTCGTCTCCGAGGGAACCCTCACGGGCACCACGGTGGCGCTGCAGGGGCAGACCATCACGCTGGGCCGCGCGCACGACAGCACGATCGTGCTGGACGACGACTACGCGTCGAGCAGGCACGCCAGGATCTACCCGGACCGGGACGGCCAGTGGATCGTCGAGGATCTCGGGTCCACCAACGGCACGTATCTCGACCGGACCCGCCTCACGACGCCCCAGCCGATCCAGCTGGGCGCGCCGATCCGCATCGGCAAGACCGTCATCGAGCTGCGGAAGTAGTGCTACGTCATGAATGAGCGCGAGCGGAGCGAGCGAGCCGGCGCGGCAGTCCCCGCGGGGGACTTCGGCGCGCTCCCGACCGGAGGGTGGGCACCGTGCGGATGTACCCGGAGCCGACGGGCGAGGTGCGCATGAGTCTGTCACTGCGCTTCGCCGCCGGATCGCACAAAGGAATGATCCGCGAGGGCAACGAGGACTCCGGCTACGCCGGTCCCCGGCTGCTCGCGATCGCCGACGGCATGGGGGGCCAGGCCGCCGGCGAGGTGGCCAGCTCCGAGGTGATCTCCACGATCGTCGCGCTCGACGACGACGTGCCGGGGTCCGACATCCTGACCTCGCTCGGCACCGCCGTGCAGCGGGCCAACGACCAGCTGCGCATGATGGTCGAGGAGGACCCCCAGCTCGAGGGCATGGGCACCACCCTGACCGCCCTGCTGTGGACCGGCCAGCGACTCGGCCTCGTGCACGTCGGCGACTCGCGCGCCTACCTGCTGCGCGACGGCGTGCTGACCCAGATCACACAGGACCACACGTGGGTGCAGCGCCTCGTCGACGAGGGCCGCATCACCGAGGAGGAGGCCACCACGCACCCGCAGCGCTCGCTGCTGATGCGTGCGCTGGGCTCCGGCGACCACGTCGAGCCGGATCTGTCGATCCGCGAGGTGCGCGCCGGTGACCGGTACCTGATCTGCTCGGACGGCCTGTCCGGCGTCGTCTCGCACCAGACGATGGAGGAGACGCTCGCCAGCTACCAGGGCCCGCAGGAGACGGTCCAGGACCTGATCCAGCTGGCGCTGCGCGGCGGCGGCCCCGACAACATCACGGTGATCATCGCCGACGTCCTCGACATCGACAGCGGCGACACCCTCGCGGGACAGCTCTCGGACGCCCCGGTCATCGTCGGCGCGGTCGCGGAGAACCAGCACCAGCCGCACGACGGCGGCGCCATGGAGACCCCGGCCGGACGGGCCGCGGGCCTCGGCAGGCCCGCGCCCGGACCGGGCGGGGGCGGCGGCGAGTTCGGCCCGCCCGGCAGCGGCGACAGCGTCGGCTACGCACCCGAGGGGGGCTTCGGCGCGTACGCGGACGAGGACTTCATCAAGCCTCGGCGCGGCCGGAAGTGGCTCAAGCGCTCGCTGTACTCGGTCCTGGCGCTCGCGGTCATCGGCGGCGGCCTGTACGGCGGCTACCGCTGGACGCAGACCCAGTACTTCGTCGGCTCGAACGACGAGCACGTGGCGCTCTACCGCGGCATCAACCAGGACCTCGCCTGGGTGAACCTGTCCGCGGTCGAGAAGGACCACCCGGAGATCGAACTCAAGTACCTGCCGCCCTACCAGCGCAAGCAGGTCGAGTCGACCATCGCCCAAGGCGACCTGGCGGCCGCGCAGGACAAGATCGTCGAGCTGTCGGCGCAGGCCACCGCGTGCAGGAAGCAGGCCGAGCGGCAGCAGGCCGAGAGCGAGAGCAACGCGAAGTCCGGTGAGGGCGAAGCGGGCGGCACGACCTCGGGCGGCACCGCGTCCAAGGCCTCGTTCCGCAAGGCACCCTCGCCCGGCCCGTCGCAGACTCCGTCCGGCAAGCCCAAGTCATCGCAATCTCCCAAGCCCACCCCTGGCCCCACTCTCTCCGAGGAAGAGCAGCAGCTGGCCAAGGCGTGCGCACAGCAGTAGAGCCGTTGGGGGCCTCAGCACGCCATGAGCAGTAACTCCACGACCCATACGTCGACCATCGGCGCCATCGGGGCGCCGAGCCGGCGCAACACCGAGCTGGCGCTCCTCGTGTTCGCCGTGGTCATCCCCGTCTTCGCGTACGCCAACGTGGGCCTGGCCATCGACGGCGAGCTGCCCGCGGGCCTGCTCGGCTACGGGCTCGGGCTCGGCCTGATGGCCGGCGTCGCGCACCTCGTCGTACGGAAGTTCGCCGCGTACGCGGACCCGCTCCTCGTGCCGCTGGCGACGCTGCTGAACGGGCTGGGGCTGGTCGCCATCTGGCGGCTCGACCAGTCGAAGCTGCTGCAGTCCATCGACCAGGCGGGCAACGCGGCACCGCGGCAGCTGATGTACTCCGCGATGGGCATCGGCCTGTTCATCGTCGTGCTGATCTTCCTGAAGGACCACCGCGTCCTGCAGCGCTACACGTACATCTCGATGCTGGGCGCGATCGTCCTGCTGCTGCTCCCGCTGGTCCCGGGCCTCGGGCAGAACATCTACGGCGCGAAGATCTGGATCCACGTCGGCGGCTTCTCCATCCAGCCCGGCGAGTTCGCCAAGATCGTCCTCGCGGTCTTCTTCGCCGGCTACCTGATGGTGAAGCGGGACGCGCTGGCGCTGGCCAGCCGTCGCTTCATGGGGATGTACCTGCCGCGCGGCCGTGACCTCGGGCCGATCCTCGTCGTCTGGGCGATCTCGATCCTCATCCTGGTGTTCGAGACCGACCTCGGTACGTCGCTGCTGTTCTTCGGAATGTTCGTCATCATGCTGTACGTCGCCACCGAGCGGACCAGCTGGATCGTCTTCGGTCTGATGATGTCCGCGGTCGGCGCCGTGGGTGTGGCGAGCTTCGAGCCGCACATCCAGCAGCGTGTGGACGCCTGGCTCGACCCGATGAAGGAGTTCATGCTCAGCCGGCAGAACGTGGCCGGCCACTCCGAGCAGGCGATGCAGGCCCTGTGGGCCTTCGGTTCCGGCGGCACCCTCGGCACCGGCTGGGGCCAGGGCCACTCCGAGCTGATCCGCTTCGCCGCGAACTCGGACTTCATCCTCGCCACCTTCGGCGAGGAGCTGGGCCTCGCCGGTCTGATGGCGCTGCTGCTGATCTACGCACTGATCGTGGAGCGCGGCGTACGGACCGCCCTCGCGGCCCGCGACCCCTTCGGCAAGCTGCTCGCCGTCGGCCTGTCCGGCGCCTTCGCGCTCCAGGTCTTCGTGGTCGCCGGCGGTGTCATGGGCCTCATCCCGCTGACCGGTATGACGATGCCGTTCCTCGCGTACGGCGGTTCGTCCGTGATCGCGAACTGGGCGCTCATCGGCATCCTGATCCGCATCAGCGACACGGCCCGCAGGCCCGCGCCCGCCCCCGCTCCCAGTCCCGACGCCGAGATGACCCAGGTGGTCCGACCGTGAACAAGCCCCTGCGCCGTATCGCGATCTTCTGCGGGCTGCTGATCCTGACCCTGCTCATCCGGGACAACTGGCTGCAGTACGTCAAGGCGGACACCCTCGCCTCGGACAAGGACAACCGCCGCGTCCTCATCGCCCGCTACTCGACGCCGCGCGGCAACATCATCGTCGACGGCAATCCGGTCACCGGGTCGGTGAAGACCAAGAACACCGACCTGAAGTACAAGCGGACCTGGAAGAACGGACCCATGTGGGCCCCCGTCACCGGGTACTCCTCGCAGGTCGTGGGCGCCAGCCAGATCGAGAACCTCGAGGACGGCATCCTCTCCGGCAACGACGACCGGCTGTTCTTCCGCCGCACGCTCGACATGATCACGGGCAAGCCGAAGGAGGGCGGCAATGTCGTCACGACCCTCGACGCCGCCGCGCAGAAGGCCGCGTACGACGGCCTGAAGAACCGGGGCAAGGGCGCGGTCGCCGCGATCGAGCCGTCCACCGGCAAGATCCTCGCGCTCGCCTCGACGCCCTCCTACGACCCGTCGTCCTTCGCCGGCAACCTGCTCAAGGACGGTGAGACCTTCTCCAAGCTCAACAAGGACAAGGACAAGCCGCTCATGAACCGGGCGCTGCGCGAGACGTATCCGCCCGGCTCCACCTTCAAGCTGGTCACCGCCGCGGCCGCGCTGGAGCACGGCCTGTACTCGGACGCGGACCAGCGCACGAAGTCGCCGCTGCCCTGGACGATGCCGGGCACGACGACGCCGCTGAAGAACGAGGGCGACCTGCCGTGTGAGAACGCGACGCTGCGCGAGGCCCTGCGGGTCTCCTGCAACACCGTGTTCGGCAAGGTCGGCTCCGACCTCGGCACGGACAAGATGCGGGAGACCGCGGAGAAGTTCGGCTTCAACGAGGAGCAGTTCGTCCCGGTCCGCGCGAACGCCTCGAACTTCGACAAGGAGATGAACCCGTCGCAGACGGCGCTCTCCTCCATCGGCCAGTACGACACCGCGGCGACGCCGCTCCAGATGGCGATGGTCGGCGCCGCGATCGCCAACGACGGCGCCCTGATGGAGCCGTACCTGGTCGACGAGCTCAAGTCGCCGAGCCTCGACACGATCGAGAAGCACGAGCCCAAGGAGATGAGCCGCCCGCTCTCGAAGGAGAACGCGCAGAAGCTCCAGTCGATGATGGAGACGGTCGTCTCCAGCGGCACCGGCCGCATGGCGCAGATCCCGGGCGCCACGGTCGGCGGCAAGACCGGTACCGCGCAGAACGGTGTGAACAACGAGGGCACCCCGTACGCCTGGTTCGTCTCGTACGCGAAGACGAGCTCGGGAACCCCGGTGGCCGTCGCCGTCGTCGTCGAGGACAGTGACGCCGATCGCGGTGACATCTCCGGTGGTGGTCTCGCCGCCCCGATCGCGAAGAGCGTCATGGAAGCGGTCATCAACGGCAAGAAGTGACGTACGTGACGGATGTGACGTACGCATCGTCAGGCTCGGCCGGGTTCACCTCTTCATGTGAGCCCGGTCACCTGTTCTTCACGAAGTCGCACGTGGCGATACCGGTCCTGTCACGGCTCCCGACGCTGGCCAGGTCACGTCGGGTGGGACGGGTACGGTATGCCGGACGGCACACCGCCCGACCCCGCACGGGACGGACGGAACCGACGGAGAGGGCTGGTAGGTAACCATGGAAGAGCCGCGTCGCCTCGGCGGCCGGTACGAGCTGGGCCAGGTGCTCGGCCGTGGTGGCATGGCGGAGGTCTACCTCGCGCATGACACCCGGCTCGGCCGCACCGTGGCGGTGAAGACGCTGCGGGCTGACCTCGCGCGCGACCCGTCGTTCCAGGCCCGGTTCCGCCGGGAGGCCCAGTCGGCCGCCTCGCTCAACCATCCCGCGATCGTGGCGGTGTACGACACCGGCGAGGACTACGTCGACAACATCTCCATCCCGTACATCGTGATGGAGTACGTCGACGGATCCACGCTGCGCGAGCTGCTGCACTCGGGGCGCAAGCTGCTGCCCGAGCGCTCCATGGAGATGACCATCGGCATCCTCCAGGCCCTCGAGTACTCGCACCGCGCCCAGATCGTCCACCGCGACATCAAGCCGGCCAACGTCATGCTGACCCGCACCGGACAGGTGAAGGTCATGGACTTCGGCATCGCCCGCGCCATGGGCGACTCCGGCATGACGATGACGCAGACGTCCGCGGTCATCGGCACCGCCCAGTACCTCTCGCCGGAGCAGGCCAAGGGCGAGCAGGTCGACGCCCGCTCGGACCTGTATTCGACGGGCTGTCTCCTCTACGAGCTGCTGACGGTCCGCCCTCCGTTCGTCGGTGACTCCCCGGTCGCGGTCGCGTACCAGCACGTGCGCGAAGAGCCCCAGGCCCCGTCGGTCTTCGACCCCGAGATCACGCCCGAGATGGACGCGATCGTCCTGAAGGCCCTGGTCAAGGACCCGGACTACCGCTACCAGTCGGCCGACGAGATGCGGGCCGACATCGAGGCCTGCCTCGACGGCCAGCCCGTCGCGGCCACCGCGTCCATGGGCGCGGTCGGCTACGGCGGCCACCCGGACGACCAGCAGACGGCCATGCTGCGCCCGCAGAACGGCGGCGCGGCCCCGACCTCGATGCTGCCCCCGGTCAACCCGGACGACGGCGGCTACGGCTACGACGAACCCCGCGGCGGCCGGCGCAAGCAGGGCAAGAGCCACACGTCCACGATCCTTCTCGTCGCGGCGGGCATCCTGGTGCTCGTCGGCGCCGTCCTGATCGGCAAGTGGTTCACCAGCGGCGGCAGCGGCGACGGCCAGGTCGAGGTGCCGAGCCTGGTCGGCGAGAGCTTCCCGGACGCCAAGGAGAAGGCGGACCGCGTCGACCTCAAGGTCGTCAAGGGCGAGCCGATGGCCTGCCAGAACAGCCCGAAGAACACGGTCTGCGAGCAGGATCCGAAGAGCGGCAAGGTCGACAAGGGCGAGACGATCACCCTCCGCATGTCGACGGGCGCGCCGAAGCTGACGATCCCGGACGTCACGGGGCTGCCGTACGCCGAGGCCGAGGCCGACCTGAAGAGCAAGGGCTTCACGAACATCTCGCGGGAGTCCGAGGAGTCGGACCGCAAGCCCGGCTTGGTGATCAAGCAGGACCCGCCGAGCGGCAAGGTCGAGAAGGGCACCGCGATCACCCTGACCGTCGCCACGGAGAAGCAGACGGTCGTCGTCCCGGACGTGTCCTCCGCGAAGAACCTCACCTGTGAGCAGGCCACGGCCACGCTGAAGTCGAACAAGCTGGTGGCGACCTGCACCGAGGAGGAGACCACCGGCGTCGAGGCGGGCAAGGTCTTCGCCCAGAGCCTCGCGGCGAACTCCGAGGCGGAGCCGGGCTCCACGGTGACCCTGAAGGTCGCCAAGGCGGCCGAGCAGCTGACCGTCCCCGGCGACCTCGGGGGCAAGAAGCTGAAGGACGCGCGCAAGCAGCTCTCCGACATGGGGCTCAACGTCCAGCTGGCGGCGGGTTCCCCGGGTGACGACAACGCGGTCGTGATGGGCAGCCAGCCCGGCGCGAACAGCCCGATCAACAAGGGCGACACCATCACCCTGGTGACGGCGCCCGGCGGTGGCGGCAACGGCAACAACGGAGGCGGCCTCTTCGGCGGCCTCGGCGACGGCTGACCCGCCCGCGACACATACGAGAGGGCCCCGGCCCCCCTGTGAGGGGGGCCGGGGCCCTCTCGTATGTTCCGTGGCGTCAGTTCGGACGGCGAGCACGGAAGGAGCCGCACCCGTCCGAACTCCCCTTCGCACATCGAGGCAAATGCCGCTCGTAACTTCACATGAGCCGACGAGTTATCCGGGTGAGGCGCAGTTCGTCAACAGCCCTGCGCCTGCTCCCAGTTCCACGAGTGGAAGAGGATCCCCAGTGATCAACGAATCGGCTCTTCTGGAGTCGAAGACGTTACGCGGCAACGTGATGGACCGGACGGACGTACTCGACAAGGTCAAGGCCTTGTCACTTCTGCCAGACGGCATGCACGTGACGACAGCCATGATGGCGGCGTACTTCGAAGTCGCGGTCGAGACCATCCGCCAGCTGGCCAAACGGCACCGGGAAGAGCTGAGCGGCAATGGCATGGTCGTACTGCGCGGCGCTGACCTGCGCACATTCGAGAGTGACAACGTGTCACTCTCGATGGGAAGCAATCCACAGGCCCGGCGCAGCCTCACCGTCTACTCCCGCCGCGCTGTCCTCAACATCGCCATGCTCCTGCGCGACAGCGAGGTCGCCCGGCGCGTCCGCGCCTACCTCCTCGACATGGAGTACCTGGCCCGCACCCAGCCCGCCGGACATCCCATCGAGCACACCGCCCCCACGGACGCCGTTTCGCTCGACGCCCGGATCGATCAGCGCATCGCACAGACACTGAGCCAGACTGTTGTCCCCATGTTCAACGCCCTGATCGAAACATCCAGCGAGCACCACCGAGAGTTGCTTTCACTGCGAGCCGGAGTCCAGCACATCGAGCGCCGCCTCCGCCAGCACCAAACCCGCCTCCGCAAGCTGGAAGGGGCCGAGGCACAACTCCCAGTCACCAAAGCCATGGCGGCAATGGATGCTATGACTGGTCGCCAGTTCGAGGAGCACGTTGCCTCGCTACTCCGACGCGACGGCTGCGTCGACGTCGTCGTAAAGGGCGGCAGAGGAGATCGCGGCGTCGACATCACCGCACGCACCTCGGACGGCCGGCGCGTTGCCGTCCAGTGCAAGAGGTTCGCGCCCTACCTCTCGATCACGAGCCCCGAGATCCAGAAGTTCATCGGTGCTTCCAAAGTCCTGCACTCCTGCGACATCGCGCTCTTCGTGGCCACATGTCCGTTCACGCCTGACGCACTCACCATCGCCGGAGAAGGAGGTGTCGCAGTCGTACACCGCGGAATGCTGGACGAGTGGAGCACCGGCACCCCGCTGAAGGCTCTCGAGTAGGCCAGATCTGCCCACGCAAGGGCCCGAAGCCGCAAAGGCAAGTTGCGGCTTCGGGCCCGCACTCATGTTAGGGGGCACCCACCCTCGACTACCGCAGTTCCTTCGGAGGTGTGCGCTCGCTGTCGACCTTCTCGACGCGCTCCAGCTCGCCCCACACCACGTACCGGTAGCGGGAGGTGTAGACGGGCGTGCAGGTCGTCAGGGTGATGTAGTGCCCGGGCTTCTTCGCACCGGACTGCTTCGGCACCTGGTCGATGACGTCCACGTCGAACTTCGAGGTCTCGGGAAGGATGTCGAAGACCTTGTAGACGTACCACTTGTCCTTCGACTCGAAGACGACCGGGTCGCCCTTCTCGATCTTGTCGATGTTGTGGAACTTGGCGCCGTGGCCGTCGCGGTGCGCGGCGAGCGAGAAGTTGCCCTTCTTGCCGCTGGTGGGCAGAACGGCCTTCACGGGGTCCGTGTAGTAGCCGGCCACACCGTCGTTGAGGATCTTGCTCGAGGTGCCCTTCTCGACGAGGACCTCGCCCTTGCCCAGGGCGGGGACGTGCAGGAAGCCGATGCCGTCCTTGGTGTCGAGCGCGCCGGGGCCCTTGTCCGCGGCCCAGTGGTCGCGGACCTTGTTCCCCTGCTTGTGGGCCTGGCGGTCGGCCATCACGTTCGTCCACCACAGCGAGTACGCGACGAACAGGCCGAGGATCACGCCCCCGGTGATGAGGAGTTCGCCGAAGACGCTGACGGCCGCCGCGATCCGGCCCCTGCGGGGCGGCGGCGGGGATGCGGGTGACTCGGGGGCGCTGTCGCGCTCCGCGTCCTGCTCGTGGTCGCTCTCGCGGCCGGTCGTCGCTGCCACTGACTGATCGCCCCGTCCTGTGCCGTGCCCGTGATGCCCGCCGCCGGTGCGCCCTAGTCGACGAGGGCGTCCGGCATGCCCTTGCCGCGCGGCCGCTCCTCGACCATCTTGCCCCAGACGATCATCCGATAGGTGCTGGTGAACTCCGGCGTACAGGTGGTCAGTGTGATGTACCGGCCGGGCTTGGTGAAACCGGACCCGGCGGGTACCGGGTCGATCACCGCGGTGTTCGACGGCGGCGTCTGCGGCAGGATGCTCGCCATCTTGTAGACGTAGTACTTGTCGCGCGTCTCGACGACGATCGGATCGCCGGGCTCGAGGCGGTTGATGTAGCGGAACGGCTCGCCGTGCGTGTTGCGGTGCCCGGCGATCGCGAAGTTCCCGCGCTTCGCGTCGGGCATCGCCGTCGGGATGCTGTCCTTGTCGTAGTGGCCGACCATGCCCTGGTCGAGCACCTTGGGCTTGCTGATGCCCTCGGCGATCGGCACGACGACGTCCAGCTTCGGGATGTGCAGGATCGCGAAGCCCTGGCCCGGCTCGAAGGTCCCGGGCTTGCCCTTGCCGTTGGCCCAGTCCTCCTCGAGGTGGCTGCGGGCGTCGCCGGCGATGTTGTGGGCCCGCACGTTCGACCACCAGAGCTGATAGGTGACGAACAGGAGCATGAGGACGCCGAGGCTGATGAAGACCTCACCGATGGCGCGGCTGGCCAGCACGCCGGCGCTCGGGCGCGCGGCCCGGGCGGCGCGGCGGGCCTCGACGCGCGTGAGGGGCCTGTCGTCGGGCTTCTCCGGGTCCGCGGCGGGCGCGGGAGCCGCGCCACCCGCATGGCGCCCTCCGCCCTTCCCTGCGCCCTTCCTGGCGGCCTTCCTGCGCGCTGCACGGCCGCCGGTGACGACGGGCTCCGCCGCGCGCCGGGTGTCGGCCGTGCGCAGAGCAACCGTTTCGTCGTCCCGTACGGGCGTCTGGACGGGCGTCTGCGGGTCCGGCGCCCGGAGATCCGGCTCCGGGTACCAGTCCTCGGCGTAGCCCTCGGGGGCGTACCACTCGGGCTCCGGCTCCGGCGCGGGCTGCTGGACCGGCTGCTGCTGCTCCGGAGCGCCCGTGGACCGGAACCACGGTGACGGGTGCTGCTGCCCCTGCTGCCCCTGCTGCCCCGGCAACGGACCGCCGAGAGGGTCGTCGGGGCGCAGTTCGGTCACGCCGAGGCCCTGCCCACGACGGGCGCGAGACCCGCCGATCTGGCCGGCGCGCCCGCGTCGCCGCACTCCGCCAGCCAGTTCGCCAGCATCAGGTGCCCGTGCTCGGTCAGCACGGACTCGGGGTGGAACTGGACGCCCTCCACCGGCAGTTCACGGTGGCGCAGGCCCATGATGATGCCGTCCTCGGTGCGGGCCGTGACCTCGAGGACGTCCGGCACGGTGTCCGGCTCGGCGGCCAGCGAGTGGTACCGCGTCGCGGTGAACGGGTCGGGCAGGTCCTTGAAGACGCCCTTGCCCTCGTGCCGCACCAGGGAGGTCTTGCCGTGCAGCAGCTCCGGCGCGCGGTCCACGACGCCGCCGTACGCGACCTGCATGGACTGCATGCCGAGGCAGACCCCGAAGACCGGGACGCCCGTGTCGGCGCAGTGCCGGACCATCTCGATACAGACGCCCGCCTGCTCGGGGGCGCCCGGGCCGGGGCTCAGGAGCACCCCGTCGAAGCCGTCCTGCGCGTGCGCGGTCGTCACCTCGTCGTTGCGCAGCACCTCGCACTCCGCGCCCAGTTGGTACAGGTACTGGACGATGTTGAAGACGAAGCTGTCGTAGTTGTCGACGACGAGGATGCGGGTCTTTCGCGTGCTCACTGGCCGTTCACCGTCACATCGTTGAAGGGCAGCAGCGGCTCGGCCCAGGGGAAGACGTACTGGAAGAGGACGTAGACGACCGCGAGGACGAGCACGATCGAGATCAGCGCCCTCACCCACGCGTTGCCCGGCAGATTCCGCCAGATCCAGCCGTACATGCCGGTCGCTCCTTCCACGCCGTCTTCGTACGCGCACCAGACTAACGGCGCAACGCTTCCGGTTTCCCGGCCTCCACAGGCTGAGTGGCATCAAGATGCGCCCAGACGATGAGCCGGTGGCTGTGTCCCCACTCCGGCTCGCACGTCGTGAGCGTCAGATAGCGCCCCGGTTCCTTGTACCCGGACTTGCCCGGCACGGGGTCGATCACCCCGACGTCGCTGGGCAGCGTCTTGTAGGGCTTGGTGTCGATGACGTACGTGAACCAGGTCGTGCCGTCGGTGAGCACGACCTCGTCACCGGGCCGCAGCCTGGGGAAGTCCTTGAAGGGGTCGCCGTACGTGCGCCGGTGGCCGGCGACCGCGAAGTTGCCCTTCTGCCCCAGCCGGGCGGTGCCCGTGTAGTGGCCGAGGCCCTTCTTGAGGGTGCCGACCTCCGTGTTCTGCAGCACGGGCTTGTTCCACGTGAAACCGAACCGCGGGATGTACATCACGGCGAACGGCTTGCCGTCCCGGTACGCGGCCGGCTCGGGCGGCGAGGTGTCCGCGGACTCCTCGCCGGGCGCCGGGCCGGGATCGGGGGAGGCGGTGGCGACGGGTCTGCGCGCCCACTCGTCCTGGAGGTCGTCGATCTGGTGGCTCATCGCACTGTCGGCCTTCACACCGGTCCAGAACAGTACGTAGACGACGAACAGCACGATCGCGGCACCGACCGTGATGCACAGCTCGCTGAACGTCCGGACGACGACTCGCACCGACACCCCCCGGTGTCTTATGGCGGCTACTGGCTGACGGGCTTCGCGTAATGGAGATCCACTGTGCCCGAGTAACCGGGAAGAGTCACCGCCCCGTCGTCCTCGACTTTCCAGCCGAGCCCGTACGCGTTGACGTAGAGCATGTAGTTCTGGATCTCCGGGGAGGCGGCGACGGCCTGCTTCAGCTCGTCCGGGTCGCCGATCGCGGTGATCTTGTAGGGCGGCGAGTAGACGCGGCCCTGAAGGATCAGGGTGTTGCCGACGCAGCGCACGGCGGACGTGGAGATCAGCCGCTGGTCCATGACCTTGATGCCCTGGGCACCGCCCTTCCACAGGGCGTTCACCACGGCCTGGAGGTCCTGCTGGTGGATGACCAGGTCGTTGGGCTGCGGCTCGGGGTAGCCGGGGAGCTTGGCGGTCGCGTTCGGCGGGGCGTCGTCGAGGGTGACGGAGACGGCCTCGCCCTTCAGCCTCTTGGTGCCGGACGCCTTCTCCAGCGCGTCCAGCTTCTTGTCCTCGGCGGAGGTGGAACCGTCGTCGCGCTCGGCGAGGGCCTCGACGTCGTCGCGGACGCCGCCGTTCCCCTCCTCCAGTTCCTTGTTCTTGTGGCTGCGCTCCTGAATGAGATCGGAGAGCTTCAGAAGGGACGCATCCGTACGGATATTGGTGCCCTTGGCCGTATTGAAGCTGGTGAAGAAAATAAGCCCGGCAAGGGCGAAAACGCCCACAGTGAGCAGCCTCACGGGCCGGAAACGGCCACGGGCGGAACCGGTGCCGCCACTGTGGTCGAGGTCGGCACCGGGCTCGTTCCGGGGGTCGGCAGAATTGCTCAACGTACCCTTATCTCCTTCGACGCCGCGGAAGCACTACGCTAACGGACGCCCGGGGGAGCACTCAGATTCCGTTGAAGTTCCGCTTGTACGCTGCTCCGGAGCCCGTCCACGTCCCCTGCGCGGCCACGCAGCGCATCGACAGGAGAGACCCTCGTGCCGAAGTCACGTATCCGCAAGAAGGCCGACTACACCCCGCCGCCGGCGTCGAAGCAGGCGACGAACGTCAAGCTGACCAACCGCGGCTGGGTGGCCCCGGTGATGCTGGCGATGTTCCTCATCGGACTCGCCTGGATCGTCGTGTTCTACGTGAGCAACGGGTCACTGCCGCTCGATGCCCTGGGCAACTGGAACATCGTCGTCGGCTTCGGTTTCATCGCCGCCGGATTCGCCGTCTCCACGCAGTGGAAGTAAGCCCGGGACCGGCTTCGGCCCGAGCTTTCCACTGAGCCTTCCACTGAGTTATCCACAGGTTTTCCACATGGGGAAAAGGTCAGACGATCTGTGGATAACCAGTCCGGGATTGACGCCGGTGTGACCGGCGAGGTTACGGTCGACCATCTGTTCGCCCCTTGCCCTTCCTGGGAAAACCCAGGTCAGCGGCAGGGGGCGCAGTCGTCCCCCACGACATGCACAAGATCCGGCACACGCTGTGGACAACGGCGGTCAACATCGGTGGAGGACTGAGCTCAAGTGAGCTGCCCGGTCCGCACGACGACCGTCCCCACGACGGCCAGCAGCACGAGTGCGCACACCCCGTACTGCACAAGGGCGCGGCGCTCCCGCGGGGCGTGAATCATCCCGTACCCGACGACCAGGCCGCCCACGAGACCACCGATGTGGGCCTGCCAGGCGATGTTGAACGCCGGGTTGAACGTGAAGATCAGATTGATCACCAGCAGCGCGATGACCGGCCGCAGGTCGTAGTTGAGCCTCCGCATGAGGACGGCCGTCGCGCCGAAGAGGCCGAAGATCGCTCCGGAGGCGCCCAGGGAGGGCTCGTTCTGCGCGGCGAGCAGATAGCTGAGGGCGCTGCCCGCGAGCCCGGAGACGAAGTAGAGCGCGAGATACCGGGCCCGGCCGAGGGCCGCCTCGAGCGGGCCGCCGATCCACCACAGGCTCAGCATGTTGAAGGCGATGTGGACAAAGCCACCGTGCAGGAACATCGCGGTCACCAGGCGGTACCACTGCCCTTCGGCGACGCCTTGCGGGGTGGTGAATCCGGGCACCGGGGCGAGCCCCAGCATCTCGAAGCGGTCGGTGAAGCGATCGCCGAACCCGCCCGACAGCTGAACGACGAAGGCCGCCAGGCATACCCCGATCAGAACCTTGGTGACGAGGTGCGGGTCGGCGGCGACGGTGCCGCCGGCCAGCGTGCGCGGCCGTGTCGCGGTGGGTCGGTGCCCGGTTCCCGAACCGCTCCGTACGCACTCCGGGCACTGGAATCCCACGGAGGCGCTGACCATGCACTCCGGGCAGATGGGCCGCTCGCAGCGCGTGCAGCGGACCCCGGTGGGACGGTCCGGATGCCGGTAGCAGCCGGGCAGTCCTTCTCCGTCCTGGTGCGTGTCGGCCATGTCGGTCCGTCCCCTCAGGTGAAGCGGCCCCGCCCATCCTTACGGACGAGCGGGGCGAAAAGGTTCCCTGAGGCCGAAGACACGGCCCGGCGGCGAGCTAGCGGGTCTCGACGACCACGGACTCGATGACCACGTCGCTCAGCGGGCGGTCGGTGCGCGGGTTGGTCTGCGCGGTGGCGATGGTGTCCACGACCTTCTTGCTGGCGTCGTCGACGACCTCGCCGAAGATCGTGTGCTTGCGGGTGAGCCAGGCGGTCGGGGAGACGGTGATGAAGAACTGCGAGCCGTTCGTCCCCGGGCCCGCGTTGGCCATCGCCAGCAGGTACGGCTTGTTGAACGCCAGGTCGGGGTGGAACTCGTCCGCGAACTGGTACCCCGGCCCGCCCGTCCCGTTCCCCAGCGGGTCCCCGCCCTGGATCATGAAGCCGCTGATCACCCGGTGGAAGACCGTGCCGTTGTAGAGGGGGGCCGTGGAGACCTCGCCGGTCTCGGGGTTCGTCCACTCACGCTCGCCCTTGGCGAGCTCCACGAAGTTCTTGACCGTCTTCGGTGCGTGGTTCGGCAGCAGCCGGACCTCGATGTCGCCCTGATTGGTCCTGAGGGTGGCATAAAGCTGCTCGGCCACGATCTGCCTTCCGTCGTCTCCTGTGCCCTCCCGATCCTCGCACGGCACCGGCACCCCGGCGCCCGCTCGACTGTCAGGGTTGTGCGGGGGTTTCCGGCGGAAAAACCCCACTGGTCCACTGCCGACCGGGCGCGTCCCGCCGGGATCCGTGGCATTGTCGTCGGCAAGCCCCTTTCCGCGCGTTACCACCGCATTGCCGCCTCTGGCAGGCATGATCCGCAAAAGGGTGGAAAGGTGAAAAACCTGTACGCCACCGAGGAGGAGGATCACGTGACCCGCATCGACAGCGTGCGCGCCGCGACCGGCTCGGCGAAGGACAGCGTGCTGCACGCCGCGGACGTGGTGGCGCCCTACGCCGAGACGGCCAAGGACAAGGCCGCCCAGTACACGCACGACGCCCGCGTCGCGCTCGCCCCGCACCTCTCACAGGCCGCCCGGCAGGCGCGCGTCCAGTACGACGCCCACCTCGCCCCGCGCCTGGAGCAGGCGCGCACGCATGTACCGCCGAAGGTCGACCTGGCCGCCCACGAGGCCGCCGCACGCACCCGCCGGGCCGCCCAGCAGGCCGCCGCTTATTCGAAGCCCCGTATCGAGCAGGCCGTCGCCGCCGCCCAGCCCGTCGCCGAGGAGGCCGGTGCCCGTAGCGCCGCCGCCCTCGCCGCCCTGCGCAGCCAGGTCTCGGCGGACGAGATCCGCGCCCTGGCCCGCAAGCACGAGCGCCGTCACCGCGGCCGCCGCGCCCTCAAGGGCATCGCCCTGATCGGCCTCCTGGCCGGCGGAGCGTTCGCCGCGTGGAAGTGGTGGGACAAGCAGGCCAACCCGGACTGGCTGGTCGAGCCCCCCGCGGCCACCGAGGTCCCCGACAGCGCTCCGCTCTCCTCGGTCGACGGCAGCGGCCAGTCCCACCTCGACCCCGAGGTCCAGGCCAAGCAGGCGGAAGCCGAGGCGGAGGACGGTCCCCCCGAGGGCCGCTGAGACCACGCCCTCCGGGTCCGCCCGGACACACATGAGCCCCTCGGGCCCGGTCTGTACGACCGGGCCTGAGGGGCTCTTCGGGTGGAACGTCACCCTCGCCACCGGGTCGGGGCCGCGTTCATCGCGTGCACGACCGGCCGGGCACGCACACCTCTCGTACGCGCGAGACGCGCCACCCCTCGCCGAGGATTCCGCCGCGGGCGGCGAGGAGGGCCGCCGAGCGGGCGCGGATCGCGGTGGTCAGGGCCGGGCCCGACAGGGCGGTCTCCAAGGCCTGGGCGAGGGCCGTCACCGCTGTCCAGGCGCGGCGCGGGGCGCAGGTGTGCGGGTGGACGGCCCATACGTCCTGATCCGCCGCCGCATCGCGGAGGGCGAAGAAGGAGGCGAGGCCGCACTCGGCGAGGGCGAGCACGGGCCCGGCCGTGGGCGGCCTGAGTGCCGAGAAGCGCTCCTGCGGCGCGAGGACCGCGGGCACGCCGTCCGGCCCCAGGCCCATGGCGGTGGCCTCCGCGGTGACCCGGTCGGCGAGCGCGGCCCAGTAGGGCCCGTCATCGCGGACGACCGTGAGGCCGGTGCCGAGCGCGGCCGCGGCCAGGGCGATCGTGGAGGCGAGGGCGGCGTCGTCAGGGGCCCAGCTCAGGGCGGGCGGTCCGGCGTGGACGAAGGGGAGCAGGCTCGGCAGCCCTGCCGCCTGGTAGGTCTTCCGGGCGCGCACGGTGATCGCGGGGTCGCTGTGTCCGAGGACCGCCGTGTAGCCGAGGCCGACGACCGTGGCGGCCACGTCCGGGGTCTCGTCGTGCACCTGCCAGTCGACGGCGCCCGGCCGGGTGGCCCGCACCCGGGCCAGTTCGCGGAGCAGGACCGCACCCCAGGCCGCGCGCGGCCCGGTGAGCGGGGCGATGACGGCGACGCGAGGTGCCGGCACGGAGGTCAGCCCCAGATGAGCGAGTCACCGGATGCGGCCGTGGCCACCGCATCCCGCTGACCGGCGTCGGCGCCGGCCGCCACCGCACCGCCGAGGGCGAGGGCGGCGACGAGTACGGTGAGCAGCCCGCGGAAGGCGTACGGGCGGCGCGTGCGGGCGGCAGTCTGGGCAGCAGGCACAGGAATCCTCCTGGAACGGGGCTCGATGGGTGTGCGCCCAGCATGTTCCGGCGGGGTGATCTGTGGCTACGCCTGACGGGTTCCGGGTCCGGCCATGGCCTGGAGCGGACCCGCGCCGCCGTCTCCACGCCTCGATCTGCCCGTGAGGCTCGACGAACGCCCGTAGCGTTCAGCCCCCGTCCGCATGGCGAACCATGCCTGGCAGGGGGAGAATCGGCTCTTTAGGATCTTGGCAGGCATTGGGGCCGCGTCACGGAACGGGACCCCTGGGCTCCCCACCGTGCGCGCAAGGGGGGGGTTCAGGTGGAGGACGTCGTACGCGCGCGGGCGCGGGAGATCTACCGGGCGGCGCTGGACGCGGCCGACTGGCATCCCGAGGCGCTCGTCGAGGCGCGGGGCTGGAACGGCACCGAGTTCGCGGAGGCACTCCAGCTGCTGGGCGAACTGGGTCTGTTCACACCGTCGTCCGACACCAGGAGCGGGTGGACCGCGCTCTCGCCCGACACCGCGCTGCGCAACCTCCTGCTCGAGGAGGATCGCAGTACCGGCGCCTACCTCGACGCCATGCGGCAGACCCGGGCGGCCCTCGACCGGCTCGTGGTGGACTTCCACCCGCTGCGCGTCCGTGGCCTGCTCGACGCCCAGTTGGAGGTGGTGACGGGGGCGGCGAACGTGTCCGCCGCGCTGGAGGACGCCTCGCAGCGGGTCGAGGACGAGGTGCTCTCACTGCACCCCGGCCGCGCGCTGCCGACCGAGATGATCGAGGCGGGCCTGGAGCGCGACCGGCTCGCCCTCGGCCGCGGCGTGCGCATCCGCACGATCCATCTGGGGGCCGTGGCCGCTGTACCGCACATGACCTCGTACCTGCGGCGGCTGAACGCCGAGGGTGCGCAGGTGCGCACCGCGCACACCCTTCCTCTGCGGCTGATCGTGCTGGACCGCTCGTCGGCCATCGTGCCCGCGCCCAGACCCGCGGACGGCAACGACGAGGAGATCGCGGCCCTCGTCCTTCGCGGCGAGACCCTCGTCGGGGTGTTCCGGGAGATCTTCGAGCACTGCTGGGCGTCGGCGAGTCTGCTCGCCGACGCCCATGACGAGCCGGACCGGCCGGACGACGGGAGCGGCTGGCTGCCGTCGGGCCGCCACCGCGAACTGCTGCGGATGCTGGCGGGTGGCCTCACGGACGAGGCGATGGCCCGCAAGTTGGGCCTGTCCGAACGCACGGTCCGCCGCCTAGTCGCCGAGCTGTCCGAACGGCTAGGCGCGGCGAGCCGGTTCCAGGCCGGGGTGTGTGCCGTCCGCTCCGGCTGGCTCGACGACTGATCCGAGGGCACTCTCGGGCTTCGGTGCGGGCCCGGCGGTGGTCTGCGCCGCGGCTGCCGCGGCAGGCTCTTCGGGCTCCGCCTTCGGTGCGGGCTCGGCCGCCGTGCGGCCCCACCACGTACCGACGAGGACGAGGACGGCGCCCGCGAGTCCGAGCCAGCCCGGCCGGTCGCCGGCGAGCGTGATGCCGACGACCGCGGCCCACACCGGCTCGGTGCCGAGCAGCAGGCTGACCCGGGACGGGGAGGTGCGCCGCACGGCCCACATCTGCACGAAGAAGGCGAACAGGGTGCAGAAGGCGGACAGGTAGAGCAACCCCAGCCAGCCCGCCGCGCTGAGGTCCGCGGCGGCCCTCCAGGGCGTGGTTCCGGTGCCGGGCACCGCGCTGAGCAGCGCGAACACCAGGACCGCGGCGGAGAGTTGGACCGTGGTCATGGACAGGGAGTCAGCGCCCTGCGCGGACTTCATCCGGGACATCGCGAGGACGTGCACGGTCCTGGCGACCGCGGCGCCCAGCATCAGCAGGTCGCCGAGGGACGGCTCGGTGAAGCCGGCGCCCTGGGTGAGGAGCACCACGCCGAGCACCGAGAGCGCGGCGGCCGCGACGAACGATCGGGGCAGCGGGGTGCCCCGCAGCCTGCTCTCCGCGATCGGGGTGAGGATCATGGTGAGGCTGATGATGAGCCCGGCGTTGGTCGCCGAGGTCTGCACGACGCCGTACGTCTCCAGGAGGAAGATCCCGGCGAGGATGAGGCCGAGGGTCGCCGCTCCGCGTATCTGTGTGCGGTCCATGGCGCGCAGCTTGCGCCGGCCGACGACGATGAGCGCGGGCAGGACGACCGCGAAGCGCAGGACCAGAACGGCGAGCACGGTCTGAGCGGTGGTGACCTCTTTCGCGGCCAGGTAGCTGGACCCCCAGACCACCGCGACCAGCAGGACGGGCAGGTCGGTCAGCCAGGCACGGCGGGGCGCGGCGGCGGGCATGGAGCTCCTCGGGTGGCTCAGGAAAGCAGGCGTAGGGGGACGGAGTACGCGTCAGCGCGCGGTGTAGGCGATCACCAGGACGTCGCGGTGCGCGGGGAGGCTGGGGTCCCGCGGCTGTACCGGGGTCACCGAGTGCAGCGTGCGGCGGTCGTCGCCGAGCAGGATGTCGCCGGGCCGGGACAGCGTAGTGGTCATGAGGTGCTCGCCCTCGTCGGTGTACACACCGCTCTCGCCTCCGGTCACGTTGGCTCGGCCGATCACCAGCGAGGTGATGAAGGTGACGCCGTCGCGGTGCCGCCCCTCGGGCGCGGGCTGACCCGTCTGGTCGGCGGACGCGGCGATGCGGTACGGGTGGAGCTTCACGTTCCACGCGGTGGTGCCGTCGACCGCGCTGAAGATCCGGCCGAGCTCGACCAGGACCGAGCGCAGCAGCGGGTCGGTGGCGAAGGACTCGGTCAGCGGGTCGAAGACCCGCTCGACGCCGCCGTTGAGCGGGTTGACGTCGGTCTCCTGGCGGTACGGCCCGTGCGGCAGGAGCGTGAGTTCCGCGGCGGCCGGGTCGAGGTCGAACTGTCCGTAGCGGCGGTGGCGGTAGGTGCCGCCGTCGGCCATGTGGGTGTCGAGGGTCAGCTCGTCCCAGTGCCGGGCGAAACGGGTCCACTCGGCCGGGTCCGCGCCGACGAGCGCGGAGAAGTCGGCGGCGGGGATCAGGTGCCCACCGGGGCCGGTCAGGGCCTCGACGGCCTCGGCGGTGGCGGGGTGGGTGGCGACGGGGTGGGCGATGGCGGTGGCCATGAGGTGCTCCAGAAGGAAGTGCGGGGTGGCGTCGGTCCGGTCTGCCGGGTCAGACGGTGGCGAGCAGTGCCGGCTGCGGGGCGAACGGCGCGGACTCGGCGGCGATCGTGTGCTCCTCCCAGAGCTCGCGGTCGCGCAGATAGAGCGGTCTGCGGGCGCTGATGGACCGGGTGTCGGCTCCCCCGGTGCGCAGCTGCCAGGTCACGGACCCTGTGGTGCGGGCGGCGCAGCTGTCGATGAATGCCTGGACGGACAGCCGCAGTTCGCCGAACCAGCGGCCCTCCAGGACCTCCCGGGTCCACACCTGCTCCAAGTGCCGCTTCTCCCGGATGAGTTCGGCATCCAGGCAGGCGCTCTCGACGTGCCGGTAGGTGTTCAGGAGCAGCCAGGCGGCCGGCATCTCCCGGATCTCCAGGACCTTCTCGCCGTGGTCGAGGTGTTCAAGGCCCGAGTAGCGGCCGAGGCCGTACGCACCGACGCGCCGGTTGAGCTGGTCGATCAGCTCGGTCAGCTCGAGGGGAACGCCGTCGACGGCGACCGGCAGGCCGTGCTCGAACGCCACGGTCAGGCGCTCCGTCTCACCAGGAGCGGCAGTGGGCCTGCTCCAGGTGTACATCTCCTCCGGCACCTCGTGCAGCTCGGGATCGTCGAGGATGCCCGACTCGAACTCCCGGCACCACAGGTTGGAGTCGCCGCTGACGATGCGCCCGGCCAGTAGCCCGACGCCCGCTTCGCCCAGCTCGGCCAGCTTCTGCTCCCGGGTGACCGGGTCCAGGTCGTACGGGCTGCCGAAGGCACCCTCGTAGCCGAGCAAGCCCAGCGCCCCGTTGAGACGGCGCAGCGTGTTCTGCGAGCGGTTGGCGGTGTGCAGTACGGCCTGTGCGCCGATGTCGCGGGCGAGGTCGACCGCGGCCTGGGCGATGAGCGGGCGGCTGAGGCTGGAGCTCACGGGATGGATGCCCAGGTAGACGGCTTGCGCGGCGATGGCGGGTGCCACGTGCCGGGCGGCGAACTCCTCCCGCCGGTCGAGGATGTGGATCCGGGCGCCGAGCGCCTCGGCCACCTGGCGCTTGTAGGTGCAGGACTCGTCCTCGCCGATGTCGATGCTCACCGCGTGGATCTCGCGGACGCCCATCCGCCGCAGCCGCAGCAGTAGGTACGAGCTGTCCAGGCCACCGCTGAACAGGGTGACGACGGGCCGGTCCGGATCCAGCGACGCGAGCTGCGCGAAGGACCGGACGAGCGGGGGACGGAGGTCTTCTCCAACCAGATTGCTGATCACGTGACCGAGCCTCGCGGCTGCGCGGGTCACGGACAACGGTTTCCGCCGACCGCCACCGGCCATGACCGCACCTGGAACGGGAGGGCCACCCCTCAGCACGGGCACAGGGGGCACCACGGAATCAGCAGGGGCAGCAAACACCGCCGGCCCCCGAGCCCCCGGGCTCACGAAGCCGCCCGTCCGTACAACCGCGTCAGCACGGCTATACGGAAAACCGGGACAAAAAAAGACCCCTCTCATCGCGTTTCCGCAGATCAGAGGGGTATATGCGAGTGGAGCCTAGGGGAGTCGAACCCCTGACATCTGCCATGCAAAGACAGCGCTCTACCAACTGAGCTAAGGCCCCGAAAACAACACACCGCACCGGAAGATTCGCGCTCCGGGCGGGCATCGCAGACCAGAGTACCGGGTCACCCCCCGGATACCGCAAAAGGATTGGGGGTCCCGGCAGGCGACCACTCTCCGTAAGATGCCCCACGTGCTTCGCGGCAGCGAAGCACCGTACTTGGGGAAGCGATGGGGAGACGCAATGGACGCCGCACAGCAGGAAGCTACCGCGAGAGCACGGGAGCTCCAGCGCAACTGGTACGGGGAGCCGCTGGGGGCGCTCTTCCGTCGGCTGATAGAGGACCTCGGCCTGAACCAGGCCCGTCTCGCGGGCGTGCTCGGCCTGTCCGCACCCATGCTCTCCCAGCTGATGAGCGGCCAGCGCGCCAAGATCGGCAACCCGGCTGTGGTCCAGCGGGTGCAGCTGCTGCAGGACCTGGCGGGGCAGGTCGCGGACGGCAGCGTGAGTGCGGTCGAGGCCACCGAGCGCATGGAAGAGATCAAGAAGTCCCAGGGGGGTTCGGTGCTCAGCAACGCCGGTCAGGCCACGTCCAGTTCGGGTGCCCCGACGGTGAAGCGCGTGGTGCGTGAGATCCAGTCGCTGCTGCGCTCCGTGTCCGCCGCCGGCGACATCATCGAGGCCGCCGACTCCCTCGCCCCCACCCACCCGGAACTGGCAGAGTTCCTCCGGGTGTACGGCGCCGGCCGCACCGCCGACGCGGTCGCCCACTACCAGTCGCACCAGAGCTGACCCCGGGCGAGCCCGACTCCGGCCACCGCCTCGTGACCGCCCGCCCCGGCGGCGGTCGCGGGGCGGACCGGGGGACCTTACGTGACGTCCGAAGGGCCCGTGCCCCGCACGGCCCCGGGAGGGGAGCGACGCACGACCATGGGTGAGGTCTTCGCCGGCCGGTACGAACTGGCCGACCCGATCGGCCGCGGGGGAGTGGGCGCGGTCTGGCGCGCCTGGGACCACCGGCGCCGCCGCTACGTCGCGGCCAAGGTCCTGCAGCAGAGCGACGCCCACACGCTGCTCCGCTTCGTGCGCGAGCAGGCCCTGCGCATCGACCATCCGCACGTCCTGGCCCCGGCGAGCTGGGCCGCGGACGACGACAAGGTCCTGTTCACCATGGATCTGGTCGCGGGCGGCTCGCTGGCGCATCTGGTCGCCGACTACGGCCCCCTGCCGGCCGAGTTCGTCTGCGTGCTCGTCGACCAGCTTCTGGCCGGCGTCACCGCCGTGCACGCGGAAGGCGTCGTCCACCGTGACATCAAGCCCGCCAACATCCTGCTCGAGGCGACCGGCACCGGCCTGCCGCATCTGCGCCTGTCGGACTTCGGCATCGCGATGCGCAAGGGCGAGCCGCGGCTGACCGAGGCCGACTACGTGGTCGGGACGCCCGGCTGGTTCGCCCCCGAACAAGCCCTGGGCGCCGAACCGGACTTCCCCGCGGACCTCTTCGCCGTGGGACTCGTCGCCCTCTACCTCCTCGAAGGGGCCAAGCCCGACGCCCAGGCCCTGATCGAGCACTTCGCCGAGCGCGGCACACCCAGCGCTCCGCGCGGAGTGCCTGGCCCGCTGTGGGGCGTCCTGGCCGGGCTGCTCCAGCCCGACCCCGAGGCCCGCTTCCGCACGGCCACCGGGGCGCGCAAGGCGCTGCTCGCGGCCGCCGAGCTGCTGCCCGAGCCCGGCCCCGACGACGAGCTCATCGAGGTCTTCGACCAACTCGGCCCGCTCCCCCCGGGGTTCAGCCCCGACGGGCCGGCCGTACGCGGGCGCAGGGCCCGCCCCCTGAACGCCGCCGGAAGCCCCGTACGGCCTCAGGCGGCCGACGACCTGCGCGAGGCCTCCACATCCGTACCGACCACGCCGGCCGCCCCCACGGCCCCTGTGATGCCCGCCGCGCCCCTCGTACCCCCTGCTCTCGTCGTACCCCCACCCCCAGTACCGCCGCCGCTCCCGAAACAGCCCGCGCCCCCGCACTCCGTACCGGAACCAGAACCGGATTCCGGAGCCGAGTCCGTGTCCGCGTCCGCCGCCGAGTCCAGGCCTGGGTCCGCGCCCGGGTTCGAGTCCGGCCGGCCCTTGATGTCGGAGACGGGCAGCTTCCATCTCCCGCCCCCGTCGCCCCGCGACGAGCCGCTCCCGCCACCGCCACCACCTGTGCCTCCGATGCCGGTGCTCTCCCCGTCGGTCGGGGCGGCTCTCGGCGCCGCCGAACCCAATCCCGAGGCCGAGGCCAAGCCCGAGTCCGACAGCACGGGATTCCGTCCGCCCGATCCCACGCCGCCCCCACCGCACGCCCATACCTTCCACGACCGCTCCCCTCAGCCGGCCCCTGCGGTGACCACCGTGGTCCCGGACGAAGAAGGCCGTCACTCTCTGTACACCGCCCGCGTCCAAGAGGTTCCACATCCTGAGCCCCGACCTCGACCCGAGCCTCGGGAAACCCGGGCAGCAGCTCCACGGCGCAAGCCGGGCCCGCCCCCAGCCGTGGCGATCCCGGTCCTCCTCGTCGCCGCGCTCTGCTTCGCCGTGGGAATCTGGGCCCTGGCCCAGCCATGAGCGGGCGCGGAGGAGTCAGGAGAGGAGTCAGAGGAGTGATGAGGGAACAAGGCTCCGATGGGGGCCCGCGTGGCTCAGCCTCGTACTCGTACTCTCCGCACCGCGACCACCCGCCAGATCCCCATCCACAGCACCAGCACGGCGCCCGTGCCCACCCCCGCGACGCCCAAGGCCCGCATCATCGGCCGGCTCTCCGCCGAAGCGGCAGACGCGGCAGACCCGGCGGACCCTGCACTGCCCGCCCCGTCACCGTCACCGCGCCCCGATCCGGCCGCGGCCGTCGGCACGGCAGACCCGCCCCCTGACCGTTCCCCTCCGGCGCCGGCACCGGCCCCGCCGCCGTCCCCGCCCACGTCGAGGTCCGCCCACTCCGCGCCACCGTCCCCGCGCTGCGCCGCCGCCCGGTCCTGCGCCGTGACCTGGAACTCCCCCGGGTCCCGCACATAGTCCGGAGCCCGCCCTGACTCCCCCGCCACCCTCACCGTCAGCGTCACGTCGGACGCCTTGTCCCCGAACTTCCGCGCCATCGCCGGGTTGAGCGTGACTTCGAGGTAGTACCAGCCGGCGAGCCGCATCGCCGCCTGGTCGTCCGGCACGAGCCGCCGGTTCTCGTAGGCGACAGGAGGCAGCGGGTCGAACCCCGCCGAGGTCGGCTCACCCGCGTACACAGCCTGTTCCGCCGTGACCTGCGCCCGGGCCGGATTGAACAGCTCCACTTCCAGCGCGCCCGGCACGGATCCCCTGCGCCCCGCGTCCCCCGCCGAACTGCCCAGCTCGGCATCGACGAAGAGCTGCTGCCCCCAGTCCACCGGGACCCGGTAGAAGTGGCTCTGGCCCGGACCGATCCGGTCCGTCCACACACCGTCGTCCAGCGCCTTCGCGTCGTTGAACCCGGTGCCGCCCGCACGCCGCCGGCCAGGACCCGGTGCCGTGCCCGCGGACGGGGACCCGGACGGCCAGGTCGTCGGCCCCGCGCTCGGGCCCGGCGTGACCAGGCCGGGCTCGGTGACGACGCGCAGCTCCAGCCCCCACTTCTCCCGCGTCGACGCCGTCTCGGAAGCCCGCTCCACGACGACGTAGTACGTCCCCGCCGACTGGCAGCGCAGCCCACCCGGCCGGACGAGACGCCCTGCGGCCGCGACGATCGGCCGCGGGTAGGCCCCGGACCGGAAACCGGCCCGCGCCGAGTCGCAGCGATTCCCCTTGGTGTCCTGAAGCGAGACGGTGATCCCGTCGGAGTAGGCCACCTTCACCGACGAGCCGAGCGGGGGCACGGCGACGACGGAGGCGTACGCGTCGGCGGCACCGTCCAGCTCGACGCGGTAGTAGGCGACGCCGCTCGCGCCCGTACCGAGTGCGCTCCGGTACGTCTCACCGGCCGTGAGCCGCTGCGCATCAGCGCTGCTCGCAGCCGCGCCGATCTGCCGGGCACCCTGGGCGTAGACGTACGGGGCGCCGGACGCCGGTGCTGCCACTGCGGCGCCGGGCAAGGTCGGTACCGCGCAGGCACCGAACACGGCGGCCACCGCGACCGCCCGCTTGCGCAGCGTCCGACTACGCAGCGCCCGGCCACCGCGCTCGTACGGTCTCGATGGCCTCTGCAACCCCGGCCGCCTCATGAGTCCCCTCATGGACGGTCATCCTGCCGTTCCCACCCGCGCACTGTCCGCCCAGCGGAGCAATCCCGCCACGGCGCCACGACTTTGCTTGCGCGAGCGGGGGCGTCACATCCGTGAATACCGCCGCCGCGCGAGGCCCGCAACACGGGACGAACCCCCTCCGGGCAACACAAAGCCCCGGCCGCTGCTGCGACCGGGGCCTGTGAAGAGTCTGTTGTCGAAGACTCACGAACCCGTAGGCACGGAGTCAGTCGCCTCCGTCCACAGGTCCTGCTCGGCGCGATCCGCCTGGATCTGGCGGTACACGAGGAGCCCGCCGATGGCGGCCAGTGCGACCAGGAGAAGCTTCTTCACCGTGCGACCTCGTCTTTCCTTGACTAAGGGGACCTCTGGCGCCCGACTATACACACCGACCGATACCGATCGGTGACCTGCATGAGCATCAACTCCCGCCCCGATCACAGCAGTAGATCCGGAGTCCACAGCTCCGCGAATCGCCCGTCGATCACTCCCAGGTCGGTAAATCCGTCTCAAATGCGGCCAGATCAGGTCACTTGCACCCATCCGAGTGGTGTTCATCTGAAGATCGACGCGCCACGGGCGTCGGTCCCGCACTCCGGACCCCGCGTACACATCATTGGGAAAGTACGCAAATCGCCCAACCTGAAAGTGAGGGGCCATGACCAAGAACAAGGTCATGACGCTGTGGACCATCGTCATCTCTGCCTTCATCGCGCTCTTCTCGGCGCTCGGTCTCGTCTCCCCGGCCGCCGCGGCCGTTCCCGTCCAGCAGTCGGAGGAGGTTCAGGCTCCGGCGCCGCAGGCCGACCCCGCTCCCGCGGCCGCGTCGGCTCCCTTCTGGGCCTTCAAGAGGTCACTGCCACCGACGATGAAGCAGCGCATCCGCGCCGAGGCCCACGGTTCCGCCCCCAGCTGCCGCCACCGTCCGCCGGCCGACATCGACCAGCGCGCCGCGGAAGCCGAACTGGCCACGCCGGACCTGCCCCCGGCGCCGTAGCCCAGAAGGCACAAGGCACAAGGCACACAGCAGGACCAGAACGAACAGCAGCACCAGTGCAGAAAAGCACGACCCGCAAGACGCGCAGGAACAGCACGACCCGCAGTAACAAGCAAGCGCAGCAAGACCAGCAGTGCCAGCACGACCAGCACGACCAGCAGTAACGAAAGAACGACGTAGCGAACTACACGCAGCACCCTCAGCAGTCACAGCACTCGCAGCGACGCTGTACCGCAGCACCGCAGGCTCAGAAGAGTCCGCAGAATCCACAAAGAGAAGACGCAGAACCCCGCCGGCACACCCCGCGGCGGCGAGGCAGCACGGCCCCATGCCCACGCTCCACCGGGAACGGGCCCGCAAGGCCGCGCACAGAACAGCCAGAGCACCCAGAGCGCCCAGAGCGCCCAGAGCGCCCAGAGCGCTCGTACGCGCGTGCCCGCCACACACAACCTGCCCCTGTACGGCCGAAAGACGGACGGTGCCGCACTCAGGCCCCCGGGCCGGGCAGTCAGGCATCAGGTGTCAGGCATCAAGCCAGACCCCACAATCGAAGAGCAGAGCAGCGCACAGACGAGGCCCCAGCCATCACTCCCGGCTGAGAGGGCCCCTTCCGCATGCCCGGACGGGTACGGCCGACGCCCGTGCCCGAACAGCAAAAGACCCCCAAGCGTTTCCGCTTGAGGGTCCTCGTACTGTGGGGCTAACAGGATTTGAACCTGTGGCCTCATCCTTATCAGGGATGCGCTCTAACCAACTGAGCTATAGCCCCGCCGCGCTCTGCGGTGTGTGTCCCGCGCGCTGACTCCTGAAGATTAGCGCACAGGGGGGCCAGTCCCAAAATCGATAGTCCCGGCCCGCCCACCAGCGGCTACGCGAACGCGTGAACCGCGCTCACTCGTCCTCGGCGAGCGTGAGCTCGATACCGCCGACGAAGCCGGCGGAGAGGTTGTAGATGAACGCGCCGAGCGTCGCGAGCGCCGTCGCCAGGACGACGTCGATGACCGCGATGACCGTCGTGAACATCAGCACGCGCGGGAGCGACAGGAACGACTGCAGGTCGAAGCCGTTGGACTCGTTGGAGCCCGTGGCCTCGGAGATCGTGCCGCCGACCGTCGAGAAGACGCCCATGGCGTCCATGACCATCCACAGCACCGCGGCCGCGATGATCGTGCAGATGCCGAGCGCGATGGAGAGCAGGAAGCTGACCTTCATCACCGACCACGGGTCGGCCTTGGCGACGCGCAGCCGCGCCTTGCGCGTACGCGGCGTCGTACGGGCGCCGGTGCGCGGGCGGCGCACGGCCCCCGTAGGCGCGTTCTGGTACGCCTGCGGCGGGTGGTACGGCTGGCCGGCCTGCTGGGGCTGCTGACGCTCCCCGGGCAGGGCGCCGCCGCCGTCCGCGTAATTCTGGGTCTGCGGACCTCGGGTGTCCGTCACAGTTCCCCCCTGGGATCCATGAGACTCGGGCGAGTCTTTCGCATCATGAGCGGAGCCACAGCCGCCCTCGGTTTCCGTACCGGTGGATGTCCCGGTAGAGCCCGCGCCCGTGGCTCCGCTCACGATGACTCACTCCTCGCGCTACTCGGCCGAGGACTGCCCGCCCTCGTCCGCCGTTCCGGAGGCCGTCTCGTCCGGGGTCGATTCGTCGGTCACGACATCGTCCGCGTCCTGCGGGATGTCGCCGTCGACTTCCTCGGCCTCGCGACCGGCCTCGGCATTACGTGCGATGCCGACGACGGCATCGCGCTTGCCCAGGTTGATCAGCTGGACGCCCATGGTGTCACGGCCCGTCTCCCTGACCTCGTTGACTCGCGTACGAATCACACCGCCGGACAGCGTGATGGCGAGGATCTCGTCGGTCTCCTCGACCACCAGGGCGCCGACGAGGGAACCACGGTCCTCCACGATCTTGGCGGCCTTGATTCCGAGGCCACCGCGACCCTGGACGCGGTATTCGTCGACGTTGGTCCGCTTCGCGTACCCACCGTCGGTGGCGGTGAAGACGAACGTACCCGGCCGGACGACATTCATCGAGAGCAGCTCGTCGCCCTCGCGGAAACTCATGCCCTTCACGCCCGAGGTCGCACGGCCCATCGGGCGCAGCGCGTCGTCCGTCGCGGTGAACCGGATGGACTGCGCCTTCTTGCTGATGAGCAGCAGGTCGTCCTCGCCCGAGACGAGCTCGGCGCCGATCAGCTCGTCGTCCGAACCGTCCGCGGCCTCGCGGAGGTTGATCGCGATGACACCGCCGGAGCGGGGCGAGTCGTAGTCCTTCAGTGACGTCTTCTTGACGAGGCCGGCCTTGGTCGCGAGGACCAGGTACGGCGCCGCGTCGTAGTCGCGGATCGCGAGGATCTCGGCGATGGCCTCGTCCGGCTGGAAGGCCAGCAGGTTCGCCACGTGCTGGCCGCGTGCGTCACGGCCGGCGTCGGGCAGCTCGTAGGCCTTCGCGCGGTAGACGCGCCCCTTGTTGGTGAAGAAGAGCAGCCAGTGGTGCGTCGTGGACACGAAGAAGTGGTCGACGATGTCGTCTTCCTTGAGCTTCGTGCCGCGCACGCCCTTGCCGCCGCGCTTCTGGGAGCGGTAGTCGTCGGTCTTGGTGCGCTTGACGTAGCCGCCGCGCGAGATCGTGACGACGATGTCTTCCTCGGCGATGAGGTCCTCGATGGACATGTCGCCTTCGAAGGGCACCAGCTTGGTGCGGCGGTCGTCGCCGAACTTGTCGACGATCTGCTGCAGCTCTTCGCTGATGATCTGGCGCTGCCGCTCGGGCGAGGCCAGGATCGCGTTGTACTCGTTGATCTTCGCCTGGAGCTCGTCGTGCTCCTGGACGATCTTCTGACGCTCCAGAGCGGCCAGTCGGCGCAGCTGCATCTCGAGGATGGCGTTGGCCTGGATCTCGTCGATCTCCAGGAGGCTCATGAGGCCCCCTCGCGCCACGTCCACGGTGTCGCTGCGCCGGATGAGGGCGATGACCTCGTCGATGGCGTCCAGGGCCTTCAGAAGGCCGCGCAGGATGTGTGCGCGCTCCTCGGCCTTGCGCAGCCGGAACTTCGTCCGGCGGACGATGACCTCGACCTGGTGCGTCACCCAGTGGCGGATGAACGCGTCCAGGGAGAGGGTGCGCGGCACGCCGTCGACGAGCGCCAGCATGTTGGCGCCGAAGTTCGTCTGGAGGTCGGTGTGCTTGTACAGGTTGTTCAGCACGACCTTGGCGACCGCGTCCCGCTTCAGGACGATGACCAGGCGCTGGCCCGTACGGGAGCTCGTCTCGTCGCGGACGTCGGCGATGCCGCCGATCTTGCCGTCCTTGACGAGGTCGGCGATCTTCTGGGCGAGGTTGTCCGGGTTGACCTGGTAGGGCAGCTCGGTGACCACCAGGCACTGGCGGTTCTGGATCTCCTCGACGGCGACGACCGCGCGCATCGTGATGGAGCCACGGCCCGTGCGGTACGCCTCCTCGATGCCCTTGCGGCCCACCACGAGGGCGCCGGTCGGGAAGTCCGGGCCCTTGATGCGCTCGATGAGGGCGTCCAGGAGCTCCTCGTGCGAGGCCTCCGGGTTCTCCAGGTACCACTGGGCGCCGGCGGCGACCTCGCGCAGGTTGTGCGGCGGGATGTTGGTCGCCATGCCGACCGCGATGCCGGCGGAGCCGTTGATCAGCAGGTTCGGGAAGCGGGCCGGCAGGACGGTCGGCTCCTGGGAGCGGCCGTCGTAGTTGTCCGTGAAGTCGACGGTCTCCTCGTCGATGTCCCGGACCATCTCCATGGACAGCGGCGCCATCTTGCACTCGGTGTAGCGCATGGCGGCAGCCGGGTCGTTGCCCGGAGAGCCGAAGTTTCCGTTGGAGTCGACCAGCGGCATGCGCATCGACCACGGCTGGGCGAGGCGCACCAGGGCGTCGTAGATCGAGGAGTCGCCGTGGGGATGGTAGTTGCCCATGACGTCACCGACGACGCGGGCGCACTTGTAGAAGCCCTTCTCGGGCCGGTAGCCGCCGTCGTACATGGCGTACAGGACGCGACGGTGGACGGGCTTGAGGCCGTCACGTACGTCGGGCAGCGCTCGGGACACGATGACGGACATCGCGTAGTCGAGGTAGGAGCGCTGCATCTCCGTCTCGAGCCCGACGGGCTCGATGCGCATCGTGATCTCGCCCGCGCCCTCTTCAGGGGTGCTGGGAGTGTTCTCGTCGGCCATTGCTGGTGAAGATCCTTTCTGCGGCGGTCAGCTGAGACCGACTCAGATGTCGAGGAAGCGGACGTCCTTGGCGTTGCGCTGGATGAACGAGCGGCGTGCCTCGACGTCCTCACCCATGAGGACCGAGAACAGGTCGTCGGCCTGGGCGGCGTCGTCGAGGGTGACCTGGCCGAGGACGCGGTGCTCCTGGTCCATGGTCGTGATGCGCAGCTCCTCGGCGTTCATCTCACCGAGACCCTTGAAGCGCTGGACCGAGTCGTCACGGATGCGCTTGCCGGCCTGCTTGCCCAGTTCGATCAGCGCGTCGCGCTCGCGGTCCGAGTACGCGTACTCGAAGTCGTCCCGGCCCCACTTGATCTTGTAGAGCGGCGGACGCGACAGGAAGACGTGACCGGCCTCGACCAGCGGGCGCATGAAGCGGAACAGGAACGTCAGCAGCAGCGTGTTGATGTGCTGGCCGTCGACGTCGGCGTCCGCCATCAGGATGATCTTGTGATAGCGCAGCTTCTCGATGTCGAAGTCCTCGTGGACTCCGGTGCCGAAGGCCGAGATCAGCGCCTGGATCTCCTGGTTCTGCAGGATCTTGTCGATCCGCGCCTTCTCGACGTTCAGGATCTTGCCTCGGATGGGCAGGATGGCCTGGTACTGCGGGTTGCGGCCGGACTTGGCCGAGCCGCCGGCGGAGTCACCCTCGACGATGAAGATCTCGCACTTGGTGGGGTCGTTCGACTGGCAGTCGGAGAGCTTGCCGGGCAGCGAGGCGGACTCGAGCAGACCCTTGCGGCGGGTCAGGTCGCGCGCCTTGCGGGCCGCCACGCGCGCGGTGGCCGCCTGGATCGACTTGCGGATGATGTCCGCGGCCTCGTTCGGGTTCCGGTCGAGCCAGTCGTTCAGGTGCTCGTGGACGACCTTCTGGACGAACGTCTTCGCCTCGGTGTTGCCCAGTTTGGTCTTCGTCTGGCCCTCGAACTGCGGCTCGCCGAGCTTGACGGAGATGATCGCGGTCAGACCCTCGCGGATGTCGTCACCCGTGAGGTTGTCGTCCTTCTCGCGGAGCAGCTTCTTCTCGCGCGCGTACTTGTTGATGAGCGCGGTCAGCGCGGAGCGGAAGCCCTCTTCGTGGGTACCGCCCTCGTGCGTGTGGATCGTGTTCGCGAAGGAGTAGACGCCCTCGCTGTAGCTGCTGTTCCACTGCATCGCGACCTCGACGGACAGGAGCTTTTCCTTGTCCTCGGCCTCGATGTCGATCACGGAGGGGTGAACGACCTCGCCCTTGCGGGAGTTGAGGTACTTCACGAAGTCGACGATGCCGCCTTCGTAGTGGTACGTCACCGTGCGCGGCTCGAAGGCGGTGTCGTCCGTCGCCTCCTTGGCGTCCGCGCCGGCCGTGGCCTTGGCGGACTCGCGCTCGTCCGTGAGCTTGATCGTCAGGCCCTTGTTGAGGAAGGCCATCTCCTGGAAGCGCCGCGACAGCGTCTCGAAGGAGTACTCGGTGGTCTCGAAGATGTCGCCGTCGGCCCAGAACGTGACCGAGGTGCCGGTCTCGTCGGTGGCCTCGTGCTGGGCGAGAGCCGCCGTCGGGGCGCCCATCTTGTAGTCCTGCGTCCAGCGGTGGCCGTCGGTCTTGATCTCGACGGATACGCGCGTGGACAGCGCGTTGACCACGGAGACACCGACTCCGTGCAGACCACCGGAGACGGCGTAGCCGCCGCCGCCGAACTTTCCGCCCGCGTGCAGGACGGTCAGGACGACCTCGACGGCCGGCTTCCCCTCGGAGGGGATGATGCCGACGGGGATGCCGCGGCCGTTGTCGATGACGCGGACGCCGCCGTCGGGAAGGATCGTGACGTCGATCGTGTCCGCGTGACCGGCCAGCGCCTCGTCGACGGAGTTGTCCACGACCTCCTGCACCATGTGGTGCAGGCCACGCTCACCGGTCGAGCCGATGTACATGCCAGGTCGCTTGCGGACCGCGTCCAGCCCTTCGAGGACGGTGATCGCGCTCGCGTCGTAGGAGCCGTCTGTCGCTCCTACGCTCGCGCGCGCGTCATCGTCGGTGGTCGGGATGTTCTCGTTGGGGTTGCCGGAATCGGCCACGAAGCGCCCTTTCTGGCACAGCACAAGCCAAGCTCCCGGTTGGTGGCCGGAGCGGCTGCGGCGTGTTTGTTCGGTAAGCCCTGTCAGCGTTGCTCGGTGCGTCCCACAAGTGGGGCGGGATTGCTCTCCAGTGTACCGGTAGCACTGACAGTGATGGGGGTTTGCCGGTACCTGAGTCCGCATGTGCCGCCCTCAACCGGTCTCGGCCGACTCCCCCTATGCGGAGCGGGGCTCCAAGAGGCTCACAGCGGCACTCAGCGCTTCGGGGTGTCAACCCCCAGCAACCGTGGCCGACCTGTCACCCGTAGGTGTCGTCGTGACCGGTGCTTCCAGGGGCGCGCAAAGGGCCGTAGCGACGGGGCCCGGAGCCGGGGTTCTTGATGTCGATACGGCGCACGGTGCCGTGGCCGAGATCCTCGTTCAGCCGTCTGACCAGCTGCGGAGCCAGCATGCGGACCTGCGTCGCCCAGGCCGTCGAATCGCACTGCACGACCAGGACGCACTCGTCCTCGTCGTACTTCTGCGGCACACAGTGCTTGGCGAGGTCGTCGCCGACGATCTGCGGCCAGCGCCCCATGACGCCGCCCACCGCGGCCGGCGTCTCCCAGCCGCGCTCGGTGATCAGCCGGTTGATGGCCGCGCCGAGGCCCATCGGGTCGCGGCCGTCGGCCCGCGCCCCGGAACGCAGGCCGCCGCCGCGACGGACCTGCTTCTTCTGCTGCGCGGAGGCTCCACGCGCGCGTGCGGCCTCTTTCGCGGCGCGCAGGGCGACGCGCGCGAGGTCGACACCGGACGGCTCCGGCGCCGGCTTCGACTCGGGGCCGGATTTCTCCGGGCCGGACTTCTGATCGCTCACAGCCGCTCCACGGTCCCCTCGGACACCGCGTACCGGGTGCCGGCCAGCACGTCCGGCACGTCGTCGTCGACGGCGGCCGTCACCAGGACCTGCTCGCCGGGCGCCACGAGCTCCGCGAGACGCTCCCTGCGGCGCGCGTCGAGCTCCGCGAACACGTCGTCGAGGACGAGCACCGGCTCGTTCCCCTCCGCCCGCAGCAGGTCGTACGAGGCCAGGCGCAGCGCCAGCGCGTACGACCAGGACTCGCCGTGACTCGCGTAGCCCTTCGCGGGCAGCCTGCCGAGCTTGAGGAGCAGCTCGTCGCGGTGCGGGCCCACCAGGGTCACCCCGCGCTCGATCTCCTGCTTGCGGGCGCCTTCCAGGGCGGCGAGGAGCTGCTCGTAGAGCTCCTCGCGCGCGTGGCCGACGAGCTCGGGCGAGGACGGCTTGTACTCCAGGGCGAGCGGGCCGCCACCGGGGGCCAGCTGCTCGTAGGCCTTGTCGGCCAGCGGCTCCAGCGTCGCGATCAGGTCGAGGCGCTGGGCGAGCAGCTCCGCGCCCGCGCGCGCGAGGTGCTGGTCCCACACGTCGAGCGTGGACAGGTCCATGGTGCGGCCACCGTGCCGGCGGGCGAGGGCGGCGGACTTCAGGAGCGTGTTGCGCTGCTTGAGGACGCGGTCGTAGTCGGAGCGCACCCCGGCCATACGGGGGGAGCGGGCCGTGATCAGCTCGTCCAGGAAGCGGCGCCGCTCGCCGGGGTCGCCCTTGACGAGCGCGAGGTCCTCGGGCGCGAACAGCACGGTGCGCACGATGCCGAGCACGTCACGCGGCCTGACCTGCGAGGACCTGTTGATACGGGCGCGATTGGCCTTGCCCGGGTTCAGCTCCAGCTCGATGAGCTGCTGGCGCTCGCCCTGGCGCACCTGGGCCCGGATGACGGCGCGCTCGGCGCCCATGCGGACGAGCGGGGCGTCGGAGGAGACACGGTGGCTGCCGAGGTTGGCGAGGTAGCCGACGGCCTCGACCAGGTTCGTCTTGCCCTGTCCGTTGGGCCCCACGAAGGCGGTGACGCCCGGTTCGAGCGCCACCTCGGCCCGAACGTACGAGCGGAAGTCGGCCAGCGACAGATGCGTGACGTGCATGGTCGTGGGCCGACCTCCCCCAACGTGCTCGGTACTGCGGTTACTGCAGGTGCTTCGGGCGCGGTGATCCACACCTGTGGATCACCGCCGCACCGGTCTACAGCTGTGGACTACGGCTTGTGTGGACTACTTCTTCTCGACGGCGTGGCCACCGAACTGATTGCGCAGCGCCGCGATCATCTTCATCTGCGGCGAGTCCTCCTGGCGCGAGGCGAAGCGCGCGAAGAGGGACGCGGTGATCGCGGGCAGCGGCACCGCGTTGTCGATGGCGGCTTCCACGGTCCAGCGGCCCTCGCCGGAGTCCTGTGCGTAGCCGCGCAGCTTGTCGAGGTGCTCGTCCTCGTCGAGGGCGTTGACCGCCAGGTCGAGCAGCCAGGAACGGATGACCGTGCCCTCCTGCCAGGAGCGGAAGACCTCGCGCACGTCGGTCACCGAGTCCACGGCCTCCAGGAGCTCCCAGCCCTCGGCGTAGGCCTGCATCATGGCGTACTCGATGCCGTTGTGGACCATCTTGGCGAAGTGGCCGGCGCCGACCTTGCCCGCGTGCACCGAGCCGAACTCGCCCTCCGGCTTCAGGGCGTCGAAGACCGGCTGGACCTTCGCGACGTCCTCGCCGGAGCCGCCGTACATGAGCGCGTAGCCGTTCTCCAGGCCCCAGACGCCGCCGGAGACGCCGCAGTCGACGAAGCCGATGCCCTTGGCCGCCAGCTCCTCGGCGTGCTTCTCGTCGTCCGTCCAGCGCGAGTTCCCACCGTCGACGACGACGTCGCCGGGCTGCAGGAGCTCGCCGAGCTCGTCGATGGTGGACTGGGTCGCGGCACCGGCCGGGACCATCACCCACACCACGCGGGGCCCCTGGAGACGGCCCACGAGCTCCTCGAGGCTGTGGACGTCCGCGAGGTCGGGGTTGCGGTCGTAGCCGATGACGGTGTGGCCTGCGCGGCGGATGCGCTCGCGCATGTTGCCGCCCATCTTGCCGAGGCCGACGAGACCGAGCTCCATCAGTGGTGATCCTTACGTTGCGACGGGGCGAGAGGTGGTGCGCACGGTACGAGCACGCACGCGTGGCGCGGGGCTCGTACCGGGTCCGAGCCTAAACCCGGACCCTCGTGCACACCTGTGGACGTAGCCGCGCGGGCGAACCCGGCGGCCACCTCCGCTCAGCCGTCTCAGCCCGACAGCCGCACCGGCATGATCAGGTACTTGTACGCGTCGTCCGCCTCGGCGTCCACGGCCGGCTTGCCGCTGAGCAGCGCGGGCTTGGTGGACGTCGTGAAGGACAGCTGGGCGACCGGGGAGTTGATCTCCTTCAGGCCGTCCAGCAGGAACTGCGGGTTGAAGGCGATCGAGATGTCGTCGCCCTCCAGCTGCGCGTCGAGACGCTCCACAGCCTGTGCGTCGTCGCTGGAGCCGGCCTCCAGGATGAGCACGCCCTGCTCGAAGCTGAGCCGCACCGGGGTGTTCCGCTCGGCGACGAGGGCCACGCGCTTGACGGCCTCCTCGAAGGGGGCGGTCTCGATGACGGCCACGGAGTTGAACTCCGTCGGGAACAGCGTGCGGTACTTCGGCAGGTCGCCCTCGAGCAGACGGGTTGTTGTGCGACGGCCGGCGCCCTCGAAGCCGATCAGGCCCTCACCGGCGCCGGAGCCCGACAGCGCGAGCGTGACCGTGTCACCGCTCGTCAGCGCCTTGGCGGTGTCCAGGAGCGTCTTGGCGGGCACCAGGGCGACCGCGGACGCCTCCGGGTCCTCCGGCTTCCACAGGAACTCGCGGACCGCGAAGCGGTAGCGGTCGGTGGACGCCAGGGTCACCGTGTCGCCCTCGATCTCGATGCGCACACCGGTGAGGACGGGCAGCGTGTCGTCGCGGCCGGCGGCGATGGCCACCTGCTGGGCGGCGGCGGCGAAGATCTCGCCCGGGACGGTGCCCGTCGCGGTCGGCATCTGCGGCAGCGCCGGGTACTCCTCCACAGGGAGGGTGTGGAGTGTGAATCGCGAGGACCCACAGACCACGGTCGCTCGTACACCGTCTGTGGAGATCTCCACCGGACGGTTGGGAAGGGCGCGGCAGATGTCCGCGAGGAGGCGGCCGGAGACGAGCACCGTGCCTTCCTCGTCGACCTCCGCGTCCACAGAGACGCGTGCCGAGACCTCGTAGTCGAAGCTCGACAGGCTGAGTGCGCCCTCCTCGGCCTTCAGCAGAAGGCCCGCGAGGACGGGCGCAGGCGGTCGTGCCGGGAGGCTGCGCGCCGCCCAGGCCACCGCCTCCGCGAGTACGTCGCGTTCCACCCGGATCTTCACCGTAAGCCGCCTCCTGCTGTTGCCTGGCTGCTCTCGCCCTGCGTTCGTCATCGGTCTGCGGTCTGCGTCGGCAGACGTGGTGTCGCTCGGCCCACAGCTGGGGAGAACACCGGGGACCAGTCTGACGCACCGCGCTGACAGTCGTTGCCCGCCTCGGTCAAGTCGCGTCGAGGCGCGGTCGGGGTCCCGGCGGCAAGTTGTGCACAGCCCCCACTTCGAAACGGATTCCCAGCTCTCTCTAGTTGGGAGTAGTAGTAGGGGCTGTGGAAACCGTGGATAACTGCCTTTACGCAGGTCAGGCCCGGTTTTTTGTCCACCGACCCTGTGGGCGGAGCCGGTGGACAACCCGCCCTCTCTGTGGACAGCGAAAAGTTCTGCACACGTGATGCACAGGCAGGGGCCACTTCTCCCCAGAGTCGTCCCCAGCTTCGGGCGGGTTCCCCACAGGGTGACAAGGGCGATCGATGTGACGCCTTTCACTCGCCCTGGTGACTAGGCGCGTCGGGTTGCCGAACAGTGGACAGCCGTGTGGAGAAGCGCCTGATCGCTGTGCACAACCGCTGTCATCCTGTGGGTCGGCGGTGGACAACGAAATGCACAGTCTGTGGAGGAAAACTCTGTCCACAGCCTGTGGAAATCTTTTGTCCACGAATCCACAGCCACCTGACCTGGGCTGATGATCTGTCACCAGTCCAGCCTGTGGATGGGATCTGGACAACTTTGCGGTCCCCAGGGTGTGGATCGCAAAAACCCGGCAGATCTGTGGAGAACTCCCGTAACCAGGCCGGTAATCGAACACCGGCGGGCTGTGGACGGCGGCGTCGCCGGCGCCGAAGAGGCGTGTGGACCCCGCCGGAGGCACGAAAAAGGGGCTGAAGAGGGGCGGCGGAGGGCCGGAGGAGGGGCGCGGCAGAGCTGGCGGAGGGTGCTGACGGAGGCATGAAAAGGGCGCCCCGGAGTCGTTCCGGAGCGCCCTGGTGGGTCCTGGTGGGGCTGGTCGAGAGCCGTCAGCCGTTCTTGATGCGGTTCGTGAGCTCGGTGACCTGGTTGTAGATGGAGCGCCGCTCGGCCATCAGCGCGCGGATCTTGCGGTCCGCGTGCATCACGGTCGTGTGGTCGCGGCCGCCGAACTGCGCGCCGATCTTCGGCAGCGAGAGGTCGGTGAGCTCACGGCACAGGTACATGGCGATCTGCCGGGCCGTCACCAGGACGCGGCTGCGAGAGGACCCGCACAGGTCCTCGACGGTCAGACCGAAGTAGTCCGCGGTCGCCGCCATGATCGCCGAGGCCGTGATTTCCGGGGCCGAGTCCTCGCCGCCGGGGATCAGGTCCTTGAGGACGATCTCGGTGAGCCCGAGATCCACCGGCTGCCGGTTCAGCGAGGCGAACGCCGTGACCCGGATCAACGCCCCTTCCAGCTCACGGATGTTGCGCGAGATCCGCGACGCGATGAACTCGAGCACCTCCGGAGGCGCGTTGAGCTGCTCCTGCACCGCCTTCTTGCGGAGGATCGCGATACGCGTCTCCAGCTCGGGCGGCTGGACGTCCGTGATGAGGCCCCACTCGAACCGGTTGCGCAGCCGGTCCTCCAGGGTCACCAGCTGCTTGGGCGGCCGGTCGCTGGAGAGCACGATCTGCTTGTTGGCGTTGTGGAGCGTGTTGAAGGTGTGGAAGAACTCCTCCTGCGTCGACTCCTTGTCCGCGAGGAACTGGATGTCGTCGACCAGGAGGATGTCCATCTCGCGGTACCGCTTGCGGAAGGAGTCGCCCTTGCCGTCACGGATCGAGTTGATGAACTCGTTGGTGAACTCCTCGGAGCTCACGTACCGCACGCGCGTGCCGGGATAGAGGCTACGGGCGTAGTGCCCGATGGCATGCAGAAGGTGCGTCTTGCCGAGGCCCGACTCCCCGTAGATGAAGAGGGGGTTGTAGGCCTTCGCCGGCGCCTCGGCCACGGCGACCGCGGCGGCGTGGGCGAAACGGTTCGACGCGCCGATCACGAACGTGTCGAAGAGGTACTTGGGGTTCAGGCGCGCGGTCGGCTCCCCGGGACCCGCGGCCGGCGCGGGCTGCGCGGCCAGCGGGCTCGGGGCGCCACTGGGCAGACCGCGGCCGCCGCCGGGTCCGCTCGGACCACCGTCCTGGGCGTGGCGCCCGGTGTCCTGCGCGTGCCGGCCGCCGCCCATCGACGAGGTCTCTCCCGGCTCCCGCCGCTGCGGCCGATCGTGCGACCCGTGCGAGGACCTGGAGGAGTGCGGCCCGTCGTAAGAAGAGCGCTCCTCATAAGAAGCGCGCTCTTCGTAGGGTCCGCGGTCCTCGTAGGAGGGCCGCTCTTCATAGGAGGGGCGTTCCTCGTACGAGGTGGGTTCGGGCTGCTGGCCGTACCGGCCGCCGCCGCGCTCCGGCTCGTAGCCCTGCTGCTCGTAGGGCGGGCGCTCCTGCTGGCGGTAGTCGTGCTGCGGCTGCTGCGGAGGCGTCGCGTACGGGTCGCGCTCGGGGAAGCCGAGCCGCTGCTGCTGCCAGCTGTACTCGTCCTGCTGGGGGCGCGGCCAGGCGCCCGGCTGCGGGCGCTGGTAGTCGGGGTAGGCGGGACGCGCGGTGGGCAGCGGGTCCTCGCGGGGTGGCTGAGGTGCCTGGGGAGCCGCCTGCTCGCCGCGGCCGCCCGGCCCGTGCTCGTCCATGCCGCGCCGCTCGTACCCGCCCTCGTAGCTCTCGCGGCTGTCGCGGCTGTCGCGCTGCTCGTACGGATCGTGGCCCTGCCCCGGGGCGGCCGGCGGCTCGGTGTCCTCGTAGCGGTGCTGCTGGGGCTGGGGGGCGGCCGGTGCGGGGGCCTCGCCCACGGAGTCGTCGACGGTGATCGCGATCCGGATGGGGCGGCCGCACTCGCGGCTCAGGGTCTCGCTGACGACCGGGGCGAGCCGGCCCTCGAGTACGCCCTTGGCGAATTCATTGGGGACGGCCAGCAGCGCCGTGTCGGCGACGAGCGCCAAGGGCTGGCAGCGCCGGATCCAGTGTTCGTCCTTCGTCTCGACGCCCTGCCCGCGGCCTTCCCCGAGGAGTTGCTCCAGAACTCGTGGCCACACTGCGGCAAGATCGGCAGGTACGTCAGCCACAGGGCACGCTCTCTCGCTGGTCCCACGAACGTGTGGTTCTCGGGACGGATCGGGAAGAAAATCGGGTGGGGTGGGGGGAAGGGAACGAATCGGGGTCCGGCCACGGTAGTCAGCGCGACCGTTGCGGTTCAAGTTGTTGTCCCCAGCCTGTGGACAGTGTCCCTCACGCGCTGTCGGTTTGACCGGATGGCGTAGCCGCGCGTACCGTAACCAGGTCGAGTTGTCGATGGCTGCTGCCGCCTGCCTCCGATGGGCAAGGTCACGAACCGAGAACTGTTGCGGTACGTGTAGCGGTGCACTCGGGCGTATTGCGAGCTTCTCGTGGGCGCACGGTGACAGCCAGGCGATGTCCCGCCACCACCCGATTTCTTCTGGAGCCCCCGAGTGAGCAAGCGCACCTTCCAGCCGAACAACCGTCGTCGCGCCAAGACCCACGGTTTCCGCCTTCGCATGCGGACCCGCGCCGGTCGTGCGATTCTCGCCAACCGTCGTGGCAAGGGTCGCGCCAGCCTGTCCGCCTGATCTCGTAATCAGGTCATGACGTGCTGCCTACCGAGTATCGGCTGAGGCGGCGCGAAGACTTCGCGACCGCGGTACGTCGAGGACGTCGGGCTGGACGCCCGCTTCTCGTCGTCCATCTACGCAGCGGTTCAACGGACCCGCACGCGCCTGGGGAGAGCGTTTCCCCGCCGCGTGCGGGTTTCGTCGTGAGCAAGGCAGTAGGTGGAGCCGTCGTACGGAACGCGGTGAAGCGCAGACTTCGGCACCTCATGCGCGACCGAGTGGCTTCGTTGCCCCCAGGTAGCCTGGTAGTCGTACGCGCGTTGCCCGGAGCGGGCGACGCCACCCACGCACAGCTGGCCCGAGACCTGGACGCTGCACTCCAGCGGCTCCTGGGAGGGGGCGCGCGATGAAGTACCCACTGCTCGCCTTGATCAAGATCTATCAGTGGACGATCAGTCCGCTTCTCGGTCCGGTGTGCAAGTACTACCCGTCGTGTTCCCACTACGGCTTCACGGCCATCGACCGGCACGGTGCGATCAAGGGAACAGCCCTCACCGCCTGGCGCATCCTTCGGTGCAATCCGTGGTCGTCCGGCGGTGTCGACCACGTTCCACCGCGCAAGCGTCCGCGCTGGCACGAGATGCTCCGCAACGCCTTGCGCGGGGACAAGAAAGCGGCCCCCGTCGTTGACGGCGACAGACAGCCTGCCCAGGACACCCCGTCCACAGCGACCCCGCCCCATGCCCAAGGAGCCTGATCAGGGACATGATTTCCGATATCGTCAACGCGATTTCCGGCGTCTTCGCGTTTCTCACCTACCCGGTGTCCTGGGTCATCGTCCAGTTCCACAAGGTCTTCGGGGCCATCTTCGGGCCTGACTCCGGCCTGGCCTGGGGCCTGTCGATCGTCTTCCTGGTGGTGCTGATCCGCATCTGCCTGATCCCGCTCTTCGTGAAGCAGATCAAGGCCACGCGGAACATGCAGCTGCTCCAGCCGCAGATGAAGGCGATCCAGGAGCGCTACAAGAACGACAAGCAGCGTCAGTCCGAAGAGATGATGAAGCTGTACAAGGAGACGGGTACCAACCCGCTCTCCTCGTGCCTTCCCATCCTCGTGCAGTCGCCGTTCTTCTTCGCGCTGTACCACACGCTCTCGGGCATCGCCGACGGCAAGAAGGTCGGCGTCATCACGCAGTCGCTGCTCGACAGCGCGCAGAAGGCCCACATCTTCGGTGCCCCGCTCGCCGCGAAGTTCACGGACAGCGCCGAGGCCATCGCCAAGATGGGCGGCTCCTCGCTGACGGACGTGCGGGTCGTCACCGCCGTCATGATCGTTCTGATGTCGGCGTCGCAGTTCTACACGCAGCGCCAGCTGATGACCAAGAACGTCGACCTGACGGTGAAGACGCCGTTCATGCAGCAGCAGAAGATGCTGATGTACGTCTTCCCCCTGATCTTCCTGTTCATGGGCATCAACTTCCCCGTGGGTGTGCTCGTCTACTGGCTGACCACCAACGTCTGGACCATGGGTCAGCAGATGTACGTGATCAACCGGAACCCCACCCCGGGCAGCAAGGCCCAGGCCAAGATGCTCGAGGGTCTGCAGAAGCATGTCGTCACGCACAGCGCCACGCGGACCAAGCGCGAGAAGACGATCGTCAAGGCCATCGTTGCCAAGGGCCGCGACCGCAACGAGTACGAGCGCAAGTTCATCAACGGCCTGACCAAGGCCCAGCTGGCCGCCCAGGCGGACGGCACCGTGGTGAAGAGCACGGCCGCGACCGCGGTTCTGGACGAGGACGGTGCCCCCAAGGCCGCCGGCCCGCAGAAGCGCCAGCAGCCCAAGCGTCAGTCGAAGTCGCAGCGCCAGTCCGGACCCACGCAGGCCGACGACGCGGCCCCGGCCAAGACGTCGCTGGAGAAGAAGGACACGCCCGAGGACGCCGCCCCCAAGGCCAAGCAGGCCGGTGACGGCAAGCAGGCCGGCGGGTCCTCCAACGCTCGCAGCCGCGCCAAGTCCAACCAGCGCAAGGGCCAGCCGCCGCGCTCCAAGTCCTCGTCCAAGAAGTAAGCCTTGACCCAAGAAGGAGCCCCTCCAGTGACGGAAGGCACCACCTCTCCCGAGGGTGGCGACACCCTGACCCGCCTCGAGCAGGAGGGCGAGATCGCCGCGGACTACCTCGAGGGTCTGCTGGACATCGCCGACCTCGACGGTGACATCGACATGGATGTCGAGGCGGACCGTGCCGCCGTCTCCATCGTCGGTGACGGCAGCGGCCGCGACCTGCAGAAGCTGGTCGGCCGTGACGGTGAGGTCCTGGAAGCTCTCCAGGAGCTGACCCGCCTCGCGGTGCACCGGGAGACCGGGGACCGCAGCCGCCTGATGCTGGACATCGCCGGCTACCGCGCCCAGAAGCGCGCCGAGCTCACCGAGCAGGGTGCCAAGGCCGCGGCCGAGGTGAAGAACACCGGCGAGCCCGTCAAGATGAACCCGATGACTCCGTTCGAGCGCAAGGTCGTGCACGACGCGGTCAAGGCCGCCGGTCTGCGCAGCGAGTCCGAGGGCGAGGAGCCGCAGCGCTTCGTCGTCGTGCTTCCCGCCTGAGCGGTACGACGCTTCCCGGCCCCGTCTGTTCGCAGGCGGGGCCGATCTTTGTCAGCCTGTTAGTCAGCCACCCAGTGCGGTAGTGCGGTACGGAAGGACGGTCCCCGTGACGGAGGCAGCAGAACTCCCCCCGGCTCCGGAGCAGGCCCGGGCGGTCTTCGGCGACCGCTACCAGGACGCGGTCCGGTACGCGGAACTCCTCGCCGACGCGGGAGTGCAGCGCGGCCTCATCGGCCCGCGCGAGGTGCCGAGGCTGTGGGAGCGGCACATCCTGAACTGTGCGGTGCTCTCCGAGGTCGTCCCCGAGGGCGTCACGGTGTGCGACGTCGGTTCGGGCGCCGGCCTGCCGGGCATCCCGTTGGCCCTGGTCCGCCCCGACCTCAAGATCACACTGCTCGAGCCGCTGCTACGGCGGACGAACTTCCTCACCGAGGTCGTCGAGCTGCTCGGGCTCGACCACGTCACCGTGGTGCGCGGCCGCGCCGAAGAGGTCCTCGGCAAGCTGACGCCCGTGCACGTCGTCACCGCACGAGCCGTCGCACCGCTGGACCGTCTCGCGGCCTGGGGCGTTCCCCTGCTGCGTCCGTACGGAGAGATGCTGGCTCTCAAGGGCGACACCGCCGAGGAAGAGATCAAGGGCGCAGGTGCCGCTCTGAGCAAGCTGGGCGCGGTGGCGACCTCGGTCCTCCAGGTGGGCGAGGGAGTCGTCGACCCGCTGTCCACCGTGGTCCGCGTCGAGGTCGGCGAGAGCCCCGGCGGTGTGCGCTTCGCCGCCAAGCGCGCCAAGGCCGCCCGCACGGGTCGTGCCCGCCGCAGGCGCTGAGCTGCCGGCCGCCTGTACCGGGCGGCCTGTGGACGAGTACCGCTGATCCACTCTGACGAACAGCGGTACTCCACAAAAGCTGTCCCCCGTACGTATTTCGGGGTGTCGCGCCGGGTGGCATCGGCCTGCGGTGCATCGTGTTTCACGTGAAACGTCGCTCACTGCTGCAGGGCATCATCAGTCGCGGTCGCGCTGCGGCCACCCCTCGCGACCGAAAACCTCTGGGATCCCTCGCCAAGGGCATGGAGTTGTCCACAGAAGGGGTTTCATCCACAGAAGACAGGGCCTCGCTGGTTCTCGACCCCGAAGGCATGGGAGGCTCTGTTCATTGCGAGCCTGAAGTCGAGGAGAGTGAATCCTTGCGGTCCGACGCCAACATCGCGGGACCGATGACCGATCCGGTCCCCGGTCCCCGTACCGAGTCGGCGGGGGAGGATGTTTCACGTGAAACACCGCCCCCGATGGACGACACACCCATCGGTCGCGCTGCCCAACTGGCAGTGGAAGCTCTCGGTCGCGCGGGCGAGGGCCTGCCACGTCCCGAGCAGACCCGCGTCATGGTGGTGGCCAATCAGAAGGGCGGCGTCGGCAAGACCACGACGACCGTCAATCTCGCCGCTTCGCTCGCGCTGCACGGCGCCCGCGTCCTGGTGATCGACTTGGACCCTCAGGGCAACGCCTCCACGGCACTCGGCATCGACCACCACGCCGAAGTCCCCTCCATCTACGACGTCCTGGTCGACAGCAGGCCGCTCGCGGAAGTGGTCCAGCCCGTCTCCGACGTCGAAGGCCTCTTCTGCGCACCGGCGACGATCGACCTCGCCGGTGCCGAGATCGAGCTGGTCTCGCTGGTGGCACGCGAGAGCCGGCTGCAGCGGGCCATCCAGGCGTACGAGCAGCCTCTCGACTACGTCCTGATCGACTGCCCGCCCTCGCTGGGTCTGCTGACGGTCAACGCTCTGGTCGCGGGGGCCGAAGTGCTGATCCCGATCCAGTGCGAGTACTACGCGCTGGAGGGCCTGGGGCAGCTGCTGCGCAATGTGGACCTCGTGCGCGGGCACCTCAACCCGAACCTGCACGTCTCCACGATCCTCCTCACGATGTACGACGGACGCACCCGGCTGGCCTCTCAGGTCGCCGAAGAGGTCCGTACCCACTTCGGCAAAGAGGTTCTGCGTACGAGCATCCCGCGCTCGGTCCGCATCTCGGAGGCTCCTAGCTACGGCCAGACCGTGCTGACCTACGATCCAGGGTCGAGCGGTGCACTCTCGTACCTCGAAGCGGCGCGAGAGATGGCGCTGCGCGGGGTGGGGATCCACTACGACGCCCAGCAGGCCCACTCGGGCACGCAACTTGACCAGCAGAGCACGCCGGAGGGTATTCAATGAGCGGACAGCGGAGGGGACTGGGCCGAGGCCTCAAAGCCCTGATTCCGGCGGCTCCCACCCCTGAGGACTCGGTGTCCGCAGGCCCGGCGGGCGGCGTCTCGACGTCCACCAGCCCGCTGCCGACGCTGACACCGGAGCGCGGTGTCGCGGCGGCGAAGCTGGCCTCGCTCCCTCAGGCAGCCGTTTCGCGTGAGCAGACCACTGTTTCACGTGAAACGGAAGAGCCCGTGGCGCCGAGCGCTCCGGCCGCCGGCGCCGAGGCGTCCGAGGTGGCGTACTTCGCCGAGCTGCCGCTCGACGCGATCACCCCGAACCCGCGACAACCGCGCGAGGTGTTCGACGACGAGGCTCTGGCGGAGCTCGTGACCTCCATCAAGGAAGTCGGCCTGCTGCAGCCGGTCGTCGTACGGCAGGTCGGCCCCGAGCGCTTCGAGCTCATCATGGGCGAGCGGCGCTGGCGGGCCAGCCACGAGGCGGGGCTGGAGCGGATCCCGGCGATCGTCCGGGCCACCGACGACGAGAAGCTTCTGCTCGACGCGCTCCTGGAGAACCTCCACCGGGCCCAGCTGAACCCGCTCGAAGAGGCGAAGGCGTACGAGCAACTGCTCACCGACTTCAACTGCACGCACGACCAGTTGGCCGACCGCATCGGCCGCTCGCGTCCTCAGGTCTCCAACACGCTGCGGCTGCTGAAGCTGTCGCCGGCCGTGCAGAAGCGCGTGGCCGCGGGCGTGCTGTCCGCCGGACACGCCCGTGCCCTGCTGGCGGTGGAGGACTCCGAGGAGCAGGATCGCCTCGCCCTGCGCATCGTCGCCGAGGGACTCTCGGTGCGGGCCGTCGAGGAGATCGTGACCCTGATGGGCTCGCACTCCAAGAGCACGGCGCGGGCCAAGGGGCCCCGGGCCGGGGCCCGGGTCTCCCCGGCGCTGAACCAGCTGGCGACGCGGCTGTCGGACCGCTTCGAGACGCGCGTGAAGGTCGACCTGGGCCAGAAGAAGGGCAAGATCGTCGTCGAGTTCGCCTCGATGGAGGATCTCGGCCGCATTCTCGGCACGCTGGCTCCGGGCGAGGGTCCGGTGCTGCAGAACGGCCTGCCGGAGACGGCGGAGGCCGACGACGAGGCCTGAGTCACCCCTCGCTCGACAAGGCGGGCCGTGTCCGGTGTGTACCGGAACACGGCCCGCTCTTTGCTTTCTTACGGTATCGGTGGAATCTCATCGTGGTTACGATGCGACGGGGAAGGACGGAGCCATCCGGTAGCACCTCTTAGGGGAAGCAGTGGTCATGCGATCGGTGAGTCGCAGCGGACTGGTGACCGCAGGTCTCGGCCTGGGAGCTGTCGGCGGTTTCGTCGGCGGTCTGCTCAGGGAACGGAGCACTCTGACCGCCGCCCGGGCCGCGGCGGGAGAGGAAAGCGAGGAACTGTCTTCATGGGGCGTCGCCTCTTACCGCTCACGCTGGACAACCTTCCGGACCTTCCCAAGCGCTGTCGCTCGTGCGTCTTCTGGGAACTGGACCCCGTCAGCGGCGAGGCAGCGGTAAAAGCCGGTACCCCGGGGCTGGAGAAGGAAGCCTGGATCTCCGCGGTTCTCCTCGAGTGGGGCTCCTGCGGCCGCGTGGTCTACGTAGACGACAACCCGGTCGGCTACGTGCTCTACGCCCCGCCCGCCTACGTGCCGCGCTCCACGGCGTTCCCGACAAGCCCCGTGTCCCCGGACGCCGTCCAGTTGATGACCGGCTGGATCGCGCCGAGCCACCAGGGCCAGGGACTGGGCAGAGTCATGGTGCAGACCGTCGCCAAGGATCTGCTGCGCCGCGGCTTCAAGGCCATCGAGGCATTCGGCGACGCGCGGTGGAAGGAACCCGCCTGTCTCCTCCCGGCGGACCATCTGCTCGCAGTCGGCTTCAAGACGGTGAGGCCCCATCCCTCGTATCCACGACTCCGGTTGGAACTGCGCACGACGCTCTCCTGGAAGGAAGACGTCGAGATGGCGCTGGACCGCCTGCTCGGGGCAGTGCAGAAAGAGCCGGCGCTGCGCCCCCTGTGAACGCCGAAGGGACCAGCCCGCAGGGCTGGTCCCTTCGTGTTTCACGTGAAACATCGGCTGCCGACCACAAACGGCGGCGCGTCGCCTTACTCGGCGATGAACTCCTCGAGGTCACGCACGATGGCGGCCTTCGGCTTGGCACCGACGATGGTCTTGGCGACCTCGCCACCCTGGTACACGTTCAGGGTCGGGATCGACATGACGCCGTACTTGGCGGCCGTGCCGGGGTTCTCGTCGATGTTGAGCTTGACGATCTCGATCTTGTCGCCGTACTCAGCCGCGATGGCCTCGAGCGACGGCGCGATCTGGCGGCACGGACCGCACCACGCGGCCCAGAAGTCCACCAGGACGGGCTTGCCGCTCTTGAGGACGTCCTCGTCGAAGGAGTCGTCCGTCACGTTCTTCAGGTTGCCGGCCACAGCTGGCTCCTCTTTTTCTCGGGGGGAATGCGGGAGGGGAGTTCTGGGGTCAGACGTTCGCGGTCTGGGTCTGCTCGGGCTCGGTGGCCTCGCCGTCGGCGAGCGCGGCGAGGAAGCGCTCGGCGTCGAGGGCGGCGGAGCAGCCCGTGCCGGCCGCCGTGATCGCCTGGCGGTAGGTGTGGTCCACGACGTCACCGGCGCCGAAGACACCCGTCAGGTTGGTGCGCGTCGAGGGAGCCTCGACCTTCAGGTAGCCCTCGTCGTCGAGTTCGAGCTGGCCCTTGAAGAGCTCGGTGCGCGGGTCGTGGCCGATCGCGATGAACAGACCCGTGACGGGCAGCTCGGAGGTCTCGCCCGTCTTCAGGTTGCGCAGCGTGAGGCCCTCGAGCTTCGGGTCGCCCTTGACCGCGGCGACCTCGCTGTCCCACACGAACTTGATCTTCGGGTCGGCGAAGGCACGCTCCTGCATGGCCTTGGAGGCGCGCAGGGTGTCGCGGCGGTGCACGATCGTCACGGACTTGGCGAAGCGCGAGAGGAAGGTCGCCTCCTCCATCGCGGTGTCGCCACCACCGATCACGGCGATGTCCTGGTCCTTGAAGAAGAAGCCGTCACAGGTCGCGCACCAGGAGACGCCACGGCCGGAGAGGGCGTCCTCGTTGGGCAGACCGAGCTTGCGGTGCTGGGAACCGGTGGTGACGATGACGGCCTTCGCGCGGTGCACGGTGCCGGCGGTGTCCGTCACGGTCTTGATCTCACCGGTGAGGTCGACGGCCACGACATCGTCCGGGACGAGCTCGGCGCCGAAGCGCTCGGCCTGGCCGCGCATGTTGTCCATGAGCTCGGGGCCCATGATGCCTTCCTGGAAGCCCGGGAAGTTCTCCACCTCGGTCGTGTTCATGAGCGCGCCACCGGCGGTGACGGCGCCTTCGAACACAAGCGGCTTCAGCGACGCGCGCGCGGTGTAGAGCGCCGCCGTGTAGCCGGCGGGCCCGGAGCCGATGATGATCACGTTACGGACGTCGCTCACGGCTGGATTCCTCGTCTCTGCGGGACTGCTGCTTACTGCCGGGGGGAGCCTTTTCTCCGGACTCTCACCCCACCCAACGGATCCTACGGGGCGTGCATTCCCCACGTGTCCGAGCGCACGTCGGGAGTGCGTTCGGACCGGGTCAGCCGCGGTCGTAGGAGTGGGTGTACAGCAGCTCGCCCGGTGTCGCCGAGGACTTCTCCGCGCAGGAGGCGTCCACCACGAAGGCCGTGACCCGGTGCTCCGGGTCGGTCTTGTGGGGCAGCACGACGAGGTACGCCTTCTTCCCCTGGTACGTGCCCTGCTCGGACGCCAGGGGAGCTTCGGTGCGGTGGGTCCCCCGCTGGACGCAGGGCGGCACGTCGTCCGACGCGAGCTTCGGGATCGGGGAGTCGGACCGCGGGGTCTTGGGCCCGCTGTCCTGGGTGCTCAGGGAGCGGTCCTGGGCCTTGCGGTCGAGGAGCTCGGTGACCTTGTTGCCGAGCGTGCCCGCAGCCAGGGTTCCGGGGGCCGGCGCCTCGGTCGCGGCCGGTGACTTGTGCGCGGTGGTCGGACCGCCTCCGCCACCGCTCTGCAGCAGAAGTGTCCCCATCCCGATCGCGGCGACCGTGAGCACCGCACCGATGGCGGCCGTGGTGCGCCGGCGGACGCGGCGGGTCTTGCGGCCGGGCCCGGTGCTGGTGCTGCGGGCATGTCCGGTGGGACGGTCGGCGGACCGTGCCGTGTCGGGCGTTGTTTCACGTGAAACACCGACGGTTTCACGGACGGGTTCCTCGAGCCCGTCGCGCCCCGCGTGCTGATCGTCGCCGGGTGCGAGCGTGTCGAGGAAGGCCTCTGCCGCGAGCGCCGCGTCGATGCGGCCCGCGATGTCCTCGGGCATCCGGGGCGGGCCGGGCAGGGTCCCGAGCATGCCGCGGATCTCCTGCAGGGACGTGTAGACGTCCGCGCAGAGCGGGCAGCCGTCGAGGTGGCGCCGGATCTCCGTCGTTCGGGACGGCGGCAGCAAGCCTTCGGTGAGATCGGAGATCTCCGTGACCTCAGGGTGCTCCGCCGTGCCGGTCGTGGAAGTCACGCTCGTCCACCTCCGCCCTTCACCGCAGCCGAATCATTGGGTCCCGCCTTGCCCGGAGGCCCCGCTGCAGGTGGGACGGATGTCCCCTGCGTCCGGTTCCGTCCGGCCGGCGGGTTCTCTCCGTCGCCCTTCCCGCTCCGCTCGGCGCGGAGGTGGGTGAGCAGGGGCAGCAGTTTGGCGCGGCCGCGTGCGCAGCGGCTCTTGACCGTGCCGGTGGGGACGTCGAGGACCTGTGCGGCTTCCGCGACCGGGTAGCCCTGCATGTCGACGAGGACGAGTGCCGCGCGCTGATCGGCCGGGAGCGACCGCAGGGCCGCCAGCAGCTCTCGGTGCAGATCGGCCCGCTCCGCGGGAGCCTCCGCAGACTCGTGCGGCTCCAGGAGCTGTTCCAGGCGCTCGGTGTCCTCCATGGGCGCCGTCCGGCGGGAGGCCGTCTTGCGGGCCCGGTCCAGGCAGGCGTTCACGGTGATCCGGTGCAGCCAGGTCGTCACCGCAGACTGCCCACGGAAGGTGTGAGCGGCGCGGTAGGCGGACACCAGGGCGTCCTGGACCGCGTCAGCCGCCTCCTCCCGGTCGCCCAGGGTACGCAGCGCGACGGCCCACAGCCGGTCCCGGTGCCGCCGCACGAGCTCGCCGAACGCGTCCTTGTCCCCCGCGACATGACGGGCGAGAAGGTCCTGATCGCTCGCTTCGCCGTAGGCGTCGTCCACTGCCGAACCCCCTCCCCCTGGTGTCCTGCTCCGTCAGCCGGTGAACTTCACTTCCGTGATGCCCTGCTTGTACCCGGCGCCGCTGTAGCCGTCCTGGCCGGCGTGCGGCAGCGCGGTCAGCCAGACGAGCACGTAGCGGGTCCTGACCGGCTTGTCGGCCTTGATCTCCGCCGAGTCCTTCAGCGTCTTTGCCTGAGGGCCGATCTGCTTCAGGCCACTGACCGCTCCCGGGCTGAGGGAGTCGGAAGCGTACAGCGACACGGTCGTGTGGTCACCGCTGTAGCGCAGTCCGATCGTCGCCGCCGACACGTCCTTGGCGGAGCCCAGGTCGTAGACGATGCCGACGCCCGGCTTTATGACCATCTTCGGACCGTCGAGGAAGGACTTCGTGCGCCAGAACGTGGAACGGTCCCCGTCGTAGGTCTTGCCGACCTCGCCCGCGGCCTGGGCGCTGCCCTCGGCCACGTACTCCTGGGCACCCGAGACCGCGAGCGGCGCGGCGGGCTTCTTCTCGCCCTTCTCGCCGCCGTCCGTGGTGTGCGTCGTGTCCGTGCCGTCGTCCTTGCCGCGATCCATGAGCGCGTCCGCCAACTGCCAGCTGCCCAGTCCCAGCGCGGCGATGAGCAGCGCCGAGACGGCCCACTTGAGGGCCTTGCCGGTGCGGCTCTGCAGCGGGGGCGGAGGCGCCGGCACGGGCTGGGTGGCGACACCGGTGCGGCCGTAGTTGCCCTGCTGGTACGTGGTCCGCTGGTACTCGGGCGGCGCCGTGAACGCGGGCTCCGGCGGGCGGATCTTCGGCATCTCGCCGATCGCCTTCACCAGGTCCTCGGGCGTCGTGCACGGAGGCTCCTGACGGGACGCCGTCGCCCCGTCGTTGGCGAGCGCGCGCATGGCGAGCTCGGCGAGACCGCGGTGGACACCGGCCCGCACCTGGTCCGGCGCGATGAGACCGACGCCCTTGGGCAGCCCCGACAGGCCGTACGCGTCGTTCTCGTAGGGCCAGCGCTGGGTCAGGGAGGCGTAGAGGAGCGCGCCGATGGCCTCGGTGTCGGTGCGCTGCGGGGTGTCGGAGGAGATGCCGCGCAGCGCCGCGTTCACGGCGAGGCCGCGGATCCGCCACTGGCCGGTGGAGGTGCGCAGCACGGCGCTCGGCGTCAGGCGCAGATGGGCGAGGCCCTCACGGTGCGCCGCCGCCATGGCGAACGAGACCTGGCTGACCATCTGGTAGGCGTCGTGCGCCTCCAGGGAGCTCGCGGCCAGCAGCGCGGTCAACTCCGTGGCGTCGGGCAGCCACTCGTGGACGACGTAGACGAGCTCGTTCTCCTCGACCGCGTCCAGGACCTGGACGAAGCGAGGGTCACCGAGGAGGGCCGACGAACGGGCCGCCGCGAGCACCGAGCGGGCTCGCGGATGGTCGGCCGGCAGCAGGTGCACGCCGACGGCACGCCGCAGCTTCTCGTCGACCGCACGCCAACTGCTGAAACCGTCCAGACGGGTGACACATTCTTCGAGTCGGTAGCGTCTGGCGAGCTTGTGGCCGCTGTGCAACTCGGGTGGCGAGGACGTGGCGGGGCTCAGGTGCGTGCCCGTCTCCGCGGTGTCCGCGGCCTCCTCCTGCGCCGGTGCGTCCTGCTCTTCGGTCTTGGCCACCCCGTCGGCCGTCGCCTGTTCCGCCTTGTCCGTCTCGGCGGTCAGCGGCTCGTCGCCACTGTTGTCGGCCACGTCGACGGCAGCCGTGCTCCGTTCCGCCACCGTCGTTCCTGCCTCCCCATCCGTTGCACTCACTCCGACGCCAAAGCCAATTGTGCCCACAGTCCGACGCTATGCACGACACGCGGTGCTCGTCGAAGGTTGTAGGCGCATCCGGCCGACTAGCGACCGAGGCGACCGCGGACCATCCCGACCATCGAATTCAGCTCCTCGATGCGCATCTTGCGGGCCGCCACGTAGACCACGGCGAGCAGCGCCGCGCCACCGACGACCAACGCCGCGATGGAACCGAACACGCCGTGGCCGAGCACCTCGGTGAGCGCGTACCCGATTCCGCCGCCGATGACCGCCGCGGGCACGGATGCGAGGCAAAGTCGTGCGTAGGTCCGCACGACCTGGCGGCCGTCGAGGTCGCCGCCGAGCCGCTTGCGCAGGCGCTTCCAGGCGATGCCGACGCCGATCGCGTAGGCGAGACCGTAGGAGAGGGCCATACCGACGACCGCCCACTTGGCGGGCAGGATCAGGTAACAGACGCCCGAGGCCGCCGCGTTGACGGCCGCCACGATGACCGTGTTGTAGAAGGGCGTCCGGGTGTCCTCGTAGGCGTAGAAGCCGCGGAGCACGACGTACTGCACGGAGTACGGGATCAGGCCGAGGCCGAACGCCATGAGGATGTAGCCCATGGACTGGGCAGCCTCGATGCCGCTGGAGCCGAAGAGCAGGGTGCACATCGGGACGCCGAGCGCCACGAACATGAAGGCCACCGGGACGATCGCCACCGCGGAGGTGCGCAGACCCGAGGAGATGTCGTCGCGGACCGCACCAGGGTCGCCGTCGTGGGCCGAGCGCGAGATGCGCGGCAGCAGCGCGGCCATGACCGAGACGGTGATGATCGCCTGCGGCATGCCCCAGATCAGCTGGGCGTTCATGTAACCCATGATTCCCGCGCCCGGAGCGCCCGAGGCCTCGCCCGCTGCCGTCGCGAGCTGGGTGACGACCAGGACGCCTGCCTGGTTGGCGAGGACGAACAGAACGGTCCACTTGGCGAGCCGTACGGCCTTGCCGAGACCATGGCCCTTCCAGTCGAAGCGCAGACGGAAGCGGAAGCCGGTCTCGCGCAGGTACGGGATCATCGCCAGGGCCTGGACGACCAGACCGAGCAGCGTGCCGACACCGAGGAGGCGGACCCCCTCCGGCGGGATGTTGTGCACCGTCATGTTCGAGTCGGCCGCGGTCCCGTAGACCCACAGGAACAGGCCGAACGTGGTGATCATGACGATGTTGTTGAGGACCGGGGTCCACATCATCGCGCCGAACTTGCCGCGCGCGTTCAGGATCTGACCCATGACCACGTGCACGCCCATGAAGAAGATCGTGGGCAGGCAGTAGCGCGCGAAGGTGACACCGACGTTGTTGGCCGCCGGGTCGTCGGCGACCGAGGTCGACATCAGCTTGATGAGCAGAGGCGCGGCGAAGACGACGATCGCGGTGATCGCGGCCAGCGCGACCATGACCAGCGTCAGCAGGCGGTTGGCGTAGGCCTCTCCGCCGTCCTCGTCCTCCTTCATGGAGCGGACGAGTTGCGGCACGAACACCGAGTTCAGGCCGCCGCCGACGGTCAGGATGTAGATCATCGTCGGCAGCGTGTACGCGACGGTCCAGGTGTCACCGAGCAGACCGGCGCCGAGCGCGGCGGTGATGATCACGGTCCGGACGAATCCGGTGAGGCGGGAGACGAGCGTGCCCGCCGCCATCACCGCGCTCGACTTCATGAGGCTCGCGGCTCGGCCCGCCTTCTTCGGCGCGGCGGCCGGTGCGGCCGCCGGCGTGGGGGCGGGCACCGTCGCCTTGCCGAGGTACTGGGTCTGGTCGTCGACCGGAGGCCCGGCGGCGGCACGGCCGCCGCTGTAGCCCGGCTGCTGGTCCCGGAACAGGTGCGCGAAGGCGTCCGGCTCCTCGCGCTCCTCACCGGCCTGCGTCACGAGGTCGTCGACGCCCACGAACTGCGTCGTGCGAGCGTCGTCGCCGTAGGGGAGGTACTGGGTGGGGCCCTCCGGCTCCGGCGCGGGCGTCTGGGCCCACACCCGGGGGTCGGGCTGGTACTGGTTCGCGGGCGGCGGGTCGTACAGCGGCTGCGACTGGTACGTGCCCGGGGGCGGCGGCGGGTGCGCGGCGCGGTCGTACAGCGCCTCGGTCACCGGGTCCTGGGCCGCGAGATCGTTCGCGCGGTACGGGTCCTGGTCGTAGGCGTCCTGCAGATAGGCGTCCTGCGGATACGCGTCGGGAGCGGGCTGGGGCGGCGGCACCTGCCCGCCGGTCCCGTGGGCCTCGGTGCGCGGGTGGCCATCGCCCGAGGCAGAGCCGCCCGAGCCCTGGCCACGGTCACCGTTGTACGGCGCGTTCATGGATACCCCACCTCATCGTCCCCGGCCCACCGGCCACGACATCGCTCAACGGTCCACTCTCTCACCCGGGCCCGACGGGGCCGTGCTTTCCGAAGCGGTGTCAGCGGTCGGGTCACTCGCCTGCTGCGGAACCTGTGCCTGGGGGGCGGAGCCCGGCGCCTCCTCGGAGGCGCCGTCGGCCTCCTCCGGCGCCTCGCCCTGCGGTGCGTCCTCGCCGACGCGGTCGGCGACGGCTCGCTTGCGCTGGATGTACATCCGGAAACCGGCCAGGACCAGCAGCAACACACCGCCCGCGATGACGAGCATCACGGTCGGGGTGATCTCCGTGACGTCGACCTTGAAGTCGAGCTCCTCGCCGTACGGCTGGCCGTCCTCGGTGTAGAGCTGCGCGTGGACGGTGATCGGACCGGTCGCCTTGGCCGTCGTGGTGAACTTCACGGACTGGCTGTGGCCGCTCGCGATCGTCACCACCTTGTCCTCGAAGTCGTGGTCGCCGATCTTCAGGCGGGTGCCGTTGTCGGAACGCAGGCGCAGGACGAGGTGGTCGACGTCCTGCCACAGGTTGTTCTGGACCGACACCGGGATGGTCGCGCTGCGGCCGGAGAGCCGGACCGTGGACTTCTCGATCAGTTTGACCTGGCCGGTCGACTCCGACAGATATGTCGAGACACCGTCCCGGAAGGACCGGGAGTCCTTGGCCCGGCCGCGCCAGGACGTGGACATCTCGCGGTCCATCGCCCGGCCGAACGGCGTCACGACGCGGGACTCGTCGGTCAGGACGACCTTGAAGTTCTCCAGATCGCGCTGGGTGGCGGCGATCTGCTCGAAGGCGGGCCGGGAGAGCTCCTGGCGGCGCAGTGACGACGGGTAGGACCGCGTCGAGGGGACGCGGGTCGTCGCGCCCGGGTCGGGCTTGGCCTTGGCCGCCGCGCTCAGGGACTGGGACTGGGACCAGCCGCTGTCCTGCAGGTCCTGTACGGCCCGGGCCATCGCCTGGGCCTGGCTGGCCGACGGCATGCGCTGCGGGGCGATCACGACGCTGCGCTGCTTGTCGGTCTGCATGTTGAGCATCAGGCTCTGGGCGAGGAACTCCTGGACGGCCAGCGTCGCGTTCTCCGCGCCCGTCATGTCGCCCCGGAAGGCCGTGGAGAGGCGCGCGTCGCTGACGATCGCCGTGGCGCCGCCGCCGATGGGACGCGCGGCCGACGGCGTGTACTGCAGGTTGCCCGCCTCACGGAGACTGTCGCTCCGCGCGATGATCTTGTCGGCGCCGGCGGACGTGGCGACCTTCACGACGTCCGGGTCGAGGGCGCCCTCGGCGGGCCAGGCGTAGGACGTGTCCGGCCGCACGTGCAGCACCGTGTCCACGGTCGCCACGGCGGCGTCCGTGGCCGCCTTGAGGTGGCCGAGCGAGCCGCCGACCTTCGTGCCGGAGTGCGCCAGCGAGGCCAGGTCGGGATCGGCGAAGGGCAGCGTCACGACCTTCTGGTCGCGCACCGCCGTCTCCAGCTGCCCCAGCCACTCCTTGGCGACGGCCTGGTCCTTGCCGGACGTGAGCTTCCCGTCCGCGCCCTTGATCTTGTACGACTCGGTCATCGCGTCGACCGACGCCAGGAGATCGGGGTCGATCACCCACGTGACGTCGAGCTCGCTGCCCAGCGCCAGCATCTGCTGGAGCCGCCCGCCGGGGCCGATCTCCTTCGCCAGGCTGTCGTCGTCGAAGACCGGCGTCTGCTCCTCGTTCGTGCCCGTCTCGGCCGTGAGGTGCGTGTCGGAGATGAGCGGCCACAGGACCGTCGTCCGGGTCCGGGTGTCGGCGCCGCCGGGCTGCCAGGGCAGGAACGTCCGCTGGATGCCGAGCGTCTGCTGGAACCGCTGCGCGGCCGTCTGCCCCATGAGGGCGACGCTGATCTGGTAGACGCCGTCGGCGCCCAGGTGCAGCTGCTTGACCGGTACCGAGAGGGTGAAGTCCTGCGGGACCCCGGGGTCGAGCCGCGAGAACTTCTGCGCGTACTTGCTCGCGACCTCCGTGCCGTCCGGGACGCCACCCGTGGCGCGCTGCGCTGCGCCGTCGATCGCCGAGCGGCCGCCGTAGGACGTGCCGACCCGCAGACCCACGTGGGCGTCGGTCACGGCCTGCTTGCCCTTGTTGGTGACCCGGCCGCGGACGGTGACCGTACCGCTGTCGTCGGGCGCGGTGGGCGAGAGGGAGGTCACGGCGACATCGACGGTGTTCGTCCCCGTGGCGGCGGCGGTCACGGCCGCGGGGGACGCCGCCCGGGCCGCGGTGGCACCGGGCAGCAGGGGCAGCGCCGCGAGCAGCGGCGCGGCGGCCAGTGCCGCTCCGGTGCGCCGCAGCAGTCGGCGGGCAGGAGAGGGATTCATCCCTGGGAAGTCTGCCGCCTCGGCCACGCGCTCGTCCGTCCCTCGTCGTCGTCAGTGGTCGCAGATGTGTCCACGCATGGTAACGAGGCGCGCTGTGGCTCAGTGCCTGGGTCCGCCTTACAAGATCGTGGAGACAGGGTAGGGGCGTGGCGGGTCCGGTCGCGCCACCGCCCCGGCAAACGGTTCGGCCGGGGGTGCCGGGGACACGTACCCTGTCCTGTTGTGCCGAACGCCAATGAAGACAACGCCAGTGCCCTGAGCGAGGTGCAGCACCGCGCCGTCAGCGAGCTGCTGCGGGTTTCGCCCGTCGCCGACGAGCTCGCCCGCCGATTCCAGGAGGCCGGGTTCTCTCTCGCCCTGGTCGGCGGCTCGGTACGCGACGCGCTGCTCGGCCGGCTCGGCAACGACCTGGACTTCACCACCGACGCCCGCCCCGAGGACGTCCTCAAGATCGTCCGTCCCTGGGCCGACGCGGTGTGGGAGGTCGGGATCGCCTTCGGGACCGTCGGCTGCCAGAAGGACGCGCGGGTCGACGGCGTCGACCAGAGCTTCCAGATCGAGGTCACGACCTACCGCTCCGAGGCCTACGACCGCACCTCGCGCAAGCCCGAGGTGTCCTACGGCGACTCCATCGAGCAGGACCTGGTCCGCCGCGACTTCACCGTCAACGCGATGGCCGTCGCGCTGCCCGAGAAGACCTTCGTCGACCCGCACGGCGGCCTCGAGGACCTGGCCGCCCGGGTCCTGCGCACGCCCGGCACGCCCGAGGAGTCCTTCTCCGACGACCCGCTGCGGATGATGCGCGCAGCCCGCTTCGCCGCGCAGCTCGACTTCGAGGTGGCTCCCGACGTCGTCACGGCGATGACGGAGATGGCCGACCGCATCGAGATCGTCTCCGCGGAGCGGGTCCGGGACGAGCTGAACAAGCTCATCCTCTCGGCGCACCCGCGCAAGGGCCTCACCCTGCTGGTCGACACCGGCCTGGCCGACCGAGTTCTGCCTGAGCTGCCGGCCCTGCGGCTGGAGCGTGACGAGCACCACCGGCACAAGGACGTCTACGACCACACGCTGATCGTGCTCGAGCAGGCGATGGCGCTGGAGACGGACGGTCCGGACCTGACGCTGCGTCTCGCGGCCCTGCTGCACGACATCGGCAAGCCGCGCACCCGCCGCTTCGAGAAGGACGGCCGCGTCTCCTTCCACCACCACGAGGTGGTCGGCGCCAAGATGACGAAGAAGCGCATGACCGCGCTCAAGTACTCCAACGAGCTGGTGAAGGACGTCTCGCGCCTCGTCGAGCTGCACCTGCGCTTCCACGGGTACGGCACGGGCGAGTGGACCGACTCGGCCGTGCGCCGGTACGTGCGCGATGCGGGCCCGCTGCTGTCGCGCCTGCACAACCTCACCCGCTCCGACTGCACGACGCGCAACAAGCGCAAGGCGAACGCGCTCTCGCGGGCGTACGACGGGCTCGAGGAGCGCATCTCGCGGCTCCAGGAGCAGGAGGAGCTCGACTCCATCCGCCCGGACCTGGACGGCAACCAGATCATGGAGATCCTGGACGTCCGCCCCGGCCCGGTGATCGGCCAGGCGTACAAGTTCCTGTTGGAGCTGCGTCTGGAGAACGGTCCGATGGAGTACGACGCGGCCGTGGCGGCTCTCAAGGAGTGGTGGGCCGAGAGCTCGCAGGGCTGAGCGCACACCGGCGGACGGGGCGTTGTTTCACGTGAAACAACGCCCCGTGGCATGTCCGGAGTCGGCCTTCAGGGGGCGGGCGCTTTCAGGAGTCGTGGTCGCGCGGCGATGTTTCACGTGAAACAACGTCCTCGGATCGGCGCCCGAAGCGGGCCATCGCCCCGCAGACCGCTCCGTACAACACCGCGACGAGAACCACGAGAGGGACGGAGCGGCCGTCGGGCGGGAGCATCAGTGCCGCGACTCCGGCGGCTCCGACGAACGAGATGTTGAACAGCACGTCGTAGACGGAGAAGATCCGGCCCCGGAAGCCGTCGTCCACCGAGGACTGAATGAGGGTGTCCGTGGCGATCTTCGCGCCTTGGGTGGTGAGTCCGAGGACGAAGGCGGCCACCAGTATCGGCGGCGGTTCGAAGGCGAGGCCGAGGGCGAGCTCCAGGACGGCGGCGACGCCCGCGCAGATCGTGATCCAGCCGCTCGGTCCGAAGCGCCCGGCCGCGGCCGGGGTGACGACGGCCGCGGCGAAGAAGCCGGCCCCCGACACCCCCACGGCGAGGCCGAGCAGGGCCAGCCCTTGGGACTCCGTGGACGACCAGGCGTACCGGCACAGCATCAGCACCATGACGAGCAGGGCGCCGTAGCAGAACCGCATGACGGTCATCGCGGCCAGAGAGCGCGTCGCGGCGGGGCGGGAGGTGAGGTGCCGCACTCCGGAGAGCAGGTCTCGCGCGGTCCCGGCCAGGGCGGCCCGCAGCCGGGGCTGCACCAGCTCGGGATCGGGGCCGAGCAGCTCGGCGTCCATGGAGAGGGACGCGAGCGCCGCGCAGAGATAGAGGAAGGCGCCGAGCAGGACGACGGCCGCGTCGGAGTCCGAGGCGATCAGACGGACGCCGAAGGCCAGGCCGCCGCCCAGCGTCGCGGCGAGGGTGCCGGCGGTCGGGGAGAGCGAGTTCGCGACGACGAGACGGTCGTCGTCGACCACGCGCGGCAGTGCGGCCGAGAGCCCGGCGAGGACGAAGCGGTTGACCGCCGTCACGCACAGGGCCGAGGCGTAGAAGAGCCAGTCCGGGGAGTGGATCAGCATCAGAACGGCTGTCGCGGAGGCGAGCAGCACGCGCAGGAGGTTCCCGTAGAGGAAGACCTGGCGGCGGCGCCAGCGGTCCAGCAGAACGCCGGCGAACGGCCCCACGAAGGAGTACGGGAGGAGCAGGACCGCCATCGCCGAGGCGATCGCGGTGGGCGAGGTCTGCTTCTCCGGAGAGAAGACGACGTACGTGGCGAGCGCGACCTGGTACACGCCGTCGGCTCCCTGGGAGAGCAGTCGCAGCGTGAGCAGGCGCCGAAAGTCGCGCAGGCGCAGCAGGAGGCGCAGGTCACGGACGACAGCCATGGGGCACAGCCTCACATACGAGGAAGGCCCCCGGAGGCACGACGTGTGCGATTCCGGGGGCCTGCACAGCCCTCAGGCCGCGGGTGCTCTGCACGTTGCATGTTTCACGTGAAACACCCGCCTGGGGAAGGTCAGCGCTCGACCTCGCCCTTGATGAACTTCTCGACGTTCGCGTAGGCCTCGTCGTCGAAGTACTGAACCGGCGGGGACTTCATGAAGTACGAGGACGCGGAGAGGATCGGGCCGCCGATGCCGCGGTCCTTGGCGATCTTCGCGGCGCGCAGGGCGTCGATGATGACACCCGCCGAGTTCGGGGAGTCCCAGACCTCGAGCTTGTACTCCAGGTTCAGCGGGACCTCGCCGAAGGCACGGCCCTCGAGGCGGACGTACGCCCACTTGCGGTCGTCGAGCCACGCGACGTAGTCGGACGGGCCGATGTGGACGTTCTTCTCGCCCAGCTCACGGTCGCGGATCTGCGAGGTGACGGCCTGGGTCTTCGAGATCTTCTTCGACTCGAGGCGGTCACGCTCGAGCATGTTCTTGAAGTCCATGTTGCCGCCGACGTTGAGCTGCATGGTGCGCTCGAGACGGACACCGCGGTCTTCGAACAGCTTCGCCATCACGCGGTGCGTGATGGTGGCGCCGACCTGCGACTTGATGTCGTCACCGACGATCGGGACACCGGCCTCGGCGAACTTGTCCGCCCACTCCTTGGTGCCGGCGATGAAGACCGGGAGGGCGTTGACGAACGCGACCTTGGCGTCGATGGCGCACTGCGCGTAGAACTTCGCGGCGTCCTCGGAACCCACGGGCAGGTAGCAGACCAGAACGTCGACCTGCTTGTCCTTGAGGACCTGGACGACGTCGACCGGGGCCTCGGGGGACTCCTCGATCGTCTCGCGGTAGTACTTGCCGAGGCCGTCGAGCGTGTGACCACGCTGGACCTGGACGCCCGAGTTCGGGACGTCGCAGATCTTGATGGTGTTGTTCTCGGAGGCGCCGATGGCGTCGGCCAGGTCGAGGCCGACCTTCTTCGCGTCGACGTCGAACGCGGCGACGAACTCGACGTCACCGACGTGGTAGTCGCCGAACTGGACGTGCATGAGGCCGGGGACCTTGGTCTCCGGGTCAGCGTCCTTGTAGAACTCGACGCCCTGCACCAGCGAGGCGGCGCAGTTACCTACGCCGACGATGGCTACGCGAACCGAACCCATTCCGGTTGCTCCCTGTGTGTACTGGTGAAGTCCTGATCGGACTTCACATGGCGGTGTCGTCGGACGGATCCGGCCGGGTGCTGTCCCGATGCCGGGGCAGGCCGCCCGTCTCTCCAGATGTGTCCTGCTGAGCTGCGTCCCCCGGACCCGACCGTTGCTGGTCGCGACCCGCGCGCTCGCTCTCGATGAGCTCGTTCAGCCAGCGCACTTCGCGCTCCACGGACTCCATACCGTGGCGCTGCAGCTCGAGCGTGTAGTCGTCCAGGCGCTCCCGGGTGCGGGCGAAGGAGAGGCGCATCTTCTCGAGACGCTCCTCCAGCCGGCTGCGACGTCCCTCGAGGACGCGCATCCGCACGTCGCGCGATGTCTGCCCGAAGAAGGCGAATCGCGCGGCGAAGTGCTCGTCCTCGTACGCATCGGGGCCGGTCTGCGAGAGCAGCTCCTCGAAGTGCTCCTTACCTTCCGCCGTCAACCGGTAGACGATTTTGGCGCGACGTCCTGTGAGCGGGGCCGCAGGAGCGTCTTGGGGACCGGCACCCGACTCCTCGATCAACCAGCCGTTGGCGACCAGCGTCTTGAGGCAGGGGTAGAGGGTCCCGTAACTGAAGGCTCGGAAGACCCCCAGCGACGTGTTGAGTCGTTTGCGCAGCTCATAGCCGTGCATCGGGGACTCGCGGAGCAGTCCGAGGACGGCGAACTCGAGAATGCCGGAACGCCGGCTCATGTCGCCTCCTCGCTGCCGCGGGCCTGTGTATCGACTCTTTATGTCGAGCTGATGTATCGGCTCGATACATCCTGACGATAGAACGAGGTCACGGTTGGGACAAGAGGGATCACGGTGAACGGCGTCACATCACCGATTCGTAGGAAGCAACTTGCCTGATTTGGGGTGAACTTCGCCTCTCGGTGGGTTTTGACGGTGCGTAGTCTGTCCGCCATGCAGACCACCGGGAACCAAGTGATGCCTGAGGGCGTCGTCGTCCCCGGTGGAGTACGGGTGAGTGCCGGAACGGGCTCGTCCGTAGTTCGGGGGGACCGGAAACCAGCCGCCGTCCAGGTGCGACAGCCGCACCTGCCCTAGGAGTAGTCGTTCGATGAGCGAGCACCGTCGCAAGCCCCCGCAGCCGCAGGGCGGCGGGCGCGCCGCGGCCCGTCGCGGAGCATCCGGAGCATCGTCTGGGCGTGGGGGGGGGGGGGGGGGGGCGCGAGGGCGCCGGGCCCGGGACGGTGGGGGGGGGGGGGGGGGGGGGGGGGGGGGGGGGGCGGGGGGGGGGCGCGGCGCGGGGGGGGGGGGGGGGGGGGGGGCGGGACAATGAG
>NZ_JBITJS010000002.1:46144-215910 GCF_044460245.1 Streptomyces sp. NPDC050145 | reverse complement strand
TTTGTCTGTATTTGTCGCAGAACGAGGGCCGCCCGCCGCCCCGGGGGGCGGGGGGCCGCGCGGCGGCGCGGCGGGTTGCGTCCCGCGGGTGGGGGGGGGGGGGGGGGCCCCCCCCCCACAACACTGTGTCACCGTCCGATTCCTATGGAGGTGGCGGAGAGGCCTCCTGGGGCGGCCGCGCGGAGGCACGCCGTGCCGCGCAGCGCGGCGCCGGCACCGGAGGCAGTAGGCGCAGGGCGCCCGAGGGCGGCGCGGGCCGTGGTGGAGCCGGTGGCGGCGGACGCCGCGGCGGAGGCGGCCCCGGTGGCCCCGGCCCGAACGGGCCCGGACGCGGCAGGGGCCGTGGACCGGCCCGCCCGGAGAAGAAGAGGTTCATCGACTACCCGCGCGCCTACAAGGACGGCTGGCGGCGCTGGGTGCCCTCCTGGCGCCTGGTGACCGGACTGTGCCTGGGCTTCCTGGGCAGCGTCATGGCCGTCGCGGGCGTCGCGTACGCGCTGGTGGGCGTTCCGAACGTGGCGATCGCGGCCAAGCAGCAGAACAACGTCTACTACTGGTCCAACGGCAAGCCGATGATCGCGACCGGTGGTGTGACCAACCGCCAGATCATCAAGTACGCGGACATCCCGGAGGAGATGCGCTTCGCCGTGATGTCGGCGGAGAACAAGACCTTCGAGACCGACAAGGGCATCGACCCGATGGGTATCGCCCGCGCCGTGGTCAACATGGCCAAGGGCGGCGAGACCCAGGGCGGCTCGACGATCACCCAGCAGTACGTGAAGAACGCGATGCTGGACGACCAGTCGCAGACCGTCTCCCGCAAGTTCAAGGAGCTGCTCGTCTCCATCAAGGTCGGCCGGACGGTCGACAAGGACGACGTGATGGCCGGCTATCTGAACTCGGCGTACTACGGGCGCGGCGCCTACGGCATCCAGGCGGCTGCCCGCACCTACTTCGGTGAGGACGCCTCGGATCTCGACGCGAGCCAGTGCGCGTTCCTCGCGGCCGTACTCAAGGGCGCGACCTACTACGACCCGGCCGGCTCGCCCGGTATCGACCCGGTCAATGCCACGGCGGACAAGAACCGCGCTCGTGCCGAGCTCCGCTGGAAGTGGATTCTCGACGAAGAGGTCAAGGACGGCCGGCTCACTCAGGCCCAGCGAAGCAAGTTCGACGAGTTCCCCAAGCTGCAGAACCCGCGCAGCAACGCCCAGCTCAGCGGTCAGATCGGTTATCTCGTCGACCTTGCCAAGGCGAGTGTCCTCAGGAACACGAAGATCACCGAGCAGCAGCTCAGCAAGGGCGGCTACGAGATCCACACCACCTTCGACCGCAAGAAGGTGAACGAGCTCGAGAACGCGGTCAAGAAGGTCCGCAAGGAGAACCTCGACCCGAAGCGCACGTTCCAGGGCAAGAAGGTCGACACGCACGTCCAATTCGGTGGTGCCTCCGTGAACCCCAAGAGCGGGGCCATCGAGGCCATCTACGGCGGTGAGGACGCGACCAAGCACTTCACCAACAACGCCGACGTCACCGGTGTCCAGGTCGGCTCGACCTTCAAGCCGTTCGTCCTGGCGGCCGCCTTCGAGTACGGCGTCAAGGACCCGGAGGCCGGGAACGACCAGGATGAGACGACGCGCACGATCGTCTCGCCGAAGAGTCTGTTCAGCGGCAAGAACGGGCTGAAGATCAAGGACTACGACGGCGCCATCTGGCGGAACGAGAAGGGCGAGGAGTGGAACCAGGAGAACGACGGCAAGCGGTCCTACAACCCGCCCAGCTACCAGATCGACCTGCGTGAGGCCATGCGCGAGTCCGTGAACTCGGCGTATGTGCAGCTGGGCATGGACGTCGGCCTCGACAAGGTCAGGGCGACCGCGACGAAGGCGGGCCTCCTGGAGGACAGCTTCGCGGACTCCAACTACCCGTCCTTCTCCCTCGGCACCTCCGACCCCAGCGCGATCCGCATGGCCGGGGCCTACGGAACGTTCGCGAACAGCGGTCAGCAGAACGACCCGTACTCGGTGAAGTCCATCGACCACGAGGGCGAGACGATCTACCAGCACGACGAGCCGGCCAAGCGCGCCTTCGACAACAAGGTCGCCGACAACGTCACCGACGTGCTGAAGACCGTGGTCGACAAGGGCACCGGTACCGCGGCGCAGCTGCCGGGCCGTGACGTGGCCGGCAAGACGGGTACGACCGACGGCAACAAGTCGGCCTGGTTCGTCGGCTACACCAAGCAGCTGTCCACCGCGATCACGATGTACCGGATGGACGACAACGAGAAGAACAAGAAGCGCGAGTTCCTCGAGATGTACGGCACCGGTGGCGAGGAGAAGATCCACGGTGCGTCGTTCCCGGCCGAGATCTGGCACGACTACATGTCGCAGGCCATGGAGGGCCAGCCCTTCGAGTCCTTCCCGACGCCGGAGCCCATCGGTTCGGTCGTCGGCAAGCCGAGCCCCTCGCCGACCCCGTCGATGACGACGTCGCCGTCCTCGTCCGCTCCGGCGACCCCCTCCCCGAGCCAGTCGACCGAGAGCACGTCCCCGTCACCCACCGAGACCTGCAACAAGTGGAAGGACTGGACGTGCACGACTAACGGCGGCACGACCAGCGGAGGGACGACCGACGGCGGAGCCACGGACGGCGGAGTCACTCCGGATCCGTCAGGCAGCGCCACGGACACCACCGGGGGCACCCGCGGCAACGGCAACGGAGGTGGCCTCTTCGGAGGCACAGGCTGAGTGAACACGCTGTGTTTCACGTGAAACACAGCGTGACCGAGGGTCGCCGAGGGCCGCCGCACCATTCCGGTGCGGCGGCCCTCGCCCTGTACTCAGACTCGTACGGCAGGATGTGCGGCATGCCCAGTGCAGAGACGACGTATGTGAAGCCGGAGGAGCCGGAGCAGGTGCGGCCGACCAGGGAGGACAAGGTCGCCGCCGCCGGCAGCGAGTTCCTCGGGGGCCCGATCGGATGGCGGGCCCTGACCGGCCGGTCCTGGTGGACCCCCGTACGGGTCATCGCGCTCGTCATGATCGGCATGTTCGCGCTCGGCATGGTGCAGAAGTTCCCCTGCTACGACGGCGCCTGGTTCTACGGCGCCAGCTCGCAGTACACGCACGCCTGCTACTCGGACATCCCGCACCTCTACCAGGGCCGCGGATTCGCCGACGGCCTCATCCCGTACTTCGACCGGCTGCCCGGCGACATGGAGTACCTCGAGTACCCGGTGCTCACCGGTGTGTTCATGGAGGTCGCCGCCTGGCTCACGCCCGGCAGCGGCACCATCCAGCACCAGGAGCAGGTGTACTGGATGGTCAACGCCGGGATGCTGATGATCTGCGCCGCGGTCATCGCCGCGTGCGTGGCCCGGACGCACCGCAGGCGCCCCTGGGACGGCCTCCTGGTCGCTCTCGCGCCCGCGTTCGCGCTGACGGCCACCATCAACTGGGATCTCTTCGCCGTGGCGCTCACGGCCGCGGCGATGCTCATGTGGTCCCGCGGCCGCGCGCTCGCGTTCGGCATCCTCATCGGGCTCGCCACGGCCGCCAAGCTCTACCCCGCCCTGCTGCTCGGCCCGCTGTTCGTCCTGTGCTGGCGGGCCGGGAAATGGCGGGATTTCGCGGTGGCCGCGTCCGGCGCGGTCGTGGCCTGGCTGGCCATGAACCTGCCGGTGATGCTCATGGCGTCGGACGGCTGGTCGAAGTTCTACACCTTCAGCCAGGAGCGGGGTGTCGACTTCGGCTCGTTCTGGCTGGTCATCTCCCAGCACATGGACACCCCGCTCGACACGGACGTGGTCAACACCCTGGCCTCGGCCCTCATGGTCCTGGCCTGCCTCGGAGTCGCCGCGCTCGCGCTGACCGCGCCGCGCCGCCCCCGCTTCGCTCAGCTCGCGTTCCTGGTCGTCGCGGCCTTCATCCTCACCAACAAGGTCTACTCGCCGCAGTACGTCCTCTGGCTGATCCCGCTGGCCGCGCTGGCCCGACCCAAGTGGCGTGACTTCCTCGTCTGGCAGGCCTGCGAGGTCGTGTACTTCCTCGGGATCTGGCTGTACCTCGCGTACACGACCAGCGGCGACAAGCACCAGGGTCTGCCGACCGACGGCTACCAGGCCGCCGTGATCGTCCACCTCCTGGGCACGCTCTACCTCTGCGCGATCATCGTGCGCGACATCTGGCTGCCCGAACGCGACGTGGTGCGGCGCTCCGGCGACGACGATCCCTCGGGCGGGGTGCTGGACGGGGCCGAGGACCGGTTCGTCTTCGGGCACGCGGCCTACATGGCGTGGGAGAAGGAGCACGAAGCGGAGCCGCCGCCACCGGTGAACTGGGGCAAGGACCCCGACAGTTCGCTCTGAGCGAACAAGCTGTCAGGGTGCGCTCAGGGTGCGCTCAGGGCACGCGAAAGGGGCCGGACACCGTTGGTGTCCGGCCCCTCCCGTTGGGCTCTGTGGCGCCTGTCAGCGGTCCACGAGGCGGTCGAACTGCGTGGTGGTGTGCCGCAGATGGGCCACCAGCTCCTCGCCGACCTGCGGCTCGGGAGCGTCCGCGGGCACGAACAGGATCGACACCTGCATGTGCGGGGGCTCGGCGAACCAGCGCTGCTTGCCGCCCCAGACGAACGGCGCGAGGTTCCGGTTCACCGTCGCGAGGCCGGCGCGGGCGACACCCTTGGCGCGCGGCATGACGCCGTGCAGCGCCTTCGGGGCCTCCAGGCCCACCCCGTGCGACGTACCGCCCGCGACGACCACCAGCCAGCCGTCGGAGGCCGCCTTCTGCTGCCGGTAGCCGAACCGGTCGCCCTTGGCGACCCGCGAGACGTCCAGGACGGCGCCGCGGTACTCGGTGGCGTCGTGGTCGCCCAGCCACAGGCGCGTGCCGATGCGCGCGCGGAAGCGGGTCTGCGGGAACTGCTGCTGCAGGCGCGCGAGTTCCTCGGCCTTGAGGTGGCTGACGAACATCGTGTGCAGCGGCAGCCGGGCCGCGCGCAGCCGGTCCATCCAGCCGATGACCTCCTCGACGGCGTCCGAGCCGTCGGTGCGGTCCAGCGGCAGGTGGATGGCGAAGCCCTCCAGTCGCACGTCCTGGATGGCGTGCGCGAGCTGTGGCAGGTCCTGCTCGCTCACCCCGTGCCGCTTCATCGAGGACATGACCTCGATGACGACACGGGCACCGACCAGACCGTGGACGCCGTCCACGGAGGAGACGGAGCGGATGACGCGGTCGGGCAGCGGCACCGGCTCCTCGCCGCGCCGGAACGGCGTCAGGACCAGCAGGTCACCGCTGAACCAGTCCTTGATCCGGGCGGCTTCGTACGTGGTGCCCACGGCGAGGATGTCCGACCCCATACGGGTCGCCTCCTCCGCGAGGCGTTCGTGGCCGAATCCGTAGCCGTTGCCCTTGCAGACGGGGACGAGCCCCGGAAACTGCTCGAGCACGTGCTTGTGGTGTGCCCGCCAGCGCGCGGTGTCGACATAGAGCGTGAGCGCCATGGCCGGTCCCGGAACCTTTCTCGTGGCTGCGGTGTATCAGAGGTATGAAGAAACTTTGGAGCTACGTGAATTGTGCCGGGTCCGCCGCGAAAGCGAAGCGGGTGGGGCCGGGGAGGACCTGTGACGGTCCCCCGCACGGCCGACCGTCAGCGCCGCGACATGTAGATGTCGAGCGCCTTGTGCAGCAGCTTGTTGAGCGGGAAGTCCCACTCGCCGAGGTACTCGGCGGCCTGCCCGCCCGTGCCGACCTTGAACTGGATGAGGCCGAAGAGGTGGTCCGTCTCGTCGAGCGAGTCGGAGATGCCGCGCAGGTCGTAGACCGTGGCACCGAGCGCGTAGGCGTCGCGCAGCATGCGCCACTGCATCGCGTTCGAGGGCCGGACCTCACGGCCGATGTTGTCGGAGGCGCCGTAGGAGTACCAGACGTGCCCGCCGACGACGAGCATCGTCGCGGCCGACAGGTTCACCCCGTTGTGCTGGGCGAAATACAGCCGCATGCGGTTGGGGTCCTCGGAGTTGAGGGCCGTCCACATCTGCTGGAAGTACGAGAGCGGGCGCGGCCGGAAGTGGTCGCGCGTGGCCGTGATCTCGTACAGGCGCTGCCACTCGGCGAGGTCCTGGTAACCGCCCTGGACGACCTCGACGCCGGCCTTCTCGGCCTTCTTGATGTTGCGTCGCCACAGCTGGTTGAACTGCTTGTGGACCTCTTCCAGGGAGCGGTTCGCGAGCGGCACCTGGTAGACGTAGCGGGGCTGCACGTCGCCGAATCCGGCGCCGCCGTCCTCGCCCTGCTGCCAGCCCATGCGGCGCAGCTTGTCGGCGACCTCGAAGGCGCGGGGCTCGATGAAGTCCGCCTCGATGTCGCGCAGGCGCTTCACATCGGGGTCCTGGATGCCCTTCTTGATGGAAGGAGCCTCCCAGCGGCGGATGATGACCGGCGGGCCCATCTTCACGGAGAAGGCGCCCTGCTGCTTGAGGTGCGCGAGCATCGGCCGCAGCCACTCTTCGAGGTTCGGCGCGTACCAGTTGATGACCGGGCCCTCGGGCAGATACGCCAGATAACGCTTGATCTTGGGCAGCTGGCGGTAGAGCACCAGGCCCGCGCCGACCATCTCGCCGGTCTTGTCGTCGAACCAGCCGAGGCTCTCGGAGCGCCACTCCGACTTCACATCTGCCCATGCGGGGACCTGCATGTGGCTAGCCGACGGCAGGCTCTGGATGTATGCCAGATGCTGCTCGCGACTGATGGTCCTCAGGGTCAGGCTCATTCGGGGCGCTCCTCGGGCTGGTGTGTCCCCATGGGTACAGGGGCTCCGGCTCTCGCGCCGAAGCCTACTGCGCCCTGCGAGCGCCCCGACTGGCCGTATGGAGGTCAGTCTTGGCCAGACCGTGTCGGTTCAGCCGATGACGCCGCCGAAGAGACCCCCGTGCGCCATGCCGATGAAGAAGCCGACCGCCGAGGCACCGAGCCCCAGAATCATCCCGAACCGCTCGCGGGTCGTCACGGAGATGAACTGTCCGTACGCCCCGGTCAGGATCCCGACGAGCCCCGCCCACGAGCTGAGCAGGTGCAGCCCGCTCCAGATCGAGGTGATGATCGCGATCGCGCCGAGCACTACTGTCACGCCGAGCAGCGTGTCCTGGAACGGGTGGGGCTTCCCGTCCGTGGCGAGAAGAGAGCCGGCCGTGGTGCTGTTGGGTCGCATTGCTTGTGCCATGAGGGCACCTCCTGCGGAAGGCGGCGCATCGTAGCGCCATACACACCCGATGTGTACAGAGTGCGGCCGTCCGGCGCCGGATTTCAACCGGAAGCCGAGGTGCGGGTAGTCTGTACCGTCTGCATCGGTGTCTGTCCACATCCCGACCAGGGATGCAGGCCCGCTGATCTGCTCGGCCCTCTTCGACGAGGGCCGATTGTCAGTGGTCCCGGATACCGTTGCTCACGCATAACAACCCTCCTGCCACGGAACGACCGTGGCCGCTGAGTCCAAAGGAGGTGGGTTCCACATGCGTCACTACGAGGTGATGGTCATCCTCGACCCCGATCTGGAGGAGCGCGCTGTCGCCCCCCTGATCGAGAACTTCCTCTCCGTCGTCCGTGAGGGCAACGGAAAGGTCGAGAAGGTCGACACCTGGGGCCGTCGTCGTCTCTCGTACGAGATCAAGAAGAAGCCTGAGGGCATCTACTCGGTCATCGACCTGCAGGCCGAGCCTGCGGTCGTCAAGGAGCTCGACCGCCAGATGAACCTGAACGAGTCGGTCCTCCGGACCAAGGTCCTCCGCCCCGAGACCCACTGAACTTCCTAGTTCAGCGGCACTCGGGATTCGAGTAGCAGCAAGCAGTCCGCAGCAAACCCGTCGAGAGGTTTTCCATGGCAGGCGAGACCGTCATCACGGTCGTCGGCAATCTTGTCGACGACCCCGAGCTGCGCTTCACCCCCTCCGGTGCGGCGGTCGCGAAGTTCCGTGTCGCGTCCACTCCCCGCACCTTCGACCGTCAGACGAACGAGTGGAAGGACGGCGAGAGCCTGTTCCTGACCTGCTCGGTCTGGCGTCAGGCGGCGGAGAACGTCGCGGAGTCGCTCCAGCGAGGCATGCGCGTCATCGTGCAGGGCCGGCTGAAGCAGCGGTCCTACGAGGACCGTGAGGGCGTCAAGCGCACGGTCTACGAGCTGGACGTCGAGGAAGTCGGCGCCAGCCTGCGCAGCGCCACGGCCAAGGTCACCAAGACCAGTGGTGGCGGCCGCGGTGGCCAGGGTGGATACGGCGGCGGCGGTGGCGGCCAGCAGGGCGGCGGCTGGAGCGGTGGCTCCGGCGGCGGTCAGCAGCAGGGTGGCGGCGGTGCTCCCGCCGACGACCCCTGGGCGACCGGTTCGCCGGCCGGTGGCGGCCAGCAGCAGCAGGGCGGCGGCGGTGGCGGCTGGGGCGGAAGCTCCGGCGGCTCCGGCGGCGGCTACTCGGACGAGCCCCCCTTCTAGGGACCAGTGCCCTTCCGGGGCCGGGCTCGTACCCACACTTCTTGATCACACAGGAGAAACACCATGGCGAAGCCGCCTGTGCGCAAGCCGAAGAAGAAGGTCTGCGCATTCTGCAAGGACAAGGTCACGTACGTGGACTACAAGGACACGAACATGCTGCGGAAGTTCATTTCCGACCGCGGCAAGATCCGTGCCCGCCGCGTGACCGGCAACTGCACGCAGCACCAGCGTGACGTCGCCACGGCCGTGAAGAACAGCCGTGAGATGGCGCTGCTGCCCTACACGTCCACCGCGCGATAAGGGAAGGGTGACCGAAAAATGAAGATCATCCTGACCCACGAGGTCTCTGGCCTCGGCACCGCCGGCGACGTCGTCGACGTCAAGGACGGATACGCCCGCAACTACCTGGTCCCGCGTGGTTTCGCGATCCGCTGGACCAAGGGTGGCGAGCAGGACGTGGCGCAGATCCGCCGCGCCCGCAAGATCCACGAGATCGCGACCATCGAGCAGGCCAACGAGATCAAGGCCCAGCTCGAGGGTGTCAAGGTCACGCTGGCCGTCCGCTCCGGCGACGCCGGTCGTCTCTTCGGTTCCGTCACGCAGGCTGACGTCGCTTCGGCGATCCAGACCGCCGGCGGCCCGAAGGTCGACAAGCGCCGCGTCGAGCTGGGCTCGCCGATCAAGACGCTGGGCGCCCACTCGGCGACCGTGCGTCTGCACCCCGAGGTTGCCGCCAAGGTCAACGTCGAGGTCGTCTCTGCCTGAGCCCTGCTCTGAGCAGCGCTGAAGCGAATGTGGGGCCGCACCCTCCGGGGTGCGGCCCCACATGCTTGCCGGTGTGAGATCACGGCGCCGACGCATCCCGGGGTTTCACGACCCCGGCACGGTGTTTCACGTGAAACGGTGCGCATCGGCGTGCTTGGGGTCGTATCCGGACGGATCAGCGGGTCGCGCCGGTGATGGCCCAGCGGCCGGAGCGGTAGCGCATCCAGAGGGTCGCCATCCGGGCCGCCATCATCAGGGTCATCGCACCCCAGAGGGCGGTGAGCCCGCCGCCGAGGACCGGTACCAACAGGGCGACCGGTGTGAAGACGGCCAGGGTGATCAGCATGGCCCAGGCCAGGTACGGGCCGTCGCCCGCGCCCATGAGGACACCGTCGAGCACGAAGACGATGCCGCAGATCGGCTGGGACAGGGCCACGACGACGAGGGCGGGCAGGGCGGTGTCCTGCACGACCGGGTCACTGGTGAACAGCGGTACGAAGAGCGGCCGCGTGAGGATCACCAGGACGCCGAGGACCACGCCGGACGCGATGCCCCACTGGACCATGCGGCGGCACACGTCGCGGGCGCCCTGGGCGTCGTCGGCGCCGAGGTAGCGCCCGATGATGGCCTGGCCCGCGATGGCGATGGCGTCGAGGGCGAAGGCCAGCAGGCTCCACAGCGACAGGATGATCTGGTGGGCCGCCACATCGGCGTCACCGAGCCGGGCCGCGACCGCCGTGGCGATCATCAGAATGGCGCGCAGCGAGAGCGTGCGGACCAGGAGCGGTGCGCCGGCCTGGGCGCAGGCTCGGATGCCGGCCGCGTCCGGGCGGAGTGAGGCGCCGTGGCGCCGGGCTCCCCGGACGACTACGACGAGGTAGACGACGGCCATGCCGATCTGGGCGATGACGGTGCCCCAGGCGGAGCCGGCGATGCCGAGGTCCGCGCCGTAGACCAGGCCCGCGTTGAGCGCGCCGTTGGCGATGAAGCCGGCGACGGCGACGTAGAGCGGGGTCTTGGTGTTCTGCAGGCCGCGCAGGACGCCGGTGGCGGCGAGGACGACGAGCATCGCGGGGATGCCGAGGGCGGAGATCCGCAGATAGGTGACCGCGTAGGGCGCGGCGGTGTCGGAGGCGCCGAAGAGGTCGATCAGGGCGGGTGCGGTGGGCAGGACGACGGCGATGACCGCGGCCCCGAGGATCAGGGCGAGCCAGATGCCGTCCATGCCCTGCTGGATCGCGGCGCGCAGATCACCGGCGCCGACCCGGCGGGCGACCGCGGCCGTGGTCGCGTAGGCGAGGAAGACGAAGACGCTGACGGCCGTCGTCAGCAGGGCCGAGGCCACGGCGAGACCGGCGAGCTGGGACGTGCCGAGATGGCCGACGATGGCGCTGTCGGCCATGAGGAAGAGCGGCTCCGCGACGAGTGCGCCGAAGGCCGGGACGGCCAGGGCGACGATCTCGCGGTCGTGCCGGCGCCGGGCGGCCTTGGGTGTCGCGGGAGCCTGTGTCATGGGCACCAATCTAATCTTCCACAGGTAAGAGATGCAATCGTCTAGAGACCCTTACTTGTGTGGGTCTTCCGCGTGTCGCGCGGCGGTATCCACAGAGATCTTGCGCCGACCGGGAAAGTTTTTCTTCTGCACAGCCGGTGGACGGTAAAGCACCAGGTCAGAGGGTGTGTGCAGAAAGGCCTGAGGGCTTGTTCACAGGGCTGTCCACCGTGTCGTGCACAGGTTTTCCCCAGTTGTCCACAGCGAGAGGCCCGTCGTCCACAACGCCTGTGGATAACCAGATTGGCTGACGGTGCCCACGCGCCTACCGTGGTGCGGCGCCCACTGTGTCCTGACACCTCGGAAACCTCGCGGATCCGACGCGTCAGAAGCGGAATCGGGCCCCTGATTTGTCAGTGTCGTGCCGTAGGAATGAGAGGCACGGCGAGGTCCGCTCGGCGGACGGGAGGAGGTGGCCCGGTGAGTATCTCCGAGCCATTGGACGACCCCTGGGCCGACAGCGGTCCGAGTGATCGTCTGCCCCCCACCCGCCGCCGACGTGACGGTGGGCGAGGTCCGGGGGACCAGCACGAGCGAGGCCGGGAAGAAGGTGGCTGGGACGAGGGTCCCGCCACCTTCGAGCGCGTTCCGCCGCAGGACCTGGACGCCGAGCAGTCCGTGCTCGGAGGCATGCTCCTGTCGAAGGACGCGATCGCCGACGTCGTCGAGGTCCTCAAGGCGGCGGACTTCTACAAACCCGCCCACGAAACGATCTTTCAGGCGATTCTCGACGTCTACGCCAAGGGCGAGCCGGCCGACCCGATCACCATCGCCGCCGAGCTCACCAAGCGCGGCGAGATCAACAAGGTGGGTGGCGCCTCTTATCTGCACACCCTCGTCCAGACGGTGCCGACGGCGGCGAACGCCGAGTACTACGCGGAGATCGTCCACGAGCGCGCGGTCCTGCGCCGCCTGGTCGAGGCGGGCACGCGCATCACGCAGATGGGATACGCGGCCGACGACGAGGTCGACGAGATCGTCAACAGGGCGCAGGCCGAGATCTACGCGGTCACCGAGCAGCGCACCAGTGAGGACTACCTCCCGCTCGGCGACATCATGGAGGGCGCGCTCGACGAGATCGAGGCGATCGGTTCGCGCAGCGGCGAGATGACCGGTGTGCCGACCGGCTTCACCGACTTCGACTCGCTGACCAACGGCCTGCACCCCGGCCAGATGATCGTCATCGCGGCCCGCCCCGCCATGGGCAAGTCGACGCTCGCCCTGGACTTCGCCCGCGCGGCGTCCATCAAGCACAACCTGCCGAGCGTCATCTTCTCCCTCGAAATGGGGCGCAACGAGATCGCGATGCGTCTGCTGTCGGCCGAGGCGCGGGTGGCCCTGCACCACATGCGGTCCGGCACGATGACGGACGAGGACTGGACGCGCCTCGCGCGCCGGATGCCCGAGGTCTCGGCCGCCCCGCTCTACATCGACGACTCCCCGAACCTGTCGATGATGGAGATCCGCGCCAAGTGCCGTCGCCTCAAGCAGCGCAACGACATCAAGCTCGTGATCATCGACTATCTCCAGCTGATGCAGGCCGGCGGTTCGAAGCGTTCCGAGAGCCGTCAGCAGGAGGTCTCGGACATGTCGCGAAACCTGAAGCTGCTCGCCAAGGAGCTGGAGGTCCCGGTCATCGCGCTCTCGCAGCTGAACCGTGGTCCCGAACAGCGCACGGACAAGAAGCCGATGGTGTCCGACCTGCGTGAGTCCGGCTCCATCGAGCAGGACGCCGACATGGTCATCCTGCTGCACCGCGAGGACGCCTACGAGAAGGAGTCCCCGCGCGCCGGCGAGGCCGACATCATCGTGGGCAAGCACCGTAACGGCCCGACGGCGACGATCACCGTCGCCTTCCAGGGCCACTACTCCCGCTTCGTGGACATGGCGCAGACCTGATCCAGGTCAGCCGCTCGGCCGGGGCCGGGTTCAGTCGGGTCGGGTTCAGTCGGGCTGGAAGAACGCGAGCATCTTCCGGGCGGCGTCCGGCGCCGTGAGCAGTTTCTGGAGGTCCGTGGACATCCGGGCGGCGGCGCCGGTCCGATCGAACATCTCGCGCTCGTACGCGCTGACGGCCGCGGCGTGGTCGCCCGGGTGCGCGGCCAGCGCGAGGCCGAGCTCGGCGCCGTCGAGCAGCGCCATGTTGGCGCCCTCTCCCACGGGCGGCATCAGGTGCGCGGCATCGCCGACCAGTGTGACGTCCGGCGCCGACGGCCAGGTCAGGCCGACCGGGAGGGTGAAGAGCGACCGCGGTACGACCGTGTCGTCGCAGGCCTCGATCAGCGCGGTGAACCGCGCGTCCCAGCCGGGGAGCAGCTCGATCAGCCGTGCCCGGGCCGCGGCCGGGTCGTCGAGCGGTATCCCGCTGGTGTCGAACCAGTCCTCGGTGGTGCCGTGGAAGCTGAGGCCGATGCGGACGCGGCCGTCGCCGTTGCGCTGCGCCGCCAGGGACTTTCCGTCGCCGAGCACCCAGTAGGTGCCGCGTCCGACCATCGCCGCGAGCTCGGGGTGGGTGCGGTCGATGTCGGGGATGCCGATCTCCACGACGTTCTGGCCGATGTGCACCGGCCGGGCGGCGGTGAGCAGCGGGCGGACCCGTGAGTGCGCGCCGTCCGCGCCGACCAGCAGCTCGTACTGCGTACTGGCACCGTCCGCGAAATGCAGCAGGCCGTCACCGGCGGACCTGAACGCGTGTCCCCAGCGCACCGTGTCCTCGGGCAGGGAGTCCAGCAGCAGATCGCGCAGATCGGCGCGGTCCACCTCGGGCCGGGCGAGCGGGGCGTCGTCCGGGGTGTCCTCCTGGAGGAGCAGCGTGCCGTCCGGTTCGAGCAGGCGCATGTCCTGTCCCTCACCACGGGCGATCGCGTGGAACCCGTCGATGAGACCCGCCTCACGCAGCGCCCGCTGTCCGGAGTGGATGTCGAGCATGCCGCCCTGGCCGCGCGCGTGGCGGGACGTCTCCCGCTCGTACACGACGGACTCGATGCCGTTCACGTGCAGGACCCGGGCCAGGGCCAGGCCGCCCAATCCCGCTCCGACGATCGCGATGGTCATGGTCGTCTCCCTAGAGTGATGCACCAGTGATACGCCGTATCTGGCGATACACTGTATCGCCTCATGCGTTGTATGGTGAGCGGCATGTTGGTGTGGGAGAGGCCGGAGCCGCCGGAACGACCGGTCCCGGCCCCGTTGAGCAGGGAACGGATCGTGCGAGCGGCGATCCGGCTGGCCGACGCGGACGGTCTGGACGCGGTGTCGCTGCGCAAGGTCGCCACCGTGCTCGACGTCCGTCCGATGCGGCTGTACGGCTACATCGACAGCAAGGACGAGCTGCTCGACCTGATGGTCGACGCCGCTCACGCCGGGATCCGGCCGAGCGGAGACGGCTGGCGGGAGGTGCTCCGGTCCCTGGCCGAATCCACCCGGCACGCCGCTCACGAGCACGAATGGCTCGCCGATCTCCTGGGCGGCCGGCCCCAGCTCGGGCCGCACGCGCTGGCCACCGGGGAGAGCGTGGTCGCCGCCCTGGGCGAGGTCGACGTGGACGCCGTCATGCCGCTGGTCGCCGCGGTCAACGCGTACGTGATCGGGGCGGTGCGCCGGGAGATCGCCGACCGGCGGGCCGAGCGGTCCACCGGGATGGACGAGAAGAAGTGGCAGGCCTCGCTCGGGCCCTACCTCGAACGGAGCTTCGCCACCGGCCGGTTCCCCGCGCTGGCCGCAGTGGTGCACGACGCCGCGCACCTGGACGCCGACGCCACCTTCCGGATCGGCCTCGACTGCCTGCTCGACGGCATCGCCGCCCGCATCGGGCGGTGACCTGCGGACGGTCGGCCGCACCGGCCGGGCGGTAATCGGCTCGACGGGCGCGCGTGCGCACGATGGACTGGGGCCATGACGACATCGCCGGTGTCCCCGGTACCCCAGGCAACCCCGGAAGAACTGCTGCCCTCCACGCGGCGCGCGCTCCTGCACCGCATCGCCGTGGCCCAGAGCGAGGGGCGCGCCCCGTCGCTCGTCGCCGCGGTCGCCCGGGACGGCGCCCTGGTGTGGACGGGGTCGCGCACCTCCGTGGACGGCCACGGGCCGGACGAGAACGTGCAGTACAGGATCGGCTCGATCACCAAGACGTTCACCGCCGTTCTCGTGCTGCGCCTGCGGGACGAGGGCCTTCTCGATCTGGCCGACCCGCTGGAGAAGCATCTGCCCGGCACCGGCGCGGGCGAGGTGACCGTCGCCGAACTCCTCGCACACACCGGTGGGTTGGCCGCCGAGACACCGGGCGAGTGGTGGGAGCGGTCGTCGGCCGAGCTCCGGCCGACGCTGGCGGAGATCCTCGGCGAGCAGCCGTTCCGGCACCCGGTGGGTCGCCGCCACCATTACTCCAACCCCGGTTACACGCTCCTGGGTTCGCTGGTCGAGAAGCTGCGCGGGGCGCCCTGGGCCGAGGTGCTCCGGCGGGAGGTCCTCGAGCCGCTCGGCCTGACCCGTACCAGTGCCGATCCACAGGCCCCGCACGCCGGGGGATGGGCCGTGCACCCGTACGCGGATGTGCTGCTGCCCGAACCCAGCCAGGATCTGGGGCTGATGGCGCCGGCGGGGCAACTGTGGTCGACCACCCGGGACCTGGCGGTCTTCGCCGCGTTCCTCGTGGCCGGGGACGAGCGCGTGCTCGGAGCGGACTCGCTGCGCGAGATGCGGGCGCCGGCCGCTCCCACCCTGCCCGGCGACTGGGGCGCCTCCTACGGCCTCGGGGTGCAGGTGGCGCGCCGCGACGGGCGCACGCTCGTGGGGCACAGCGGGTCGCTGCCCGGATTCGTCGCCGGGCTCTGGTTCTGCGAGGAGGAGGGGCTCGCGGCCGTCGCGCTGGCCAACTGCACGTCGGGCGTGCCCGCGGCATCCGTCGCCGCGGATCTCCTGGCGATCGTGGCCGACGCCGAACCGAGGATCCCCGAGCCCTGGCGGCCCCTCCCCGACGTGGACTCCTCTGTCCTGGAACTGGCCGGGCCCTGGTACTGGGGCACCCAGGTGGTGGCGCTCCGCCTCGCAGACGGCGACGGAGTCACGCTGGGGCCCGTGGCCGGCGGCGGCCGCAGCTCCCGCTTCCGGACGAACGGCGACGGCACCTGGACCGGGCTCGACGGCTACTACGCCGGAGAGGTCCTGCGGGCCGTACGGCGGCCGGACGGCTCGGTGAGCCATCTCGACCTCGGTTCGTTCATGTTCACGCGCGAGCCGTACGACACGGACGCGCCGGTGCCCGGCGGGGTGGACCCGGAGGGCTGGCGCGGCCTTCCGCGGTGAGCTTGATCAGGGGCGGCCGCCTGTTTCACGTGAAACAGGCGGCGCCTCAGAGCTGGAGCTTGAAACCCACGTGCGAGGCCACGAAGCCGAGGCGCTCGTAGAAGCGATGGGCATCGGCGCGGGTCGCGTCCGAGGTCAGCTGGACCAACTGGCAGTCCTGGCGCCGGGATTCGTCGACGGCCCAGGTGATGAGCCGTGTCCCCAGACCGCTGCCGCGCTCGTCGCCGTGCACGCGTACGCCCTCGATGATCGAGCGCGTGGAGCCCTTGCGGGAGAGGCCGGGGATGACAGTGAGCTGCAGGGTGCCGACGACACGCTCGCCGCGCACAGCGACGACGACGTGCTGGTTCGGTTCGTCGGTGAGTCGCGCGAGCGCGGTGAGGTACGGCGTGAGGTCGTCCGGCGACTCGCGCGTGGCTCCCAGCGGATCGTCCGCCAGCATCGCGACGATCTCCGGGACGTCCTGGGCCACGGCCGGCCTGATCTCAAGATCTTCTTCCATGGGCCGCAGCCTAGGCGGACGGGCGCGGTGCCTCAGGCCCTTTTTTACACAGGCGTGCGGAGTCCCTCGACGGCCCGGACGAGCGGAGTGAGCTCGGGGTTCTCGGCCGCGGCGTCGAGGGCCTCGCGAAGGGCTGCCTCGTTGGTGGGGCGGGCTTCGGCGAGGAGCTGGAGGCCCTGGTCGGAGACGTTGGTGTAGATGCCGCGCCGGTCGGTGGGGCACAGGTAGCGCATGAGCAGGCCGCGGTCCTCGAGGCGGGTGACGAGGCGGGTGGTGGCGCTCTGGCTGAGGACGACGGCGTCGGCGACCTGCTTCATCTGGAGGTGGCCGCCCTCTCCGTCGTGCTGGCGGCTGAGGACGTCCAGCAGGGAGTACTCGCGCACGCTGAGGTCGTGGCGGGACTGCAGGGCGCGCTCGATGTGGGCCTCGATCCTCCCGTGGAGCAGGGAGAGGGCGCACCAGCCCTGGGCGAGGGCGGTGAGTGCGGGGTCTGTGGCGGTCATGTCGGGTGGATCCTCCGTTCCGGAGTGGCTGCGCACCAGGGTAGTCGATGGCGTGAAATTGCCAGCGTCTGCAAGTAACCAGGAGCGGCGACCCCGCCCAGCCCTCGCGCCGCTCCGGCTCACCCGCACGGATCCGCCCCCGAGCAGCCACGATCATGTGGTGCTCGGGGGCGGATCCGGTCCAGCCGCGGTGGGTCAGCCGGCGGCCACCGTCAGCGGGGCGAAGCGGCGGGTCCAGTCGCCGGGGAGATCCGGCGCGGCGAAGTTCATCACCGCGTTCATGGAGATTCCTTCGAGGCCACGCTCCTTCAGCCAGGCGAGCAGTTCCTCGTGGCGTACGTCGATGTCGGTGCGCAGCGGCCGGTCGGTGCCCTCCGCGAGCGAGGCGACCAGGGCCTTCGCGGTCTCGGTGTCCCGGGCGATCAGCGGGCCGACGACATGCGTGTCCATGTTGGGCCAGGCGGCGGCGTAGCCGGTGATCCCGCTGCCGTCCTCGGCGACCCGCAGCTGGTCCGCGAAGGCCGGGAGGCGGGTGATCACGTGGGTGCGGTCGGAGCCGAAGACCTCGGCGTCCAGGCGCAGGATGGCGGAAAGGTCCTCGGCGGTGGCCGGACGGGTACGGACCGGGGAGCCCGTGCCGTCCGGGGTGAACCGGCCGCGCACCATCTCGGCCCGTCCGGTGACCTTGAAGCCCAGCTCCTCGTAGAGCGGCCGCCCGTACGGCGTCGCGTGCAGGGTCAGCGCGGTGGTGCCCGCCGACTCGACGATGTGCCGCATCAGGCGCCGGCCGACCCCCTTGCGGGCGTGGCGCTCCGCGACGAGGACCATGCCGATGGCGCTGAGCTCGGGCCGCTCCCGGGAGCCGTAGTCGGTCACCACGCAGGCGGTGACGAGTCCGCCGGCGGGGTCGTCGATGCCGTAGCCGGTTCCGGCGGCGAGCAGCAGACCCCATTTGTGTTCCTCGCGCGGCCAGCCCCGGTCCTCGGAGAGGTCGGCGCAGGCCTGGAGATCACGCGGGGTGAGACGGCGGATGGGCAGGTCGGAGAGCGAAGGTGTCGACACGCAGGTCAGGCTGTCGGATGCGGCACCCTGTCGTCCACCGCTTTGCGGGCGTTGACCCGGTGCTTTCGGCCACGTCGGGTCAGGCCCCAGGGCTTGAGCACCGAGATGGCCGTCATGAAGACGTACGAGGTCAGCGAGACGACGGGACCGGCGAGGAGGTCGGTCGCGCGGGACAGCTGCCCGCCTGCCGCAAGTGTGGTGACGGCGTCGTTCACACCCGGCCGCAGGGCGAGGACCGATGCGGCGGTCGTGGCGAGAGTGAGCCAGAACTTGACGTAGACCCATCGGTGCCGGGCCAGGCCCCAGGGCGTGCCGAGCGAGAGCACGAGGCCGCTGAGCAGGGTCAGCAGGGCGAGCGGGATCACCAGCCAGTCCGCGAAGAGCTTCATGGCGCGGGCGGAGGCCTCCACGGCCGGTCCGGCTCCGGTGGTCGTCGCGGTGACGGCCAGCGCGAGCAGCCCGAGCGTGACGCCCAGCCAGCAGGCGGAGGCGGCGACGTGGACAACGAGGAGTGCCCGTCGAGGGCGGCGCTGAAGTTTCACGTGAAACACGGTGCCGCGCACGGGCGCCGAGCACGTCTGACAGCGGGAGTATCCCCGTGTACTGGCTCCGGCGTACGGGGGCGTCCCTCGGGCCCGCCTGGTGTGGATCAGCCCAGATCGGGAGCGTGCATCGCGCGTACTCCCTCGATGTTGCCGTCCAGGTAATGGCGCAGGGAGAGCGGGACGAGATGGACCGAGGCGATGCCGACACGGGTGAACGGCACCCGGACGATCTCGTACTCCCCGCACGGCTCGTCGATCTCGGGGCCGTGCCGCTGGGTGAGGTCCATCGACTCCAGCCGGCAGACGAAGAAGTGCTGGACCTTCACGCCCGTCGCGCCGCCGTCGTCACCGATGTGTTCGACGGTGTCGACGAAGCAGGGCACCACGTCGGTGATCTTGGCGCCGAGCTCCTCGTGCACCTCGCGGTGGAGGGCGTCCACGACGGTGGTGTCCTCGGCCTCGACGCCGCCGCCGGGGGTCAGCCAGTACGGGTCGACGCCGGGCTTGGTCCGCTTGATCAGGATGAGGTGGTCGCCGTCGAGCAGGATGGCGCGTGCGGTGCGCTTGACCACGGGTCGTACGGTCATGGGAGAAATGTGGCCCCGACGGTTCCACGTGAAACATCCCGCACCGTCCTTGTCCCTCCTCGCCCCTCTTCGTCCGTCCTCAGGTCCAGTCGACGGCGGCGCGCAGCAGCCACTCGTGCGCCCGCGCGATGTGCGGCAGGGCGAGTGTGCCGGTGCGTACGACGAGGAAGTACGTGCGCAGGGGCGGCACGGGCGGGTCGAGCAGCGCGACGAGCTCCCCGCTCTCCAGGGCGGGTGCGGCCAGATAGCGGGGCACGACGGCGAGGCCGGCGCCTGATGCGACGCAGGCCAGCACCGCGCGGAGATCCGGGACGACGACCGTCCCGGACACGGCGGGGCGTGCGTCGAAGACCGCGGTCCAGTAGCGGGAGACGAGCGGGAGCGACTCGTGCACCTCGACGACCGGGAACTTCTCCAGGGAGGGCGCGGCGTCCCGGTGCAGCTTGCCCGGGCCGATCCGGGCCGCCCACCGCGGCGCCGCGACCAGGACGTGCTCCTCGTCGCAGAGCGGAGTCGCGGTGAGCAGGGCGCCGCGCGGCCGGGCGGTGGTGATGGCCAGATCGTGATGCCCTGCGCCGAGGCCCTCGAGTGACTCCTCGGCCGTGCCGAAGCTCGCCCGCAGCGCGATGCCGTGGCCGTCGTCGCGGGTCAGCGCGGTCAGGGCGGGCAGGGCGCGCTCGGCGGTGAACTCCGGCGGCCCTGCGAGGTGCAGGGTCCGTACGGAGGACTCCTCGTCGAGTCCCGCCTCGGTGATCTCCACGAGGGCGTCGAGGTGCGGGGCCGCCTTGTGGGCCAGCTCGTCGCCGATGGTCGTGGGCGTCACGCCGCGGGCCTGCCGGAGGAACAGCGGGCGGCCCAGCTGGCGCTCCAGGGTGCGGATCTGGGAGGTCACGGCGGGCTGCGAGAGCCCGAGGAGCGCGGCGGCGCGGGTGAAGGACCCGGCTCGATGGACGGTCACGAAGGTGCGCAGCAGGGCGAGATCCATGGGTGACGGCGTCCCTCCCCTCCGGTGTCCCGGTCGCGCCCCACTATAAATATGTCGATAGGTCTCTGTCGCTACTGTGATTGGACACTGACACAGAGTCAACTAGCCTTGTTGGTGCGGTTCTTCGCGCGCAGAACCGGGACGGTCCGAGCCACGAGGGGGGAGGCTCGGACCGTCCGTCACATGTGGCGGGCGCCCGATCGCGCTAGGCCGCGAGCCGGGCGCGTACGGCGTCCAGGAGCCCGTCGCTCGCTGCCTCGACGAGCTTCAGGCAGTGCTCGAACCCGGCCGTGTCGCCGTAGTACGGGTCGGGGACGTCGAGGTCGTCCGGATCGGCGGACGGATCGAAGGAGCGCAGGAGCCGCACCTTCTCCGCGTCCTGCGGCGTCGGGGCCAGTCGGCGCAGCGTGCGCAGGTGCCCCGCGTCGAGGGCGACGACCAGGTCGAGCCGGTCGAACCAGTCGCGCCGGAACTGGCGGGCGGTGTGCCCGGAACCGTGGCCGGCCTCCCGGAGGACGTGGACGGTGCGCGGATCGGCGCCGTCGCCCTCGTGCCAGCCGTCCGTGCCCGCGCTGTCCACCTCGACGAGACCGGCGAGCCCGGCCTCCCGGACGCGGGAGCGGAACACGTGCTCGGCCATGGGAGACCGGCAGATGTTGCCCGTGCAGACGAAGCAGACGCGGAAGGTCATGACGGGCGTCAGTCCTTGTCGTCGGGCAGCACGACGTTCAGCGCCCACGAGACGATCGAGATGATCAGGCCGCCGAGGACCGCGGTCCAGAAGCCGTCGACGTGGAAGCTGAGGTCCAGCTTGTCGGCGAGCCAGGAGGTCAGCATCAGCATCAGGGCGTTCACGATCAGCGTGATCAGGCCCAGGGTGAGGATGAAGAGCGGGAAGGTGAGGACCTTCACGACGGGCTTCACCAGGAAGTTGACCAGACCGAAGATCAGGGCCACCAGGAGCAGCGTGCCGACCTTCTTGCCGGTGCTGTCCCCGGTGAGCGTGATCTTGTCGAGCAGCCAGACGGCGACGGCGAGGGCCCCCGCGTTGGCGAGCGTCTTGACTACGAAATTCTTCATGTGTCTGATCGTGGCAGACAAGGGCGTTGACGAGGGTGGACAGGGGCGGACGAGCAGCGATGAAGGCATTCCGGCTGGACGAACTGGAGGCGGAGCGGGCCGCCAACGACGGCGCGTATCTGCAGTTTCTGCGCGAGCGGAACATGTCGGTCGGCCTCTACGCGCTGAACGCGGGGGAGCACGACCCGCAGCAGCCGCACCAGCAGGACGAGGTCTACCTCGTGGTCAGCGGGCGCGCCTCGCTCACCGTCGGCATGGAGACCACTCAGGTCGGGCGCGGCAGCGTCGTGTACGTCCCGGCGGGCGTGGCCCACAAGTTCCACCACATCAGCGAGGACCTGCGGGTGATGGTCGTCTTCTCGCCGCCGGAGGGCTGAGCCGGAGGGCCGATCCGAAGGGCTGAGCTCCCCCGACGTGCGGCCGCTGCCGGACCCCAGGGTTCCCTCAGGGTCGGGTCAGGGGAGGACAAGGGATCCGAGGCCCCCGATCGGCCCTTCGGCATGTCAGCATCGAGTACAGGACGTCGGAGGAGCCCCCGTCGGGGGCCGCGAACGAAGGAGCGAGGGCAGTGCGAGAGATATTCGCGAGCATGCCGTGGTGGGTGAAGTGGGTCGCGGTGCCGGTCATCGCCCTGGTGGTGTTCGGCGGGCTGATCTTCAGCATCGTCAACTTCGTCGTCTGGCTGCTGTTCAAGGTGCTGGTGTTCGCCGCGATCGTCGGTGGACTCGTCTATGTCGTACGGAAGTTCATGGCGGGGTCCTCGTCGCGCGGCGACTGGTGACCCCGGAGGACACATCCGAGGCCCCCGGTCGCCGCGTCGCGCGAAGGTTCGCACGACCGGGGGAAGTTTCTGTTCCGGGTCTACGCCCGGTGCCGGCCAAGGTTTAAAGTCCGGATTCCGACGGCTTCACCCCCGTGAGCCCTGGGTATGCGGGGGCCTCACGCATCGGGAGCGAACCTTGGCCACGGCTGCTGACTCCGCACCCCCAGCCCCGCAGACACTCATCGGCTCCGTGCAGCGAGCCATGCGACTGCTCGAAGCGGTCGCGGCACACGAGGACGGGGCCCCGGCCAAGCAGCTCGCCCGGGAGGCCGGTGTCGCCCTCCCCACCGCCTACCACCTGCTGCGCACGCTCGCCCACGAGGGATATCTCCGCAAGGAGCAGGGCCTCTTCGTCTTCGGTGAGGCGGCCGAGCGCCTCAGCAGCGCGGCAGCTCAGCAGAATCGTCGCAGCATGATCACCGACGCGCTGCGGCACTGGCGGGACACCATCGGCGTCCCCGTCTACTTCGCGGTCTACCGCGACGGTGAGATCGAGCTCGTCGACGTCGCCGACACTCCGGCCAACCCGGCCGTCGAGGAATGGGCCGACTTCCGCGAGACGGGCCACGCGCACGCGATCGGGCAGTGCCTGCTCTCCCAGCTCGACGACCGCGCGCGCCGGGACCACCTCGACCGTTACCCCGCACGGTCCATCACGCCGTACTCCGTTCGTGACGATCAGTCACTGCTGCGCAAGCTGAACGGGGTCGGACGGATGGAACCGCTCGTCGAAAGACAGGAGTACGCGCTCGGGACGGCCTGTGCCGCGTTTCCCATCACCATCGGCTCGACGGCGGCCACTCTGGCGGTCTCCCTCCCAGCTCACCAGGCCGAGCGGCTCCTTCCGGTGGCACGCCGGCTGCAGCACGAGATCGGGCGACTCGTAGCGACACTCGCCTTCTCTATCAGCATCTGAAAACTCACTCCTTGTGATCCTCTGTGTACGTTGAGCAAGATGCGAACAGTGTCAGGAAGCTCATTCCTGGCCAATCGACGGCAAGTTGACGGGGTAGGCGATGCGCGAGTCGGTACAAGCAGTTCAGGCAGAGGTCATGATGAGCTTCCTCGTCTCCGAGGAGCTCTCGTTCCGTATCCCGGTGGAGCTCAAGTACGAGCCCACGGATCCGTACGCGGTGCGGCTCACCTTCCACCTTCCCGGAGACGCTCCGGTGACCTGGGCGTTCGGTCGCGAGCTGCTGGTTGACGGGGTCAACGGGGCGACCGGCGACGGCGATGTCCGGGTCTCCCCCGTGGAACCGGCGGGCGGGCGTGACACCGACGAGCTGCCCGGCGAGGTCCACATCAGGCTGCAGGTCGGCAGCGACCAGGCCCTTTTCCGGGCCGGGGTCGCGCCGATCATCGCGTTCCTGGACCGCACGGACAAGCTGGTCCCGCTCGGCCAGGAGCAGGCGATGGCCGATTTCGAGGCCGATCTCGACCAGGCCCTGGACCGGATCCTGGCCGAGGAGCAGAGCGCGGGCTGACCTTCCGGCAGCCCGCGGGACGGCAGACGTAACGCTTCAGCAGCGCGGTGCGCCCGAGCAGTTCCGCGCGCGGGTTCAGCGCTTGCGTCGCCGGCCCCGGCCGGACCGCCCCGGTACGGCCTTCGCGGGCTCGTGGGACCCCGGACGGTCGGCGGACACCACCAGAGCGGCCAGCAGGGTCGTCACCGGCACGGAGGCGACCAGTCCGATCGAGCCGACCAGCGTGCGCACGATCTCCTCGGCGACCAGTTCGCTGTTGGCGACGTCGGACACGCTGCTCTGCGCGATCGAGAAGAGCAGCAGGAGCGGCAGCGACGCGCCCGCGTACGCGAGCACCAGGGTGTTCACGACCGAAGCGATGTGGTCGCGGCCGATCCGGATGGCCGCCCGGTACAGACCGCGCCGGCCCATCGACGGGTTCGCCTCGTGCAGCTCCCAGACGGCCGAGGTCTGGGTGACCGTCACGTCGTCCAGGACACCGAGCGAGCCGATGATGACGCCGGCGAGCAGCAGACCGCTCATGTCGATGTCCGGGTACAGGCCGTGGATCAGGCCGGTGCTGTCGTCGGTGTTGCCGGTCAGCGCGGCCCAGCCGATGAACAGCGAGCCGAGCAGGCCGATCAGCAGCAGCGACACGAGGGTGCCGAGCACCGCGACGGAGGTGCGGGCCGACAGGCCGTGACACATGTAGAGCGCGATGAGCATGATCGCGCTGGACCCGACCACCGCCACCACCAGAGGGTTCGAGCCCTGGAGGATCGCGGGGAGGATGAAGAAGGTCAGCACCATGAAGCTGATCGCGAGCGCGACGAGCGCCATGACCCCGCGCATGCGTCCCACCACGACCACCGCCAGAGCGAAGATCCCGGCCAGCACCGTCATGGGGATCTTCCGGTTCACGTCCGTGACCGAGTACTGCAGGTTCTTCGGTGCGTCCGGCGCGTAGGCGACGATCACCTGCTGGCCCTCGTGCAGCTGGCGGGGCGAGTCGGGCTGCACGACCTCCGTGAACGTACGGCCCTTGTCCTTGCCGGTGTCCACGCGCACCGTCGCGATCTCGCACTCGCCCGCGGCGGCACCGGGCTTCCCGCCCGCGGGCACCGCGCCCGGGTCGCCGCTCGGCGCCCCGCCCGAGGCGTGCACCGACTTGCAGTCGACCTTCTCGACCTTGGTCACCGTGGCCTGCTGCGTCTGCCGGTCGAAGCCCACACCGGTGCGGTCGTGGGCCGGTGCGCCGCCCGGCCAGAGCACCGCCAGACCCACCACGACCGCCACGGTGAACGGGATCAGGACAGCCGCGATGACCCTCCGCAGATGCCGGGACACGGGCGCCGCCGGGCCGTGGCTGTGGGAGTGCCCGTGCGGCGGCGGGGACGAGGGAGGATCGGACTCATGCGTCGTGGTCACCGCCCGATCATCGCAAGAACGGGAGGGGCCCTCTGTTCAACGTGTCCGTCATGACGCTAGCGTGGGGGCACCTTTGCAAACGCGGGAGCTCGGAGCACCGGGCTGAGAGGGCGCTGACCTTCGTCCCAGCGCGTGTTTCACGTGAAACGTGGAACGCCGTGGACGAGAGCCGCTGCGTCGACCGCCGAACCTGTTACCGGGTAATGCCGGCGTAGGGAGTAGGTCTCATGACCACAACGGACGCACGCACGCCTGCCTCCAACGGCTCTGAGCCGGAGGCCGGGAAGTCCATCGGCTGGCACAAGGGGTACATCGAGGGCTCCCGCCCCGACCTCAAGGTGCCGGTCCGCCAGGTGCACCTCACCAACGGGCAGGACGTCACGCTGTACGACACCTCCGGCCCGTACACCGATCCGACCGTCGACACCGATGTCCGCAGGGGCCTCGCGCCGCTGCGGGAGAACTGGATCATCGCCCGCGGCGACACCGAGGAGTACACGGGACGCCCCGTCCGCCCCGAGGACGACGGCATCAAGCACACCTCGCCGCGCGGCGGTCTGCGCAACCTCGACGCGGTCTTCCCGGGCCGCCCGCGCCAGCCGCGCCGGGGCCGCGACGGCCAGGCCGTGACCCAGCTCGCGTACGCCCGCCGGGGCGAGATCACCCCGGAGATGGAGTACGTGGCGATCCGGGAGAACGTCGCGCCCGAGGTCGTCCGCGAGGAGATCGCGGCCGGCCGGGCGGTCCTGCCGGCGAACGTGAACCACCCGGAGATCGAGCCGATGATCATCGGCAAGCGATTCCTGGTGAAGGTCAACGCCAACATCGGCAACTCGGCCGTGACCAGCTCCATCGAGGAGGAGGTGGAGAAGATGACCTGGGCGACCAAGTGGGGCGCCGACACGGTCATGGACCTCTCCACCGGCCGCAACATCCACACCACCCGCGAGTGGGTGCTGCGCAACTCCCCCGTCCCGATCGGCACCGTGCCCCTCTACCAGGCCCTCGAGAAGGTCGACGGCCGGGCCGAGGAGCTGACCTGGGAGATCTACAAGGACACGGTCATCGAGCAGGCCGAGCAGGGCGTGGACTACATGACGGTCCACGCCGGCGTCCGCCTCCCGTACGTGCCGCTGACCGCCAACCGCAAGACCGGCATCGTCTCGCGCGGCGGCTCGATCATGGCCGCGTGGTGCCTCGCGCACCACAAGGAGAGCTTCCTCTACGAGAACTTCGAGGAGCTCTGCGAGATCCTCGCGGCGTACGACGTCACGTACTCGCTCGGCGACGGCCTGCGCCCCGGCTCCATCGCGGACGCCAACGACGAGGCGCAGTTCGCGGAGCTGCGCACGCTCGGCGAGCTGAACTCCATCGCCAAGCGGCACAACGTGCAGACCATGATCGAGGGCCCGGGCCATGTCCCGATGCACAAGATCAAGGAGAACATCGACCTCCAGCAGGAGATCTGCGAGGAGGCGCCGTTCTACACGCTCGGCCCGCTGACCACCGATGTCGCCCCGGCGTACGACCACATCACGTCCGGCATCGGCGCCGCGATGATCGCCTGGTGGGGCACCGCGATGCTCTGTTACGTCACGCCCAAGGAGCACCTGGGCCTGCCGAACAAGGACGACGTGAAGACCGGCGTCATCACGTACAAGATCGCGGCGCACGCGGCCGACCTCGCCAAGGGGCACCCCGGCGCGCAGGAGTGGGACGACGCGCTGTCGGACGCCCGCTTCGAGTTCCGCTGGGAGGACCAGTTCAACCTGGCCCTCGACCCGGACACGGCACGGGAGTTCCACGACGAGACGCTTCCGGCCGAGCCCGCGAAGACCGCGCACTTCTGCTCGATGTGCGGTCCGAAGTTCTGCTCGATGAAGATCTCGCAGGACATCCGCCGCGAGCACGGCACGACCAAGTCCGAGGTCGAGGCGGGCATGGAGCAGAAGTCGAAGGAGTTCGCGGCGAGCGGCAACCGCGTGTACCTCCCGATGGCCGACTGACTCGACCCGGTCACCGACTGAGCGCCCACGGCACCCGGCCGCGGGCGCTCAGGGCGCTCAGAGCGCTGCGGGAGCGCCCGCGACGCCGAACGGGTTGTCGATCACATACCGGCAGAAGCCGTCCGGCCCACGCCGCGCCACATCGGTCGCGGTCCCTTCGACGCGGACACCGTTGCCGTCCGCGGCGACTCCCTCGATGACGAAGTCGACGATCAGCAGGGCCAGATCACCGACGACGTACGTGTGACGGGGAGCGACCCGGATCGGGACCCGCAGCCGCAGGAACGCGTCGTTGGTGGAGGTGGCCCTCACGGCGGTCTCCGGCCGCTGGACCACGCTGCTGTTGCGCGAGCTGATGGGCGGCCCCCGCGGGTTCACCGAACTGCGCGCCCTGCTCCCCGACCTGTCCCCGAAGGTGCTCAGCGAGCGGCTCCACGCGCTCCAGGAACGCGGGCTCGTCACGGTCGAGCGGCGCCGCGGCTTCCCCGTACGGACCCGGTACGAGCTGACGGAGGCGGGCCGGGCCCTGCGCGCGCTGCTGGTGGAGCTGTACGCGACGGGCGAGCGGCTGCTGAGCCTGACCGGCGCGGCCTCCGCGGACGGCGATCACACGTCCGGCGATACGACGGCATGACGGCATGACGGCATGACGGCATGACGGCATGACGGCATGACGGCATGACGGCATGACGGTGGGCCCGGGGGCCTTTGGGCCGATCCGAGCCGAGAGCACGGCCCCGTGCGCCGCCGGACCTCAGTCCGGTCGGTGCTCGGGGCCGCCGAAGTCCGGGCTCGTGAAGTCCGGGCTGGAGAAGCCGGCGCGCTGGCCCGTGGCCGTGCCCCCGCCGCTCTCCGGACTCGTGAACCCCGGCCGGTTGTAGCCGAGCTGCGGCATGCGTCCGGCGGGGCCGCCGTGGCCCCCGCCGAGCGGTGTGCCGCCCTCCGGCGGGTCCGTCTGGGCCTCCCGCAGGAACGGCACGATGCCGCGCTCGAGCAGCGCCTCTCCCCAGGCCTCCCTGGCCCGTGCCAGAGCCTCGTCGGCCTCGTCCGGCGCACCGGCCCGCACCGACGTCGAACCGTTGCGCAGCGCCGCGAGGAGCAGGCAGACGGCCGCGACGAGGATGCCCGCCGCGGTGCAGGCCGCGAAGATCCAGCCCGCCATCAGCATCGTGTCGGCGAAGTCCGGTGCCGGGTCGAGCATCTTCAGGATGTAGCCGACCAGCAGGAAGATCGCGGCGGCCGTACCGGCGAGGACCGGGGCGAGGACGACGGCGACCGCGGCGACGCCCGGTCCCGCCGTCTCCGCGACGAGCCCGATCGGACCGGTGCTTTCCGCCGCGGCGGGGCTGTCTCCTTCCCTTTCGGGACGGACGGGCCGCGGGGCGGTGCGTATGTCCTCGCGGACCTTGAGGAAGTGCTGGTACTCGGTGGCGGCCGCGGTGTTGATGAGTGCGGCGGCGCCCAGCGCCATGGTGCGCAGCTGTTCGGGGTTGAGCCGCCTGCCCACGGCGGCGAGATCAGGGCGGTCGGTCGCGGTACGCAGCGCCTCATCGAGGATCCGCTCGAACTCGGGGCGGTCCTCGTTCAGCAAATGCGGAGCGCTGTTCATGTGCATCCCCCGATGCTCCGTAGGGCTTGGTGGCCCGCATGGTTACGAGCCGTAGGGCAGAAACGGAGGGGAGCCTGCTACGGATAAGCCGATGGTAGAGCGGTCACGGCAAGCGGTGACAGGGGGTTTCCGGAAATTGGCCCGGTGGCCAGCCGGATCCTCCGCTTACGCGCCTGCCCGATCAACCGTCATTCATCCATGGGGAGTTGCTGGACCAGCAGCTTTCCGGCCATGGTCACGCCGCCGTCCATGGCGATCGCCAGACCGCCGGCGTACCGGTGCGGTCCCTCGACGGCGGGCCGGCTGTCCTCGCCGTCCGCGTCCTCGCCGCCGACCTCGCCCAGCAGGTACGGGATCGGGCTGTGACCGTGGACGACGCGCGAGCCGCCGTACGCGCCGAGCAGCTCGCGGACCGCGCCGGGCCCGGACTCCTCGTCGCGGAACGCGAAGCGCTTGGTGAACTTGCGGAACAGGTCCCAGCACTCGTCCGCGTCGTTGCGCGTGAGGGTCTCGCGGACCGTGTCGTTGACCGCCTCGATCGAGTCGCCGTAGTCGAGGTAGGCGGTGGTGTCGGAGTGCATGAGGAGGTGGTCGTCCTCGAGCTCGATCGCGTCGAGCCGGGACATCCACTGCAGGTGCACGTCCTGCAGGCGGTCCATGTCGGACTTCTGCCCGCCGTTCAGCAACCAGGCCGCCTGGAAGGTGGCGGTGCCCGCGCCGGAGTTGACGGGGGTGTCGCCGAAGCGCTTGGCGCCGAGCAGCAGCAGCTCGTGGTTGCCCATGAGCGCCTTGCAGTAGCCGCCGGCCGCGGCGGCCTCGGCGGAGAGCCGCATCACGAGGTCGATGACGCCGATGCCGTCGGGGCCGCGGTCGGTGAAGTCGCCGAGGAACCACAGGCGGGCGTTGCCCGCGGCCCAGTTGTCGTTCTCGTCGAGCAGGCCCTTGTCCCGCAGCGCCGCGATCAGCTCGTCGAGGTAGCCGTGGACGTCGCCGACGACGTACAGCGGGCCGAGGCCGTCGGCCGCCGGGGCGGCCGGCGCGGGCTGCGGGAGCTCGACCTGGACGGTGTCCCCGCGGTTGATGACCGGGAGGTTCCGCTCGGTCGGGGTGTAGCCGTCCGGGTAGGCCTCGGTGTCCTCGCGGGGAGCCGCGCCGGGGCCGGGGACGGGGTCGGCGGGCACCATGTTCGTCGGTACGTCGTGGACGTACGCGGGAACACGGAAGTCACGCAGCGTCTCCGTGCGCGCTGCGGATCCCTGACCGGCCCCCTGAGTCATCGACCCCTCCACCCTTGCGCCGCCTGTGCACCGGATCGGACTGCCTGGTCGCAGCGGCCCGCGGTGTCGTGCGCCCATCATAGGAACGCCGCTCGGGCTGTGTGATGCACCAGGGGTGGTGAATCCGTGACGGACGGCTGTTCACCGTGCTTTTCTCCCGAATTGGTGTGGACTTTTCCTCTCGGTCACGGGCGCGCGGAGGCGGCGGGCGGCGGTCAGCCCTTGCCCGGGGAGCGGGGCGGACTGACGGTGGTGCGGGGCGGGCGGCGCTGCGAGGAGGCGCGCACGATCAGTTCGGTCGGTATCACCTGCTCGACCGGCTGGTCGGACTCGACGCCCTCGATGGCGTCGATCAGGAGCTGGACCACGGCCGTGCCGATGCGCCGGGGCTTCAGCGAGAGCGTCGTGATGGGCGGCTCGGTGTTGGCGTACATCGTGGACTCGCTGCAGCAGACGAGCAGCAGGTCGTCCGGGACGCGCAGGCCGTAGCGGCGGGCCGCGGCGAGCAGGTCCGTGCCGTTGGGGTCGAAGAGGCCGTAGACGGCGTCCGGGCGGTCGGGCCGGGCGAGCAGCCGGTCGGCGGCGACGGCGCCCGCGCACGGGTCGTGCGCGGGGTAGGACTCGTAGACCGGTTCCTGGCCGATGCGCTCGCACCAGCGCAGGTAGGCGGAGGTGGACAGGTGGGTGTAGGTGTCCGTGGTGTTGCCGGTGAGCAGGCCGATGCGGCGGGCGCCGGCCTCGGCGAGGTGGTCGAGGATGCCGAGGACGGCGGCCTCGTGGTCGTTGTCGACCCAGGCGGTCACGGGAAGGGTGCCCGCGGGACGTCCGTCGGAGACGACCGGCAGGCCCTGGCGGACCAGCTCGGTGACGACCGGGTCGTGGTCGGAGGGGTCGATGACGACGGTGCCGTCGAGCGCGACGTTCGACCACACGTCGTGGCGTGAGGTGGCGGGCAGGATGACGAGGGCGTAGCCGCGGGCGAGCGCGGCCGAGGTCGCGGCTCTCGCCATCTCCGCGAAGTACGCGAACTCCGTGAAGGTGAAAGGTTCATCCCCGTACGTCGTCACGGTCAGACCGATGAGGCCCGACTTGCCGGTACGGAGCGTGCGGGCCGCCGCGGAGGGGCGATAGCCCAACCGGTCGGCGACCTCGCGGACATGGCTTCGGGTGGCGTCGGGGAGCCGGCCCTTGCCGTTGAGCGCATCGGAGACAGTCGTGATGGAGACCCCGGCGGCGGCGGCAACGTCTCTGATGCCGGCCCGTCCCTGCCGGGTGCCCCTGCGGGTGGTCTCCGCCCGGCTCACCTGGTGCTTCCCTGCTGCTGTCATGGCGAGCCGATAGTAGGGCTCATGCGGCCGCATGGCGGGGGCGCATATGCCGGGGTTGACAGGCACGTTTCTGCAAGGTGATACATCGTCAATGACCATGGATTGAAAGGCAGTTACTGGCTCTGACTGTAATACCTCACTTGTCGGTACGCGTGGGCCTGCCAAGTCGGCGATGTTGCGAACAGGTCTCAACTCACCTTCACGGGTGATGCGCGCCACGGCGCAAGCCACCGGCGCACGCCAGGACGCCGAGCGCTCCCCCCAGGGATGCACGCCTCGGGTGTGCCGTCGGGTGCGCCCGTCGTACGCCGGCCGGACCCCTGCGGGCACCTCCTGGCTCCGCCCCATTGGGGTGCGCGCCGAATCCTCTTAAGGTGTGCAGTATTGGAACGGTGGCCTTAGGAGGACTGCGGTGAGCGAGACGAACCCCAAGCTGCGTGCCGAGCTGGCGGGTGTCCCCGCCTACAAGCCGGGCAAGCCCGCGGCTGCCGGGGGGCCGGTGGCGTACAAGCTCTCCTCCAACGAGAACCCGTATCCGCCGCTCCCCGGTGTCATGGAGCGGGCGATCGCCGCGGCCGGCACCTTCAACCGGTACCCGGACATGGCCTGCACGGGTCTGATGAACGAGCTGGCGGACCGGTTCGGCGTGCCGGTGACGCATCTGGCCACGGGCACCGGCTCGGTCGGCGTCGCCCAGCAGCTGCTGCAGGCGACCAGCGGGCCCGGCGACGAGGTGATCTACGCCTGGCGGTCCTTCGAGGCGTACCCGATCATCACGCAGATCAGCGGCGCGAAGTCGGTCCAGGTGCCGCTCACCGACGGCGAGGTGCACGACCTGGACGCGATGGCCGACGCCATCACGGACCGCACGCGCCTCATCTTCGTCTGCAACCCCAACAACCCCACGGGCACCGTGGTGCGCCGGGCCGAGCTGGAGCGCTTCCTCGACCGGGTGCCCTCCGACGTGCTCGTCGTGCTCGACGAGGCGTACCGCGAGTTCATCCGGGACGCCGAGGTGCCGGACGGCGTGGAGCTCTACCGGGACCGGCCCAATGTCGCGGTGCTGCGCACCTTCTCCAAGGCCTACGGTCTGGCCGGGCTGCGGGTGGGCTTCGCCATCGCCCACGAGCCGGTGGCCGCCGCGCTGCGCAAGACGGCGGTGCCCTTCGGCGTCAGCCAGCTCGCGCAGGACGCGGCCGTGGCCTCGCTGCGCGCGGAGGACGAGCTGCTCGGCCGGGTCGGCACGCTGGTGTCCGAGCGCACCCGTGTCGTGGCCACGCTGCGCGAGCAGGGCTGGACGGTGCCCGAGACGCAGGCGAACTTCGTCTGGCTGCGGCTCGGGGACCGGACGATGGACTTCGCGGCGGCCTGCGAGGCGGCCGGTGTCGTGGTGCGGCCCTTCGCCGGTGAGGGGATGCGGGCCACGATCGGCGAGACCGAGGCCAACGACATCTTCCTGCACGCGGCGCAGCAGTTCCGCAAGGAGCTCTGACCGCCGGGCGGATCAGGGCCGGTTCAGGCCAGTTCGACGCGGATCGGGTCGCCGCCGCGCACCGTCGCGAGCACCCGCGGGTCCCCGTCGAGCCGGCCGAGCAGGTTGCACGGGCTCGCGAGGCGGCACTCGTCGCCTCGCGAGATCGGCGTGGGGCCGTAGGGGAGGGCGAGGGCGTCGCCGTCCGTCCAGAAGGCGACGGTGCCGGGTTCCACGACCTGGCGGGCGTCCTCCTCGGCCGGGACGCTGACGCCCGTGTCGAAGTAGACCTCCTCGCCCCAGGTGTTCGCCGTCGAGCTCAACGGCAGTTTCGCGAGCAGGGCCTTGCCGGTCGGGGTGGACTCGACCGTCGCCGTGGTGTGTCCGGCCGGCCAGGAGATGCGAATGCGCGTCATGCCGCGGATTCAACAAGATGTTGAAGTTCCCCGGAAGCCCCTGTCCATCCAGTGAACCCCGTCCTGTGAGCCCCGTCCCGTGAGCCCCGTCCGAGGGGCCGGGCCGTGGGCTGTGGCGTTCCTCCCAGTAAGGGGACCCCCGTGCGGATCCCGACAGCCAGTACGACATAATGCTTGTGAATGTGAACGCGTTCACAAGCGTGTCCCGTTCCTCCCAGGATTTGTGGGATTAAAGGGGCAAACTGCCGCTGTGACCACGGCGAGGTAAGGAGTGACGCAGTGAACCTGGCTCTGGCGCCGGAGACGCTGGCGCGATGGCAGTTCGGCATCACCACCGTCTACCACTTCCTGTTCGTCCCCCTGACGATCTCCCTCGCGGCTCTGGTCGCCGGGCTGCAGACCGCCTGGGTGCGCACGGAGAAGGAGAAGTACCTCAGGGCGACCAAGTTCTGGGGCAAGCTCTTCCTGATCAACATCGCGATGGGGGTGGTCACCGGCATCGTGCAGGAGTTCCAGTTCGGCATGAACTGGTCGGACTACTCCCGCTTCGTCGGTGACATCTTCGGGGCGCCGCTGGCCTTCGAGGCCCTGATCGCCTTCTTCTTCGAATCCACCTTCATCGGGCTGTGGATCTTCGGGTGGGACAAGCTGCCGAAGAGGATCCATCTGGCCTGCATCTGGATGGTGTCGATCGGCACGGTCCTGTCCGCGTACTTCATCCTCGCGGCCAACTCCTGGATGCAGCACCCGGTCGGCTACCGGATCAACAAGGCGAACGGCCGCGCCGAACTCACCGACTTCTGGCACGTGCTGACGCAGAACACGGCGCTGACCCAGTTCTTCCACACTCTGACCGCCTCGTTCCTCACGGGCGGAGCGTTCATGGTCGGCATCGCGGCCTTCCACCTGGCCCGCAAGAAGCACGTCGGCGTCATGAAGACCTCGCTGCGCCTCGGCCTGGTCACCGTCGTGATCGCCGGCCTGCTCACCGCCGTCAGCGGTGACCTGCTCGGCAAGGTGATGTTCAAGCAGCAGCCCATGAAGATGGCCGCCGCCGAGGCCCTGTGGGAGGGTCAGGACTCGGCGCCGTTCTCGGTGTTCGCCGTGGGCGACGTCAGCAAGGGCCACAACACGGTCGAGCTGTCGATCCCCGGGATACTGTCCTTCCTCGCCGACGACGACTTCACCTCGTACGTCCCCGGCATCAACGACACCAACAAGGCCGAGCAGGAGAAGTACGGGCCCGGCGACTACCGCCCGATCATCCCCGTCACCTTCTGGGCCTTCCGCTGGATGATCGGCTTCGGGATGGCGTCCTTCGCGCTCGGCATCCTCGGACTCTGGCTCACCCGCAAGAAGTTCATGCTGCCGCAGCATCTGAGGGTGGGTGAGGACGAAGTGCCGAACCTGGTCCTCTTCAAGAACAAGGCGCTCAACCCGAAGTTCACCAAGCTCTACTGGCTCGTCGCGCTGTGGACGCTCGGCTTCCCGCTGATCGCCAACTCCTGGGGCTGGATCTTCACCGAGATGGGCCGCCAGCCGTGGGTCGTCTACGGCGTCCTGCAGACCCGCGACGCGGTCTCCCCCGGTGTCTCGCAGGGCGAGGTCATCACCTCGATGACCGTCTTCACACTGCTCTACGCGGTCCTCGCCGTGATCGAGGTCAAGCTCCTCCTGAAGTACGTGAAGGCCGGCCCGCCCGAGCTCACCGAGGACGACCTCAACCCGCCCACCAAGATCGGTGGCGACCGGGACGCCGACAAGCCGATGGCCTTCTCCTACTAGGCCCTGGGAGCTGACGAGTCATGGAACTCCACGACGTCTGGTTCGTACTCATCGCCGTCCTGTGGATCGGCTACTTCTTCCTGGAGGGATTCGACTTCGGGGTCGGTGTGCTCACCAAGCTGCTGGCCCGCGACCGCACGGAACGCCGGGTGCTGATCAACACGATCGGCCCGGTGTGGGACGGCAACGAGGTGTGGCTGCTCACCGCGGGCGGCGCGACCTTCGCCGCCTTCCCCGAGTGGTACGCGACGCTGTTCTCCGGCTTCTACCTGCCGCTGCTGATCATCCTGGTGTGCCTGATCATCCGCGGTGTGGCCTTCGAGTACCGCGCGAAGCGGCCCGAGGAGCGCTGGCAGGCCAACTGGGAGCACGCGATCTTCTGGACCTCGCTGATCCCCGCGTTCCTGTGGGGCGTGGCCTTCGGCAACATCGTGCGCGGCGTGAAGATCGACAAGGACTTCGAGTACGTCGGTAACTTCTGGGACCTGCTCAACCCGTACGCGCTGCTCGGCGGCCTGGTCACGCTCAGCCTGTTCACCTTCCACGGCGCCGTGTTCAGCGCGCTCAAGACCGTCGGTGACATCCGGGTGCGGGCGCGGAGGACGGCGCTCGCCGTGGGGCTGGTCGCCGCGGTGGCCGCGCTCGGCTTCCTGATCTGGACTCAGGCCGACCACGGGGACGGAGGCTCGCTCGCCGCGATGATCGTGGCCGTGGTCGCGCTCGTCGGAGCGATCGGAGCCATCAAGCTGGGCCGCGAGGGCTGGTCGTTCGCGCTGTCGGGGATCACGATCGCGGCGGCCGTCGCGATGCTCTTCCTGACGCTGTTCCCGAACGTCATGCCGTCGTCGCTGAACGCGGACTGGAACCTGACGGTCAGCAACGCCTCGTCCAGCCCGTACACGCTGAAGATCATGACCTGGTGCGCGGGCATCGCGACCCCGATCGTGCTGCTCTACCAGTCGTGGACCTACTGGGTGTTCCGCAAGCGCATCGGCACGCACCACATCGCCGACGCCGCGCACTGAGTCCCTTGGGGCAACCCACCTGATGTGAGGGTGTGTTTCACGTGAAACCGATCGACCAGCGTCTGCTCCGGTACGCCCGGGCCACCCGTCTCTTCCTGATCGCGGTGGTCGTCCTCGGCGCCGCCGGGGCGGGCCTGGTCATCGCTCAGGCGATGCTGATCGCCGAGGTCGTGGTGGGCGCGTTCCAGCACGGGTTCGACGGGGCACGGCTGAGTACGCCGCTGCTGCTGATGGTGGCCGTGGCGGCCGGCCGGGGGCTCGTGTCCTGGCTGACCGAGCTGGCCGCGCACCGGGCGAGCGCGGCCGTGAAGTCGGAGCTGCGGGGCCGGCTGCTCGAGCGGGCGGCCGGGCTCGGACCCGGCTGGCTCACGGGTCAGCGCACCGGTTCCCTCGTGGCGCTCGCGACCCGGGGTGTCGACGCCCTGGACGACTACTTCTCGCGCTATCTGCCGCAGTTGGGGCTCGCGGTGGTGGTCCCGGTGGCGGTGCTCGCCCGCGTCGTCACCGAGGACTGGGTGTCGGCGGCGATCATCGTCGGCACGCTGCCCCTCATCCCGGTCTTCATGATCCTCATCGGCTGGGCCACCCAGTCCCGGATGGACCGTCAGTGGCGGCTCCTGTCCCGGCTCTCGGGCCACTTCCTGGACGTCGTCGCCGGGCTGCCCACCCTGAAGGTGTTCGGCCGCGCGAAGGCGCAGGCCGAGTCCATCCGCACGATCACCGGCGAGTACCGCAGGGCCACGATGCGCACGCTGCGGATCGCCTTCCTGTCGTCGTTCGCCCTCGAACTGCTCGCGACCCTGTCGGTCGCCCTGGTCGCCGTCACCATCGGCATGCGGCTCGTGCACGGCGACATGGACCTCTACGTGGGCATCGTCATCCTCGTCCTGGCGCCCGAGGCCTACCTGCCGCTGCGCCAGGTCGGGGCGCAGTTCCACGCGGCCGCCGAGGGGCTCGCCGCCGCCGAGGAGATCTTCGACGTCCTGGAGACGCCGCTGCCCGAGAGCGGCACGAAGGCGCTGCCCGAGGAGGGCGGCATCGCCTTCGACCGCGTCTCGGTCCGCTACGACGGGCGCGACGCGGACGCCGTCTCGTCGGTCTCCTTCGAGGTGGCCCAGGGCGAGACGGTCGCGCTGGTGGGCCCGAGCGGCGCCGGCAAGTCGACGCTCCTGAGCGCCCTGCTCGGCTTCGTCCGGCCGCGCGACGGACGCGTCCTGGTGGGCGGCACCGATCTGTCCGAGGCGGCGCGGGAGGCCTGGCACGCGCGCGTGGCGTGGGTGCCGCAGCGGCCGCAGCTGTACGCGGGCTCGATCGCCGAGAACGTACGGCTCGCCCGGCCCGGCGCGGACGACGCGGCGGTGCGGGCGGCGCTCGGCGAGGCCGGCGCCCTGGACTTCGTCGAGGCGCTCCCCGAGGGCCTCGACACCGTGCTCGGCGACGACGGGACCGGGCTCTCGGCGGGTCAGCGGCAGCGCCTCGCGCTCGCCCGCGCCTTCCTCGCCGACCGGCCCGTCGTGCTGCTGGACGAGCCGACCGCCGCGCTGGACGGCGACACCGAGGCGGGCATCGTCGAGGCGGTGCGCCGGCTCGCCGTGGGCCGCACCGTGGTCCTGGTCGTGCACCGTCCGGCGCTGCTCGCCGTCGCGGACCGGGTGGTGCGGCTCGCGCCGCCCGCCACCACGGACGACCCGGCGCAGGTCGCCCCGGCGGCCCCGGTGTCCGTCCCGCCGCAGACCCGCGAGGAAGCGCCGGCGGTCGCTTCGCAGCGCCCCGAGATGCGGGCCGAGGGACGCGGCGTCCTCGCCCGGCTCCGCGCCGCCGCCCGGCCGCGCCGCTCCCGGCTCGCCCTCGCGCTGCTGCTCGGGGCGCTCGCGCTCGGCAGCGCGGTCGGCCTGATGGCGACCAGCGGCTGGCTGATCTCGCGGGCCTCGCAGCAGCCGCCCGTGCTCTACCTGATGGTCGCGGTCACCGCCACGCGCGCGTTCGGCATCGGCCGGGCCTGCTTCCGGTACGCGGAGCGGCTCGTGTCGCACGACGCCGTGCTGCGGATGCTGGCCGACACCCGGGTCGCCGTCTACCGGCGCCTGGAGCGGCTCGCGCCGGCGGGGCTGCGCGCGACCCGGCGCGGCGACCTGCTGTCCCGGCTGGTGAGCGATGTCGACGCGCTCCAGGACTACTGGCTGCGCTGGCTGCTGCCCGCGTCGGCCGCCGCCCTGGTGGGCGCCGGGGCGGTCGCCTTCACCGCGTGGCTGCTGCCCGCGGCGGGCGCCGTGCTCGCCGTCGGACTGCTGCTCGCCGGGGTCGGGGTGCCGCTGCTGTCCGCGGCCGTCGCCCGCAGGGCCGAGCGCCGCCTCGCCCCCGCGCGCGGGCTGCTCGCCACCCGCGCCGCCGAACTGCTCACCGGCACCGCCGAGCTGACCGTCTCCGGCGCGCTGCCGCGCCGTATGAAGGAGGCCCGGGAGGCCGACTCCGCCCTGACCCGGATCGCCTCGCGCGCCGCCACCGCGACCGCGCTCGGCGACGGGCTCACGGCCCTGATCACGGGCCTGACCGTGGCCGGGGCCGCGCTGGCCGGCGTCCAGGGCGTGCGCGCCGGGCAGCTCGACGGGGTGGCGCTCGCGGTTGTCGTGCTCACTCCGCTCGCCGCGTTCGAGGCGGTGCTGGGGCTGCCGCTCGCGGTGCAGTACCGCCAGCGGGTCCGCAAGAGCGCCGAGCGGGTCCACGAGGTCCTGGACGCGCCCGACCCCGTACGGGAGCCGGAGCGGCCCGTGCCGGCGCCGCAGGACCCGTTCCCGCTCGTCGTACGGGGGCTCACGGCCCGGTACGAGGGGCAGGTGCGGGACGCGGTCGCCGGGGTGGACCTCACGCTGGCGCGCGGGCGCCGCGTCGCGGTCGTGGGCCCGTCGGGGTCCGGCAAGACCACGCTCGCCCAGGTGCTGCTGCGCTTCCTGGACCCGAGCGCGGGGACGTACACGCTCGGCGGCGTCGACGCCACGCACGTCGACGGGGACGACGTGCGCCGCGCGGTCGGGCTCTGCGCCCAGGACGCGCACCTCTTCGACAGCACCGTCCGCGAGAACCTGCTGCTGGCCAAGAAGGACGCCACGGAGGACGAGCTGCGGGCCGCCCTCGGCCGCGTACGCCTCCTGGAGTGGGTGGACGCGCTGCCCGAGGGGCTCGACACCCTGGTGGGCGAGCACGCGGCGCGGCTGTCCGGCGGGCAGCGGCAGCGGCTCGCGCTGGCCCGCGCCCTGCTCGCCGACTTCCCCGTCCTCGTCCTCGACGAGCCGGCCGAGCACCTGGACCTGGAGACGGCCGACGCCCTCACCGCGGACCTGCTGGACGCGACCCGGGGCCGTACGACGGTGCTGATCACGCATCGGCTCGCGGGACTGGAGGCCGTGGACGAGGTGCTGGTGCTGGATGCCGGGACGGTCGTGCAGCGCGGTCCGTACGCCGAGCTGGCCGCCGTCGAGGGTCCGCTGCGCGCGCTGCGGGAGCGGGAGGGCGCGCTTCCGGCCCTGTCCGGCCAGTGAACCCGACTTTCGTCGCCAAATAGGACTAATTACCCTCGGGGTCATGGTTGCACCCACGGACCCCGGCGTCCCCGCCTCCGCCGAGCCCGCCCCTGATCCGGCGCCGGCCGCAGCGGTCACCGATCCCGCCGAGGCGGCCACCCGGGCCACGCGCGGCCTTCAGGGGCTCTCGGCCGAGCTGACCGCGCGCGTGCCGCAGCTCCTGGAGGCGATGCGCTCGGTGGGCACCGGCCTGGAGCTGCACTCCACCCTCGACCGGATCTGCGAGACCGCAGCCGAGCTCGCGGGCGCCCGCTACGCGGCGATCGGCGTCGTCGCCGAGGACGGCAAGGGTCTGTCGGACTTCGTCTACCACGGCCTCGACGAGGAGACGGCGCGCCGCATCGGCCGGCTGCCCGACGGCCACCGCGGGCTGCTGGGCGCCCTCATCCACGACCCCGAGCCGATGCGGATGGCCGACCTCGCCGACGACCCGCGCTCCTGCGGCTTCCCGCCGAGGCACCCGCCGATGCGCACCTTCCTGGGGGTGCCCATCCGCGTCCAGGGCGAGATCTTCGGGAACCTCTACCTCACGGAGAAGCGCGGCGGCGAGGAGTTCACCGACTACGACCTGAACATGGTCCGGGTGCTCGCCACGGAGGCGGGCATCGCGATCGGCAACGCGCGCCTGTACGAGGCGGCCCGGCAGCGGGAGCGGTGGATCGACGGCTCCGTGGCCGTGACCACGGCGCTCCTGTCCGGAGGGGACGCGGAGGACGCCCTTCAGGTGGTCGCCGAGCAGGCCCGGCACCTGTCCGACTCGGCGGCCGGTCTCGTGCTGCTGCCCGACGCCGAGGGCGGCATGGAGGTCGTCGCGGTGGCCTCCGACCACCCCTCCGCGGCGCTCGGCGTCGTGCTCCCGCCGGAGAGCGCGATCGTCACCGAACTGCTCTGCGGGGAGCCCGTGTTCATCGAGGACGCGGCCACGGACCCCCGGGTCACGACCGATCTTGCGAGCCCCTACGGCCCCGCGATGCTGCTCCCGCTGCGCAGCGAGGACCGGGTGCTCGGCACGCTGGTGACGCCACGCGCGCGTGGAGCGCGGCCCTTCAGCGAGGCGGAGCGCACGCTCGGTGCCCAGTTCGCCGCCCAGGCGGCGTTGGCCCTGATGATGGCCGAGGCGCAGCGCGACCGGGAGCGGCTGGCCGTCTACGAGGACCGTGACCGCATCGCGCGCGACCTGCACGACCTGGTGATCCAGCGGCTGTTCGCCACCGGGATGATGCTGGAGACGGCCCAGCGCCGCTCGGTGGTGCCCGAGGTGCAGCGGGGGGTCGGCAAGGCCGTCGACGAGCTGGACACCACCATCCAGGAGATCCGCACCGCCATCTTCGCGCTCCAGCAGGGGCCGACGGAGGCGCCGGCGGGACTGCGCACGCGCGTGCTGCGCGAGATCAACATGGCGGCGGTACCGCTCGGCTTCAAGCCCGCCCACCACTTCGTGGGCCCGGTCGACACCCTCGTCGGCGAGGTCACCGGCAAGAACCTCATCGCGGCCCTGCGCGAGGCCCTCTCCAACGCGTTCCGGCACGCGCGGGCCGGGTCCATCGAGGTCGTCGTGGACGCCACCGTGCTGCTGCCGGACGGCCGGCCGGGCGTGCGCCTGACCGTCGCCGACGACGGCGTGGGCATCCCCGAGGGCGGCCGGCGCAGCGGCCTGAAGAACCTCAAGCGGCGTGCGGAGTCGCTCGGCGGCGACAGCTGGTACGGGCCCGGGACGGGTGAGGACGGGGGCGGCACGACGCTGGTGTGGCAGGCGCCGCACTGATACCTGGCTCGTCCGTTCCCTCCCCTGCCTGAGGAGTTACGTTTCTGCGCCGTCCGGGGCAGCGGTTCCCCCGGGCGCACGCGCTCCACAGGTGCGGTCGGGCGGGGCGGGTGACGATCCGTTACATGTCCCAACGACCCCGTCGTACCCGCAGTTCCCTCGTCGTTCCGGCGGCGCTGTGCGCGCTCGTCGCCCTCGGAGGCACCCCCGCGCTGTCCGTGGGGGCCGACGGCCCCGAGGCGAGCGCCGAGGTGGCGCGCCTCTACGAAGAGGCGTCGAAGGCCTCGCAGCACTACGAGGAGGGGCGCAGGGCCGCCGAACTCCAGAAGGCGGAGGCCCAGCGCATAGAGGGGCTGCTCGCCGAGGAGCGGCGGGAGAGCGCCGTGCTCCACGACGACCTCGGGCGCATCGCCCGCGCCCAGTACCGCAACGGCGGCGACATCCCCGTCGCCGCCCAGATGCTGCTCTCCGACGACCCCGAAGAGCTGATGCACGGTCAGCGTGCCGCCTGGCAGGCGGATCTGGCGCTGAACAACGCGGTCGCCAAGAGTCAGCGGGCCGAGAAGAAGCTGGAGGAGGGGCAGCGCAAGGCGACGGCCGCGTGGCTCTCCCTGAAGAAGCGCAACGACGAGCTGGCCGTCCTGAAGAAGAGCATCGCGAGCAGGCTCCAGGCGGCGCAGTGGACGCTGCAGGGTCAGGCCGACAGTTCGGTGGCCGCCGGTCAGTGCCGGGGCGCGGTCCGCCTCGACCAGCCCGCGTTCGCCTCCACGCGCGCGTGGATGCCACCGGTGGAGCGGTACGAGCTGTCGGCGGGCTTCGACAGCGCGGGGGCGCGCTGGGCGCACCGGCACACCGGGCAGGACTTCGCGGTGGACATCGGCACGCCGGTGCGGTCGGCCGGGGACGGGCGCGTGGTGAGCGTGACCTGCGGCGGTGCCTTCGGCATCCAGATCGTCGTGCGGCACGCGGGCGGCTACTACACGCAGTACGCGCACCTGTCGTCTGTCGCGGTCGACCAGGGCGAGCAGGTGAAGGCCGGCCAGTGGATCGGGCAGTCCGGCACGACCGGCAACTCGACGGGGCCGCACCTGCACTTCGAGGTGCGGCTCACGCCGTATCTGGGCTCCGGGGTGGACCCGGTGGCCTGGTTCGCGCAGCGGGGCGTGTCCTTGTGACAGGTCCGGCGCCGCGCGGGCTCACCGGCTCGCGAGGATCTCCTCGATGACGCGGGCCACGCCGTCCTCGTTGTTGGTGGCGGTGCGGCCCGTCGCGGCGGTCAGGACGTCCGGGTGCGCGTTGCCCATCGCGTAGGAGCGGCCCGCCCAGGCGAGCATCTCCATGTCGTTGGGCATGTCCCCGAAGGCGACGACCTCGGACGGGTCGATGCCGCGCTCGGCGCAGCACAGCGCGAGCGTGCTCGCCTTGGAGACCTCCCGGGCGCTGATCTCCAGGAGGGCGCTCGGGCTGGAGCGCGTGATGGCGGCCCGCTCGCCGACGGCCGCGCGGGCCAGCGCCAGGAACGCGTCCGGGTCGAGCTCGGGGTGGTAGGCGAGGAGCTTGAGCACGGGCTGGTCCGCGACGTCCTCGAAGTCGGCGGAGAGCAGCTTCTCCGCCGGTGCGACGGTCTCGCCCGGGTCCAGGTGCAGCGGCGGGTACGCCGGCTCGTGGTGCAGACCGCCCGTGCGCTCGACGGCGTACGCGGTGCCCGGCGCCGCGTCCCGCAGGATCCGTACGACCTCCAGCGCGTCCGGCACCGCCAACTCGCGGATCTTGACGAACCGGTGGCGGCCGGGGCCGTCGTGCAGGTCCACCACGGCGGCGCCGTTGCCGCAGATCGCCAGGCCGTGACCGTGGAGATGGTCGCTGACCACATCCATCCAGCGGGCCGGGCGCCCGGTCACGAAGAAGACCTCGATGCCGGCCTCCTCGGCGGCGGCGAGCGCGGCGACCGTACGAGGGGAAACGGTTTTGTCGTCGTGCAGCAGAGTGCCGTCGAGGTCCGTGGCGATCAGCCGGGGCGCGGAGAGGGCCGGGGTCCGGGGCCCAGGAGTCGATGAGGTCACCGCCCCATGGTCGCGCATCTGCGTGCACGGGCGTGCGGCGGGGCGCGCAGATGAGTACGCGTCTGGCGCGTCTGCGCACCCGCCCCGGACCGTCGGGAGCCGGTTTCAGCCGAGCTGGGCGAGGGCGTCCGTGGCGATGGCCTCGAAGACCTTCTGATCGGCGGCGAAGTCCGTGTCGGGGATCGGCCAGTGCAGCACGATCTCGGTGAAGCCCAGCTCCCGGTGGACACCCGCGAAGTCCACGAAGGCGTCGACGGACTCCAGCGGTCGGGCCCGGTCCGGGGTGAAGCCGGAGAGCAGGATCTTGTCCATCCCGGCCACGTCCCGGTCGACGGCGTCGCAGGCCGCGGTCAGCTTCTCGATCTGTCCGCGAATGGCTTGAACCGACTGCTCCGGGGTGCCCGCCGCGAACAGTTTCGGGTCGCCGGTGGTCACCCAGGCCTGCCCGTGGCGCGCGGCGAGCTTCAGCCCGCGCGGTCCGGTCGCGGCCACGGCGAAGGGCAGCCGGGGGCGCTGCACACACCCCGGGATGTTCTGCGCGCCGCCCGCCGAGTAGAACGTGCCGTCGTACGTCACGGTGTCCTCGGTGAGCAGCCGGTCGAGCAGCGGCACGAACTCGGCGAAGCGGTCGGCCCGTTCGCGCGGGGTCCACGGCTCCTGGTCGCCGCGCGCGAGGGCGGTGGCGTCGAAGCCGGTGCCGCCCGCGCCGATGCCGAGGGTGATCCGGCCGCCGGAGATGTCGTCCAGGGAGATCAGTTCCTTGGCGAGGGTGACGGGGTGCCGGAAGTTCGGGGAGGTCACCAGGGTGCCCAGGCGCAGCCGCTCGGTCGCGGTCGCGGCGGCGGTCAGCGTGGGGACCGCGCCGAACCAGGGCCCGTCGCGGAACGGCACGCGCCAGGACAGGTGGTCGTAGGTGTACGCGGTGTGGAAGCCCAGCTCCTCGGCGCGCACCCAGGCCTCGCGGGCGCCCTCGTGCCAGCGGCGGTAGGGCAGGATCACGGTGCTCAGACGGAGCGGGGACTGCGGCGTGCGGGGCGATTCGGTCATGCCTGCGAGCCTAAGCGGCGCGTGTCCCGGCCGCCCTCAGCGCACCTGGCGGTTCAGCCAGGGGGTGAGCAGGCTCATCGGTACGAGCTCCTTGTAGGTGCGGTCGCCGGGCAGCGGGACCAGGAGCCGGTATCCGGGCGGGAAGAACCGGCCGCGGACCTGGGCGAGGCCGCTGAGACAGGCGCGCAGGAAGGCGGGCACGTCGTCACGGGGTACGTCGTGGAACTCGACGCCCTCGACGGTGATCAGCGCGTCCCCCTCGGGGAACAGCCGCACGTCGATCCGCGGCGAGCCGCCGAGCTCGACGTACGCCTCGTGCGGCAGCGAGCCGTCGGGATCGGTCGTGGTGCCGACGCCCGCGGCGGTGCGGCGGGAGGTCCGGTCGCTGCCGATGTCGTGCTCGACCACGCACTCCACGGCGAACTCGTCGGCGAGCGCGCGCAGCGCGGTGACGGCCGCCTCGGTGCTGGGCAGCGGGGGCTGGGTGCCGGGTTCCTGGTCCATACCGGTCGATGATGCCTGAGCCGGGGCCCGGATCAGCCGGGAAAGCGCAGGTAGCGCGGGGGGACGGCGGCCGTCAGCCAGACCCCGTTCGCGCTCACGCGGAAGACGTGGCCGTCGCGGTGCATCGCGCCCGCGTCGACGGACAGCACGACGGGACGGCCGCGCCGGGCGCCGACGCGGGTGGCGGTCTCCCGGTCGGCGGACAGGTGCACGTCGTGCCGGGCCATCGGGCGCAGTCCCTCGGCCCGGATCGCGTCCAGGAAGCGGGGGACGGTGCCGTGGTACAGGTACGCGGGCGGCTCGGCGGGCTCCAGGCCCAGGTCGACGGCGATCGTGTGGCCCTGGTTGGCCCGGATGCGGGTGCCGTCGATCGTGAAGCGCCGCTTGTCGTTCTCGGCGACGACGCGGTCCAGCTCGGCGCGGGTGAAGGGGAAGCCGTGGGCGGCGGCCGCGGCGAGCAGGGTCTCGATCTCGACCCAGCCGGCGTCGTCCGGCGTGAGTCCGATGCGGTCCGGCCGGTGGCGCAGATGGCGGGACAGGTACTTCGACACCTTCACGGTGCGGGGGTCGTCCATGGCGTCAGAGTGCCTCGGAAGCCCCGGCGAAGTCTTCGGAAATTTTTTGCTCGCATGTTTGATCCACAAGCAAGTCGCGTTATCCACAGGGGAATTGGCGATTCTGTGGACAACTCCCAGGCAATATGCCTGGTTTGGTGAACTCAGCTCTCTTTGTTGTGGTTTGCGGCGAGTGAGTCCAATGTCCTGGCCTGTACCTCGCGTTCGGCCGCCGCCGCGATGAACGCCGAGACATGCTCGGGCCCAACCAGCGTGCGTACGGCCCGCATCGTGCCGGCGGGCATCGTGATCGCCTGCGGCTCATCGGGCAGTGTGGTCACCGGTCCCGCGGCCAGGTGCCGGTTGAGGTGCTGGGTCGCGAACAGACGCATGGCGCGTGCCAGTTCGGCGTCCACCGACTGCTGGGCGAGCGGTCTCAGGCGCCGCACCAGCGAGGCGGCCTCGGCCGCTTCCGCGTCCGTCGGCGGGAGCGGACCGAGATAGCGGGCGAAGACGTGCTCGGTCGTGAACTCCAGGAAACGGGCGGCGATGTGCTCGATCTGCCCCCTCAACTCCCGCAGGTGGCCCGAGATCGCGGACAGCGGGACGCCCGCGGCGTACAACTCCACGGCCACGGCCAGCTCTTGAGGACTCGGCACGAGGAACTCGTCATCACGCCCCGGTACGCGCTCCAGCACCCCGAGCGCGATCGCGTCCTGCACGGCGGCCTCGTCCGGGTCGCCGCCGAACCGCGCGTCGAGCTCCGCGCGCGTGATCCGGCCCGCCCGCTCGTCGGTCCACGGCTTGTCCACCTCGGCGACCAGACCGAGCACGCCGCCGAGCCCCCGGCCGGCGTCCCAGGCCTCCAGGAGCTCCTTGATCGAGGCCAGGGTGTACCCGCGGTCGAGCAGGTCGGCGATCTGCCGCAGCCGCGACAGATGCGCGTGCGTGTACACGTTGGACCGGCCGCGCCGCTCGGGCCGGGGCAGCAGGCCCCGGTCCTGATAGGCACGGATGGTGCGGACCGTGGCGCCGCTGTGGTGCGCCAGGTCCTCGATCCGGTATTCGGCGACCGACTGCTCCGTCACACCCCACGCCCCTCGGTCGTGCCGGCCCTGCGCGGCGAACCTTCCTGCGAGGGATGGTACGACCGGCACGGCCGGCCCACGACACTCACAACGGCGGCTCCATCCGTGCGATCGCGCGCAGGGCCCGGGGAGTGAAGCGGGACATCAGGTGCGCGCCACGGGCCTCCGGGGTGACCGGCACGACCGCCTTGTTCTGCACGACGGCGCTCAGGATCGCGTCGGCGACCTTCTCCGGCGGATAGTTCCGCCGGCCGTACAGGCGCGAGGACTTCTCCTGGCGGCGCTTCTCCTCCTCGGCGTCCGCGCCGGCGAAACGGGCCGTCGCCGTGATGTTCGTGTTCACCAGACCCGGGCAGATCGCGGAGACGCCGATGCCCTGGCCGGCCAGCTCGGCGCGCAGGCACTCGCTGAGCATGAGGACGGCGGCCTTCGAGGTGCTGTAGGCGGGCAGCGCCTTGGACGGCAGGTACGCGGCCGCCGACGCCGTGTTCACGATGTGGCCGCCCTGGCCGCGCTCGGCCATCTGCTTCCCGAACAGGCGGCAGCCGTGGATGACCCCCCACAGGTTCACGTCGAGGACCTTCTTCCAGTCCTCGGGGGTCGTGTCGAAGAACGAACCCGACAGGCCGATGCCCGCGTTGTTCACCAGCACGTCCACCACGCCGTACTCGGCCGCGACCTTCTCGGCGAGCTTCTCCATGGCCTGCTCGTCCGTGACGTCGACGGTCTCCGCCCACGCCTCGGGCGCGCCGATCAACTGGGCCATCTCGGCGGTCCTCGCCACGCTCTCCGCGTCCCGGTCCACGGCGATCACGCGCGCGCCGGCCTCGGCGAACGCGAACGCGGTGGCCCGGCCGATGCCGCTGCCCGCGCCCGTGACCAGGACGAGCTGGCCGCCGAACCGGTCCGCGTACTTGCCGGACGCGGGGGTGCGCCGGGCGGGCACGCCACCCTCCTGCTCCTCGTGCGCGGTGACGAACTCGCCGATCCAGGCCGACAGCTGGTCGGGCCGGGTGCGCGGCACCCAGTGCTTGGCGGGCAGGCTGCGCCGGGTCAGCTCGGGCGCCCACAGCTCCAGCTGGTCGTAGAGCCGCGGCGACAGGAAGGCGTCCCCGAGGGGCGTGATGAGCTGCACGGGCGCGTGCGCGTACGCGTCCTCGCGCGGGTGAGTCAGGCGCGCCCGCACGTTGTCCCGGTAGAGCCAGGCTCCGTGGGCGGCGTCCGTGGGCAGCGACGCCGTCGGGTAGTCGCCGGCGGGGACGCCCTCGACGCGCTCCAGGATCTTCGGCCAGCGCTTGCCGAGCGGGCCGCGCCAGGCCAGCTCCGGAACCACCGGCGTGTGCAGCATGTACACGTACCAGGACTTGGCGCCCTGGCCGAGGAGCTGGCCGACCTTGCGGGGCGTGGGCCGCTTCATGCGCTGCTTGATCCAGTGCCCGAAGTGGTCGAGGGACGGCCCCGACATCGAGGTGAAGGACGCGATGCGGCCCTCGGTGCGCTTGACCGTGACGAACTCCCAGGACTGCACGGAGCCCCAGTCGTGCCCCACCACGTGGACCGGCCGGTCGGGACTCACGGCGTCGATGACGGCCACGAAGTCGTCGGTCAGCTTCTCCAGGGTGAAGCCGCCGCGCAGCGGGGACGGAGCCGTGGACCGGCCCATGCCGCGCACGTCGTAGAGGACGACGTGGAAGCGGTCCGCGAGGCGCGTGGCGACCTCGGACCACACCTCCTTGGAGTCCGGGTAGCCGTGCACCAGGACGACGGTGGGCCGCGCCGCGTCGCCGAGCTCCACGACGCACAGCTCGATCCCGCCCGTGGCCACCGTGCGCTCACGCGCGCCGTGGATCTTCGTCAGGTCCGTCATCAGATGCCCTCCGCCCAGCGCCGCACGTGCGGCAGATCGTCGTCCAGCCAAAACGCGCTCTCCTCGGGGTCCTTGGAGTCCGTCACCACGAGGAGCTCCTCGAACTTGGCGCCAGTGCCGCGGAATCCGAGGTGCGGCTCCACCGCCCACAGCCCGGGCCGCGGCGGATGGTCGGAGAACCGGTACGGGGACCACAGCGGCGACCAGCCGTCCCGGTGCCCGTGCAGTGCGTCGCTCGCCAGGCCCTTGAGGGACTGCGCGCCGAAGCCGAACAGCGTCGGGTTCAGCCGGCGCTCCCTGACCCGGTCCACCTTGTGGGCGATGACGCCGAAGGGGTACGCCCGGTGCCGGTTCGCATAGCCCTGGCGGACCATGAGCCGGTCCACGTCCTCGTAGATCTCCCGCAGCGTGCGGCGCTCGCGCACCTCGCGCAGGATCAGCTCGCGGTGGGCCTGGAGGTCGGCGAGCAGCTTGTCGTGCAGGGGGCTGAGGCCGAGACAGCCCGAGTAGCCGATGTCCGCCGTGTAGCCCTTGTGGACCGGTGCCATGTCGAGGATGAACGGCATGCCCGCCTCGAGCCTGCGGTTCGTCGGGAAGAACTGGAGCGGGACGCGGAAGTTCACGAACGCCGTGCGGTCGCCGAACCAGGCGAAGGGCAGGTGGAACCAGTCCCGCACCCCGCGCTCACGCAGCCAGTCGCGCTGCATGCGCGCCGCCTCGCGCTCGGTCACCCCCGGCTTGAGCTGCGCCGCGACCGCCTCCGCGCACGCGTACGCGAGGGTCTGCACTTCCCTGAACCCCCGCAGCTCCGCGGAGAGTTCCCGTGCCACTGCTGTGGTCATGCCACCGTCCGTCCCGGTCCCGGCCGCCCGTGACCGGGACGTCGCCGTACGCGCTCGTAACTTGACACTGATGAATGTGACAATGACCGGCGTCGACGTCAAGGGTCCGGCGGCAGACTGTGGAAAACATCCGGGATGTGCACAACCGGACCACCGTGACGGGTGGGGCGCCTGTCCCCAGGGGACTACTGGAGGGTGACCCCCTAGGGATCCGTACGCCTCAGGTCTCATACGAGGTCGACCCCACGGTCTGACGCCAGATGTGGCCTGCGCCACTAGCGTCGAAGCGTGACTGTGATCGCGACCGAAAGCCTGAGCAAGCGGTTCCCCCGGGTGACCGCGCTTGACCGGCTGACCATGGACATCGAGCCCGGGGTGACCGGACTCGTCGGGGCCAATGGAGCCGGCAAGTCCACCATGATCAAGATCCTGCTGGGTCTGTCCCCCGCCTCGGAGGGCCGAGCCGAAGTGCTCGGGCTCGACGTCGCGACCAAGGGCGCCGAGATCCGCGAGCGGGTCGGGTACATGCCCGAGCACGACTGCCTGCCGCCCGACGTCTCGGCCACCGAGTTCGTCGTCCACATGGCGCGCATGTCGGGCCTGCCGCCCACCGCAGCCCGCGAACGCACGGCGGACACGCTGCGCCACGTCGGCCTGTACGAGGAGCGCTACCGCCCCATCGGCGGCTACTCGACCGGCATGAAGCAGCGCGTGAAGCTGGCCCAGGCCCTCGTCCACGACCCGCAGCTGGTCTTCCTGGACGAGCCGACCAACGGCCTGGACCCGGTCGGCCGCGACGACATGCTCGACCTGATCCGCCGCGTCCACTCCGACTTCGGCATCTCGGTCCTCGTCACCTCGCACCTGCTCGGCGAACTGGAGCGCACCTGCGACCACGTCGTCGTGATCGACGGCGGCAAGCTGCTGCGCTCCAGCTCCACCCAGGACTTCACCCAGAGCACGGCGACGCTCGCCGTCGAGGTCACCGACAGCGACGAACACCCCGACGGCACGCGCGCGTTGCGCGAGGCGCTCACCGGGCGCGGCATCGAGACCCACACCGGCGGCGAACTGCCCGGGGCCGGACACATCGTCCTGCTCACCGCCCAGGGCGAGCAGACCTACGACCTCGTGCGCGACGTCGTGGCCGACCTCGGCCTCGGCCTGGTGCGCATGGAGCAGCGCCGGCACCACATCGCGGAGGTCTTCCGACCGGCCGACGAACAGCAGGAACCCCTCGCCCCCGTGGCGGCACAGCAGACGGGAGGCGGCCACGATGACCACTGAACCCATGCCCACGGACCGCGCGTCCACCCAGATCCACAACATCGGCTACCGCCACTACGACGGCCCGCGCCTCGGCCGCGCCTACGCCCGCCGCTCGCTCTTCTCGCAGAGCCTGCGCGGCGCGTACGGCCTGGGCCGCTCCGCGAAGTCGAAGGTGCTGCCCATGCTGCTCTTCGTGGTGATGTGCGTGCCCGCGCTGATCATGGTCGCGGTCGCCGTCACCACCAAGGCGAAGGACCTGCCGCTCGACTACACGCGCTACGCGGTCGTCCTCCAGGCGGTGATCGCCCTCTACGTGGCCTCACAGGCGCCCCAGGCCGTCTCGCGCGACCTGCGCTTCAAGTCCGTACCGCTCTACTTCTCGCGCCCCATCGAGCGCGGCGACTACGTGGCGGCGAAGTTCGCCGCCATGACGTCCGCCCTGTTCATCCTCACCGCCGCGCCGCTCGTCGTTCTCTACGTAGGCGCACTGCTCGCCAAGCTCGACTTCGCCGAGCAGACCGAGGGATTCGCCCAGGGACTGGTCTCCGTGGCACTGCTGTCACTGCTCCTCGCCGGCATCGGACTCGTCATCTCCGCCGTCACCCCGCGCCGCGGCTTCGGCATCGCCGCCGTGATCGCCGTCCTGACGATCTCCTTCGGCGCCGTCTCCACCGTCCAGGCGATCGCCGACGCGCAGGACAACGGCGGCGCGGTCTCCTGGCTCGGCCTGTTCTCGCCGATCACGCTCATCGACGGCGTACAGACCGCCTTCCTGGGCGCCACGTCCGCCTTCCCGGGCGCGCACGGCCCCTCGTCCGGCCAGGGCGTCGTCTACCTCCTCGTCGTCCTCGGCCTCATCGCCGGCTCCTACGGGCTGCTGATGCGCCGCTACCGGAAGGTCGGACTGTGAGTGCCATCAACATCGACCACGTCTCGCGCTGGTTCGGCAACGTGGTCGCCGTCAACGACGTCACCATGACGGTCGGCCCCGGCGTCACGGGCCTGCTCGGCCCCAACGGAGCGGGCAAGTCCACGCTCATCAACATGATGGGCGGCTTCCTCGCCCCCTCGAACGGCACGGTCACCCTCGACGGGCAGCCGATCTGGCGCAACGAGCAGATCTACCGCCACATCGGGATCGTCCCCGAGCGCGAGGCCATGTACGACTTCCTCACGGGGCGCGAATTCGTCGTCGCCAACGCCGAGTTGCACGGCCTCGGCAAGAAGGAGGCGGGGCGGGCCCTCGCCACCGTGGAGATGGAGTACGCGCAGGACCGCAAGATCTCGACGTACTCCAAGGGCATGCGCCAGCGCGTGAAGATGGCCTCCGCGCTCGTCCACGAACCGTCCGTGCTCCTCCTGGACGAGCCGTTCAACGGCATGGACCCGCGCCAGCGCATGCAGCTCATGGACCTGCTGCGGCGCATGGGCGACGAGGGCCGCACGGTGCTCTTCTCCTCGCACATCCTCGAGGAGGTCGAGCAGCTCGCCTCCCACATCGAGGTGATCGTCGCCGGACGGCACGCGGCCAGCGGCGACTTCCGCAAGATCCGCCGCCTGATGACCGACCGCCCGCACCGCTATCTGATCCGCTCCAGCGACGACCGCGCCCTGGCCGCCGCACTGATCGCGGACCCGTCCACCGCCGGCATCGAGGTCGACCTCAAGGAAGGTGCGCTGCGCGTCCAGGCCGTCGACTTCGGCCGCTTCACGGTGCTGCTCCCGAAGGTCGCGCAGGCGCACGGCATCCGCCTGCTCACCGTCTCGCCGTCCGACGAATCCCTCGAGTCCGTCTTCTCGTATCTGGTCGCGGCCTAGTCACGGCGTAGGAGGCCCTGATGTACGACCCCACTGTCGCCCGGCTCACCTACCGAGCCCTGCTCGGCCGCCGCCGGGCCCTCATCCTGTTCGCCCTGCCCGTGCTGCTCATCGGCATCTCGGCGCTGGTCCGCGGCCTCACCGGCGCCGACGACCAGACGGCGTCCGACGTCCTCGGCGGCTTCGCGCTCGCCACGATGGTGCCGCTGATCGGCGTCATCGCCGGCACGGGCGCGATCGGCCCCGAGATCGACGACGGCTCCGTGGTCTATCTCCTGTCGAAGCCCGTGAAGCGGCCCACGATCATCTTCACCAAGCTCATCGTGGCCGTCGCCGTCACCATGGTCTTCTCCGCCGTCCCGACCCTGATCGCGGGCCTGATCCTGAACGGGAACGGGCAGCAGATCGCCGTCGCCTACACGGTCGCGGCCCTCGTCGCCTCCATCGCGTACGCCGCGATCTTCCTGCTGCTCGGCACGGTGACCCGGCACGCGGTCGTCTTCGGCCTCGTCTACGCCCTCGTGTGGGAGGCGCTCTTCGGCTCCCTGGTCGCCGGCGCCCGCACCCTCAGCGTGCAGCAGTGGTCCCTCGCGGTCGCCCACAAGGTGGCCGGCGGCGACCTCGTCACCTCGGACGTCGGCCTCCCCCTCGCGGCGGTCCTCCTGGTGGCGGTCACGGTCCTGGCCACCTGGTACGCGGGCCAGAAGCTCCGCGCGCTGACGCTGGCGGGCGAGGAGTAGTCCGGTGCGCACCCTGTGCGGATCTTGACGCCGATCTCACCCTCCCGTCCGGACACTGGGGGAGGGTGAGCGGTCCGTACGCCGCCCGAGGAGGATCTGCGATGGACGACGCCGACGCCTGGGACGACGTGGTGCTGGACGCCGACTTCATCCGCGAAGCGGAGACCGAGGAGCCGTCCGCGCGGGCCCGCATGCTCGCGGCCCGCTGGCGCGACGGCGGCCCCGACCCGCAGCCGTGGCGCTCCGACGAGCCGCCCGCGGGATGGTTCTTCAGCAAGGCCAGGCGCCGCAGATGGCGGCGCCGCTGACCCCGGGCCCGCAAGCCCCGGGCTTTTAATCGGTGGCGGTGAACGGCCTGGCGCGGCACAGTAGTTGTGTCACCGCGCCGGGGCGTCAGGCTCCGGCGGGCCACCTACCGGGAGAGGAGCGCGACGATGAAGTTCAGTAGTCCGTCGAGCTCCCGGCAGGGCAGCCCGAGGCAGGCTCCGGAGTAGTCACTGCACTCCGTGGAGCCCCGCCCCAGGGGTGCTGCCCGGGGCGGCCGCTTCGAGCACGTGCCCTTCGGGACGCGTGGGCCGCCCACCCGGAGGATTGGCCGAGTGGTAAGGCAGCGGCTTGCACTGTGCTCATTCAGAAGCGAGTCGTCGTCGGGGTTGCCCCCCGCGCGCGTTCGATCCGCGCATCCTCCGCAAACAGGTACAGCCATCGGCACTCAGCCGAGCAGACGCTCCAGGACCACCGCGATGCCGTCGTCCGCGTTCGACGTCGTCACCTCGTCGGCCACGGCCTTCAGCTCCTCGTGCGCGTTGGCCATCGCCACACCGTGCGCCGCCCAGCCGAACATCGGGATGTCGTTGGGCATGTCGCCGAACGCGATCGTGGTCGCCGCCTTCGCGCCCAGCCGGCGCGCCGCGAGCGACAGACCCGTGGCCTTCGACAGCCCCAGCGGCAGCAGCTCCACGACGCCCGGGCCGGCCATCACGATGCCCACGAGATCGCCCGCCACCCCACGCGCGACCTCGGCCAGCTCGTCGTCCGACAGCTTCGGGTGCTGGACATAGACCTTGTTGAGCGGCGCCGCCCACAGGTCGGAGACCTCCGTGAACGGGATGACCGGGAGCGGCCCCTCCTGCACCTGGTAGCCGGGGCCCACGATCACCTCGCCCTCGATGCCGTCGCGGCTCGCGGCGATCGCCAGCGGCCCGGTCTCGGCCTCGATCTTCGACAGGGCGAGCCCCGCCAGCTGCCGGTCGAGCGTCACGGACGTCAGGAGGCGGTGCTCCCCCGCGTGGTAGACCTGCGCGCCCTGGCCGCACACCGCGAGTCCCTCGTAACCGAGGTCGTCGAGGATGTGCCGGGTCCAGGGCACGGACCGGCCGGTGACGACGATGTGCGCCGCACCCGCCGCGGTGGCCGCGGCGAGCGCCTCACGGGTGCGCTCCGAGACCGTCTCGTCGGGACGCAGCAGCGTCCCGTCGAGGTCGGTCGCGACGAGCCGGTACGGAAAGGCGGCGGGTGCAATCGGAGCGGGCTGGCTCACTTGGTGATCGGCTCCAGTCGGTTCTGACGCGGGTTCACGAACGCCCTACTTGGGTTCGAGAACCGTTCGTCCCCCCAGGTACGGGCGCAGGACCTCGGGCACCCGTACGGAGCCGTCGGCCTGCTGGTGATTCTCCAGGATCGCGACGATCGTGCGCGGCACGGCGCACAGCGTGCCGTTCAGCGTGGCGAGCGGCTGGACCTTCTTGCCGTCGCGCATACGGACCGACAGGCGGCGGGCCTGGAACCCGTCGCAGTTCGACGCGGACGTCAGCTCGCGGTACTTGCCCTGGGTCGGGATCCACGCCTCGCAGTCGAACTTGCGCGAGGCCGAGGAGCCGAGGTCACCCGTGGCGACGTCGATCACCTGGAAGGGCAGCTCGAGGCTGGTGAGCCACTGCTTCTCCCACTCCAGGAGCCGCTTGTGCTCGTTCTCCGCGTCGGCCGGGTCGATGTACGAGAACATCTCGACCTTGTCGAACTGGTGCACGCGGAAGATGCCGCGGGTGTCCTTGCCGTACGTGCCGGCCTCGCGGCGGAAGCAGGGGGAGAAGCCCGCGTAGCGCAGCGGCAGCTGGCTCGCGTCGAGGATCTCGTCCATGTGGTACGCGGCGAGCGGGACCTCGGAGGTGCCGACCAGGTAGTAGTCGTCCTTCTCCAGGTGGTACACGTTCTCCGCGGCCTGGCCGAGGAAGCCGGTGCCCTCCATGGCGCGCGGACGCACCAGGGCGGGGGTCAGCATCGGGATGAAGCCGGCCTCGGTGGCCTGGGCGATCGCCGCGTTGACGAGCGCGAGCTCCAGGAGGGCGCCGACGCCCGTCAGGTAGTAGAAGCGCGAGCCGGAGACCTTCGCGCCGCGCTCGACGTCGATGGCGCCGAGCGCCTCGCCGAGCTCCAGGTGGTCCTTGGGCTCGAAGCCCTCGGCGCCGAAGTCACGGATCGTGCCGTGCGTCTCCAGGACGACGAAGTCCTCCTCGCCGCCGCGCGGGACGTCGGGGTGCACGATGTTGCCCAGCTGGAGGGCGAGGGCCTTGGTCTCCTCCTCGGCCTCGCGCTGCTCGGCCTCGGCGGCCTTCACCTCGGCCTTGAGGGCCTCGCCCTTCTTGAGCAGCTCCGCGCGCTCCTCGGGCGTGGCCTTGCCCATGAGCTTGCCGAGTGCCTTCTGCTCGGAGCGGAGTTCGTCGAAGCGGAGCCCGGACGACCTGCGCCGCTCGTCGGCGGACAGGACGGAGTCGACGAGGGCGACGTCCTCTCCACGGGCGCGCTGGGAGGCGCGAACACGGTCGGGGTCCTCACGGAGCAGGCGAAGGTCAATCACCCCTCAAGGCTACCGTCGTGCGCTCGGGCCTCACGACCCGATATCCGGTGCGCGGCGACACGGCGATTTATGTCCCATTTGCCGGAATGTGGATTTAGCCTGGAACGCAAGATCGGGAACCCGTCAAGGAAAAGCGGGCCCGTCCCTGAATAGGGGCAGCGGGCGGGCGGGGCCTTGACCCGACTCCCTTGCGGCACACGGAATTTGGCGCTCGCTATCCACAGGGATTCACCGTTCCGAAAAGTTATCCACAGGCTGTGCGGGAGATCTGTGGACTGCGGAAGAGGTCGTTCCGAAAGCCGCATGTGGAGCGAAGCATTCTCGATCCAAACCCGCTTCGGACTCACTTTCGGGTGGAAATGCTTCACTCTGAAGAGTTGATCGACGGAAATGGGTGGACGAGGGGTGACGTGCGGGCCTGTGGAGGGAGTTGGGGTCGGTAGGGCGATTTGTCGACGGAATCGCCCCTTCCTGTCGACTTGTCCCCAGGTCGAGAAGGGCACCTGTGGATAACTTCTGTGGATGAAGAAAATCCGCTGGTAGGACCGGGGGTCGAGGCCGCGAAGAGCCGGGCCCGCCGGTGGAAAACCGGGCCCGGCTGTGGGGAACGACCTGGAGGTGGCCGTCCTGGAAGCGGCCTCCTAGAAGCGGCCGTCCTGGCAGCGCGCCAGCCAGTCCGACGCCGCCACGAACTCGCCGTCCGAGGTCCCGGCCCGCGGCGTCCGCACGTCCGCGACGGAGACGCCCGCCCGCGGATACGAGCCGAGGTACCGCACCTGCGGACACCTCCGCTTCAGCCCCATCAGCGCCTCCGCCACCCGGCGGTCCGAGATGTGCCCCTCGGCGTCGATCGCGAAGCAGTAGTCGCCGATGCCCGTGCCGGTCGGCCGGGACTGCAGCAGCACCAGGTTGACCCCGCGGATCGCGAACTCCTGCAGCAGCTCCATCAGCCCGCCGGGGTGGTCGTCGCTCTGCCAGATGACCACGGACGTCTTGTCCGCCCCGGTCGGCGCCGCGGGCCGGGCCGGCTTGCCCACCAGGACGAACCGGGTCTGCGCGTTCTCCGCGTCGTGGATGTCGGTGACCAGCGGGGTCAGCCCGTAGCGCTCGGCCGCGAAGACACCGGCGAACGCGGCATCGAAGCGGCCCTCCTGCACGAGCCGGGCGCCGTCCGCGTTCGACGCCGCCGACTCCCAGATCACGTCGCCCGCCAGGTGGGTCCGCATCCAGTTGCGCACCTGGGGCTGGGCCGCCGGGTGCGCCGTCACCGTCTTGATGTCCGACAGCTGCGTACCGGGCCGCACGAGCAGCGCGAAGGTGATGTCGAGCAGCACCTCGCGGTAGATCATCAGCGGCTCGCCCGCGACCAGCTCGTCGAGTGTCGTCGTGATGCCGCCCTCGACCGAGTTCTCGATCGGCACGAAGGCGGCCTCGGCCTCGCCGTTGCGGACGGCGTCGAGCGCCGCGGGTACGGACACCACGGGGACCAGCTCCCGGGTGGCCGTCTCCGGGAGCGTGCGCAGGGCGACTTCGGTGAAGGTGCCCTCGGGGCCGAGATACGCGTAGCTGGCTGGCATGCAGTCACCCTAATGCGGCCCGGCCCCGGCCCGCCCCGAGTCCTGGTCGAGGCTCAGCCCTCCAGCAGGGACTGCCCCACGTATCCGCCCTTCGTCGCGCCGCCCGGCACGGCGAACAGGCCGCTCGCTTCGTGCCGGATGAACTCCGACAGGGCGTCGCCCCGGTCGAGCTTGCGCTGCACCGGCACGAAACCGCGCAGCGGATCCGCCTGCCAGCAGATGAACAGCAGGCCCGCGTCCGGCGTGCCGTCCGCCGCGATGCCGTCGTGGAAGGAGAACGGGCGGCGCAGCATCGCGGCCCCGCCGTTCTGGTCCGGCCGGCTGATGCGTGCGTGCGCGTTGATCGGCACGACGAGATCGCCGTCAGGGCCGGTCTTCTCCAGGTCCGGCTCGGTCGTCTCGGAGCCGCCGCTGAGCGGGGCGCCCGACGACTTCCGGCGCCCGATGACACCCTCCTGCGCCTGCGCGCCGAGCTTCTCCCAGTCGTCGAGCAGCATCCGGATACGGCGTACGACGGCGTACGAACCGTTCGCCATCCAGTCGGGGGAGCCCGCGCCGGGCACGAAGATCCGCCGGTCGAAGTCGTCGTCGGACGGCTTCGGGTTGTTCGTGCCGTCGACCTGGCCCATCAGGTTGCGGGCCGTCATGGGGTGCGCGGTGGCGCCCGGCGAACGGTTGAAGCCGTTCATCTGCCAGCGCACCTTCGCCGCCCCGCCCGCGTCCTTCTGGATCGCGCGCAGGGCGTGGAAGGCGACCAGCGAGTCGTTCGCGCCGATCTGCACCCACAGATCGCCGTTGCTGCGCGCCTTGTCGAGGTGGTCGGAGAAGAAGTCCGGCAGCGGGTCCAGAGCGCCCGGCCGCTGCTTCTCCAGGCCGGTACGGGCGAAGAAGCTGTGCCCGAAACCGAAGGTGACCGTCAGCGAGGACGGGCCCGCGTCCCGCGCGACGTCCGTGTCGTCCGCACCGGCGGGTTCCCCCGCCATCAGCCGCTCGGCCGTCGCCGACCAGCGGCGCAGCAGCGCGGCCGCCTCCTTGCGCCCCGCGCCCGCCGCGAGGTCGAACGCCAGGACATGGCCGCGGGCCTGCATCGGCGTGGTGATCCCCGGCTGATGTTTCCCGTGAAACATCACCCGGTCCGCGCCGAGCGAGGTCAGTGCCGTCTGCTGCTCCGGCGCGTTCGCCGAGGCCACGGCGTATCCGGCGCCCGCCCCGACGGCGCCCAGGGCGACGCCGGTCGCCCCGGCCGTGCCGATCAGGCGGCGTCGGGAGATGCCGGGGGCGACGGGCCCGGAGGTGTCCGGGGCCGTACGGCTCTGGGTGTCAGCCATGGTGGTTCAGCCGATCTTCGCGTTCTTGGTGACGGTCACTTGGTCGATGTCGGAGGTGCGCACGGTCACCGCGATCTTCCAGTCGCCGGGCACAGGGATCTGTACGCCGCTTGCCGTCCAGTGTCCCGTGGCGATGCGGTCGGGCACGACGGACAGCGGGCCGATCTTCTTCGCCTCCTGGGTGAAGGCGACCTTCACCTCGGGGACGTCGAAGGCCTTGCCGTTGGGGCGCAGCACATAGACGTGCATGTCGTTGTCGCCGGTGCGGCCGGGGTCCACGTCGAGCAGGACCGAGCCCTTGCCGTCCGCGGTGCCCGTGTCGAACGGCATCTTCAGGGAGACCGGCCCCGCCTGCGTCTGCGCGGCGGCGCCCGCGGCCTTGGCCTCTTCTTCCGTGCGGCCCGGCTCGGTGCTGGTCAGGATCGTGGTGACGACGAGCAGGACCACGGCCACACCGGCCTCGGCGAGTACCGAGCGGCGCAGTCCGAAGCGCTGCGGGTCGGCGTCGCGCACCTGCTTCTCGCGGGCACTTTCCCTCGCGGCGCGCTGCCGGGCCAGCTGGGCGGCCCGCTCCGCGCTCTCGCCGTCCTCGCCGCCGCTCTTGCCGGCCTTGGCACCCGTCCTGCTCCTGGCGCCGCCCCCGACCTCGACCGGCTCCTTCTTCCCGGCCGTCCGCTGCTCGACCACGGTCGTGGTGAGCGCCTGCTCGGCGATCCGGCCGGTCCAGCGGCGGGAGATCCAGGCGATGCCGACGAGCAGCGCCACGAGCCCGATCTTGATCAGGAGCAGCTGCCCGTAGCGGGTGCCGGTCAGCGCCGACCAGGAGCCGACCTGCCGCCACGACTGGTAGATCCCGGTCGCCGCGAGCACGGCGACGCTGCCGAACGCGACCCGGGAGAAGCGGCGTACCGCCGAGCCCTCGATCGAGGGAGCCCGGTACAGCGCGACGAGCAGCGCGGTCAGTCCGCCGAACCAGGTGGCGACGGCCAGCAGGTGCAGCACGTCGACGGGCATCGCGATGCCGGTCTGGATGCCGGTGGAGGCGTGCTCGGCCATGGCCCAGGTGGCGCCGAGCCCGGCGGCGACGACCGCGCCGCCGACGGCGAGCCCGAAGGTGAGGTCCTTGAGCTCCTTCTTGTCGCCGTCCTCGGCCCGCTTCACATAGGCGCCGAAGAGTACGGCGATGAAGAGCGCGGCCGCGGCGAGCAGCAGCAGCCGGGAGGTGAGCGCCGCGCCGGTCTTCGTCTGGAGGACCTGGCCGAGCAGCGTCATGTCGAAGACGTCGCCGAGCTTCCCGGAGCCGGTGTAGGCGCCGCGCATCAGCAGCATGGCGATGGTGGAGGCGGTCAGCGTGGTCCAGCCCGCGACGACGACGCGCTGCACCGGCTTGATCCCGGCGCCGCGCGGCCAGCACGCGAGGACGAACACGGCGCCGCCCACGAGCAGCACGTAGCCCGCGTAGGCGAGGTAGCGCGTGACGCCGTAGAGGGCGCCGACGACGCCTCCGCCCGCGTTCTGGTCGGTCAGTACCGCGGAGGTCTTGGAGGGGGCGCCGATCGAGAAGGTGAAGGCGCCCGCGACGGGATGGCTGTCGGCCGACACGACCTGGTAGGCGACGGTGAACGTGCCGTCCGGCAGGCCGGAGTGCAGGCCCACGCTGTACTTCGTGCCGCCGGCGCTGCGGGCCTTTCCGTCGTCGACGCGCTTGCCCGCGGGGTCGAGCACGCGCAGCGAGTCGTCGGACAGGGCGACCGTCTCGGAGAAGGTGAGCGACACCCGCTTGGGCGCCGTCTCGACCACCGCTCCCTTCTGGGGATCGCTGCCGGTCAGCGCGGCGTGCGCGGACACGGGAGCGGCACCGGCCAGGAGCGCGCCGGTGACGGCGAGGAACAGCAGCACCAGGTGCCGGAAACGGGGAGCGATGGTCTTCACGTGCGGTCAGCCCCTCAATGAGACGCGTGCGACGTCGGGTTGTAGGTGGCGGCCTTCACCGGGAAGTCGACCTTCACGGTGCCGGACTCGGCGAAGTGCAGCTCCACGGACACCTTGTCGCCCTCCTTCGGCTTCCGCTTCAGGTTCTCGAACATGAGGTGGTTGGCGCCGCGCTCGAAGTCCAGCTCGCCGTTCGCGGGCACCGCGAACGACGCCTGCTCCTTCATCACGCCGCCCTTGGTCGTGTGCAGGGTGACCTGGCCGGCGATCTCGCTGCTGACGGACTCCAGGGTGTCGGCCGCGCCGCCGTTGTGGACGAGGAAGAAGCCGGCCGCCATGTCGCCGGAGGCGGGCTCGGGGATGAACGCGCCCTCGACCTTCACGTCCGGCGCGTCCGCGTCCCCGTCACCCGAGCCGGACCCGGAGCCGCACGCGGTGAGCGCGAGGCCCGCCGCCAGCGTCAGGGCGCCGAGCGCGAGCGGGGTCCGTACGCGCCTCACGGCCTGGCCCCCGTGACGATCTTCGGCAGGTCCTTGGTGTAGTCGTCGACCGTGGCGTCCTCGCCGTACAGGACGTAACCGGCGTCGGTCTTCGGCGAGAACGCGATGACCTGCGTGCCGTGCATCGACACGAGCTTGCCGTTCTTGTCCTTCTGGGTCGGCTCGATGGAGATGCCGATGGTGCGGGCGCCGCCCTGGATGGTGGCGAAGTCACCGGTCAGACCGATGAAGTCGGCGTCCTGCGCCTTGAGCCACTTGCCGAGCACGGCCGGGGTGTCACGGTCCGGGTCGGTCGTGACGAAGACGACCTGGAGCTTGTCCTGCTCGGACTTGGGCAGGGCCTTCTTCGCGACGGCGATGTTGCTCATCGTCAGCGGGCAGACGTCCGGGCAGTGGGTGTAGCCGAAGTAGATCAAGGTCGGCTTGCCCTTGGTCCGCTCGCGCAGGTCGAACTTCTTGCCGTGCGTGTCGGTGAGGACCAGGTCCGGCTTCTCGAAAGGCTTGTCGAGCACGGTCGCGGCCTTCTGCGAACCGGCCTCGGTCGACACCTCGGTGACCGGCTTCGCGCTGTCGTCGCTGCCGGTGCCGCACGCGGAGAGCGCGAAGGCGGCCGCCGTGACCAGTCCGGCGGCGGCGAACAGGGTCTTCCTGCCCGCCTTCTTGTCGTGCGACGGCTTGTTCGTCTTCTTCATGGTGTTGCGCATAGAAAAACGTCCCATAGGTGAGGGTCCGGCCCGCGCCGGGGTCGCCCACCGCGACCCCGGCGCGGAACCGAGGGTGGCTCAGTTGTTGGTACGCCGACGGCCGGCCAGGACGCCGAACGCCACACCGGCGGCGCCGACGAGGATGCCGACGATGCCGAGCGTGCGGGCGGTGGTGTCGCTGGTGGAGCTGTCGGAAGCGGTCTCGGTGGAGGCCGAGGCATGCTTCTTGTCGTCCTTGGCGGCGGCGCCCGCGGCCCCGTGACCGTCCTCCTCGGCGGCCGTCAGGGCGAGGACCGGCGCGGGGTTCTCCGGCTCCTCCTGGCCCTCCTGCGGGGCCTCGATCCAGCGCACGACGTCCTTGTCGTCGTACGTCTGGAGGGCCTTGAAGACGAGCTGGTCGGTGTCGGTCGGCAGCTGGCCGACGGAGACCGGGAACTTCTGGAAGTAGCCGGGCCGCACACCCTTGCCGTCACCCGAACCGGTCGCGGTCCAGGTGACCTTGGAGACGACCTCGCTGATCTTCTCGCCGTGCATCTCCAGCGGCTTGTCCAGCTTCGACTTCGTCACCTTCGCCTCCCAGCCCGGCACCGGCTCGGGCATCACCGAGGCGAGCGGGTGGTCGGTCGGGAAGGAGACCTCGAGCTTGACCGTCGAGGCGTCGTCGCGCTCGTTCGGCACCTTGAAGTCGACCACGGCGTAACCGCCCTTGGCGGCCGGACCCTCGGGCTGCACGGACACGTGCGCGAAGGCCGGGGCGGACAGCAGGACGACGGAGGAGACGGCGGCGGCACCGACGAGAGCGGCGCGGGACATCTTCTTCATGAGATGAGAACTCCACGTTCAGCGGGACCCGTCACAGGGTCCGACGAAGGATTCCGAGGATTCCGAGGATGAGGAGCGCGCCCGGGGACGGGCACGCGCGCGTGCCGCACGGCAGCGCGCCTCACCCCTCGCGTCACGTGGTGGAGGTGGAGTACGGATGCCGTGTCAGGCAGCGAGAAGGAACGCTTCGTCGGCGGGCGGCCCGCGCCGGCTCACCGAGTGCTGCAGGACGACGGCCCGCAGCCGCGGCGGCGCCGGGAACCCGGCACGCGGCGCGCACCCGAGCCCCGAGGGAGCCTCCGGAAGACCCGCGCGCAGGACGCGCACGAGGGCGAGCGCAGCCCGCAAGGACCGTACGAACGCCCCCTCGGCGACCGACTGCGCCGAGGCCCGCGAGAGCCGCAGCGCGCCGCTCAGGGCGAGGTCGCCGCGGCGCAGCAGCCAGCCGGCGCCGGCCGCGGCCAGCAGGTGCCCGAGCAGCATCGGCAGCGACGGCATCAGCGCCATCACGCCGGCCGCGCCGGTCATGTGGTGCTGTGCCTCGCCGCTCGGCAGCCCGGCGTCGTCGAGGATCCGCTGCGCCTGGACCGGGCTGAGCGCCGAGGCACCCGCCCCGCACATCAGCCGCGCGGCCCGCTCGACCACGGACGGTTCGCCGGTGCCCATCGCCATGGTGCTGTGCTGCTGGCCGACCCCGAAGAGCGTGTGGAGGCCGATCTGCCCGACGCCCTGGAGCGCCGCGATACCCGGCAGCGACCGCTCGCGGCCCGCGAGGGGCACGGCGGCGCAGAAGACGGTCAGGAAGCCCAGCGAGAGCGTCCACAGGGGGACGGTGGCCGTGGACCCGAGAACGTGCCCCGCCGCGGACAGCACGACGCAGACCGCGGCGAACACCGCGGCCCTCAGCAGCCGGAGATCGGCAGCGCTGCGCGCCTGGCGCGGGTGGGGGGCAGACATGGCGGCCTCATCATCGCACTGGGCCCCTCGGCGCGGTGCGGCAGGTCCGCAAGGTCCGGAAATCTCCCTGTCGATCTCCCCGTCGATCTCCCTGTCGAGCTTCCTGGAGATCTCCTTTACAACGGGGACAGTACGGATCGCATCCGCCATATGGGCGGTATCACGTCAACCGCGCGATTGCGCGCGGGCGGTGACGGCAATACGTATCGGTATGTCGAGCCGCGGCCGGGAGGCGGGAGCATGAGCATCTGGTGGTCCCTCCGTCTGCGCCGCGAAGCGGCGAGCGTCCCGCTCGCCCGACGCCTCCTCCTGGGCGCCATGGAGACGGCCGGCGTCGACCCCGACATCTCCTACGACCTGTCGGTCGCGCTCAGCGAGGCGTGTGCGAACGCGGTGGAGCACGGCGGCGCCTCCGAGACGGGCGACACCTCGGGCGCGTACGAGGTGACGGCCTACCTGGAGGGCGAGCGCTGCCGCATCGAGGTGGCCGACTCCGGTCCGGGTTTCCCCGCCGTGCGCGGCCGCGCGCCGAGCACGCACGCGGAGAACGGCCGCGGACTGTGTCTCATCGAGGAACTCGCCGACCACGTGGACTTCGTGAACCGGCCGGGCCACGGCGGCGCCGTCGTCAGCTTCGACAAGATCCTCAAGTGGAAGAAGGACGCGCCCCTTGTAGCGGTGTGACCACTACAAGGGGCGCGTTCTCGTGTGTGTTGTGACGACGGTCAGCCCTTGAGGCGGGCCATCCACGCCTCGACGTCGTCGGCCCGCCGCGGCAGACCGGACGACAGGTTCTCGTTGCCGCCCTCGGTGACGAGGATGTCGTCCTCGATCCGGACGCCGATGCCGCGGTACTCCTGCGGCACCGTCAGGTCGTCGGCCTGGAAGTACAGACCGGGCTCGACGGTGAGCACCATGCCGGGCTCCAGCGTGCCGTCCACGTACGTCTCGGTCCGCGCGACGGCGCAGTCGTGGACGTCCATGCCGAGCATGTGACCGGTGCCGTGCAGCGTCCAGCGGCGCTGCAGCCCGAGCTCCAGGACCCGCTCGACCGGGCCCTCGACCAGGCCCCACTCGACGAGCTTCTCGGCGAGCACGCGCTGCGCGGCGTCGTGGAAGTCGCGGTACTTGGCACCGGGCTTCACAGCCGCGATACCGGCCTCCTGGGCCTCGTACACGGCGTCGTAGATCTTCCGCTGGATCGCGGTGTACGTGCCGTTGATCGGCAGCGTGCGCGTGACGTCGGCGGTGTAGTACGTGTGCGTCTCGACGCCCGCGTCCAGGAGGAGCAGGTCGCCGGAGCGGACCGCGCCGTCGTTGCGGACCCAGTGCAGGGTGCAGGCGTGCGGGCCGGCGGCGCAGATGGAGCCGTAGCCGATGTCGTTGCCCTCCACGCGCGCGCGGAGGAAGAACGTGCCCTCGATGTAGCGCTCGGAGGTCGCCTCTGCCTTGTCGAGCACCTTCACGACGTCCTCGAAGCCGCGCACGGTGGAGTCGACGGCCTTCTGCAGCTCGCCGACCTCGAACGCGTCCTTCACGAGGCGGGCCTCGGACAGGAAGACGCGCAGCTCCTCGTCGCGCTCGGCGGTGACCTTGTCGGCCAGGGCCGCCTCGATGCCGGCGTCGAAGCCGCGCACGACGCGGACGGGGCCGGTGGCCTCACGCAGCGCGTCGGCGAGCTCGCGCACGTCCGAGGCGGGGATGCCGTAGAGGGTGGCGGCCTCGGTGAGGGAGTGGCGGCGGCCGACCCACAGCTCGCCCTGGCCGTCGAGCCAGAACTCGCCGTTCTCGCGGTCCGAGCGCGGCAGGAGATAGATCGTCTCCTCGTGGCCGTCCGCGGTGGGCTCCAGGACGAGGACGCCGTCCTCCGTCTGGTTGCCGGTCAGGTACGCGTACTCGACGGAGGCGCGGAAGGCGTACTCCGTGTCGTTCGAACGGGTCTTGAGGTTGCCCGCCGGGACCACGATGCGCTCGCCCGGGAAGCGGGCGGAGAGGGCCTTGCGGCGGGCGGCGGTCTCGGTGGCCTGGGCGATGGGCCGCAGGTCGTGCAGCTCCGTGTCGGCCCAGCCGGCCTTCATGTTCTCGGCGAGCTCGTCGGACACGCCCGGGTAGAGGCCGTTCTTGCGCTGCTTGATGGGCTCGTCTTCCGGGGTCTCCGGGGTGGTGAGCTCCTCCGACACGGTTCCTCCTGTTTGCAGCCTGTATAGGGCGATGGCCCCCTCCATCGTACGAGCGTACGGAAGGGCGGCCAGGGCCGGAGGTCCCTGACAGGCTGTGCGCGGGTTCCTGTGCGACCTACTCGAAGCGGGCGGCCAGGAGGACGACGTCCTCGTCGCTGTCGGCGGTGTCGAGGCCGTCGGGGAGCACGGCGTGCAGCACGTGGTCGGCGATCGCGCCGGGGTCGTCGCGGATGCTGCGCGGGACGCCGGCGGCCGCCGCGTGCAGCCGGGCGAAGGCGCGGTCCATGGGGTCGCCGGTGCGGTGCAGCAGCCCGTCGGTGTAGAGCAGCACGGTCTCGCCCGGCTCGGGCTCGACCTCCGTGCTCGGCGCCTCCCAGCAGGCGAGCATGCCGAGCGGCGCGGACAGCGTGGTCTCGACGAACTCGGTGCGGCGGGCGCCGATCAGCAGCGGCGGACTGTGTCCCGCACCCGCGAGAACGATCTTGCGCTGGGCCGGTTCGCAGTAGGCGAACAGGGCGGTGGCGCTGCGCGCGGGCTCGGTGAGCCGCAGCAGCAGTTCGAGGTCGGACAGGACCGCGACCGGGTCCTCGCCCTCCATGACGGCGTACGCCCGCAGGGAGGCGCGCAGCCGGCCCATCGCGGCGACCGCGCTCGCGCCGCAGCCGGTGACCGAGCCGACGGCGAGGCCGAGCGCGCCCTCGGGCAGCGGCAGGGCGTCGTACCAGTCGCCGCCGCCGCGCGGTCCGGTGCGGTGGCGCGCGGCGAGCTGGACGCCGGCCACGCGGGGGAGCCGGGGCGGCAGCAGCTCGTCGGAGACCGTTCGCGACCACGCGCGCGTGCGCTCCAGTTCGAGGAGGCGGTCCAGGTGCTCGGTGGCGTAGCGCGCGTACAGGCCCACGAGGTGGCGCTGGCGCTCGACGGGCTCGGCGGGTTCGTCGTAGAGCCAGACGGCGGCGCCGATCCGGCCCGCGGCGTCGGTGGCGAGCGGCAGCGCGTAGCTGGCCGCGTAGCCGAGGCGGGCGGCGACCTCGCGGTGGCGCGGGTCGAGGCCGTCCTCGGAGAGCAGGTCGGTGTGGACCTCGGGGTCGGTGGTGAGCCCGTCCAGGATCCGCCCGTACGAGGTGGCGCCGCGCGGCACGGTCTCGATGTGGCCGAGGTCGGGGCGGGACAGGCCGAGGCCGACGGTGGTGTCGGGGCCGCGGCCGTCGCCCGGTTCGAGCACGACGAGACCGCGCCGGGCGCCCACCAGGGCGGCTCCGGCGCGCAGCAGTTCGTGCAGGGCGTCCTCGAGCACGGCGGTGCGGGCGAGCCGCTCCGTGAGTTCGTGCAGGGTCGTGAGGTCCGAGACCCAGCCGGCGAGGCGGTCCTGGATCAGGGCGGAGGGGGCGGGCGTCGGCGGCGACGCGGCCGGTGTCCGTGACGGTGCGGGGGCGGCGGCGGACGAGACCGTGTGGGCAGGAGGGGGAACCTGTCCAGGAGGGGCATCGATTCCGGCCACTTTCGGCAGGCGCGGGGTTGTCATGGCTTCCGGCTTTCTGACCGGTGCATTTCGCTCAATTGCATGGCAAACCCCCATGTCAGCCTTATCAGCTCTGCGCCGCCAGCAGTGGTTCCACATCTACACGCACTGGAGAGGGGATGTCCAGCATTGTCCTGCTGGGATTCCTGGTGTCCGTGGTGGTCACGTGACTGCTGTTCTGACGTGATCTCTGAACCTTCTCGGATCGACCGTGTGAAACCCTGCTGATTCATCCCATTCCAGTTTGGCCAAAAACTGACCGGGGGATGGGTGTATTGCGGTCGACTGGCCTGGTTCGACGGAGCGTCACCACGGTCACGATGGGTACGTACTCGGTGAAGACCAGGGCCAGTTGGGATCGAGACCCCGGAACCTGGTGACGGACCCGGGCGTCATAACCATCGACGACCGTGCCCCATCCTCCCGCGAGGGAGGCGGCGAGAAATACGCGGGACGGCAAACGCCAGGCGTCGCCACCCCACGCCAGGCTTTTGAAGGACACAGCAGGCGCTCGGACTATGGGGGTTCCCCCTGTCCGGGCCGGCGGTCCCGGCCGAGGCCAGGCGCTCCACCATGTACGCGCAGTGACTGTTCGACACATAGTGTGATGTGGCCCACAGCGTTCTCTTCGGTCAACGGAAAGGAACGAGCGCTCATGCGTGAGATCCCCGGAAGGCGACGCAGGCTCCTGTCCAAGCGTGACCACGGGAAGTCTGACCTGCTCAGCGCGGCCCTCACGTTCGCGACAGCGTGGCGGTGGCCGGTTCTGCCCGGCATAGGGCTCGAGACGGCGGGGCGTCGGGACGGCGTCCGCTGCGCGTGCCCCGATCCGGAGTGCACGGTGCCCGGCGCACACCCGTTCGACCCCGGACTGCTCGCGGCGACGACCGACGCGCGCATGGTCCGCTGGTGGTGGACGAAGCGCCCCGACGCGCCGATCGTGCTCGCCACCGGCGCCTCCTCCGGGCCGGCCGGCGGGCGCGCGCCCTGCGCCGTGAGCCTGCCCGCCGCCGCGGGCGCCCGCGCGCTCGCGGTCCTCGACCGGACCGGCATCCGGCTCGGTCCGGTGCTCGCGACCTCCGAGCGCCTCATGATCCTCGTGGCGCCCTACACGATGGAGCAGCTCGGCGAGCTCCTGTACGCCAAGGACTTCGTCCCCGGCTCCCTGCGCTTCCACGGCGAGGGCGGGTACATCACCCTGCCGCCGTCCACGACGGGCGCGGGCCCGGTCCGCTGGGAGCGCGCGCCGCTGCCCGGTTCGGCCGAGCCCTGGGTGCCGGACGTGGAGGCCGTGGTGGACGCGGTGGTGGACGCCCTCACTCGTACGGGTGTGAGCGCCCCCGAGTTGTGAGCCGCCGGGGCGCGCGGCGCGCCGGCGGGGTCGGACGGCCCCGCTATGTTCGGCGCATGCCTCCCGCGCCCCCTCCCGCCCAGGACCAGGTCACACCCCCGCCCGGGCACCGGAGGTCGCACACCCGCCTCCGCCTGTCCGGGCTCGCCTGCGCCGTGGTGCTCGCCGCGGCGCTCCCCCTGGCCGGGGCCTTCGCCGGGCCGGTGGACGGGGGTTCGCACGGCGACGCGGCTCCCGGCGACACGGCCCCCAAGAACCCGAGCTCCAAGAACCCGAGCTCCAAGGACCCGAGCCCAGAGGACTCGGCTTCCGTGACCCGGTCGCTCCTCGGCGCCCCGGACCGCTCCACGGCCTCCCGGTGCGGCCCCCAACTGGTCTCCCCCGAAGGGGTGGAGGCGCAGACCTGTGTGCTCACCCAGGGTGACGAGACCTGGGCGCGCACGTACTACCGGAACGCGACCGGTGTCGCGCTGTCGACGGTGCTGACCCTCATGGCGCCGGGCGGGCGCACCGTGCAGATCACGTGCGCGGTGGGCGGCGGCGACGAGCCGGGACTGTGCGAGACGCCGCGGGGCCGCACGCGCGGAGCGGCCGCGGAATACCAGGCGGTGGCGGAGTACGCGAGCGACGCGGAGAGCCCGCTGCTGCTGCGCTCGGGGAGCAACTCGGCGCCGTAGTACCGGCGTTGATCGGCGTCCACGGGGGTGCGGCCCGGCTGCGGGCATGAAAACGCCCGGTTGCTGGCGACGGGGGATGCACCAGCAACCGGGCTATCTGAACGGTAACAAGAGATCGGCAGTTCGCAAATTCGATCTCTTCTATTCGGACATGGATTTACCTGCAACTACCGGGAGTTGTGACCGGAGTCACCTCTTCCGGACGGGTTCTCCGGTGTCCGAGGGGCTGACCGGTCGGTCAGTGCGGGCCGGCCCCCGGTGGTCGCCGTGTGTCAGCTGAGCGTGACCTGCCGGTTGGTGAGGCCGCCCCGCGCGCGCCGCTCGTCGCCGGTCAGCGGTGCGTCCGAGGCCAGCGCCTCGGCGAGCCGCTCGGCGAACTCGGCGGCCGGCTTCTCGATGTCCTCGGCCTTCGTCGCGCTCGGCAGGTCCCAGACCGGGACGGTCAGCCCGTGCGCCCGGAACGAGCCCACCAGACGCGTGCCCTCGCCCAGCGAGGACCGGCCGGCCGCGTGCAGCCGCGCCAGCGCGTCGAGGAGCTTCTCCTCCGGGTGCGGCATGACCCACCGCAGGTGGTTCTTCTCCGGCGTCTCGCACCAGTAGGCGCTGTCCACGCCGGTCAGCTTCACCGTCGGGATCGCGGCCGCGTTGGCCCGCTCCAGGGAGGCGGTCACGTCCGCCGACGCGTTCTCCGAGTCCGGGACCCAGAACTCGAAGCCCGTGTGCACGACGGGTGCGAAGGCGCCCTCCGGGTCGAGCACGTCCTGCAGGCGCGGGCCCTCGGAGGGCACACGGCGCGCGGGCACCGGGTTGCCCGGCTCCGCCTCCAGGGCGCGCTGCAGGGTGTCCGCCAGGTCGCGGCTCAGGTCGCCCGACGGCGTGTCGTTCTGCAGGCCGATCAGCACCGAGCCGTCCTCGCGGCGCAGCGCGGGCCATGCCATGGGCAGCACGGTCGCGAGGGTGACCGACGGGACGCCCTCGGGCAGCCCGTCCTTCAGCGTCAGCTCGACCGTCGCCGCCGGGACCAGCTCGCGCAGCGCGATCCAGTCGCCCTCGCCGACGAGGCCCTCGAAGGGGCGCTGCACCAGCTCGGTCACGGCGTGCGCGGCGGCCCGGCCGTGACAGGCCTTGTAGCGGCGGCCGCTGCCGCACGGGCAGGGTTCACGCGCGCCGACGACCGGGAAGTTCCCCTCGGCTCCACTGGTGATGTGCGGCTTGCCCTTTGTCTGGGGGCGCTTCTTGGCCATCTTGGGTGTCTCCCGGATACGGCTCTCGTACGTACTCGCGCGAGCCTAGCCGCTCGTACCGTCAAGAGACCGGCCAGAGACCGGCCAGAGACCGGCCAGAGAGCGGCCAGGGACTGACCGGAGCCCGGCCGGAGGCCGTTTGGAGGGGAATACCGTCCAACTCGCCGCCGGGGAGGGGCGGTCAGCCCAGATCGTCGAACGCATCCGCGAAATCCAGGCCCGCCAGATCCGCCACGGCCGGGGCTCCTACGCGCGTCGCGAAGTCCTCGCGACGGTGCATGGCCGCTTCGGCGTGCACGTCCTTGTGCACGATCACCCAGACCGTCACCTCGCCCCGGGCATCGTCGCGGACGCCCCAGTCGTCGGAGAGGGCCGTGATGATGTTGAGCCCGCGGCCGCCGTGCGCGGTGACCGAGGGAGTGGCCGGAACCGGGCGGGTCGGGCCGCCGCCGTCCGTCACCTCGACCGTGAGACATCCCCGGTCGTCGACCCGCCACGCGGCTCTCACGTCCCCGTCGCCGGCCAGATCGTCGCCCAGCGGCCTGCCGTGCCGGCACGCGTTGCTGAGCAGCTCGGAAAGAATCAGAACAGCATCGTCGATCACTGATTCGGACACGCCGCCGGACCGCAGCTGGTCACGCATCCGATGTCTTGCCGCACCCACGCCCGCAGGGCCATGGGGTACGGCCATGCTCGACGACGCGGGCACCTCCTGTGCCACCACCAACGCCACCCCCGAGACCTCCTTTGCCCCACGCCACGGTGTGAATGCCCCAATGGACTGGACCGGAAACCGGCCAATCCGGGTCCCGTGACGCACTCATGACGTTCGGCTACGGACCGAACGCGCCGGAGCACTCCCCGTGACAGAAGGGTGTGAAAGTGGCCGGAATCAGCCCCTGCCGAGCCGGCGCAGCACCGCCGCCGGCCGGTTGGTGATGATCGCGTCGACGCCGAGCCGCACACAGAGGTCGACGTCCTCCGGCTCGTTCACCGTCCATACGTGGACGCGGTGCCCCGCGCGCATGAGCTTCTCCACGTAGGCGGGGTGGTTGCGCACGATCCGCATACCGGGGCCCGCGATGCCCACCCCCTTGGGCAGCCGCCCCTCCCTGTGGCGCGGCGACACGAACTGCATCAGGTAGACGGTCGGCAGCGTCGGCGACGCCTCCTGCACGCGCGCGAGGGAGCGCGCCGAGAAACTCATCACCCGTACGGGAGAGGGCTCGTCCGGCGCCGGTGCGTCCAGGCCGAAGCGCTTGAGGAGGTGCAGCAGCCGCTCCTCCACCTGGCCGGCCCAGCGCGTCGGGTGCTTCGTCTCGATCGCCAGCTCCACGGGCCGCCCGGCGTCGGCGACGAGCTCCAGCAGCCGCTCCAGGGTGAGCACCGAGGTGTCCGCCGAGGGCGCCGACGAGCTGCTCGCCCAGTCGGGCCCCTCCTCGGGGTCCTTCCAGGAGCCGAAGTCGAGCGCGGCGAGATCCGCGAGCTCCAGGGCCGAGACCGCCCCGCGGCCGTTCGACGTACGGTTGACGCGGCGGTCGTGCACGCAGACGAGGTGGCCGTCCGCCGTGAGCCGCACATCGCATTCGAGGGCGTCGGCGCCGTCCTCGATCGCCTTCTTGTAGGCGGCCAGCGTGTGCTCGGGGGCGTCCTCCGAGGCGCCGCGATGGGCGACGACCTGGATGCGTTGCTGTGGTGCGTGGGTCACCGCGTCATGGTGCCACCGCGCGCGGAGCGACCGGGAAGAACCGGCCCAGCGGATGCGTCCGTTTCGCCGCACATAAAGGATGGCTACAGACGCACAGGCTCGGCTTATGGTGCCCTGACGTCCCGTGGGAAAAGCTGACCGCGTACAACAGCACGACCGGGTCGTGACAGGACCATGCCGGACCGGCGTCACCCGTGACGGTCCCGGACCGTCGCAGGCCATGCCCATGGACCGAACAGCCGTGGATCGAGGAGAGAAGCTGTGAGCACCGAGAACGAGGGCACCGAGCACCCCCCGGCCCCGTCCGCACCCCCCGTGCCGGTGGACACTCCCGCTGCTCCCGCGCCGGCGGCGCAGCACGGCCCCGCCGGTGACCCCGGAGCGCAGCCGCCCCACCCGGCGGGACCCGCCCCCGCGGGCGACTGGCCGCCCCCGCCGCCGGCCGTCCCCGCGTACGCCTCGGGCGGCGCGGGCCACGCCCCCGGTGACGGCGGCGGCTCCTGGGGCTCGGGCGGCGGGCAGAACCACTGGGGCGCCGGGTACCAGCCGCCGCAGCCCAAGCCGGGCGGTCGGCGCGGGCTGCTCGCCGGGGTCGTCGCCGCGGCGCTGATCGCGGGCGCGGTCGGCGGCGGCATCGGCTACTGGGCCGCGGAGCGCGGCGACGACGGGGGCACCGGCTCCACCACCGTCTCCGCGTCCAACCCGGCCGACCTCAAGCGCGACCCCGGCACGGTCGCGGCCATCGCCGCCAAGGCGCTGCCCAGCACGGTCACCATCGAGGCCGAGGGCAACAGCGGCGAGGGCGGCACCGGCACCGGCTTCGTGTACGACAAGGAAGGCCACATCCTCACCAACAACCACGTGGTGGCGGAGGCCGTCGACGGCGGCAAGCTCTCGGCGACGTTCTCGAACGGCAAGAAGTACGACGCCGAGGTCATCGGCCACGCGCAGGGCTACGACGTCGCGGTCATCAAGCTCAAGAACGCGCCGAACGACCTGCAGCCCCTCACGCTGGGCAACTCGGACAAGGTCGCGGTCGGCGACTCCACCATCGCGATTGGCGCGCCCTTCGGCCTGTCGAACACGGTGACCACGGGCATCGTCTCCGCGAAGGACCGCCCGGTCGCCTCCAGCGACGGCTCGGGCAACAGCAAGGCGTCCTACATGAGCGCCCTGCAGACCGACGCCTCGATCAACCCGGGCAACTCCGGCGGCCCGCTCCTCGACGGCAACGGGCACGTGATCGGCATCAACTCGGCCATCCAGTCCGCCCCCAGCGGCGGCCTCGGCGGCTCGGGCCAGTCCGGCTCGATCGGCCTCGGCTTCGCCATTCCGATCAACCAGGCCAAGATGGTCGCCGAGCAGCTCATCAAGACCGGCCAGCCGCTCTACCCGGTGATCGGCGCGTCCGTCTCCCTGGAGGAGGGCACGGGCGGCGCGAAGATCACCGAGCAGGGCGCGAGCGGCGCCGCGGCCGTCACGCCGAACGGCCCGGCGGCCAAGGCGGGCCTCAAGCCCGGCGACGTGATCACGAAGCTCGACGACACCGTGATCGACTCCGGCCCGACCCTGATCGGCCAGATCTGGACCCACAAGCCCGGCGACACGGTGAAGCTCACGTACACGCGCGACGGCAAGGACCACACGGTCGACGTGACCCTGGGCGAGCGCAAGGGCGACAGCTGACGGCCCGAGGACCGGACCTGACGCCGGAGGGGCTGCCGATCGACCGGCAGCCCCTCCGGCGTTTTCCCGTCCGTCTCCCCGTCCGATTTCCCGTCCGAGGGAACTCGTCACGGCCGAGCGGCGAAGGAGAGGTGAAAGCCCAATCCTTCGAAGCACGTTCCTTGGACGAGAGGAGCCCCGATGACCGGCGAGCCAGGCGTTCGCACGGGAGTGGAGAGCGATGCCTCGGTGATCTCGCGGTCCCGGGACGAACCCGAGGCGTTCGCCGTCCTCTTCGACCGGTACGCGGACGCGGTCCATCGCTATCTGGCCCGCAGACTCGGCGGCGAGCCGGCCGACGACCTCATGGCGGAGACGTTCACGACCGCGTTCCAGCAGCGGCACCGGTACGACCCGGCGCGGGCCGCGGGCGAGGGCGCCCGGCCCTGGCTGTTCGGCATCGCGACCAACCTGGTCGGACGGCACCGGCGGGCCGAGGCCCGGCGCTTCAGGGCGCTGGCGCGTGTCCCGGCCCCCGCCGACCACGAGGAGCCGCTGGCCGAGCGGGCCGCGGCCCGGGTGGGTGCGCAGGCCGTACGCCGCGAACTGGCGGCGGCGCTGGCCGCGCTGCCCGCACGGCACCGGGACGTGGTGCTCCTGGTGGCGTGGGGCGGTCTCGGCTACGAGGAGGTGGCCCAGGCCCTCGACGTTCCCGTCGGCACGGTCAGATCACGGCTGCACCGGGCCCGCGGCAAGCTGCGCGAAGCATTGGGCGGTTCCGATCCGACGACCCTGCGAGAGGTGTCCGGCCATGAGTGACGAACTCGAACTCCTGCGGGACTGGGACGCGGACGCGGCCCCGCTCACCGAGGCGGCCCGCGCGCGGGCCCGCCACCGCCTGCTCAACACGATGGCGCGTGCCGAGCGGCACTCCGAGGCCGCGCCCAGCCGCCGTCACGCCCTCCGTCTCGCGACCGCCGCCGTGGCCGCCGCGGCGGTGACGGGCACGGCCGTACTGATCGCCGGGGACGGCGACGGCGGGGCCGACCGTGCCGGCCCCTCACCCTCGGCCACGGAGACTCCGCGGATGGCCGAGGTCGGCGCCGTGACCGTGCTGCACGGGGCGGCGGCCCGGCTGGGCAGGGCCGAGACACCCGTGGCACCGCGCGACGACCAGTACATCTACTCGAAGCGGATCATCAGGGAGACGGAGCGGGGGACCGGCAAGGTCAGGACCTACGTGGACACGAACTGGGACTCGGTGGACGGCTCCAGGCGCTCCCTGACCATGGAACTCGGCCATGTGATCTGGGAAGAGCCTATGAAGAAGGGCGAGGGCGTGTGGCCGCCCAGGCAGTGGAGCAAGCTGAAGAAGCTCCCCACCGACCCCGGGAAGCTCGCCTCGGCCGTCATCGGCATCGGCAGGCCCGGCAAGCCGACGAGCGAGTTCACCAAGGACGACTGGTACATGGCCTACTTCCTGCTCGGCGAGCTCCTGAAATGGCCGCTGTTGCCCGACGGCCTGCGCCCGGCCGCGTACAAGGCGCTGGCCCTGGTGCCCGGGGTCAGGGCGGTCGACGGGGTGACCGACTCCGCCGGGCGCACCGGCGTGGGGATCGCCTCCAGCGACCCGCACGCGAAGGGCCGCTACCTCATCTTCGACCCGAAGACCTACGCGTTCCTGGGCTTCCGCGACGAGCGGATCTCGGCGTCCGGCGACAAGAAGTACGTCCAGGTGTCGCATGTGGTCGACTGGGCGATCGTCGACCGGTTGAGGCAGCGCCCCTAGCCGGTAGGCTGTAGCCGCTCCGCCGCAGGCGGGGCGCGGGTGGGTTGCCCGAGCGGCCTAAGGGAACGGTCTTGAAAACCGTCGTGGCGCGAGTCACCGTGGGTTCAAATCCCACACCCACCGCAGCCGGCCGACGGCCCCTGACCAGCATCATCGGTCAGGGGCCGTCGGTCGTTCGGCTCACCTGGCGGAGGAGCCGCTCGATATCGTGAGGTCCGATCGAGCCGCCTCGTGCAGCATGTTGAGGGCCTCCACCAGGGGGATCGGGCGGAGTGCGGCCGTCCCGTTCGAGGAGACCCGGGTGGTGCCCAGCAGCTCCCAGGTCCGCTGGTTGACCGCGTGGGCGGCGGTGGCCGCCTTCTCGTTGCTCAGCAGGACGAAGGTCTCGAAGAGGACGGACCTCCTGTTCTCGCTCTCCTCCATGGCGGCCAGCGCCTCGGACGCGTCGGCTCCCTCGTCGCGCGCCCGCCCCGCGTCCATCGCGGCCCGCTGGATCTGCTTGATGCAGGTCACGTAGTCGATGTACGTGTCGAGCTTCCGCTCGTCCCAGCGGGTGGCCATCTCCCTCTGGAACTTGGCCCGTTCGGCGACGGTGGTGGCTACGTAGGACGTCAGGGCGCCGATGAGGACGCCGACCAGGGTGAAGATCTGGGTGGCCATGATCGACAACGTACCTGCGTGCCGCTTTCAGCGGGACGCGGTCAGGCGGGCCGCCGACGTGAGGGTCGAGCGCGTCTCGCGTTCGGTGAGGCCCGTGCGCATCGCGGCGTCGGCGAGGATCTCCAGGACGTCGTCGCCGAGGCCGTTCTCGTAGGCGCGGCAGGCCGCCCAGAAGAGGCGTGTGTTGCGCTGGCCCTCATGGGCGCTGAGCACGAACTGGACCAGCCCGTGGCCGTGTTGGCCGGAGTGCGGGACGGCGGCTCGGCCGGGGTGCTGCGGCCGGGGCGGGGGTGTGAGCAGCCGGAGCAGCGCGGGCGGGCACGCGGCGGGGCTGAGGTGTCCGGTGCCCGGGACCGCGCTGTACACGCCGTGTTCGGTGCGGGAGCCGGGTCCCACGAGGTATCCGCCGGCGCCGCGGATGTCGATGCCGGGGGCGAGGCGCCCTGCGGAGTTGGGCACCACGACGTCCGGCGGGCCGGTCAGCCACAGGTGCCGGCCGCCGCTGGGGGTGGCCACGACCACGGTGTCGGGGATGGTGAACAGATGCCGTAAGGCCAGCTCACGCAGCGAAGCGGAGGAATCCGTACCGGACTTGGTGTCCAGGTCGACGCCGATCAGGTGGTACGGCGGCAGGCCGCAGGCGATGCCGTATCCGGTGGCCCGGGGCGCGGCGGCGAACAGGGCGCGGATGCGGCGCGGATCGGTCGTCGCGTCGTACACCCCGTGCCCGGGGAGCCCGCACTCGCCGTGGCAGCGCGGGGCGGACGGCGGGTCGCCGCGGTGCGGTGAGGGCAGGGCGGGGAGCTTCGTGCGGGAGAGCGGGATGACCGCGAGCCCGCGCTCGGCGGCGGAGAGGGCGTGCGCGAGGGCCAGGGTCGCGAGGGAGGCGCGCGGCACGGCGGAGGTGGGGCGTGCCGGGTGTCGGTCGGTGGTGGCCATGACTCCATGTTCGTACATCCGTTCGAAAGAGGGAAGTGGGTTGGGCCGTCCGGGGTGGCTATTTACCAAAAATGTGCCGAAACGCTTCATCGTCTGGGACGACTGGGTGTTGATCGTCCCGGAGTGGGGTGTTCGCAGCTGAGCTGGGCTTTTGTGGGCGTGAGGGAGGTTTATCGACTTGTCCTCACGCTTGCGAGCGAATGAGGCCGTCCGGGGTGGTTCCGGGCGGATCCGCTGGGCAACTCTGGTCTCGCGACGTCGTGAACATCGCCGGGGCGGTCGGCCAACTTCCCCGGAGCAACCCGTACTTCTGGAGGAAAACACATGGCTTCCATCCGTACCGCCCGCGTCCTCGCCGCCGTCGCCGCCCTGCCTCTGGCCGCCGCCCTCTTCTCCGGGGTGGCGATGGCCGACAACGGCGCGATCGCGGACGACGGATCGAATGCGGGCGTCGCGTCGATCATCGGCAGCGGCGTGGGTCACGACAACTTCGGGAACTCCAGCACCACGCAGCAGCAGGCGGTCGGCGACGGCGCCTCGAACCAGAACAACAACGCGCAGGTGAACGGGTCGGCATTCACCGCGATCCACCAGTCCAACGAGAACATCGCGGTCCACTTCACCGAGCTCTGGTGACCTCCCGGCTCCTGCGCGACAGGGGCTCTGCGTGGGGTGCGTGACAGCTGCGCGGCGGCGCCATCGGCACCGCCGCGCAGGCGTTTTCCGGGACTCCGTGAGTGAACTCGGAGGGGCCGCTGATCTCTTGACACCCGGCAGTATCTGACGGACAGTCAGAAACCCTTGTTCGTACGAGGTCCGGGAGGGCCGCCGCCGTGCACCTCGCCCCCACCGATCGCCAGCGAGAGCTGCGCGCCCAACTGCGCGAACACTTCCGTACGGTGATGCCGGACGGCCCGCCCGCGGCCGACGACATCCCAGGTCAGCGCCGGGTTCTGCGGCGCCTCGGGGCCGAGGGGCTGCTCGGGCTCGGCTGGCCCGTCGAGTACGGCGGGCAGGGGCGCGGGCCCGACGAGCAGTTCGTGTTCTTCGACGAGGCGTACCGGGCGGGCGCTCCCGTCTCGATGGTGACGCTGAACACCGTCGGCCCGACCCTCATGAAGTACGGCACCGAGGAGCAGAAGGCCTTCTTCCTGCCCCGCATCCTCAGTGGTGAGCTGGTCTTCGCGATCGGCTACAGCGAGCCGTCGGCGGGCACCGACCTCGCCTCGCTGCGGACCCGGGCGGTGCGCGAGGAGGAGAGCGGGGACTGGCTGATCGACGGCCAGAAGGTCTTCACGTCGAACGCGCAGAACGCCGACTGGGTCTGGCTCGCCTGCCGCACCGACCCCGAGGCCCCCAAGCACCAGGGCATCTCGATCGTCCTCGTCCCGACCGACGCGCCCGGGTTCTCGTGGACGCCGATCGAGACGGTGGGCGGCCTGACCACGACGGCCACCTACTACGACGGGATCCGGGTGCCGGGGTCGAACCTGGTCGGGCCGGAGAACGGCGGCTGGGGTCTGATCACGAACCAGCTGAACCACGAGCGGGTCGCGCTCGCCGCGATCGGCATGCAGGCCGAGGACTTCTACGAGCGGGTCGTCGAGGCCGCCCGTACACCCGATCCGGTGACGGGCGAGCGCCGGATTGACGCGTCCTGGGTCCGTTCCGGACTGGCCGAGGCGCATGCACGGCTGGCGGCTACGCGCCTGCTCAACTGGCGTTTGGTGGGTGATGTGGGGGCGGGCCGGCTGGCCCCCGGGGACGCCAGCGGCGTGAAGTTCGCGGGAACCGAATCGGCGGTCGAGGTGTATCGAATATGTCAGCAGATCGCGGGCGAGGCCGGGTGGGTGCGGGCCGGATCGCCCGGGGCGTTCGGGGCGGGTGATCCCGCGGTGGGGGACGGGGAGTTGGAGCGGATGAACCGGGCGGCGCAGATCAACACGTTCGGCGGCGGAGTGAGCGAGGTCCAGCGGGAGATCGTGGCCGCGATGCGGCTCGGGATGAAGCGGGGGAAGCGGTGACGGCCATGGTGCGAGAAGGGGGCAGGGAGCTCACCGAGGAGGAGCTGAAGCCGTTCGAGGGGCGGCCGGCGGCGACCGCGGCCGAGGGCAAGGACCCGGTCAACGAGCCGATGATCCGGCACTGGTGCGAGGCGATGGGGGACACGAACCCGGCGTACGCGGGGCCCGACGCGATCGCGCCGCCGACGATGCTGCAGGCCTGGACGATGGGTGGGCTCTCCGGGTTCGAGGGGCGCTCTCCGGCCCACGACGAGCTGTTCGCGCTGCTGGACGGCGCGGGGTACACGTCGGTGGTCGCGACCGACTGCGAGCAGGAGTATCTGCGTCCGCTGCGGCCCGGCGACGCCATCACCTACGACTCGCTGATCGAGTCCGTCTCCCCGCTGAAGACGACGAAGCTGGGCTCGGGGCACTTCGTCACGACACGGATGGACGTCCGGGTGGGCGGCGAGCTGGTGGGCACGCACCGCTTCCGCATCCTGAAGTACACGCCTGCGGCGAGGGAGAGCGCGGGGGCTGCGAAGGCGGGCGGGGCCGTGAAGAAGCTGCGCCCGCGCCCGGTGGTGAACAGGGACAACGCGGGCTTCTGGGAGGGCGTCGGCGACCATCGCCTCCTCATCCAGCGCTGCCGGACCTGCGAGACGCTCCGCTTCCCCTGGCTGCCGGGGTGCAACGCCTGCGGCGGGCAGGAGTGGGACACGGTGGAGGCGTCCGGCGCGGGCACGGTCTTCAGCTATGTCGTCATGCACCACCCGCCGTTCCCCGCCTTCGACCCGCCGTACGCGGTGGCCCTGGTCGAGCTCGCGGAGGGCGTGCGCATCGTGAGCAACGTGGTGGGCGTGCCGTACGACAAGGTGCGGATCGGCATGCCGGTCCGGCTGGAATTCCTGGCTGTGGACGAGGAGTTGGAGCTGCCCGTGTTCCGGGCCGTCGAGGCGGGTGAGGTGTGACATGGACTTCACCCCGACGGACGAGCAGGAGGCGGCGCGGGAGCTGGCCGCTCGGATCTTCGCCGACCTGTCCACCCCGGAGCGGCTCGCCGGCCTGGGGGGCGGCAGCGACGCCGAGTTGTGGAAGGCGCTGAGCGGCGCGGGCCTGACCGCTGCCGTGGAGGAGACCGGGCTGCTCGGCCTGGTCCTGATGCTGGAGGAGCAGGGGAGGGCGACGGCGCAGGTGCCGTTCGCGGCGAGCGGTGTGTACGGGCTGCTCGCGGTGGCCGGGCACGGTACGCGGGAGCAGCGGGAGCGGCTGCTGCCGGGGTTGCGTGACGGCGCGACCGTGGCGACCGGGGCGTTCCCGGCGCGGGGTGGCATCGTGATCACCGGGCGGGAAGACGCGGGCGCCGGGGGTGTACGGGCACGGCTGACCGGGACGGTGCCCTGGGTGCCGTGGCTGGGGGATGCGACGCATGTGCTGGTGGCGGTCCGGGAGGACGGCCCGGCCCGAGCCGCACATGGGGAAGCCGGAGAAAGTATCCACAGCCTGTGGATGGTTTCGGCGGGCGGCGCCGGGTGTGAGCCGGTGGAGCTGACGGCGCCCTGGGCCGCGGGCCGGCTGGTGCTCGACGGGACGGTCGCGGAGCGGATCGGCGGACCCGAGGCGTACGGGGAGGTGCTGGCGACGGCGCGGACCGCGTTCGCGGGGCTACAGGCCGGCGTGTGCGCGGGCTCCCTGGCCCGGGCGGTGGAGTACACGAACGAGCGGGAGCAGTTCGGCCGGCCGCTCGCCGCCAAGCAGGGAGTCCAACTCCGGGCGGCGGAAGCCCATATGGACATCGAGGCGATCCGGGTCACGGCCTACGAGTCGGCCTGGCGGCGGGACAAGGGCCTCGCGTACGAGAGCCACGCGCTGACCGCGGCCTGGTGGGCGTCCGAGGCGGGCAAGCGGGTGGTGCACACGGGTCAGCACCTGCACGGCGGCATGGGCGCCGACCTGGACCACCCGGTGCACCGGCACTTCCTGTGGGGGCGGCAGATCGACGGATATCTGGGGGCCGGCGGTGAACTGCTGGAGGAGCTGGGCGAGTTGATTGCGAGCGGGCAAGGGGCGGGGACGCAGACGGGGACCACGGAAGGGAGCACGTCATGAAGGCAGGTGAGGCGCTGCCGCCGCTGGAGATTCCGGTGACCAGGACCCTGATCGTCGCCGGGGCCGTCGCGTCCCGGGACTACCAGGACGTCCACCACGACGCGGAGCGGGCCCGGCAGAAGGGCTCCCCCGACATCTTCATGAACATCCTGACGACGAACGGACTGGTGGGGCGGTACATCACGGATCACTTCGGTCCCGCCGCCGTCCTGCGCAAGGTCGCGATCCGGCTGGGCGCGCCGAACTATCCGGGGGACACGATGGTGCTGACCGGCACGGTGCTCGACGTGGAGGCCGGTGACGAGGGGGAGACGGCCCGGGTCCAGGTCGTGGGGAAGAACGGGATCGGCAGTCATGTCACCGGCACCGTGACGGTCACCGTGCCGTCTTCGGACCGGGACCGGGCCGTGGGGAGGCCGGCATGAGCGTGCGCGCGAAGGACCGCCTCGGCGGCAGGGCGGCGATCGCCGGCATCGGCGCGACCGAGTTCTCCAAGGACTCGGGGCGCAGTGAGCTGAAGCTCGCGGTGGAGGCCGTGCACGCGGCGCTCGACGACGCGGGCCTCTCCCCCGCCGACGTCGACGGGCTGGTCACGTTCACGATGGACACGAGCCCGGAGATCACGGTCGCGCAGGCGGCGGGGATGGGAGAGCTCTCCTTCTTCTCCCGGGTGCACTACGGGGGCGGCGCGGCCTGCGGCACGGTGCAGCAGGCGGCCCTCGCGGTGGCGAGCGGGGTGGCCGAGGTGGTCGTCTGCTACCGGGCGTTCAACGAGCGGTCGGGCCGCCGCTTCGGTTCGGGTGTGCAGCACCGGGAGCCGTCGGCGGAGGGCGCGGCGCTCGGCTGGTCCCTGCCCTTCGGGCTGCTCACGCCGGCCTCCTGGGTGGCGATGGCGGCGCAGCGGTACCTGCACGAGTACGGCCTGACCCCGGAGGCGTTCGGCCACGTCGCCGTGGTGGACCGCAAGTACGCGGCGACGAACCCGGCGGCCTACTTCTACGGCAAGCCGATCACCCTCGACGACCACGCCGCCTCGCGCTGGATCGTCGATCCGCTGCGGCTGCTCGACTGCTGCCAGGAGACGGACGGCGGACAGGCGATCGTCGTCACGAGCGTGGAGCGGGCCCGGGACCTGCGCCGCGCGCCGGTCGTGATCGAGGCCGCGGCCCAGGGCGCCGGCCGGGCCCAGGAGCAGATGACCAGCTTCTACCGGGACGGTCTGACGGGGCTGCCGGAGATGAGTGTGGTGGCCCGGCAGCTGTGGCGGACCTCGGGGCTGCGACCCTCGGACATCGACGTGGGGATCCTGTACGACCACTTCACGCCGTTCGTGCTGATGCAGCTGGAGGAGTTCGGATTCTGCGGGCCGGGTGAGGCGGCGGACTTCGTCGCGGAGGAGCGCCTGCCGCTGAACACCCACGGGGGCCAGCTGGGCGAGGCCTATCTGCACGGGATGAACGGGATCGCGGAGGGCGTGCGGCAGCTGCGGGGCACGGCGGTGAACCAGATACCGGGTGCGGCGACGGCTCTGGTCACGGCCGGCACGGGGGTGCCGACCTCGGGACTGGTCCTCGGCCGGGACGGGTGAGGGGGCGCGGGCGGGCCTTCGGAGGGGGAGGCTCTCAGGGATGAACCCCCAAGGGACCTCACCGCGTCCTCCACCTTCAGGAGGTGGGGCTACCACCCCGCGTACAACCTGAGGCGGACGCCGCTTCGGGACCTCCGGCCGATCCGCGGGGACAGGGTGCGCTCATAGCGTGGAGCCATGACCGCAACCCTGGCGCCCGCCCGCAGCAGCGCAGCGCAGCCCGCACCGCGTACCCCCGCCGGGACGCGCACTCCGGCGGGGACCTGTACCCCGGCGGGGACGCGCACCGCGGCGGGGACGCGTACCCCGGCCGGGGCGCGTGCGGCGCACGGTGCGCACACGACGTACCCGTCGTTCGCGTCGTACGTCAGGGCGCGCCAGCCGGTGCTCCTGCGCACGGCACGGTCGCTCACGGCGAACCCGTGCGATGCCGAGGACCTGTTGCAGACCGCGCTCGCGAAGACGTACGTGGCGTGGGACCGGATCGAGGACCACCGGGCGCTCGACGGGTATGTGCGCCGGGCCCTGCTGAACACGCGGACCTCCCAATGGCGTAAGCGCAAGGTGGACGAGTTCGTCTGCGACGAGTTGCCGGAGCCGCCGGTGCTTCCCGCCGGGGACCCGGCGGAGCAGCAGGCCCTGCACGACGCGATGTGGCGGGCGATCATGAAGCTGCCGACGCGCCAGCGGGCGATGGTCGTCCTGCGGTACTACGAGGATCTGAGCGAGGCGCAGACCGCCGAGGTGCTCGGGGTCTCCGTCGGGACGGTCAAGAGCGCGGTCTCGCGGGCGCTGGGCAAGCTGCGGGAGGACCCGGAGCTGGGTCCGGTGCGGGCCTGATCTGGGGTTCAGGACGCCGATCGGGTGAGCGCCCAGGTGATCGATCATTCCCGGGACTAGTGACATACCACGCGGTATGCGGTGAGAATCGGCAGAACTCTACTGCTCCGTAGCGCCCACCGGGAGGACGCCGTGCTGAGCACGATGCAGGACGTACCGCTGACCGTGACCCGCATCCTGAACCACGGGATACGCGTGCACGGCACCTCGCAGATCATCACGTGGACGGGCGAGGGCGAGCCGCACCGCCGTTCGTTCGCCGAGGCGGGTGCCCGCGCGGCCCAGCTCGCGCACGCACTCCACGACGACCTCGGTGTCCGGGGCGACGACCGCGTGGCGACGCTGATGTGGAACAACGCGGAGCACGTCGAGGCCTACTTCGCCGCCCCCGCGATGGGTGCGGTGCTGCACACGCTGAACCTGCGGCTCCCGGCGGAACAGCTGAACTGGATCGTGAACCACGCGGCCGACCGCGTGATCATCGTGAACGGGTCGCTGCTGCCGCTGCTCGCACCGTTGCTGCCCGGAATGGCGACGGTCGAGCACGTCGTGGTCTCCGGGCCCGGCGACCGTTCGCTCCTCGAGGGCGCGCGGGCGCGGGTGCACGAGTACGAGGAGCTGGTCGCCGGGAAGCCGACCACGTACGACTGGCCGGAGCTGGACGAGCGGCAGGCCGCCGCGATGTGTTACACCTCCGGCACCACGGGCGACCCGAAGGGCGTCGTCTACTCGCACCGTTCGATCTACCTGCACTCGATGCAGGTGAACATGACGCAGTCGATGGGCCTGACCGACGCGGACACCTCGCTCGTCGTCGTCCCGCAGTTCCACGTCAACGCCTGGGGCCTGCCGCACGCCACGTTCATGACCGGCGTGAACATGCTGATGCCGGACCGCTTCCTGCAGCCCGCGCCGCTGGCCGAGATGATCGAGTCCCAGCGCCCCACGCACGCCGCCGCCGTCCCCACCATCTGGCAGGGCCTGCTCGCCGAACTCACCGCCAAGCCGCGTGACGTGTCGACGCTGACCCAGGTCACCATCGGCGGCTCGGCCTGCCCGCCCTCCCTCATGAAGGCCTTCGACGAGCTCGGCATGCGGGTCTGCCACGCCTGGGGCATGACCGAGACCTCCCCGCTCGGCACCGTCGCCCGCCCGCCGGCCGGCGTCGAGCCGGGCAGCGACGAGGAGTTCGCGTACCGGCTCACCCAGGGCCGCTTCCCCGCCGGAGTCGAGGCGCGGCTGACCGGCCCGGGCGGCGAGCAGCTGCCCTGGGACGGCGAGTCCGCGGGCGAGCTGGAGGTGCGAGGGCCGTGGATCGCGGGCGCGTACTACAACGGCCCGGACGCCGAACCGCTGCGCCCCGCCGACAAGTTCAGCGAGGACGGCTGGCTCAAGACCGGTGACGTGGGCACCATCAGCGCCGAGGGCTTCCTGACCCTCACCGACCGCGCCAAGGACGTCATCAAGTCCGGCGGCGAGTGGATCTCCAGCGTCGACCTCGAGAACGCGCTGATGTCGCACCCGGACGTCGCCGAGGCCGCCGTCGTCGCCGTCCCGGACGACAAGTGGGGCGAGCGCCCGCTGGCCACCGTCGTGCTGAAGGAGGGGGCGAGCGCGGACTTCGAGACGCTGCGCGCGTTCCTCGCCGAGAAGGTCGCGAAGTGGCAGCTGCCCGAGCGCTGGACGATCGTCCCCGCCGTCCCGAAGACCAGCGTCGGCAAGTTCGACAAGAAGGTGCTGCGCCGGCAGTACGCCGACGGCGACCTGGACGTCACGCAGATCTGACGACCGGACCCGCGCACTGTTTCACGTGAAACAGGGGCGGCCCCGCCTCGGGGCCGCCCCTGTTCCGTGCTCGCTCACGGGATCTTCAGCCGGTCCGCCGGCCCGCCGGTCCGTCAGTTAGTGCCGATCTTCGCCAGCAGGTCCACGATCCGGCCCTGCACCTCGTCGCTCGTCGACCGCTCCGCGAGGAACAGCACCGTCTCCCCCGCCGCCAGGCGCGGCAGGTCCGCCTCGTCGACGGCGGCGGTGTAGACGACGAGCGGCGTGCGGTTCAACTGCCCGTTCGCCCGCAGCCAGTCGATGATGCCCGCGCGCCGGCGGCGCACCTGGAGCAGATCCATGACGACCAGGTTGGGCCGCATCTGGCCCGCCAGCGTCACCGCGTCCGCGTCGCTCGCGGCCCGCGCCACCTGCATCCCGCGCCGCTCCAGCGTGGCCGTCAGCGCGAGCGCGATCTCCTCGTGCTCCTCGATGAGCAGGACCCGCGGCGGGTGCTGCTCACTGTCGCGCGGAGCCAGCGCCTTCAGGAGCACGGCCGGATCGGCACCGTACGCGGCTTCGCGCGTCGCCTGTCCGAGGCCCGCCGTCACCAGGACCGGCACCTCGGCGGCGACGGCGGCCTGACGCAGGGACTGGAGCGCGGTCCGGGTGATAGGCCCGGTCAGCGGGTCCACGAACAGTGCGGCGGGGAACGCCGCGATCTGCGCGTCGACCTCCTCGCGCGAGTGCACGGTCACCGGGCGGTAGCCGCGGTCGCTGAGCGCCTGCTGGGTCGTCACGTCCGGGGCGGGCCACACCAGGAGACGGCGCGGGTTGTCGAGGGGCTCCGGGGGCAGCTCGTCGTCCATGGGCTGCGGCTGCGGCCGGTTGGCGATCTCCACGGCACCGCCGGGACCGTCGAGCGGCTCGGGGCCCTCCGCGGCGTTCTGGTCGGGGGCGCCGATCGCGTAGGAACGGCCCGCGCCCTCCGAGGCGTTCGGGGACAGCCGGGGCGGCTGCGGGTGCGGGCGGGCGGCGCCCGGAGCGGGGGCCGCGGCCGGTGCCGGTGCGGGGGCCGCCGGGGTGGCCGTGCCCTGCGCGGGCGTCTGCGCACCGGTGGCCTCGGGCTGCTCCTGCCGGGTCGACAGCTTGCGCCGCCGGCCCGAACCGCTCGTCGTGCCACCGCCCTGCGAGTGACCGTCCGCCGGCTGCGGCACGCCCTGCGGCGGGGTCGCCCCGGCCTGCGCGGGCGCCTGCGGCGGCACGGATCCGGGGATCGGGCCCGGCGTCTGACCGCGACGCTGCTGCTCGGCGATCTGACGCCCGAACGGCACGCCCTGCCCGAGCGTGCGCACGCTGAAGGCCCGGCCCTGCGTCGAGTTCGTGTCACCCGCAGGGGGCTGCGGGGCCTCCGCGGGCAGCGGCTGGGCGGCCCGCGCCTGCTGCTGCGCCTGCTGCTGTGTCTGCGGCTGAGGAGCCGGCATGCCCCGGGCGGGCGTCGGCTGGGCCGGGTGCGGCTGCGGCGGGGTGTGGTCCTGGGCCGGGTCCGGCTCGGCCGACGCGTGCTGCTGGGGCTCGTCCGCGCCGGGCTGGGCGACCTGCGCGCCGCCATCGGCACCGGCCCCGCCGACGTCCTCGTAGTCGTCGTCGCCGTCGTCCTCGAACTGCATGGGGGCCACGGTCGGGGCTGCGACCGGCGCCGGAGCGGGTGCCGCAGCGCCTTCCGAGGGATCGTCCTGCGGCGCCGCGGCGGGCACGGACGGAACGACGAACGGCACCTGTTCGGGCACGGATGCCTGAGGCTGAGCGGGCTGGGGCTGAACGGGCTGAGGCTGAGCGGGCTGAGGCATCGGCCGCGGCGTGCGGTCGGCCTCCGCCGGGGGCAGCGCGAACGCCTCCCGCGGCTGCGGCGAGGGGGCCGCCGCCTGCGTGGTGCCGAGCGCGCGCCGCGCTCGCCGCCCGGAAGACTGCGCCGCGGCACCGGCATCGGCCGGCACCGGCTCGTTCGCCCCCGCTCCGGGGGCTTCGTGCGCGGACGCCGACGGCAGCGCGGGCAGCGCCCGCTGCTCCTGGTCCACGGCCCGCCGGGCCCGCCGCCCGGTCGGCGCAGGCACGCCCTGCGGCGGCACCGTGTCGCCGAGAGCCGGGGCGCCCGCCGCGTGTTCGGCCGAGGTCACGACGGCACCCTGGGCCGCCGCGGGCTCCACCGCGCCGCCGCCGTCGGCGGAACGCGCGCGCCGCCGCCCGGTACCGGTGGACGGTGCGCCGGAATCCGTAGGACCGACAGGGGCGTCCTGCACCGGAGCCTGCGCCGCGGGCAGCTCGGGACGCCCGGCGCCGCCGGAGTCACCGGCCTCGACGGGCACGTCACCCCGAAGCGCGACACCGGACCCGACCGACGCCTCCGCACCGGAGGAAACCTCGGCACCGGCCGCCGGCTCCTCGGCCGCCCGCCGCCCGCGCCGCCGGCCCGTACCGCCACTGGCGGCGGGCGGCTCGGCGAGCCCGCTCTCCAGGAACGCGTCCACCGACGGCCCGGAGGCCCGGCGCGCACGGCGGCGCCCACCCCGCGTGGCCTGCGCCGGCACGTCCTGCGTGGCATCGGCCTCCGGCGCGACGGCGGACGGCTCGGAAACCGGCGCGGGAGCGGCCGGAACCACCCCGGCCCCGCCCCCGATCGGCACCTCGAGGACGTACGCGCTGCCGCTCATGCCCGGCACCTCGTGCGTCTGCAGCACGCCGCCGTGCGCCCGCACGATGCCCCGGACGATCGGCTCGTGCACCGGGTCGCCGCCCGAGTAGGGGCCGCGCACCTCGATGCGGACGCTGTCCCCGCGCTGGGCCGCGGCCACCACGACGGTGGAGTCGACGTAACCGGCGCCCGCCACGGCCCGCGAGTTGCCCGTCGCGTCGATCCCGGCCACATCGGCGATCAGATGGGCGAGCGCGGTCGCGAGGCGCCGCGCGTCGACCTCGGCCTCGATCGGCGGCGCGTGCACGGCGAACTGGACCCGGCCGGGACCGATCAGCTCGACGGCCCCGTCGACACCGGCCGCCACGACGGCGTCCAGCATCGCGGGCACACGGGCGAGCTTCTCGTCGTCGGTGTCGAGGAGCTGGTACGCCAGCACGTTGTCGACCAGCGTCGTCATGCGGGAGTAGCCGGCCGACAGGTGGTGGAGCACCTGGTTGGCCTCGGGCCACAGCTGCCCGGCGTCGTCCGCCGCGAGCTGCCCGAGCTCTCGGCGCAGCTCCTCCAGCGGACCGCGCAGGGACTGGTCGAGGACGGCGAGCAGCTGCGCGTGACGGGCCGCCAGCGCCTCGAACCGGTCCTTCTCGCGCTCGGCGAACGCGGCGCCGCGCTCCCGCTCGGCCGACAGCTCCTCCGCGTGCTGCTCGCGCGTGGCGGCCAGCTCCCCGGTCAGGTCCTCGCGGACGGAGGCGAGCTCGGCGGTCAGCTCCTCGCGCACCCGCTCCAGCTCCGCGGCGCGCTCCTCGCGCTCCTTCTCGGCGGCCGCGTCGCGTCGCGCCAGCTCGTCGGCGTGCTCGGTGACGAGATCGTCGAAGGGGCGGCGGTCGGTGAACGTCATCACCGCGCCGACCAGTTGGTCCCCGTCCCGCACGGGCGCCGTCGTCATGTCGACGGGCACCTTCTCGCCGCTCTTCGACCACAGGACCTGCCCGCGCACGCGGTGCTTGCGCCCGGAGCGCAGCGTGTCGGCGAGCGGCGACTCCTCGTACGGGAACGTGTCGCCGTCGGCGCGCGAGTGCAGGACGAGGGTGTGCAGCTCCTTGCCGCCGAGATCGCTGGCGCGGAAGCCGAGGATCTGCGCGGCGGCCGGGTTGACCAGAACGATGCGGCCGTCGGTGTCGGTGCCGACGACGCCCTCGGCCGCGGCCCGCAGGATCATCTCGGTCTGCCGCTGCGAGCGGGCCAGTTCGGCCTCGGTGTCGAGGGTGCCGGAGAGGTCGCGCACGACGAGCATGAGCAGCTCGGACCCGCTGTAGCCGCCGCCACCGAGCCCGCCGGAGCCGTAGGGGTCCACCGCGTCACGCGCGCCGTCGGCCAGATTCGCGGAGGTGACCTCGACCGGGAACTCGCTGCCGTCGGTGCGACGGGCGATCATCCGGGTCGGCTTCGTGCGCCCGCGCTCGTCGGTCGCGGTGTCCGGACGGCGCATCGAGCCGGGGATCAGCCGCGAGTCGAACTCCGGCAGCAGATCGAGCAGTCCGCGCCCGACGAGCGCGGTGCCCGGGGCCTCAAATGCCTCAAGTGCGATCGAATTGGCGTTGACGACGGTCCCGTTGGTGTTGACCAGCACCAACGCGTCCGGCAGTGCGTCGAGTATGGCTGCGAGGCGAGCAGCGCCTCGGGATGGCCTGCTGCTCACGACGACGCTTCCTCCCTGATGTACCGCTATACCGCGACCCGTCCACCGCACGGGCCCTCTTTGCCCCGCGGCGCGCGACGTGTCTCGGGAGGGAGTCTACGGGCAGTGGTTGCGCTCGCGACGCCGGATGAGAGGGAGCCCACGTAGAGGATGTGGGGATCCCGGGCGCGCCGGGTCATGACGCTGTGACCGATGGACCCTGGGTCACTGCGCGGTTGCGGGCAGCACGGGGCTCAGCTGCTGCCACCGGGCGATCTGGCAGCCGTCCGCCAGGCTGTACGAGGCGTCGACCGCGCGGCCGTGCCAGGTGCCGGTGATGTGCGCGGTGGCGGGGCCGCCGTACTGCATCGTGCAGAGCTGGTCCTTGGGCGCGGGTGCGAACGGGTCCTGTCCCTCGTTCCCGATCTCGTCGAGCCGCGCGCAGGCCGCGGCCGCGTCCGGGTGCGTGCCGCCGGCCGGGGCGCAGCGCAGCTCGTACGTTCCGTCGTTGCCGTTGCCCGAGTCGGCGACCGTGAGCGTCAGCTTGTCGGGAGAGGGGGCGGGGGCCGGGCTCTTCGGGAGGAGACCGTCGAGCAGGCCGACCGGGCCGGGGGCGGTGCGGATGGGGCCGGTGTCGGCGTGGGCGGCGGCGGGCAGCGAGGCGCCGAGGGCCGCGGCGGAGGCGGCGGCGGTGAGCAGCAGCCGGGCCGCGGTGCGGGTCGGCGACGCGGAGGCACGGGAGGAGAAACGACGCAGCAACATGCCGTGTCTAACGCCCGGACCGCCACGACGTTGCGCGCCGCGCGGGGGCTTTGCCCTCTGGCCTGCCCTCCTAGTACCGTGGGGGGCGATTGGTGACGCGCCCTGAGCTGTGTCATCATCTGCACGCAACTCGACGCGCTCGCGCGGAGGGTTTGTGCTGGAGGCGTCGCCTAGTCCGGTCTATGGCGCCGCACTGCTAATGCGGTTTGGGCCTTAAAGCCCATCGAGGGTTCAAATCCCTCCGCCTCCGCAGCAAGATCCGAAGCCCCGGTCCACCAGGACCGGGGCTTCGCTGTTTCTGGGGTGTCCGGAGGGCTCGCGGGGTCGCGTCGGTCGTCTGGGCTCAGCGGCCGTCAGGGACGTTTTCGCAGGTCACAAGGGGTGAGCCCAATGGATTTCACATGACGGCGGCAGTCATGTAATGTTCTTCCTGTCGCCGGGACAGGCCGAAAGGCCGGGAACGGAGACGACAACAAAACAAGCACTCGTAGCTTAACGGATAGAGCATCTGACTACGGATCAGAAGGTTGCAGGTTCGAATCCTGCCGAGTGCACATCGAGCGAGAGGCCCCGGACGAGAGTCCGGGGCCTCTCGCGTTTCAGGCCGTGGCCCCGGCCGGCTCCGGGGTCGCGGTCCGGACGGAGTCGGTGACGCGGCGGCGGCGGGTCGGGAGGCCCATGGTCGGGTTGGCGACGCCCCAGGCCGCGCCCTTGCAGATCAGTTCCTTGTAGAAGGCGGCGAGGCGGCCGGTCAGGGCCGCGTCGACCGCGCGGTCGTCGGCGGTGACGTACTGGATCAGGCCTTCCTTGCGGCCCAGCGAGATGCACTGGTTGAAGTAGCGCAGCGGGGCGTGCGGGAGCTTGTTGCCGGTGAGGCGGGCGGCGATCGAGTCGGCGGCCTGCCAGGCGGTCGGGGTGCCGGAGGCGCAGGACATGCGCAGCGGCTTGTCGCCGGCGCCCATGGCGAGGGCGGCGTCGCCGATCGCGTACACGTCGAGGTGGGAGACCGAGCGCATCGTGCCGTCGACGACGATCTGGCCGGTGTCGCCCAGCTCCAGGGTGGTGGCGCGGGCGAGCGGGTGGACGGCGAAGCCGGTCGTCCAGACCGTGACGTCCGAGGGGAGCGCGGGTCCGGCGGCGGTGGTGACCGTGTCGGGGCCGACCTCGGTGACGGCGGTGTTCTCGTGCACGGTGATGCCGAGTCCGGCGCAGACCTTGCGCAGGTGGCGGCGGCCCTTGGGGGAGAGCCAGTCGCCGAGTTCGCCGCGGGCGGCCAGGGCGACGGACAGGTCCGGGCGGGACTCGGCGATCTCCGTGGCGGCCTCCAGGCCGGTCAGGCCGCCGCCGACGACGGTGACCGTCCCTCCGGCGGGCAGTGCGGCCAGGCGCTCGCGCAGCCGGAGTGCGCCGGGGCGGCTCGCGATCTGGTGGGCGTGCTCGGTGGTGCCGGGGACGTCGTGGGTGTTCCAGGCGCTGCCGAGGGCGTAGACGAGGGTGTCGTAGGCGAGTTCCTCGGGGGCCGCGCCGTCCGCGGTGACCGTGACGGCCTTGCGGTCGACGTCGATGTCGGTGACCTTCGCGAGCTTCAGGGCGACGCCGGTGCCCGCGAACATCTCGGCGAAGGGGCGGGGCGTCAGGTCCTGGCCGGCCGCCAGCTGGTGCATGCGGACGCGCTCGACGAAGTCGGGCTCCGCGTTGACGAGGGTGATCGACACGTCGTCGCGGTGCAGGCGCTTGGCCAGGCGGCCCGCGGCGATGGCTCCGGTGTATCCGGCCCCGAGAACGATGATCCGGTGCTGCTGCATGTCCAGCTCCTGTCTGTGACGGTGTCGCCCCTTGAACCGGGCAGCCCGTCGATTCCTGACAGGAGTGCGATGTGACCTGAGTCACAGCCTGGCTAGAAGGCTGTGATCAGGGGTTCTCCGTGGTCCGTGGCGGTCCAGACGCGGGTCGCGCGCTCCAGCTTGTCGGGGTTCACCTGGCTGCGGACGGCCGCGACGTGCCCGTCGGCGAGCTCCAGGCACATGACGCCGATAACGCGGCCGTCGACGACCGCCACGACCGCGGGGCTGCCGTTGGCCGTCGTCGCGTAGATGTCGGCCGGGCCGCCGGTGATGGCCCGCTTGGCCTTGCCCGGCTTGAACAGGCCGCGCATGAACGTGGCCACGGCCTTCGCTCCCTCGAACGCGCTGGCGCGGGCCGGCACCTTCCCGCCGCCGTCGCCGATCGCGATCGCGTCCGAGGTGAGGAGCTTGACGAGGGGTTCGGTGCGGCCGCTCGTGGCGGCGGCCAGGAACTCCTCGACGATGCGCTGGGCGGTCGCCTCGTCGATCTCGGTGCGGGGCGCGCGGGGCGTGCCGTCGGCGACGTGCTTCTTCGCCCGGTGCAGGATCTGCTGGCTGGACGACTCGCTGATGTCGAGGATCTCGGCGATCTCCCGGTGCGGGTAGTCGAAGGCCTCGCGCAGCACGTACACGGCCCGCTCGCTCGGCGTGAGCCGCTCCAGGAGCGTGAGGACGGCGTACGAGACGGACTCGCGCCGCTCGGCGGTGTCGGCGGGGCCGAGCATCGGGTCGCCGGGGAGCAGCGGCTCGGGCAGCCACTGGCCGACGTAGGTCTCGCGGCGGGCGCGCGCGGACGTCAGCTGGTTGAGGCACAGGTTCGTGAGGACCTTGGTGAGCCAGGCCTCGGGGACCTCGATGTGTCCGGGGTCGGCGGCCTGCCAGCGCAGATACGTGTCCTGCACGGCGTCCTCGGCCTCGCTCGCGGAGCCGAGGAGGCGGTACGCGATGGCCTGCAGGCGGGGCCTCGCGGCCTCGAAGCGGTCCACGTCGTTCAGGCTCACGGACATGGTCCGGATCCTAGTCGGCGCCGACGCGAGCGGCCCGGGGATTGTCAGTGGCGTGCGCCATCCTGGCCGTATGACGTGGTGGTGCACGGGGATGCGGTGGGCTGCGGACGGGCCGGAGTTCGGGTGGTGGTCGGGGGCGGCGTCGGGGGCGACGGCGGAGCGGGCGGGCGCGGTGCGGTTCGGGGAGCGGGTGGCGTTCCGGGTCTGCGGGCCGCGCCGGTGTCTCGGGGTGTGGCGGGGCGGGCGGCGCACGCCGTGTCCGGGGCGGGACGTGGTGCCGGAGCGGGGGACGCGGGCGCAGTGCGCGGAGTGCGCGGGGATCGACCGGGCGCGGTCGGTCGCGGCGGACACGCTGGCCGATGATCCGCGGCCGTACCGGGTGTATCTGGCCTGGTTCGGGGAGGGGCTGGTGAAGGTGGGGATCACGCGGGCCGACCGGGGCGGGGCGCGGCTCCTGGAGCAGGGGGCGGTGGCGTTCACCTGGCTCGGGGAGGGGCCGCTGATGGCCGCGCGGCGGGCGGAGGAGCTGCTGCGGGTCGGGCTCGGGGTGCCGGACCGGATCCCGTACGCGAAGAAGCGCCTGGTGCGGGTGGGGCTCGGGGGGCCCGAGCAGAGAGGGGCGGAGCTGGCGCGGGCGCATGCGGTGGCCGGGGAGCTGGAGGGGTGGCCGGAGTCCTTGGAGCGGGTGCCGTGCCGGGTGGTGGATCACGCGGGGGTGTTCGGGCTCGCGGCGGTCGACGGGCTGGACGGGGTCGTGGGCGGGGTGGTCGAGGGGGCGGTGGTGGCGGGGGTCGTGGTGGCCGTCGCCGGGCCGGATCTGCATCTGGTGGAGGCGGGCGGGAGACGGCTCGCCGTGGACACGCGGGGGTTGGCGGGGTGGCCGTTGGAAGGGGTCGGGGCGGATGCGGTCGCGGAGGTGGCGGTCCGGGAGGTCCGCGGGGTTCAAGGGGGGCTGTTCTGAGGGTGGCCGGGGGCGGGGCTCGGGGCGGTCGACGGGTCTGAGGGCCCGGGTCGGGAGACCGGGAGGTCAAGGGATGGATCCCGTTCGGTAAGGAGTGTGGACACGGGACGGGGGGAGCGGTGACCGTGGGGGCATGAGTGATCACCGTCATGGGAACAGCCCCGCCGGCCCGTTGCCGGCCTTCGAACCCCCGTACCAGATGGTCGTGTTCACCTCGACCCGGACCGAGGGAGATCGCGGCTACGGCGCCACCGCGGACCGCATGGACGAGCTCGTGAAGGAGCTCCCGGGCTATCTCGGGCACGAGTCCGCGCGGACCCCGGGCGGACTCGGGATCACGGTCTCCTACTTCCGCGACGCCGCCGCGATCGAGGAGTGGCGGTCCGTGGGCGAGCACCGCGGCGCGCAGAAGCAGGGCCGCGCCGACTGGTACGAGGAGTACACGGTGCACGTGGGCGAGGTCGTGCGCAGCCATGGATGGAAGCGTGACTGAGCCGGGGGCGGGCGAAGCCGCCCAGGTCGCCGCGTTCCGGGAGCGGCACGGGCTGCCCGCGCTCGTCGACGTGCACACGCACTTCATGCCGGACCGGGTGCTGCGCAAGGTGTGGGCGTACTTCGACTCGGCGGGTCCGCTGACCGGCTCCCCGTGGCCGATCACGTACCGCGAGGAGGAGGACCGGCGGCTCGCGCGGCTGCGGGAGTTCGGGGTGCGCGCGTTCACGTCGATGCTCTATCCGCACAAGGCGGGGATGGCGCAGTGGCTCAACGGCTGGTCGGCGGAGTTCGCCGCCCGCACGCCGGACTGCCTGCACACGGCGACGTTCTTCCCCGAGCCGGGCGCCGAGGCGTATGTGCGGCGCGCGGTCGAGGACGGGGCGCGGATCTTCAAGGCGCATGTGCAGGTGGGCGCGTACGACCCGGCCGATCCGCTGCTCGACCCCGTGTGGGGGCTGCTCGCCGAGGCCGGGGTGCCGGTGGTGACGCACTGCGGTTCGGGTCCTGCGCCCGGCAAGCACACCGGGCCCGAGCCGATCGCGAAGGTCCTGGAGCGGCATCCGCGGCTGCCGCTGGTGGTCGCGCATCTGGGGATGCCGGAGTACACCGAGTTCCTGGACCTGGCCGAGCGGTACGGGGAGGTGCGGCTCGACACCACGATGGCGTTCACGGACTTCTGCGAGGAGCGCATGCCGCTCCCCGTGCGGGAGCGGGCCCGGCTCGCGGATCTCGGGGACCGGGTGCTGCTCGGCACGGACTTCCCGAACATCCCGTACCCGTACGTGCACCAGCTGGAGGCGATCGAGCGGCTGGGGCTCGGCAGCGCGTGGGTGCGGGCTGTGTGCCACGACAACGGGGCGAAGCTGTTCCTCGATCGCACCTGACGCACCTGATGCACCTGACGCACCTGATGCACTGACGCACCTGCGCCGTCCGCGGAGCTGTAGGTCTCCTGAGAGCCCGCTGTGCGTTTCTCAGGGTTTTCACAGGTTCAGGAAAGGGGCTTCTCAGAGGGCGGTCGCAGGGTGGTGCCATGACCACAGCCGCGCCCCAGGGGCGAACCGAACTGCTCAGGCCGGACGGCAGGCCCGTCCGGGTGCTCGTGGTGGACGACGAACAGTCCATCACCGAGCTGTTGTCGATGGCGCTGCGCTACGAGGGCTGGCAGATCAGGTCGGCGGGCGACGGGGCCGGGGCCGTGCGCAGCGCGCGGGAGTTCCGGCCCGACGCCGTCGTGCTGGACATGATGCTGCCGGACATGGACGGGCTGAGCGTGCTCGGCCGGCTGCGCCGCGAGCTGCCGCACGTGCCGGTGCTGTTCCTGACGGCGAAGGACGCGGTCGAGGACCGGATCGCGGGGCTCACGGCGGGCGGCGACGACTACGTCACCAAGCCGTTCAGCCTGGAGGAGGTGGTCGCGCGGCTGCGCGGTCTGATCCGCAGGACCGGTACGGCCGAGCGGCACAGCGACTCCGTGCTCGTCGTGGGCGACCTGTCGCTCGACGAGGACAGCCACGACGTCGAGCGCGGCGGCACCCACATCCACCTCACCGCCACCGAGTTCGAACTGCTGCGCTTCCTGATGCGCAATCCGCGCCGCGTGCTCAGCAAGGCGCAGATCCTGGACCGGGTCTGGAGCTACGACTTCGGCGGCCGGGCCAACGTGGTCGAGCTGTACATCTCGTACCTGCGGCGCAAGATCGACGCCGGGCGCGAGCCGATGATCCACACCCGGCGCGGCGCCGGGTACCTGATCAAGCCCGCAGCGACGCCGGTGCCGTGAGGCGGGTCCGCGCGCCGCGCGTCAGGACCCTGCGGACCCGGCTCGTCGTCACCGCCGTCGGCCTGATCGCGCTGGTCGCCGTGGTGATCGGCACGGTGACGACGCTGGCTCTGCACACGTATCTGTACGAGCAGCTGGACGGCAAGGTCGACCAGGTCGTGCACATGGCCCGGCGCGGCGACGGGCCCGGCGTAGAAGGCGGCGGCCGGGAGCCCGGGACGGACGCGCGGGCGAGCGACCTGGCGTTCCTGGGCCTGCCGGGCCCCGGCGGCGGCGACACCGTGGGCGCGCTGGTCGACGCCGACGGCTCCCTCACCAAGGCTGAGCGCTCCGAGCAGGACTCCCCCACCCGCACCACCGAGCTGACCGGCGCCCAGGCGGACGCCCTCGCCTCGGTCCCCCGCGACGGCCGTGCGCACAGCGTTGCCCTGCCCGGCCTCGGCGACTACCGCGTCCAGTCGAGCGGGGACGGCAGCCTGCTCGTCGGCCTCCCCTCCACGGACATCGACGCGACCCTGAACCGGCTCGTCCTCATCGAGGCGTCCGTGACCGGCGCGGGCCTGCTCGCGGCCGGGGTGACGGGCGCCGTCATGGTCGGCGTCGCGCTGCGCCCGCTGCGCCGGGTCGCCGCGACCGCCACCCGCGTCGCCGAACTCCCCCTGCACAGCGGCGAGGTGGCCCTCCACGAGCGCGTCCCGGACACCGAGGCCGACCCGCGTTCGGAGGTCGGCCAGGTCGGCGCCGCGCTCAACCGGATGCTCGACCACGTGCACGGCGCGCTGGAGGCACGGCAGCAGAGCGAGACCCGGGTGCGCCGGTTCGTCGCGGACGCCAGCCACGAGCTGCGCACCCCGCTCGCCTCCATCCGGGGCTACGCCGAACTGACCCGGCGCGGCCCCGAGCCGACCGGCCCCGACACCCGGCACGCGCTCGGCCGCATCGAGTCCGAGGCCCACCGCATGACGGGTCTGGTCGAGGACCTGCTGCTGCTCGCCCGGCTCGACACGGGCCGGCCCCTCTCCTACGCGCCGACGGATCTGTCGCCGCTGGTCGTGGACGCGGTCGCCGACGCCCGCGCCGCCGGGCCGGAGCACGTCTGGCGGCTCGACCTGCCCGACGAACCGGCCGCCGTGCTCGCCGACCCCGCCCGCCTGCACCAGGTCCTCGTCAACCTGCTGGCCAACGCCCGTACGCACACCCCGCCCGGCACCACGGTCACCACGCGTGTGCACCGGCGCGGGCCGTGGGTCCGCCTCGACGTGCGGGACGACGGGCCGGGCATCCCGGCGGAGCTGCTGCCGCACGTCTTCGAGCGGTTCGCGCGCGGCGACTCCTCGCGCTCCCGCACGGCGGGCTCCACGGGGCTCGGGCTCGCCATCGTGCACGCGGTCGTGGCCGCGCACGGTGGCGCCGTGACCGTGGAATCGGCCCCGGGCCGCACCGTGTTCACCGTCCACCTCCCGGCCCGGACCGAGCAGGACGGGCAGGACGGGCAGGACGGGCAGGACCGGCAGGACCAGGTTCAGGATCGGGCGCATCCGTACTCACAGGCGCAACCACACTCACAGGCGGGTCAAAGCCTCACCACACAGCCCTGACAGAGCAGTTGGCGACGGTCGGTGGCATGCGAACCGACTCTTCTGCGAGCACCGCTCCACCCGCCCCCGGGCCGGGGACGCTGCCGGCGCGGGAGCACCTTCCCGTCGGCAGCGGCGCCGTGCCGGTCCTGGACGTCGTCGTCCCCGTCTTCAACGAGGAGAAGGACCTCGACGCGTGTGTGCGGCGCCTGCACGCCCACCTGAACCGCACCTTCCCGTACCGCTTCCGGATCACGGTCGCGGACAACGCCTCCACGGACGCGACCCCGCAGGTCGCGCGGCGGCTGGCCGCCGAGCTGGCCGGCGTCGCCTCCGTACGCCTTGAGGAGAAGGGGCGCGGGCGGGCCCTGCGCGCCGTCTGGTCCGCGTCCGACGCACCCGTCCTCGCCTACATGGACGTCGACCTGTCCACCGACCTGAACGCGCTGCTCCCGCTGGTGGCGCCGCTGATCTCCGGGCACTCGGACCTCGCGATCGGCTCCCGGCTCTCCCGCGCGGCGCGCGTGGTTCGCGGCCCCAAGCGGGAGTTCGTGTCCCGCGCCTACAACCTGATCCTGCGCGGCTCGCTCCAGGCCCGCTTCTCCGACGCCCAGTGCGGCTTCAAGGCGATCCGGCGCGAGGTGGCGCAGGTGCTGCTGCCGCTGGTGGAGGACACCGGCTGGTTCTTCGACACGGAGCTGCTGGTGCTCGCCGAGCGGGCCGGGCTGCGGATCCACGAGGTGCCCGTCGACTGGGTCGACGACCCGCACTCCAGCGTCCACATCGTGCGGACGGCGACCGAGGACCTGAAGGGCGTGTGGCGGGTCGGCCGGGCGCTCGCCACCGGTTCCCTCCCCCTGGACCGTCTCGCGCGCCCCTTCGGCGACGATCCGCGCGACCGCCGACTGCCCGGCGTTCCCAAGGGACTTGCCCGGCAGCTCGTCGGCTTCTGCGTCGTCGGCGGCCTGTCGACGCTGCTGTATCTGCTGCTCTACACCGGCTTCCGTACGTTCTCGGGGGCGCAGACCGCCAACGCGCTCGCGCTGCTCGTCTCGGCGGTCGCCAACACCGCCGCCAACCGGAGGCTCACCTTCGGCGTCCGGGGCCGGGCGAACGCGGTGCGCCACCAGGCCCAGGGGATCGTCGTCTTCGGCATCGGATGGGTGCTGACCAGCGGTTCGCTGCTCGCGCTCGGTGCCGCGTCCGACGGCGGCGCCGCGCACTCCACCGAGCTGGCGGTGCTCATCGCCGCGAATCTCGCGGCCACCGTGCTGCGCTTCCTGCTGCTGCGCGCCTGGGTCTTCCCCGACCGAACCGACCGCACGGCCATGTCCTCCGAGCTCACCCACGGGAGCCGACGATGACCACCCACACCCCCACCGCCGAGCCCCTGACGACGCCCCTGACGGACCCGGACCCGGACCCGGCCCCGGACCCGGAGAACCGTCCCGCCGACGCCCGCTGGGTCCGCCCCGCGTTCCTGGCCCTCCTCCTCGTCATCGCCCTCGCCTACCTCTGGAACCTCTCCGCCTCCGGCTACGCCAACTCCTTCTACTCGGCCGCCGTCCAGGCGGGCAGCCAGAGCTGGAAGGCGTTCTTCTTCGGCTCGTCCGACGCCGCGAACGCGATCACCGTCGACAAACCCCCGGCCGCGCTGTGGTCGATAGGCCTCTCGGTGCGGCTCTTCGGGCTGAACTCCTGGGCGATCCTCGTGCCCGAGGTCCTGATGGGCGTGGCCACGGCGGCGGTCCTCTACGCGGCCGTGCGGCGCCGCTTCAGCGCGGCGGCGGGCCTGATCACGATGGCCGTGTTCGCCACGACGCCGGTCGCCGCGCTCATGTTCCGGTTCAACAACCCGGACGCGCTGCTCGCGCTCCTGATGACCGTCACGGTCTACTGCGTGCTGCGCGCGCTGGAGCGGGGGCGCACGAAGTGGCTGGTCCTGGCGGGCGCGGCGGTCGGTCTCGCCTTCCTCGCCAAGACGCTCCAGGCCTTCCTGATCCTGCCCCCGCTCGCTCTTCTCTACGGGATCTGCGCACCGGTGAGGCTGCGCCGCCGACTCGCCCAACTGGCCCTCTCCGGGCTCGTCATGACAGTTGCGGGCGGCTGGTGGGTGGCCGTCGTCGAACTCTGGCCCGCGGCCTCCCGCCCGTACATCGGCGGCTCGCAGAACAACTCGTTCCTGGAGCTGACCTTCGGCTACAACGGCCTGGGCCGGATCAACGGCGACGAGACCGGCTCCGTCGGCGGAGGCGGAGCCGGAGCCGGTGGCGGCGGTGACGGCGGTGGCATGGGCGGCGGCACCGGTCAGTGGGGCGAGACCGGTCTCGGCCGGATGTTCAACGCGGAGATCGGCGGCCAGATCGCCTGGCTGCTGCCCGCCGCGCTGATCCTGCTCGTCGCGGCCCTGGTCCTGACCCGGAAGGCCCGGCGCACGGACACCGCGCGCGCCGCGTTCCTCGCCTGGGGCGGCTCCCTGCTGATGACGGGTCTCGTCTTCAGCTTCATGGCCGGCATCTTCCACCAGTACTACACGGTGGCCCTGGCCCCGTACCTCGCCGCGGTGATCGGCATGGGCGCGGCCGTGCTGTGGGAGGAACGGGCCAGGCCCGTCTGGTCGGTCACGCTCGGCGCGGCCGTCGCGGTCACCGGGATCTGGGGCCACGTGCTGCTCGGCCGCACGCCCGACTACCTGCCGTGGCTGCGCTGGGCCGTGCTGATCGGCGGGCTCGCGGCGGGCCTGGGGCTCGCCCTGGCGGGCCGGTTCGGGCGCGGGCTCGCGCTCGGCGCCGCGGGGCTCGGCCTCGCCGCGTCGCTGGCCGCGCCGACCGCGTACACGCTCAGCACGCTGAACACGGGGCACACCGGGTCGATCGTCACGGCGGGCCCGGCCGGCGCGAGCATGATGGGCGGCCGCGGCGGTCCGGGCGGTGCCCCGGGCGGCGGCGATGGCGGTGGCGGGGGCGGTGCGATGCAGCCGCCCGGTGGCCGGACGCAGGGCAACGGGCCCGGCACCGGCAACGGCCCCGGCACCACCACGGGCAACGGCCCCGGCGGGCAGCAGCGCGGCGGCTTCCCCGGTGGCTTTCCCGGCGGAGCCACGGCCGAGGGCGGTCCCGGTGGCGGCGCGGGAGGCGGCGGCATGGGCGGTCTGCTCGACGGCGCCACGGTCGGCGCCAAAGCGAAGCGGCTGCTCCTGAAGGACGCCGACGCCTACACCTGGGCGGCCGCGGCCGTCGGCTCCCAGAACCAGGCGAGCTACCAACTGGCCACGGGCGTCCCGGTGATGGCCGTCGGCGGCTTCAACGGCACCGACCCGTCGCCCACCCTCGCCCAGTTCAAGAAGTACGTGGCGGAAGGAAAGATCCACTACTTCATCGGCGGAGGCACGGGCGGACGTATGGGCGGCGGCATGGGTGGCATGGGCTCCGGGGCGAGCTCCTCGTCCACGATCACGTCATGGGTCGAGCAGAACTTCGAGAAGGTGACGGCCGGAACGGCGACGTTCTACGACCTGACCCAGCCGAAGTCCTGATCCGGCAGCCCACGAGGTCTACCGGTCGAGCCGCACGTCGGCGACGACCGGCCGGTGGTCGGAGGCGGCCGCCTCCGCCGGGATCGTCACGTCCCGCACGCCGACGCCCTCGCCGACCGCGACGTAGTCGATCCGGTTGACGGGGGCGTTCGCCGGATACGTGCCGCCGGTCGCGGGCCCCGCGTCACGCAGTTCCCGCCACAGCGGGGCGAGTTCGGGCGCGGTCGGCGCCGCGTTGAAGTCCCCGAGCAGGACCTGGCGGGCGCCGGGCAGGGCCGCGCGCTCGGCGCCCATGATCCGGCGGGTGTCGGCGACCTGCGCGGTCCGCACGGACGGGTCGCCCCGGTAGTCGAGATGGGTGACGAACACCTGGAGCGGGACGCCCCGCACCTTGAGGGTGACCTCGCCGAAGCCGGGGGCCGGGGCCGGCACCGGGTTCGGGACCTGGGTGGAGAGCCGGGTGATGTCGTGGTTGACGGCGGAGCGGATCCGGTACCGGGACAGGACGGCGACCCCGAACTCGCGGCGCGGCTGTCCGGCCGCCGCCGGATCCAGGCTGTAGATCGGGGCGAACGCGACCCGCATCCGGAGCCGCTCGGCCAACTCCTGTGCCACGTCGCGCCCTTGGCTGCGAGCGCCCCAGTGGACGTCGACCTCCTGGAGGCCGATCACGTCGGCGTCGAGGGCGCGCAGCGCGGCGGCCTGCCGGTCGAGGTCGAAGACGTTGTCCTCCCCGGCCCCCGCGTGGATGTTGTACGTCGCGATGCGCAGCGGGACCGAGGGCGTTCCCGGCGTGTCTGCGGCGGCCGGTGCGGCTGCCGCGATGAGGCTCAACAGAGCGGCGGACAGGGCCATTTGGGGGAGCGCGCGAGCGCGATTCGGCATGCCGGAACGGTACGCCGAAAATGCCGTTGTACAGCGTACGAGCAATCCCTTACGGTGTATGGGAGACGGGTTCGAAGAGGCCCCGATCGACACCGACACCGATACCGACCGGACATCGACCCGGACACCGACACCGACAGGAGACCGAATGACGGCGACCACCGCCGAGAACCACAACGGCCCGGAGCAGCCGGAGCAGACGGCGCCCCCGGCCGGCGGCGGCCACCCCCAGCGCTGGCTGATCCTCGGGGTCATCTGCCTCGCCCAGCTGACCGTGCTGCTCGACAACACCGTGCTGAACGTCGCGATCCCCTCCCTCACCCGGGAGCTGGACGCGTCGACGGCCGACATCCAGTGGGTGATCAGCGCCTACTCGCTCGTCCAGTCGGGTCTGCTGCTCACCGCGGGCTCCAGCGCCGACCGCTACGGCCGCAAGAAGATGCTCGCGGCGGGACTCGTCCTGTTCGGCGTCGGCTCGCTGGTCGCGGGCCTCGCCGGCTCGACCGGCCAGCTGATCGCGGCGCGGGCCGGCATGGGCATCGGCGGCGCGCTGCTGATGACCACGACCCTGGCCGTCGTCGTGCAGATCTTCGACGACGCCGAGCGGGTCAAGGCGATCGGCCTGTGGGCGACCGTGAACTCGCTGGGCTTCGCCGTCGGCCCGCTGCTCGGCGGCGTGATGCTCGACCACTTCTGGTGGGGCGCGATCTTCCTGATCAACATCCCGGTCGCGGTCGTCGGCCTGATCGCTGTGATCGCGCTGGTCCCCGAGTCCAAGAACCCGCGCGGCGACCGCCCCGACCTGCTCGGCGCGCTCCTGTCCACCGTCGGCATGACCGGGATCGTCTACGCGATCATCTCGGGCCCCGACAAGGGCTGGACCTCCGGGCCGACGCTGACCTCGGCCGCGATCGGGCTCGTCGTCATGGCCGCGTTCGTGCTGTGGGAACTGCGCATCCCGTACCCGATGCTGGACATGCACTTCTTCCGGAACCAGAAGTTCACGGGTGCGGTGGCCGGCGCGATCCTCGTCGCGTTCGGCATGGGCGGCTCGCTCTTCCTGCTCACCCAGCACCTGCAGTTCGTGCTCGGGTACGGGCCGCTGGAGGCCGGACTGCGCACCGCCCCGCTCGCCCTCACCGTCGTCGCGCTCAACCTGACGGGCCTGGGCGCCAAGCTGCTGCCCAAGCTGGGCACGCCGCTGACCATCGCGGCGGGCATGACCTGCCTGGCGGCCGGTCTCGCGGCGATCGCGCTGCTGGGCGGCGACGCATATGGCGGGATGCTGGCGGGGCTGATCATCATGGGCGCGGGCATCGCCCTCGCCATGCCGGCGATGGCCAACGCGATCATGAGCGCGATCCCGCCGGAGAAGGCGGGCGTCGGCGCGGGGGTCAACGGCACGCTGGCCGAGTTCGGCAACGGCCTGGGGGTCGCGGTCCTCGGCGCGGTCCTCAACGCCCGCTTCGCGGCGCTCGTGCCCGTCGCCGCCGCCTCGCTCCCGGCGGCGCTCGCCGCCGCGGACTCGGCGCCGGAGAAGGCCCGGATCGCGGACGCGTTCTCCTCCGGTCTGGAGACCAGCCAACTGGTCGGGGCCGTGGCCGTACTCGTCGGCGGGCTTCTCGCCGCGGCGTTGCTGCGGCGGGCGGAGCGGGCAGAATCAGCGGTGCCGGCTTCCGCATAGCATCGGTGGACGGGCGGACCGGACCCGACGGTTCCGCCCGTCCGTCCGTCCCCACGACGATCTTTGAGAAGGTGTCCCGATGGCGAAGGCAGCGCGGATGAGCGTCTGGCTGGAGGAGACGGACCCGGCCAAGGCGCCGCGCGGCCGGCGCACCGAGCAGCCGAGCGGTCTGGACCGGGAGCGGATCACCGAGGTCACGGTGCGGCTGCTCGACGCCGAGGGGCTCGCCAAGTTCTCCATGCGACGCCTGGCGGGCGAGCTCGGGGTCACCGCGATGTCCGTCTACTGGTACGTCGACACCAAGGACGACCTGCTGGAACTGGCCCTGGACCGGGTCTTCGGCGAGCTCGGGATCGCCGAGGACGGTCCCGCGGAGGACGACGACTGGCGGGAGTGGCTGCGCGACCTGGCCACCACGTACCGGTCGCTGATCGTGCGGCACCCATGGATCTCCCCGCTGGCCGGCAACTTCCTCAACATCGGCCCGAACGCGCTGAAGTTCTCCTTCGCCGTGCAGCGCATCGTCGCCCGCACCGGCCTGTCCCTGCCCCGGCAGCGCGGCGCGATCGCGTCCGTCTTCCAGTTCGTCTACGGCTACGGGACGATCGAGGGCCACTTCCGGCAGCGGTGCGTGGAGGTGGGCATGACCCAGGACGAGTACTACACGAAGGCCATGGCCGGGTTCTCCGCGCCGGCGGAGATGGCCGAAGCGGTGCGGCACGCCGAGCAGTTGATGGAGCAGGGACCCGAGGGCGGCTCCGTGGACCAGGTCCTCGACGGCGACTTCGAGGTCGCCCTCGACCTCCAGATCGCGGGCATCGAGGCACTGGTCGCCCGGGAACGCGCGGCGCAGTCCTAGTCCTGTTGTGCCAGCCGCGCCGGAAAGCCGCCGGTGGCCACCGGGCCCCAGCGCTCCGGCGTGACCCGGATCAGGGACTTCCCCTGCTTCACCATGGCGGCCCGGTACTCGTCCCAGTCCGGGTGCTCGCCCGAGATGTTCCGGAAGTACTCCACGAGCGGCTCCACGGACTCGGGCGCGTCGATCACTTCCGCCGTGCCGTCGACCTGGACCCAGGGCCCGTTCCAGTCGTCGCTCAGCACGACGACGCTCACGCGCGGGTTCCGCTTGGCGTTGCGGGTCTTGGCCCGCTCGGGGTAGGTGGAGACGACGATCCGCCCCGAGTCGTCGACCCCGCAGGTCAGCGGGGAGGCCTGCGGGGTGCCGTCGGCGCGGGTGGTGATGAGGAGGGCGCGGTGCCGGGGCCGCACGAAGTCGAGCAGTTCGTCGCGGGTGACCCGGTTGCTGCTTGCGATGTTCGAAGCCATACGGCCCACCGTAGGGCCGCCCGGGTCAGGCGGCGGGGAGGGTGTCGCCCTGGACGGCCTGGATGTCGAGTTCGACCTTGAGGGTCGCGCCGATCGCCGCGATGCCGGCCTGCACGACCTGGTTGTAGTTCATCGCGAAGTCCTCCCGCTTCAGCTCGGCCGTCGCCTTGAACGCGGCACGGGTGCCGCCCCACGGGTCCGCCCCGGTGCCGAGGTAGCTCAGCTCCAGGTCGACGGGCCGGGAGACCCCGCGCATGGTCAGCTCCCCGTGCACGGTCCAGCGGTCGGTGCCCGCGGGCTCAAGACCGGTCGACCGGTACGTGATCTCCGGGTACGCCTCGACGTCCAGGAAGTCCGGCGACTTCAGGTGACCGTCCCGCATGCCGTTGCCCGTGTCGATGGACGCGGCCTTGATGACCGCCTCGACCCGCGACTTCTCGACGTCCTGCGCGATCTCGACCCGCGCGCCGAAGTCCGTGAACCGCCCGTGGACGGACGTGATCCCGAGATGCTGCGCGGTGGCCGCGACCGTGGAGTGCGCCGGGTCGACGGTCCACGGCCCGGGCGGCGGCAGCTCGGCCCCGCCCTGCCGGGCCAGGACGACGGTGCCGACCTCGGCCCGCCCCGTGGCCGTCACCAGCGCGGTGGAGGCGGCCGGCGCGTAGCCCACGGCCGTGACGATCACCGTGTACGGGCCGGGCGTCAGCGGGCTCGCGTCGTGCACGGCGCCCTCGTCGTCGGCCTCGGCCCGCAGCACCTGCGCGCCGGTCATGTCGGTCACCGTGACGACGGCGTGCGGCAGAGCCCACCCGTCCCGCGTACGGATCCGCGCACTGAGTCCCATCAGTCACCACTCCTAGCTCAAGCTCATGTTCCTGCGTACGTGCGGGAGTCGGTCGTCTCCCGCACGTGAAAGGGCCCCGGACCGCGGCGTCTCCGGCCGTCCCCTGCCGTTAACGACGCCACACCGTCCGGGGCCCCTTTCCCACATCCGGGCCGGTGCGGCGCGCGTCTCCGCTCGAAGCGCGCGCCGACCTTCAGATGGCCCGGCGTCCTGTTCGACTACTCGCCGGGGTGGGCGAGCTCGATGTCGTGGCCGTCGACGCCACTGCCCTGCACCGAGAGGTGCGTGGCCACCGGCGGGTACCCGGTCGCGATGACCGTGTAGTCGCCGCCGTCCAGGTCGGTGAAGGCGTACGCGCCGTCCTCACCGGTGGTCGAGGTCGCGACCACGTTGCCCGCGGCGTCGATCAGCGTGACCCGGGCGTCGTTCAGCGCCCGGCCCGTGGCGCGCACGGTGCCCTGCACCTGCGAACCGGAGTTCAGCTCGATCTCGACCCGGGTGACACCCGTGCCGCCGACCTCGACGGGCAGCGCCGTCGGACGGTGGCCCGCGGCGTTCACCGCGACGGTCACCGTGCCGGGCACCAGCTCGGCGAAGGTGAACTCGCCCTCCTCGCCGGAGAGCCCGGTGGCGAGCACGTCACCGCGCACGTCCGTGACGATGACCATGGCGCCGGTGACCGGGTCCTTGGTCTCGGCCGCCTTCACGACACCGCTGAGACCGCTGGTGCCGCTGAGGAGGATGTCGTACGTGACCGGCTCCTCGCCGACGACCACCGTGGAGGCCTGCGGCTGGTAGCCGTCGGCCGAGGCGATCAGCACGTACGAACCGGCGCCGGGGGCGTCGACCGCGTAGGCACCGTCGCCCTGGGCGACCGCGCGGCCCAGCTGCCGTCCGCCGAGGGAGATCAGCGTGACCGCGGCGCGGGCGACCGGGGCGGACTCGGCGCCGCGGACGAAGCCGCGGACCGGGGTGCCGCCGCCCGCCGCACCGGCGGCCTGCGCCGGAGCGTCACCGGCGACCGAGGCCACCGCGGCGAGCTGCTGCGTCTGGGTGTCGGCGACGGGCGCGGAGGAGGCGGCGACCAGGCTGGGCACCTTCTCCTCGGCGACCGGAGCGACCGGGGCGGAAGCCGCGGCGGCCGGGGCGGAGTCGCCCTGGGCGGCCTGCTCGAGGGCACCGGACGTACGCAGCGGAACCTCCTTGATGAAGAGCGTCACGACGAACGCCAGCGCGGCGATCGGGGCGACGTACAGGAAGATGTCGGCGATGCCGTGCCCGTACGCGCTCTCCAGCCAGTTGCGCACCGGGGCGGGCAGCAGGTCCATGTCCGGGATCTGACCGGAACCGGCGGCCTTGCCGGCCGCGGCCTGCGCCTGCGGGTCGAGCTGGCCGATGGTGTCCTTGGCGTAGTGCGAGATCCGCGTGGTCATGACCGAGCCGAGCGCGGAGACGCCGATCGCGCCACCGAGGGACCGGAAGAAGGTCACGACGGACGAGGCGGAACCGAGGTCCTGGGGGGCGACCTGGTTCTGGGTGCAGAGCACGAGGTTCTGCATCATCATGCCGACGCCGAGGCCCATGAGCGCCATGAAGATCGCGAGGTGCCAGTACGGGGTGTCGTAGCGCATCGTGCCGAGCAGGCCGAGACCCGCGGTCAGCAGGACGCCGCCGGAGACCAGCCACGCCTTCCACTTGCCGGTCTTGGTGATGACCTGGCCGGACACGGTGGAGGAGACGAACAGACCCGCGATCATCGGGATCGTCATGACGCCGGACATCGTCGGCGACTTGTCCCGGGCGAGCTGGAAGTACTGCGAGAAGAACACGGTGCCGGCGAACATCGCGACACCCACGAGCAGCGAGGCCAGCGAGGCCAGCGTGATCGTGCGGTTCTTGAACAGGCGCAGCGGGATGATCGGCTCGCTGGCCTTGGACTCGACGAACAGGAAGATCAGCGCCAGGGCGATCGCGCCGCCGACCATCGAGTAGGTCTGCCACGACAGCCAGTCGTACTTGTCGTCGGCGAAGGTGACCCAGACGAGCAGCAGGCAGACGGCCGCGGTGACGAAGAAGGCGCCGGCCCAGTCGACCTTGACCTTCCGCTTGACCACCGGGAGGTGCAGCGTCTTCTGCAGCACGAACAGCGCGATCAGCGCGAAGGGCACGCCGACGTAGAGGCACCAGCGCCAGCCGAGCCAGGAGGTGTCGGTGATGACGCCGCCGAGCAGCGGACCGCCGACGGTGGCGACGGCGAAGGTGGCGCCCAGGTAACCGGAGTAACGGCCACGCTCACGCGGGGAGATCATCGCGGCCATGATGATCTGCGCCAGGGCGGACAGACCGCCGGCGCCGATGCCCTGGATGGCGCGGGCGCTGATCAGCATCCCCGGGTTCTGCGAGAGACCGGCGATGACGGAGCCCACGACGTAGACGACGAGGGCTATCTGGACGAGGGCCTTCTTGCTGACGAGGTCGGCCATCTTGCCCCACAGGGGCGTGGTGGCGGTCATCGCGAGCAGCGAGGCGGTGACGACCCAGGTGTAGGCGGACTGGCCGCCGCCCAGGTCGCCGATGATCTCCGGCAGCGCGTTGGAGACGATCGTCGACGAGATGATGGCGGCGAACATGCCGAGCAGCAGCCCGGACAGTGCCTCCATGATCTGGCGGTGCGTCATGGGAGCGCCGGAGTCGGGGGCGGCGCCTCCGTGCTTGGCATGGCTGCCCCGCACACCGGCCGGTGTGGATGTTGCCATGGGATTCCTTTTCTTACGTCTATGCGGGTGTACGGGTGGGGGACTGCGCCGGGACGGCGTCGGTGACCGGGACGTGGGCTCGTGCGGAGCCCGTGGTCCGGCAGTCCCCGAAGCTGTCGCGCAGCCGGGTCATGAGGGTGATCAACTGGTCGACCTCGTCGTCGGACCAGTCGCTCAACCGGTCGGCGAGCAGCTGCGTGGTGCGCTCGTTGAGCACTTCCAGCTGCTTCGAGCCCATGTCGGTGAGGCTGAGGATGCGCGAGCGCTTGTCGGCCGGGTCGGCGTTCCGCTCGATCCAGCCGCGGTCGGCGGCGTGCGCGACGTGCCGGCTGGCGACCGACACGTCGACGGCGAGCAGCTCGGCCATGCGGCTCATCCGCATGGCGCCGTAGCGCGAGAGCAGGGTGAGCACGGCGGCGGTGCCGGCCGGGCAGTCGTGCGGCAGTATGCGCGCCATGTCCCGCTTGACGGCGCCGAAGGCGCTGAACTGTCGCGTGAGCTCGTCGTAGCGACGCTGTGCGGCCACAGCTGCTCCTCCTGACAGAAACCTTATTCGTTGCTTAGGGCAACCATAGAAGCAGTTGGTTGCCGCAGGCAAACGAAATGGGGGTGCGGAAGCCTAAAATCACGGCAAAGGGGAAGTGTGAAGGGGTAAAGCTGCAGCTCAAGTGGCATCTGTGCAGGCTGTGGCGCCTGTCGCGCCGATTCGCTAGGGTCCTGCCCCATGGCACACAACCCCCAGGGCCCGGGCCCCGAAGGCAACTACGACCCCGCGGGCAGCACCCAGATGTTCCGCGCATTCGTCGACGAGCAGCCCCAGGGCGCGCCCCGACAGGCGGCCCCGGCGAAGTCCGGCCCCGGTGCGGGCCTGATCATCGGCATCGTGGTCGCCGTCGCGGTGATCGCGGCGGTGGCGTGGCTGGCGCTCGGCTAGCTCCTGCGTGAGCTCCGGTTCCCGGAGCTCAGTCGGCTTCCACCGTGACGTCGCGCGTCTCCAGGTGCATGCCCAGCGGTACGCGCCAGGAGTCGACGCACACCTTCCAGGTCTTCTCCTTCTTCTCCCCGGCCTCGATCGGCACGGGGAGCTTCTCCGTGTTCTCGATGGTCGCCCAGTCGACGCCGAGCGCGCCGATGATGTGCGTCTCGAAGGTCACGGTGCCCGAACGCACGGCGCTGCCGCCGGAGTTGAGCAGTTTCAGGGTGACGTCCTGGCACCAGCGCCGATCGGTGTCGTCGAGTCCCGGGTCGCCGACGAGCTTGAGCAGGGCGGGGCCGCCGGTGGACGGCTCGCCCGAGGGGTCCGGCGGCGAGGTCCCGGGCGCGCTCGGGCTCGTACCTGTACCCGTGCCCGTACCTGTACCGGTGTCCGTACCTGAATCCGTGCCCGTGTCGCCCCCGGAGCCGGAGCCGGAGCCAGGGCCTGTGCCGCCACTGCCCGCCTGGGTCTCCGAGCCGGGCGACGCCGGGCCCGTGCCGTCCCCGGCGCCCGGAGCGGCCGACCCGCCGTCCCCGGAGCCGCTCGTCCCGCCCCCGGACGCCGATCCGGCGGAGCCGTCCGCGTCGTCGCGGGCCGCGCCGGACGGGCCGGGTGGATCCAGTGGGACCAGCTCGACCTTGCCGCGGGGAGCCGCACCGTGGCCGGAGGCGTCGGCGGGGCCGCCCGCCGCACCCACCGCCACATAGCCGGCCCGTGGGGCCTCGCCGCCGAGCGTGAACGCGGCGGTTCCACCCAGGCAGACGGCGGCGACCGAAGCGGCCGCCACAGTCGCCCCTCTACGACCTCGCACCCATGCGCGCACCATCGCGCCAGTGTGTCTGACGGTCCGTCAATTAGGAACCCCGCGACGGGAATCCCGATGGCTCGGGGTCCCGGTGTCGCGGGGCTTCGGGTGTCAGTCGGCGATCAGGCCTTCCCTGAGCTGGGCGAGCGTGCGGGTGAGCAGCCGGGAGACGTGCATCTGCGAGATGCCGACCTCCTCGCCGATCTGGGACTGCGTCATGTTCCCGAAGAAGCGGAGCATGATGATGCGGCGCTCGCGCGGCGGCAGCTTGGCCAGCAGCGGCTTGAGCGACTCCCGGTACTCGACGCCCTCCAGGGCCGTGTCCTCGTACCCGAGGCGGTCCGCGAGGGAGCCCTCGCCGCCGTCGTCCTCGGGGGCGGGCGAGTCGAGGGAGGACGCCGTGTACGCGTTCCCCACCGCCAGGCCGTCGACGACGTCCTCCTCGGAGACGCCGAGCACGACGGCGAGCTCCGGGACGGTCGGCGAGCGGTCCAGCTTCTGGGAGAGCTCGTCGCTCGCCTTCGTCAGCGCGAGCCGCAGCTCCTGGAGCCGGCGCGGCACCCGCACCGACCAGGACGTGTCCCGGAAGAAGCGCTTGATCTCGCCGACCACGGTCGGCATCGCGAAGGTCGGGAACTCCACGCCCCGCTCGCAGTCGAACCGGTCGATCGCCTTGATCAGGCCGATCGTGCCGACCTGGACGATGTCCTCCATCGGCTCGTTGCGACTGCGGAAGCGGGCCGCCGCGTAGCGCACCAGCGGCAGGTTCAGCTCGATGAGGGTGTCGCGCACATAACCCCGCTCGGGGCTGTGCTCGTCGAGTGTGGCCAGCCGCAGGAACAGGGAGCGGGACAGGGTGCGGGTGTCGAGGGGCCCCGACGCCTCAGGGCTCTCCGGGGCCTGGGCCGGCACGGCGGCCGGAGCAGGAGCGGGCGGAGTGTCGATCAGCGCGGCGGTCGCGGACTCGCTCAGGTCACCGGACGCGACGGATGCGTCGGGCGTGAGCGTGAGCACCTTCGAGCTGCCCTGGTCTGCGGACATGCCACCCCCTTGAGGTCGCGGACGGTCACGGCGGACGCTCCCGTCATTTAGGAGCGCAGCCTCCACCTGAATACCGGAGGGAAGGCCGCGCCAAACGCGGTTCCAGCAGAATGTCACATGTCGGCAACGCGCTGTAGTGACATGTCGACATGGATAGGGCGAAAACGCGCTGATAACAAGGGGTGTGGCCGAAGTTGGCGGGGTTTCTGTCGAGAAATCTCTGCGGAGCCGGTCTACCCGATTCAGCTACGCGTCGATCCTGTTTGCGGATCGAAGTCGCGCGAAACTACGCGCGAGGAGCCTTGACACATGCATCTGCGAGACACCCAGTTCGGCGCTGATCTGAGATTGCGTCAAGTTCGAGTAGTAGCGCAGGAGAAGGATCCGCTGCTCGCGCTCCGGCAGCTGCACGAGGAGGTGCCGGACGAGGTCGCGGTGCTCGACGCCGTCGAGTTCGGGGTCCTCGTAGCCGAGCCGGTCGAGCAGCCCGGGCATCCCGTCGCCCTCCTGCGCGGCCTCCAGCGAGGTCGCGTGGTACGAGCGTCCGGCCTCGATGCAGGCGAGCACCTCGTCCTCGGCGATGCGCAGCCGCTCGGCGATCTCGCCGGTCGTCGGGGAGCGCCCGAAGGCGGTGGTGAGGTCCTCGGTGGCGCTGGTGACCTGCACCCACAGCTCGTGCAGGCGTCGGGGCACGTGCACGGTCCGCACGTTGTCCCGGAAGTAGCGCTTGATCTCGCCGACGACGGTCGGCATCGCGAAGGTGGGGAACTGGACGCCCCGGTCCGGGTCGAACCGGTCGATGGCGTTGATGAGCCCGATCGTGCCGACCTGGACGACGTCCTCCATCGGCTCGTTGCGGCTGCGGAAGCGGGCCGCCGCGTACCGCACGAGCGGCAGGTTCGCCTCGACGAGCGCCGAGCGCACGCGGGTGTGCTCGGGGCTGCCCGGCGGCAGGTCCTTGAGTTCGGCGAACAGCACCTGGGTGAGCGCTCGGGTGTCGGCCCCGCGGGTCTTCGCGGTCGGTGCTTGCGGCGCCTGAGGCGCAGTACTGGCCGGCACGGTCAACCCCACCTCTATCCGTCAACTGTTTGAGTCAACTCATCGGTCAAAAGCGGTCATAGCATCACAAGACATGTGCACTGTGTGCAAGCACCGCATAACTACGTGTTGAAGGGCGAGTTGGGGTGTTAAACCTGGCGCCGGACATGGAACGGCCCTTCACCGTTCCCGGTGAAGGGCCGTTCGGTCGTGCGAGAGGAGGCCACCGCGCGGGGCCTCGGCAGGCTCAGAACTCGTAGTCGGCGATCACCCAAGTGGCGAACTCCCGCCACTGCGCGACACCCGCCTGGTGGGCCGGGTGCTCCAGGTAGCGCTTGAGGGCGTCCGCGTCGTCGACCGCCGAGTTGATCGCGAAGTCGTACGCGATCGGCCGGTCGGTGATGTTCCAGTCGCACTCCCAGAAGCGCAGCTCGGGGATCTGCTCGCCCAGCACGCGGAAGGCCTTCACGCCCTCGGCCACGCGGGGTTCGTCACGGCTGACGCCGTCGTTGAGCTTGAAGAGGACCAGATGGCGGATCACAGGTGCTCCAGGCGGTGCCGTACGCGCGCGCGAGACGCACGCGTGGATGAACTCACTGGCCGCCGTTGGCGACCCATGTCATGAAGTCACCGACCGCCTGGGCGGCGGAGGATATGCCCTCGAAGCCTATCTGGACGTAGTCCGCGGCCTTGGCGGGGTCCGTGATGACCACGTAGAGGACGAAGACCACCGCGACGTACAGACCCACTTTTTTCGCCTGCACCACGCTCGGCCTCCCCTGTCCCTGTAGCCCCTGATCGCCGGCGGCGAGTGTATCCCGGACATCTGTTCACCCGGCCTTTAAGGACCAACGGCCCTGCGGTACGGGCCGTTTGCCGCGCTCGCAGGGGGGTGCGGTGACGCAGGATGGATGACGAGCCCGGAGGACCTGGCAGGAATCCGAAGGGCAGGGACGAGCCCCCGACTGCGGGGCCCACGCCGCACCTCCCCCCGAGAAAGCGGCGCGGGCTACGGGGACCGTCCTCACCGGGGGGAGCGGCTTGTCCCCCCGATGCCGCTCCCCCCGACCTACTTCTCTCAGTGGGTGGAGATGCAGAACGCCCCTCCGCGACGGTGCCGGGAATTGGGCCTAATGGCCGGGCAGGTCGGCCCATGTTGCACATGAGGCAAAAGGTGCATCATGGGCGTGTAGGTGAAGCTGGCGCCGGGAGGTGGGTCCTCATGCCCGATCAGATTCTCGGGAGGGGCCGAACCACGACCGCAGAAGCCTTCTGGTACGTCCTAGGCTGCCTCTGGTTCGGGGCGAACTACTTCGCGAAGGTCCCGGTGAAGAGAGCTCTCGGCGAGTACGGACTGGCCGAGCCGACTGGGGCGGAGAAGTTCTGGTACGTGGTGATGAACATTGCCCTCGGGGCCGGATACTTCGCGAAGGTCATCGCAAAGAAGGCGCTCTCCGAGACTCGATTCGATGCCCCCACCGCGCAGCTGATGCTTGCCTCCTCGAGGCAGGCTTCCCAGATCGCCAACGGTCCTGCCGGTCGTGTCGACCAGTGGCCGCGCGAAGCGGGCTCCGGGCCCAGCGCCCGGCCACCTGAAGAGCGCGCGTCCTGAGGCGTAGCCCAACTGAGACGGAGCAGCACGAAGGGCCCGGTCCTGATGGACCGGGCCCTTCGTCTACCTGCGGTAGCGGAGGGATTTGAACCCTCGGTGACTTGCGCCACACTCGCTTTCGAGGCGAGCTCCTTCGGCCGCTCGGACACGCTACCGAGAGGAACTCTAGCCCAAAGATGGCCGAGGTCTGAAATCCGTATCCCTGAAGAAATGGATCAGGGGCTGTGCGCACTCCTCGGCGAGCACGTCCGCGACGACCTCGGGGCGGTGGTTGAGGCGGCGGTCGCGGATCACGTCCCACAGGGAACCGGCCGCGCCGGCCTTCTCGTCACGGGCTCCGTAGACGACCCGGTCGAGGCGGGACTGCACGATGGCCCCCGCGCACATCGTGCACGGCTCCAGGGTGACGACGAGGGTGCAGCCGGTCAGCCGCCACTCGCCGAAGGCCTCGGCGGCCCGGCGGATCACCAGGACCTCGGCGTGCGCGGTGGGGTCGCCGGTCAGCTCGCGCTCGTTGTGCGCGACGGCGAGCACGGTGGTGCCGTCCGGCGCCAGCACGACGGCACCGACCGGCACGTCACCGGCCGCCGCCGCGAGCCCGGCCTCGGCCAGGGCCCGCCGCACGGCCGGCTTCCACGGATCCCGCACCGGGTCGGGCGGTCCGTCGGGAGAGACGTCGGAAAAGGCATCGGGGGATGTCACGCGCCGGAATCTATCCCGGCCGGCGCGCGGACCGCCCCCGCGCCGTCCTCTACGGGCCTTCAGCGCACCGTCTCGAGCACCTCCGCGGCGCCGAGCACCTCGGCGATCTCGTTCAGCGCCTCCCCGGCGCCGAAGCTCAGCAGGTCCGCCTCGGCGACGCCGAGGTCGGCGAGGAGCGCGGGGTCGCCCAGCGGGCCGGGCGGCACGATCTCCCCGTCACCGCCCTCGTCCTCGTCACCGGCGGCCGAGGCCTCCGGTTCGCCGTCCTCGGTGCCGTCGAGGTCCAGCGCGTCCAGCTCGTCCTCGACCGCGTCCGGGTCCTTGCCGAGCAGTTCGTCGGTGAGCAGGATCTCGCCGTAGCTGCTGCGGGCTGCGGCAGCGGCGTCCGAGATGTAGATCCGGGGGTCCTCCTCACCGTCCACGCGGACGACGCCGAACCACGCGTCCTCCTGTTCGATGAAGACGAGAACCGTGTCGTCCTCGGCGCCGGCCTCGGCCGCCGCCTCGCGGGCCAGATCGGCCAGGTCGGACAGGGTCTCCACGTCGTCGAGCTCTGTATCGCTCGCTTCCCACCCGACTTCGGTGCGCGCGAGCAGTGCGGCGAAGTACACCGTGACTCTCCCACTGGTCTCAGGTGTGCCGGTCGGGGGTCCCCCCGGCGTCGGACGGCGGGAGCCGGGACCGGCCCCACCACTCGGAATCGTGGCAGAAAGTACGGCTCCAAGAGAGGTCTTCCGCACGCTGTGTCGGCGGCGCGCCCTCGCCGGGCGTGTCGCGTGCGAGCCGTCGCCTGCCCTTCGCCGGTGTGTCACCAGCGAAACGTGCGCATCCTCATCTGCTGGCGCATGCGCGCGGCCCGTGCGCGGCGCGGCTGGACCCGGGCGCGCAGCTCGCGCGCCTCTGTCAGTTCCCGCAGGAACAGGGCGCGGCGCCGCCTGCGCTCGGCGTCCGTCTCCGGCTCCGGGGCCGCGCCCCCGGACTCCGGGTCGGGCTCCGTCCCTTGCTTGCGGTCCGGCATCGGCGACACCACCACCCCAGTCGACGAGTCCCTTCCACTTTCTCTCCACCGGCCCGTCCGATGCCAGTGCGCGGCAGGGGGCAAGTGAGGCGGGTGCGCGGGGGAGCCGGGGCCCCGGGGCACGGTTACTGTTGAGGACATGCGGATCCATGTCGTCGACCACCCACTCGTGGCGCACAAACTCACCACGCTGCGCGACCAGCGCACCGACTCCCCGACCTTCCGGCGCCTGGCCGACGAGCTGGTCACCCTGCTCGCCTACGAGGCGACCCGGGACGTGCGCACCGAGCAGGTCGACATCGACACCCCGGTGTCGCGGACGACGGGCGTGAAGCTCTCTCACCCGCGCCCGCTGGTCGTGCCGATCCTGCGCGCGGGCCTCGGCATGCTCGACGGCATGGTGCGCCTGCTCCCCACCGCCGAGGTCGGCTTCCTCGGCATGGTGCGCGACGAGGAGACCCTCCAGGCCTCCACCTACGCGACCCGGATGCCGGACGACCTCTCGGGCCGCCAGGTGTACGTCCTGGACCCGATGCTCGCCACGGGCGGCACGCTCGTCGCGGCGATCCAGGAGCTCATCAAGCGCGGCGCCGACGATGTCACGGCCGTGGTGCTCCTCGCCGCGCCGGAGGGCGTCGAGATCATGGAGCGCGACCTGGCGGGCACCCCGGTGACCGTGGTGACGGCCTCGGTCGACGAGCGCCTCAACGAGAACGGCTACATCGTCCCGGGCCTGGGCGACGCGGGCGACCGCATGTACGGCGCCGCGGAGTAATCGCCCCGCGAGCAACCACACGAAAGCCGCCGTCGCGACTGCTCAGTACCTGGCAGGACGCGACGGCGGCTTTCTGTTGTCCGGAAACCGGTGAAGACCAGCGGGAACTAGCAGCGCGACTTCGCGGGCGCCGGCTTCGGATGGGTCAGCGCGGCCAGCGACTTGTCGGCGTCGGGCCGGGGCGACAGTTCCTTGAACGTGTCGCCGATGATGAGATCGACCTCGGCCGGCTTCTCGCGGGCGTCAGCCTTCAGCTCGGCCCCGGCCAGCTGCGTCCCCAGTACGGGGAGCGCCGCGTCGGTCGCCGAGGTCGCGCCGAGCAGTATCCCGGTCCCCTTGACCTTCTTGTCGTACTCCTTCGTCGCGTTCCCCACCTCGCCGATCTTGAAGCCGCGCTTCTTCAGCTCGTCGGCGGTCTTCTTGGCGAGGCCGCCGCGGGGGGTCGCGTTCAGCACGTTGACCGTGATGCCGCCGGGGGCCGGGAGCTTCTTCGCCGCCTGTGCGGGGGAGGCGGAGGCACTGGGCTTCGCCTTGCAGTGCGCGGAGCCGGCGTCGGCCGCGGTCGCCTTGTCGCCGCCCGTGAACACGTCGACGAGCTGGAAGGAGCCCCAGCCGATCAGGCCGACGGCGGCGACGGACGCGACGACGGCGAGCACGATCCGGGTACGTGAGCGGCCGCGGCGCATGCGGGGGTACTTGTCCCCCGTGATGCGGTACTTGCCGCCCATGCCGGGGGGAGTGAGCATGCTCATGGGCGCAGCGTAGTGCCGCTCGCCGGTGATTCCTATTAAATGATCAGGCGAGATGTCCCGTACGACCCGAAAGGGTCAATCCGGGCCGCCGCTGAGGGCGGGTCAGCCGAGTTCGAGGACGCGGGCGTGCAGGACCTGGCGCTGCTGGAGTGCGGCGCGGACCGCGCGGTGCAGTCCGTCCTCCAGGTACAGGTCGCCCTGCCACTTCACGACGTGCGCGAAGAGGTCGCCGTAGAACGTCGAGTCCTCGGCGAGCAGGGTTTCCAGGTCGAGCTGGCCCTTGGTCGTCACCAGCTGATCGAGGCGGACCGGGCGCGGCGCGACGTCCGCCCACTGCCGGGTGCTTTCCCGGCCGTGGTCGGGGTACGGCCGGCCGTTTCCGATGCGCTTGAAGATCACACGGAAAGCCTACCGGGCAAGCCTCACCGGGCGCAGCCATGGAGACGGAGTGCGACTCTGGGAAATACCGTGCAGAAACGGGATGTACTGGGATCACGCCAGCCGGGGACAGGGGCCTGAAATGAGTGACAGCGAGCCGAAGGCGGGCGACCAGGGCGGCGGATCGGCCCCGTCCGGGTCAGACGGCGGCGTCACGTTGACGCCGGGCGGCGAGCTGCCCGCCGAGGCCCGCGAGATCGCCGCCGGATACGCCTTCACGGGACCCGCGCTCGACCTCGGCGCGCTCGTCTGGGACGGCGCGAGCCACCCCGACGCGCAGATCCGCATCCCTCTCACGATGCTGAACCGGCACGGGCTCGTCGCCGGCGCCACCGGCACCGGCAAGACGAAGACCCTGCAGCTCGTCGCGGAGCAGCTCTCCGCGCAGGGCGTGCCGGTGTTCCTCGCCGACGTGAAGGGCGACCTCTCCGGGGTCTCGGCGCCCGGCCAGGACGGCGACAAGGTGCGCGAGCGGTCCGGGCAGGTGGGCCAGAAGTGGTCCGGGACCGGCTTCCCCTGCGAGTTCTACGCACTCGGCGGCATCGGCACCGGCATTCCGCTGCGGGCGACCGTCACCAGTTTCGGCCCGGTCCTGCTCAGCAAGGTGCTGCGGCTCAACCAGACGCAGGAGCAGTCCCTCGGCCTGATCTTCCACTACGCCGACCAGAAGGGCCTGGAGCTCTACGACCTCAAGGACCTGCGGGCTGTCGTCACCTTCCTGACCTCGCCCGAGGGCAAGACCGAGCTGAAGGGGATCGGCGGGCTGTCGGCCGCGACCGCCGGGGTGATCCTGCGGTCCCTGACCACGTTCGAGGCGCAGGGCATGGGCGACTTCTTCGGGGAGCCCGAGTTCGACACGAGCGAGCTGCTGCGCACCGCGTCCGACGGGCGGGGCCTGGTCTCCGTACTGGAGCTGCCGGCCGTGCAGGACAAGCCGCAGCTGTTCTCCACGTTCCTGATGTGGCTGCTCGCGGATCTGTTCCAGGCGCTGCCGGAGGTCGGCGATGTCGAGAAGCCGAAGCTCGTCTTCTTCTTCGACGAGGCGCACCTGCTGTTCAAGGACGCGTCGAAGGCGTTCCTGGAGTCGATCACGCAGACCGTGCGGCTGATCCGGTCCAAGGGGGTCGGTGTCTTCTTCGTGACGCAGACGCCGAAGGACGTGCCGGGCGACGTCCTCGCGCAGCTCGGCAACCGCGTGCAGCACGCGCTGCGGGCCTTCACGCCCGACGACCAGAAGGCGCTCAGGGCGACCGTGAAGACGTTCCCGAACGCGGCGTACGACCTGGAGGAGCTGCTGACCTCGCTGGGGACCGGGGAGGCCGTGGTCACCGTGCTGAGCGAGAACGGGGCGCCCACGCCGGTGGCGGCGACGCGGTTGCGGGCGCCGGAGTCGTTGATGGGGCCTGTCGCGGTGGAGGCGCTGGACGCGGCGGTGCGGGGTTCTTCTCTGTACGGGCGGTACGCGGAGGCCGTCGACCGGGAGTCGGCCTACGAGAAGCTGAGCGCGGCCGAGCCTGCCCCTGCTCCTGCCCCGGACTCGGCTCCGGCTCCGGCGCCCTCGCGGCGGGCCGCGCCGAAGGAGGACGAGTCGCTGGTCGAGCAGGTGGTGGGCAGCGGGATCTTCAAGTCGCTGGCGCGGTCGGTGGGGACGCAGCTGGGCCGCGAGATCTCCCGGTCGATCTTCGGGACACGGCGCCGCTGAGGCGCGGCCTCGCGCCGTAGGAGCTTCGGCATCGATGCCGGGTGCCGGCTCGTGGGGCTTCTCGCGCCCCGCGGCGGAGCCGCTGATGTCACCGCCCCGCGCCCCTGAAGGCGCACTTCGTGCGCCCCAGGGCCTGCGAAGTCCTCCGCGCCCCCACGGGCGTCGCCAAGCGGTCTCTTCGCGCGCCTGACGGCGGTGGGTCGGGACAATCCAGCCTCTCCGGCGATTGAGGAGCGGGGGCCGGGGCGGAGCCCCTGGGGGTGCCGCCGTTGCCGGTCGCGACCTCGTCGCCGAGTGCCCCGTCAGCCCGACTTCGCGGCCTTGGCCGCCTTCGCCGCTGCCTTCATCTCCTGTTTGTGGGCGCGGACCTTGGTCAGGGATTCGGGGCCCGTGATGTCGGCGACGGAGCGGAAGGACTTGGCGGCGCCGTAGTCGCCGGCGGCCTCGCGCCAGCCCTTGGGGCGGACGCCGAGCTGTTTGCCGAGGAGGGCGAGGAAGATCTGGGCCTTCTGCTTGCCGAAGCCGGGCAGGTCGTTCAGCCGGGTCAGGAGCTCCTTGCCGGTGCCGACGCCCTCCCAGACGGCGGCCGCGTCCCCGTCGTAGTGCTCGACGAGGTACTGGCACAGCTGCTGGATCCGCTTCGCCATGGAGCCCGGATAGCGGTGCACGGCCGGCTTCTCGGAGAGCAGTGCGGCGAAGGCCTCGGGGTCGTACGCGGCGATCTCGTGCGCGTCGAGGTCGTCGGTGCCGAGCCGGTCGGCGATCGTGCGCGGCCCGGCGAACGCCCACTCCATGGGCACCTGCTGGTCGAGCAGCATGCCCACGAGCGCGGCGAGCGGACTGCGCCCGAGCAGCTCGTCGGCGGCGGGCTCCTGGGCGAGGTGGAGGGTGACGTCCATGCGGCTCATACGTCGATGATCGCGGGTGGGTGCGGGGGCTGCCAGCCGGCCCGCAGGGGTTATTAGGTTAGGCTGCCCTAATTAATTCGAGGGTGAGTGGGTGCAGGGTGCGGTTCGAAGTCTTCCGGGACGCGTGGGGGATCCCCCATCTGCGGGCGGGGGATCCGCTGTCCCTCGCGTACGGCCAGGGGTATGTGACGGCCGTCGACCGGGCCTGGCAGATCGAGGTCGAGCGGCACCGGGTGCTCGGCACGTCCGCCGCCTTCCTCGGCGCGGAGGCGGCCGGCTGGGACCGGTTCGCGCGGCGGGCGCGGCTCGCCGACACCGCGCGCCGCTGCCACGCCGCCCTGGACGAGGACACCCGCACCTGGCTGGACGCGTACACGGAGGGCATCGGCGCCGGTCTCCAGGTGGCGCGGGCGCCCGAGTTCGCGCGGGCCGGGATCGAGCCCGGCGCGTGGGAGCCGTGGACGGCGCTCGGGATCTGGCTGTCGACGCACGTCCTGTTCGCGGGGTTCCCGGCCAAGCTGTGGCGGGACGAGGTCGTGCGGCGGCTCGGGCGCGAGGCCGTGGAACTGTTCGCCACCGACGGGCCCGGCACCTCCGGCAGCAACGGCTGGCTGGTGGACGGGGCGCGCAGCGCGAGCGGCGCCCCGCTGATCGCCGGCGACCCGCACCGCTTCATCGAGGACCCGGGCGTCTACCAGCAGATCCGGCTCGCCTGCCCCGAGTTCGACGTGGCCGGGCTCGCCGTGCCCGGCGTCCCCGGCATCGGCCACTTCGGGCACGCGGGCGAGGTCGCCTGGGCCATCACCAACGCCATGGCCGACTACCAGGACCTGTACCGGGAGCGGCTGCGGCGCACCCCGGACGGCGGCGTCGAGGCGTTCGGCCCCGACGGCTGGGAGCCCGCGCACACCCACGAGGAGGCGGGCGTCGAGGTCGTCGAGACCGCGCGCGGCGTCGTCGTCATCGGCGGGCCCGGAGAGGGCACGGACGAGGGCGAGGGCATCAGCCTGCGCCAGCCCGCCCGCGTGTACGAGGACCTGGGCTTCGCCGCCCTCCCCGCCCTGCTGCGCGCCCGTACCGTCGCCGACGTCGACCGGGCCTTCGACCGCTGGGCCGAGCCGGTCAACGTCGTGCTGGCCGCCGACACCGCGGGCGGCCTGCTGCACCGCGTCGCGGGCACCGTCCCCGACCGCGACCCCGAGAACAGGCTGCGGGTCGTGCCCGCGTGGGAGGAGCGGTACGCCTGGCGCGGCCGGACGGAACCGCTGCCCCGGGCCGCGGTCGACACCGGCGTCGCCGTCATGGCCAACGAGCGCTCCCTCGCCGCCCCGCTCGGCGTCGAGTTCGCCCCGCCGCACCGCGCCCGCCGCATCACCGAGCTGCTCGCGGGCCGCCCGGTCTGGGACGCCGACGGCATGCGCGCCGTGCACACCGACACCCTGCTGCCCTCCGCGGGCCCGCTCCTCACCCTCGTAGAAGCACTCGACGGGCTGTCCCCGGAGGCGGCCGTGCTGCGCGGCGAACTCCTCGGCTGGGACCGGCGGATGGACGCGGACAGCGCGCTCGCCGCCGCGTACGCCCGGGTCCGCGCCGCTGTCGTCCGGCGCATCGCCGCGCACGACGCGCTCGCCCCGCTCACCGGCCTGATGCCCGCCTACCCGGACGTCTTCCGCCCGTGGCTGGCGCTCGTGCCGCGTGTCGCGTACGGCCTGGAGAACCTGCTGCGCCTCGACACGATCCCGTACGCGGAGCGGCTCGCGGCCGTGCGGGAGGCCGTCGAGGAGATCGCCGCCGAGCCCTCCGCCGCCACCTGGGGCGAGCTGCACCGGCTCGCGCCCTGGCAGGCGCTGCCCGACCCGGACGCCGCGTGGCCCGGCCTCGACGGCGACCACGACTGCGTGCTGTCGACGTCCGGGGTGCCCGGCATCACCGAGTTCAGCGCGCGCGGGCCCGCCGCCCGCTACGTGTGGGACCTCGCCGACCGCGCGAACAGCCGCTGGATCGTCCCCTTCGGCGCCTCCGGCATCCCTGGCGACGCCCACCACCGCGACCAGCTCCCCCTGTGGCTGCGCGGCGAACTCGCCCCGCTCGTCATCGACTTCGCCCTACTCACCGAGGAGCAGCACCCGTGACCGACGTGCACACACAGGAAGTGGACGGCTTCGGCACCTTCCGGATCACGCCCCTGGACCCGGACGGCGCCGACATCGACGTCCTGCACGGCTGGGTGAGCGAGGAACGGGCCGGTTTCTGGGGCATGACCGGCATCGGCCGCGAGGACGTGCGCGGCATCTACGCCCACATGGCCACGCTCGACACCCACCACGCCTTCCTCGTCCGCCTCGACGGCACCCCGGTCGCCCTCTTCCAGACGTACGAGCCGGAGGCCGACCGGGTCAGCGAGTGCTACGCCGTGCGGGACGGCGACATCGGCGCCCATCTGCTGGTCGCGCCGAGTGGTCCCGGGGGCGCCGTGCCCGGGTTCACCCCGGTGCTGGTGAGCGTCCTCATGGCGTACATGCTCGACGGGCTCGGGCGGCGGCGGGTCGTCGTCGAGCCGGACGCCCGCAACGCGAAGGCCGTCGCCCTCTTCGAGCGCACCGGCTTCGCACTGGCCGGGGAGATCGTGCTGCCCGAGGTCGACCTGCCCGAGGTCCACCTCCCGGAGAAGCGCGCCCAACTGGCCTTCTACACACGGTAAGTACTGGCGCTGACGGCCTCAGGTGCGGGCCACCAGGAACGCGGAAGCCGTGACGCCCACCGTGACGATCACGCCGCGCAGCGCGGCCGGCGGCAGCTTGCGGCCGAGCCGCGCCCCGAGCAGGCCGCCCGCCGTCGAACCGGCCGCGATCAGCGCGGCGATCGTCCAGTCGACGTCGGCGACCGCGATGAAGACGACCGCCGCGACCCCGTTGACCAGCGACGCGAGCACGTTCTTGGCCGCGTTCAGGCGTTGCAGGTCGTCATGGAGCACCGCGCCGAACATGCCCATCAGGAGCACGCCCTGGGCGGCGCCGAAGTAACCGCCGTAGACGCCGGTGCCGAGGACGCCGAGCCAGAGCGGGAGGCCGCCGTCGGTGCGGGAGGTCTCGCCGCGGCGCCGGGCGACCCAGCGGTTCAGGCGCGGCTGGAGCAGCACCAGGACGCAGGCCGTGAGGATCAGCACCGGCACGATCGCGCGGAACGCGGCGGCGGGCAGGGTGAGCAGGAGCAGCGCGCCGCCGAGCCCGCCGAGCAGCGAGGCGGCGCCGAAGCGGAGCAACCGGGCGCGCTGGCCGCGCAGTTCGCGCCGGTAGCCGTAGGCGCCGCTCAGGACGCCGGGGACCAGGCCGACGTTGTTGGAGACGTTCGCGAGGACCGGCGGGACGCCGAAGGCGAGCAGGGTCGGAAAGGTGATCAGGGTGCCGGATCCGACCACCGCGTTCATGCCGCCGGCGGCGACCCCGGCGGCCGTGATCGCCACGGCTTCCCAGATGTCCATGTGACTCCCTCTGTATGGCTGAACGGGTCGGCACCCGCCGGGAGTTCGCGACCTCCGCGGCGGGTTGCCGCCCTGGGCCGTCCCGTCGTTGATCGTCCGCCCGAGCACTGACCCAAGTCAATCCTCGGGTTTTCTTGCACATCCCCAAGCCGCAACTTGGATCTTCGGTAAGTTGTGGGCCCATGACCCTCGACGACCTCCGCGTCTTCGTCGCCGTCTGCCGCGCCGGCAGTCTCAGCGCCGTCGCCCGCGACCTCTCCTGCACCCAGTCCGCCGTGAGCCAGCACGTCAAACGACTGGAGAAGGAGGTCGGCATCGGCCTCCTGGAGCGCCACCCGCGCGGCGTCGTCCCCACCCCCGCCGGACGCGTCCTCCAGGCCGCCGCGGCCGACGGCATCGGCGCCCTCGACCAGGCCCTGCGCCACCTCGGCGACCTGGCCCGCGGCGAGAGCGGCTCGGTGCGGGTCACGACCGGAGCCACGTCCGTACGGCATTTCATGGCCGAGGCGATCGTCGACTTCCGGCGCGACCGTCCGCAGGTCAGCCTGGAGTTCCAGACGGTCAGCTCCAGCCGCAGCTGCTTCGAGGCGCTCGCCGCCCACGACCTCGACCTGGCCTGGATCACCATGGGCACCCCCGCCCGCGGCATAGAACTGCGCCCCGTCGTCGAACTCCCCTGGGTCCTCGCCGTCCGCGCCGACGACCCGCTCGCCGCCGCCACCGCCGCGAGCCCCGCCGACCTCACCGACTCGGCCCAGCTCATCCTGCCGCCCGAGCACTCCACGTCCCGCGGCCACCTCGACGACCGGTTCGCCGAACTCGGCATCGCCCGCTCCACCGCGACCGGCACCGGCATCGCCGACTGGGACACCGCCGTGCACCTCGCCGAGCTCGGCCTCGGCCACGCCGTCGTCCCCGACCTGCCCGGACTGCGCGGCCCAGGCCACCCCGGCCTCACCCTGGTCCCGGTGCCCTGCCTGCCGCCGCTCCAGGTCGGCTGGGCCGTGCGCCGCTGGTCGGCCCTCTCCCCGCTGGCCCGCGCCTTCGCCGACACCGTCGCCCGCACCTGCCCGGCGCCCGGCCCGATCGGCTGACACACATCGCGCCTGGCGCCGCCGCGCGGGACCCTGGCCCCATGACCACCATCCACGACCTCACCGCCCTGGCCGAGGACCATCTGACCGCCGCCCGGTCCGCCGCGCACGGCCGCAGCGCCGAACTCCTGATCCGCGAGGACCCCCTGCGCCTCAGCGTCATCGCCCTGACCGAGGGCAACGCGCTGGAGGAGCACAACGCCCCCGTGGCCGCCACCCTCCAGGTCCTCCGCGGCCGCGTCCGCCTCACCGCCGTCTCCGGCGACATCACCCTGACCGAGGGCGAACTCCACGCGATCCCCCAGGAACGCCACGGCCTGACGGCGCTCACGGACGCGGCGGTCCTGTTGACGGCGGTGACGGCCTGACCTGATCGTGTTCCCGTCCAGGCGGGTGCAGCGCAGTGACCGGATAGAGGTACGCATGATGACGACGTCGTACGAGGAAGTGTTCCGCGCGAGCACCGAGGACCCCGAAGGGTTCTGGCTCGCGGCCGCCGGCGCGATCGACTGGGACGTCGTGCCCACGCGGGCGCTCGACGACTCACGCGCGCCTTTCTACCGCTGGTATCCCGACGGGCGGCTGAACGTCTGCCACAACGCCCTCGACCGGCACGTCGACGCGGGCCGTGGGGACCAGCCGGCCCTGGTCCACGACTCGCCCGTCACCGGCACGCAGCGGACGTACACGTACGCCGAACTGCGCGACGAGGTGGCCCGGTTCGCGGGGGTGCTCACGGACCTCGGGGTCGGGCACGGGGACCGGGTCGTGATCTACCTGCCGATGGTGCCGGAGGCCGCGATCGCGATGCTCGCGTGCGCGCGCATCGGCGCCGTGCACTCCGTCGTCTTCGGCGGCTTCGCGGCGAACGAGCTGGCGGTGCGGATCGACGACGCCGCGCCCAAGGTCGTCGTCTCCGCGTCCTGCGGCATCGAGGGCTCCCGCGTCGTCCGGTACAAGCCCCTGCTCGACCAGGCCGTCGAACTCGCCGCGCACAAGCCCGAGAAGTGCGTCGTCCTTCAGCGGCCGCAGTACGAGGGCGAGTTGGGCCCGCGCGACGTGGAGTGGAGCGCTGCCATGCGGGACGCCCAGCCCGTCCCCTGCGTGCCCGTCGCCGCCACCGACCCGCTGTACGTCCTCTACACCTCCGGCACGACCGGCAGGCCCAAGGGCGTCGTCCGCGACAGCGGCGGCTACGCGGTCGCCCTGCGCTGGTCCATGGAGGCGGTCTACGACGTCGGCCCCGGCGAGGTGATGTTCACGGCGTCCGACGTGGGCTGGGTCGTCGGCCACTCGTACATCGTCTACGGGCCGCTCCTCGCGGGCGCCACCACGGTCCTCTACGAGGGCAAGCCGGTCGGGACGCCGGACGCGGGCCAGTTCTGGCGGGTGGCGGCCGAGCACGGGGTGAAGACGCTGTTCACCGCCCCGACCGCGTTCCGCGCCATCAAGAAGGCCGACCCCAAGGGCGAGCTCACCCAGGGCTACGACCTGTCGGGCCTCAAGTACCTCTTCCTGGCCGGTGAACGCCTCGACCCCGAGACCTACCACTGGGCGAGTGACCTGCTCGGCATCCCCGTGCTCGACCACTGGTGGCAGACCGAGACCGGCTGGCCGATCGTCGCCAACCCGGCCGGCATCGAGCTCGCTCCGGTCCGGCCCGGCTCCCCGACCTGGCCGCTGCCCGGCTGGGACGTCCAGGTCCTCGACCCGTCCGGCAGGCCGGTCCCCGCGGGCGAGGACGGCGCCATCGTCGTGAAGCTCCCGATGCCGCCCGGCGCCCTGCCCACCCTCTGGAACGACGACGACCGCTTCGTCGCCTCCTACCTCTCCGCGTACGACGGGTACTACCTGACCGGCGACGGCGGCCACATCGACGAGGACGGCTACGTCTTCGTCATGGGCCGCACCGACGACGTCATCAACGTCGCGGGCCACCGCCTGTCCACGGGCGGCATGGAAGAGGTCCTCGCCGCCCACCCGGACGTCGCCGAGTGCGCCGTCATCGGCGTCGCGGACTCCCTGAAGGGCCAGGTCCCGCGCGGCTTCGTGGTCCTCAAGGCGGGCGCCGAGCGCGCCGAGCCCGAGGTCGAGGCCGAACTCGTCCAGCTCGTACGGGACCGGATCGGCGCCGTCGCCTCGCTCAAGGACGTCGCGGTCGTCGCCGCCCTGCCCAAGACCCGCTCCGGGAAGATCCTGCGCCGCACGATGCGCGGCATCGCGGACGGCCGCGACGAGCCCGTCCCGTCGACCGTCGACGACGTGACCGTCCTGGACGCCCTGCGCCCCGTCCTCACCCGCCGGAAGGACGACCGGGAGTGAACCGGCCCCGGAACGAATGGGTCCGGGGAACGACGAAGGCCCGGACCGATTGCTCGGTCCGGGCCTTCTGCCGGCGGAGGATACGAGATTCGAACTCGTGAGGGGTTGCCCCCAACACGCTTTCCAAGCGTGCGCCCTAGGCCTCTAGGCGAATCCTCCGCTGGAGACATTACATGACCGGAGGGAGTGCTCGCGAACTCGTTCCCACCGCCTCCGAGCATGTACTCTGTCCGCAAGCTCCCCACGCGGCGCTATCTGACTGAACTCCCCCAGGGCCGGAAGGCAGCAAGGGTAGGTCGGCTCTGGCGGGTGCGTGGGGGGCGTTTTGCGTTTCCGGGGCAGGGGAGCCCGCGCCGAGGTCGCCGGGGGCCAGGTTGTCGGTGGTCGCCTATAACCTCGTAAGCGTGTCGTCTCTCGCGCTGTACCGCCGCTATCGCCCGGAGTCGTTCGCCGAGGTCATCGGTCAGGAGCATGTCACTGATCCGTTGCAGCAGGCGCTGCGGAACAACCGGGTCAATCACGCGTACCTGTTCAGTGGTCCGCGCGGCTGCGGCAAGACGACCAGTGCCCGCATCCTGGCCCGTTGTCTGAACTGCGAGCAGGGGCCCACGCCCACGCCCTGCGGCGAGTGCCAGAGCTGCCAGGACCTGGCGAGGAACGGGCCTGGTTCGATCGACGTCATCGAGATCGACGCCGCGTCGCACGGTGGTGTCGACGACGCCCGTGACCTGCGAGAGAAGGCCTTCTTCGGCCCGGCGAGCAGCCGGTACAAGATCTACATCATCGACGAGGCCCACATGGTCACCTCGGCGGGGTTCAACGCCCTGCTGAAGGTCGTCGAGGAGCCGCCGGAGCACCTCAAGTTCATCTTCGCGACCACCGAGCCCGAGAAGGTCATCGGGACGATCCGGTCGCGTACGCATCACTATCCCTTCCGGCTCGTGCCGCCCGGGACCCTGCGGGACTACCTGGGCGAGGTCTGCGGCAAGGAGGCCATCCCCGTCGAGGACGGGGTGCTGCCGCTCGTCGTGCGGGCCGGCGCGGGTTCCGTGCGTGACTCGATGTCCGTCATGGACCAGCTCCTCGCCGGCGCCGCCGAGGACGGTGTGACGTATGCCATGGCGACGGGTCTGCTCGGTTATACGGACGGGTCGCTGCTCGACTCCGTGGTCGAGGCCTTCGCCACCGGGGACGGGGCCGCCGCCTTCGAGGTCGTGGACCACGTCATCGAGGGGGGCAACGATCCGCGCCGGTTCGTGACGGACCTCCTGGAGCGGCTGCGGGACCTCGTGATCCTGGCCGCCGTCCCGGACGCCGCCGAGAAGGGGCTGATCGACGCGCCCGCCGACGTCGTCGAGCGGATGCAGGCCCAGGCGAGCACCTTCGGCGCCGCCGAGCTCAGCCGTGCCGCCGACCTCGTCAACGAGGGCCTGACCGAGATGCGCGGGGCGAACTCCCCGAGGCTCCAGCTCGAGCTGATCTGCGCGCGCGTCCTGCTGCCCGCGGCCTACGGGGACGAGCGCTCCGTCATGGCCCGGCTCGACCGCATCGAGCGCGCCGGCGGCGCCTTCACACCGGCCGGGCAGGGCCCCGCCCCGGCGATGGCGTACGTGCCCGGGCCCGAGGCGCACGCCGCTCCGGTGCAGCCCGGGGGCGGTCCCGCCGCGGCCCGCGCGGCCGTGCGCGGAGGCGCTCCGGCGCCCGCGACCCCACCGCCCGCCGCCCCGGCACCTGCTCCGACTCCCACCCCGACTCCCGCTCCGGCTCCGGCTCCCGCTCCGGTCCCGGCGGCGGAAGCCCAGCCTCCGGCCCCCGCCCCGGTCGCCCAGCCCCCGGCTCAGCCCGAGCCCCAGGCGGCCCCGGCCGCGTCGGCCCCCGGTGCCTGGCCCACCGCCGCTCCCGCGGGCGGCGCCCGGCGCCCCGGTGGCTGGCCGACGGCGGCCGCGGCCGGTTCGGGCCCCGCGCCCGCGGCCGCGGCCCCGCAGGCGGCGCCCGCCCCGGCACCGCAGCAGTCCGCCCCTGCCCCCGCGCCGGCACCCGCGCCCGTGCCTCAGGCCGCCCCCGTCGGCGGCCCCGACCCCCGCACCCTCTGGCCGAACATCCTGGAGGCGGTGAAGAACAAGCGCCGCTTCACCTGGATCCTGCTCAGCCAGAACGCGCAGGTGACGGGCTTCGACGGCACGACGCTCCAGCTCGGGTTCGTGAACGCGGGCGCGCGGGACAACTTCGCGAGCAGCGGCAGCGAGGACGTGCTCAAGGCGGCGCTCACCGAGCAGTTCAACGTGAACTGGAAGATCGACGCCGTCGTCGACGCGTCCGGCGGCGCCCCCGTGCCCCCCGCGCCGGGCGGCTACGGAGGCGGTGGCGGCGGCTTCGGCGGTGGCGGTGGCGGTGGCGGCTACACCCCGCCCCCGGCCCAGGCGGCCCCCGCCCCGGCTCAGCCGGCCCCGCACTCCGCACCGGCCCAGCCCCCGGCTCCGGCCCCCGCCCCCGTACAGCCCGAGGCCCCGCAGCCGCCGCCCCGCCGGTCGGTCTCCCCGGAGGACGACACCCCCGAGGCCGACGACCCGGACCTGGACGAGAAGTCGCTGTCCGGCCACGACCTCATCGTCAGAGAGCTCGGCGCGACGGTGCTGGAAGAGTTCACGAACGAGTAGCCCACGGTTCCGGTCCGCCGGTGCCCCGCTTGTGCGAACCCACAAATCAACCCAGGCCCACCCATAGGCAGCCCGCACAAGAGCCGCAGACTAGGCTGACCCGCGTGAAGCTCCTCGTCATCGGTAACGGCGCCCGCGAACACGCCCTGTGCCGCTCCCTGTCCCTCGACCCCGCCGTCACCGCCCTGCACTGCGCTCCTGGCAACGCAGGCATCGCCGAGGTCGCCGAGCTGCACGCGGTCGACGCCCTCGACGGCGCGGCGGTCGCCGCCCTCGCCCGCGAGCTGGAGGCGGACCTCGTCGTCGTCGGCCCGGAGGCCCCGCTGGTCGCGGGTGTCGCCGACGCCGTGCGCGCGATCGGCATCCCCGTCTTCGGCCCGTCCGGCGCGGCCGCCCAGCTGGAGGGCTCCAAGGCGTTCGCCAAGGACGTCATGGCCGGCGCCGGTGTGCCGACCGCCCGCTCCTACGTGTGCACGACGCCCGCCGAGATCGACGAGGCGCTGGACGCGTTCGGCGCCCCGTACGTCGTGAAGGACGACGGTCTCGCCGCCGGCAAGGGCGTCGTCGTCACCGAAGACATCGAGGCCGCCCGCGCCCACGCGAACGCGTGCGAGCGCGTCGTCATCGAGGAGTTCCTCGACGGCCCCGAGGTCTCGCTCTTCGCGATCACCGACGGCGAGACGGTCGTCCCGCTCCAGCCCGCGCAGGACTTCAAGCGCGCGCTCGACGGCGACGAGGGCCCCAACACCGGTGGCATGGGCGCTTACTCGCCGCTGCCGTGGGCCGACCCGAAGCTGGTCCAGGAGGTCCTGGACACGGTGCTGCAGCCGACCGTCGACGAGATGAAGAAGCGCGGCACCCCGTTCTCCGGCCTGCTGTACGCAGGTCTGGCGATCACCAGCCGCGGCGTCCGCGTCATCGAGTTCAACGCCCGCTTCGGCGACCCCGAGACCCAGGTCGTCCTGGCCCGGCTCCAGACCCCGCTGGCCGGCGTTCTGCTGGCCTCCGCGAACGGCACGCTGGCCGACCTGGAGCCGCTGCGCTGGAGCGACGACGCGGCCGTCACCGTCGTCATCGCCTCGCACAACTACCCCGCGACCCCGCGCACCGGCGACCCGATCACCGGGCTCGACGAGGTGGCCGCGCAGGACGCCCCGAACGCGTACGTGCTGCACGCGGGCACGAAGCGGGACGAGCAGAGCGGGCAGGTGGTCAGCGCGGGCGGCCGCGTCCTGTCCGTCACCGCGACCGGCACGGACCTCACGCAGGCCCGCGAGCGCGCGTACACCGCCCTGGCCCGCATCGGCCTCGACGGCTCCCAGCACCGTACGGACATCGCCGCGAAGGCCGCCGACGAGAGCTGACGGTCGCCGCCGCACCGAGACGGACGGGCCGGGCGGGAGAGGGTGTCACCCTCTCCCGCCCGGCCTCTTTGTGTCAGCCACCTTTGCCCAAAGCCATTCCATCGAGTGACCGCTGACCCATCCGGCTGACGCTGCCGCGACGCCCAACTATGGTGCGGCGCACGGAGTTCGGGCATCCGCGAGACCGGACAGAACCATACGGACCACCGGCATTGCGATGTCAGTGGCGGGTGCCACAGTGGGGGAGTGAGCAACGCCACCAGGGTCCTGCCGTGGGCGCGAGTCCGCGGCCGGACAGCAGGCACAGGCAGCAGGGGGTGACATCGATCGTGTCCGGTACGGGTGCGGAGGCGGGTGCGCGGAGTGCGCGGGCCAGGGCGCTCGCGGTGCTGCGCGTGCGCAGCAGGGCGACGGCACTGGCGCTGCTGCCCGCGGCCGCCGCGGTGATCCTGCTCGCGGGCGGCGCCATGGGCCGTCTGACGGGCGCCGGCTGGGACGTCGCGCGCGGGATCGTCACCGCGTGCGCCGTGGTCGTGCTGCTCGCGGCGGCGGGCATCGCCCTGGTCGTGGCGCGGGCCCGCCCCGCCGTCAGCCCGACGGTCCCGATCGCCGAGGAGACGGCCCCCGATCTGTACCGCCTGGTGCGGGACCTGGCCGACCGCCTGGACGTCCCGGCGCCCTCGGCGATAGCCCTCACCCCGGACTGCGACAGCTGGCTGGAGGACCGGACGCACCCCGCGCACGGCCCGCCGCGCCCCCGCCGCCGCATATCCGGGCCCGACGGCCTCGACGGGCCGGGCGGGGCGTCCCCGGCGGCTCCATTGGCCCCGGTCCTCGTCATCGGCTCCCCCTTCCTCTGGTGGATGCGCGTGGGAGAGCTGCGCGCGGTCCTCGCCCCGGTCGTCGCCGGTACGGGCCCCTCGGCCCACCCCGACATAGCCGCGGCCCGGCGCTTCGTCCGCGGTCTGGACGCCGCCGTCGCGGTCGCCGCCGCCCCCGGCCGCGGGCCCCTCACCCGCACGGTCCTTGCCGGAGTCGGCCGGGCCGCCCGGCTCATGCTGAGCAGCTGTCGCGTCCACGCGGGCGAGATGGAGCGCGGTGTCGCCGCGGCCGCCGCCGAGCGCGCCCAGACGGTGGACTACGGCCTGCGGATCGTCGCGCAGGAGCAGGTCGGCCTCGCCTACGCGGGCTGGGACCGGCTGCTGACCCGGGTCGCGCTGCCGGCCTGGCGGATGGGCCGCTGGCCGTCCAAGCTCGACGCGGGTGTGGTCGCCGCCCTGACCGAGCTGTCCCGCCGCGACCGCCTCGCCGCGCAGAACGGGGCGTTCGCCTCGCGGCTCGGCGAGCGCCCCGCCTGTGACCTGCTGGAGGAGCCCGGAGTCGTCGACGAGGCGGCCTCCCTGCTCGCCGCTCGGCTGTTCCACGGCGGCCCCGCCGAGCCGGGCCCGGACTGGGCGCCGGTCGACTGGCAGGAGTACCCGGACGAGGTCGTGGACCGTAAGTGGCGCGCGGACGCGGCCCGGCTGCACCGGGTGCTCGACGCGCTGGGCGTGCACAGCCCCGGGCCCTCCGGCCCCGCGGCCCACGGCCCGACTCTGGCCCGCGTCCTCGACCATCTCGCGGCCGACCCGGAGACGATCGCCGCGCGCGAGGCCGCCGAGACGCCGGCCCGTGACGTGGACGACCCGGCCGTGGAGCCCGATCCCGAACTCGACCCCGATCACGGCCTCGCCCTCGGCTTCGACCCCGAGGACGAGGAGAGCGCCCCTCCCCGCCCCGAGGCCGACGCCCTCGCCGCCGGTCTCGGCGCCGAGCTGGCCCGGGAGGAGCAGGCCCGCCCCACGCCGCCCGCGCCCACCGCGGGCCAGGGCCCTGACGAGGCGCTGTGGGACGAGGGCGCCCTGCCTCTGTTCCCGCTCCAGCCCCCGCGCACCGGCCGCGACCTCCTCGCCGACCACGTGGTCGCCATGGTCTGCTGCGCCGCCGTCGACACGGCGGGCGCGGCTCCGGGCCTGGACTGGCTCGACGGGCCGTCGCTGCTGGTCGGCGGCGAGCGCGCCGCGGATCTCGCGCCGCGCGTCCTGAGCCTGGTCGAGGACGGCGACCCCGAGCCCCTCAGCCGCTGGCTGACCACCCTCGGCATCCGCCCGGAGAAGCCGGTCCGCCTGGTCTAGAACAATCCCCGCCAGGGAGCGCGGGGCCGTACCCGATCAGCGACTCCGTCGCGGGGCGCGACCAACATGCCCCTGGGGCGCACGGAGTGCGCCTTCCAGGGGCGCGGGGAACTGCGCGACCAGCCACGACGGCGCGGCACCCGGCGACGCACCAACTCACCCCCAAACCCCCCGTACACCACCCCCGCGCCCCCGGAGGGCAACGTTCCACTCCCGCCCCCTCCAGCCAATTAGCGACGAACGGTGACGGACTGCGTGCGTAATGTGATGTGCTGGGACCGGTAGCGGAGCGATTCCGCAACCGGGCCGATCTCGGGGGAGCGAGGGAGGGGCGCAGCCATGGGGCGGGACAGCGCGGGCAAGGAGCACGAGCGGGAGCGGCCGACCTCGGACCCGGTGCCGCCGCGGCCCCGCACACCCCGCTGGGAGTCCGGCGCGATGGCGCACGCGGTGTCCGACCCGTTCGGTCAGGGCCCGCTGCCCTGGCTGCGCGGCAGCGAGCACTACTTCGACGACACGGGCCAGGTCGTCCCCTGGTACGTGGACCACGCCCCGCAGCCCGGAGCCACGAACCTCGCGACGGGCGGCGCCCCGATCCCGGCCCCGCGCACCAGCGGCCCCCGCACTGCCGACGACGTGCACCGCCAGATCAAGGGCTTCACCTCCACCGGAGCGGCCGCGCCCGGCGAGGCGATCGACTTCCACATCACGGTCGACCCGCCCCAGCAGTTCACCGTGGACGTGTACCGGATCGGCCACTACGGCGGCGACGGCGCGTTCAAGATCACCACGAGCCCCCGGCTCTCCGGCATCGTCCAGCCCGCGCCGCTCACCGCCGACCGCACGGTCTCCTGCCACCACTGGTGGCTGTCCTGGCGCCTGCAGATCCCGTCGTTCTGGAACGTGGGCGCGTACGTCGCCGTCCTCACCACCCTCGACGGCTACCGCTCGCACATCCCCTTCACCGTCCGCGACAGCGAGCCCGCCGACCTGCTGCTGCTCCTGCCCGACATCACCTGGCAGGCGTACAACCTGTATCCGGAGGACGGCCACACCGGCGCCAGCCTGTACCACGCGTGGGACGAGGAGGGCCGGCTGCTCGGCGAGAGCGAGGCCGCGACGACGGTCTCCTTCGACCGCCCGTACGCGGGCGCGGGCCTGCCGCTGCACGTCGGGCACGCCTACGACTTCATCCGCTGGGCGGAGCGCTACGGCTACGACCTCGCCTACGCCGACACCCGGGACCTGCACGCGGGCCGCGTCGACCCGACCCGCTACCGGGGCCTGGTCTTCCCCGGCCACGACGAGTACTGGTCGGCGAACATGCGCCGGACCACCGAGCAGGCCCGCGAGCACGGCACGTCCCTCGTCTTCCTCTCGGCGAACACGATGTACTGGCAGGTCGAGCTGAGCCCCTCCGCGTCCGGCGTCCCCGACCGCCTGCTGACCTGCCGCAAGCGCCGGGGCCCCGGAAAGCCGTCCCTGTGGCGCGAGATCGACCGGCCCGAGCAGCAGCTCCTCGGCATCCAGTACGCGGGCCGGGTCCCCGAGCCCCACCCCCTGGTCGTGCGGAACGCGGACCACTGGCTGTGGGAGGCGACCGGCGCGCACGAGGGCGACGAGATCGAGGACCTGGTCGCGGGCGAGGCCGACCGCTACTTCCCGCGCACGGCCCTGCCCGAGCACCAGGACCGCATCCTGCTCGCCCACTCCCCGTACCGGGACGGCGAGCGGACCCGCCGCCACCAGGAGACATCGTTGTACCGGGCGCCGTCGGGCGCGCTGGTCTTCGCCTCCGGCACCTTCGCCTGGTCCCCGGCCCTGGACCGGCCGGGCCACATCGACCCCCGCGTCCAGCGCGCGACGGCCAACCTCCTCGACCGCATCTGCAAACGAGACTGAGCACACGGGCCCGACGGCAGCCCCGTGGCCGGATCCGGTCCCCCCGTACGGGAGAATCGGAACCACTCGTACAGAACCACGGGGAGGCACCGTGTCCGGATTCGTCGAAAAGCCCGAGCCAGAGCAGGTCCCTGGCCTGGTACATCTCCACACCGGCAAGGTGCGGGACCTGTACCGGAACGAGGCGGGCGACCTGGTGATGGTCGCCACCGACCGCATGTCGGCCTACGACTGGGTGCTGCCGTCCCCGATCCCCGACAAGGGCAAGGTCCTCACCCAGCTGTCGCTGTGGTGGTTCGACCAGCTCCGGGACCTGATCCCGAACCACGTCATCTCGCAGGACCTCCCCGACGGCGCCCCCGCCGACTGGGCGGGCCGCACCCTGATCTGCCAGAGCCTCGACATGGTCCCCGTGGAGGCCGTCGCCCGCGGCTACCTCACCGGCTCCGGCCTGGTCGAGTACAAGGAGTCCCGCACCGTCTGCGGCCTCGCCCTCCCCGAGGGCCTCGTGGACGGCTCGGAGCTCCCCGCGCCGATCTTCACGCCCGCCACCAAGGCCGAGGTCGGCGAGCACGACGAGAACGTGTCGTACGAGGAGGTGGCCCGCCAGGTCGGCGCGGACACCGCCGCCGCGCTGCGTCAGGCGACGCTCGCCGTGTACGGCCGGGCCCGTGACATCGCGCGCGAGCGCGGCATCATCCTCGCGGACACGAAGTTCGAGTTCGGCTTCGACAAGGACGGGGCGCTGATCCTCGCCGACGAGGTGCTGACCCCGGACTCCTCGCGCTTCTGGCCGGCCGACCAGTGGCAGCCGGGCCGCGCGCAGCCCTCGTACGACAAGCAGTTCGTGCGGGACTGGCTGACCGGTGCCTCCGGCTGGGACCGCAAGAGCGAGCAGCCGCCGCCGGCGCTGCCCGACGAGGTCGTCGCCGCGACGCGCGCCAAGTACATCGAGGCGTACGAGCTGCTGACCGGCACGAGCTGGAACCTGTAGGGAACGGCGAAAGGCCCCGGTCGATGACCGGGGCCTTTCGTGTGGAGCGAACGACGAGGTTCGAACTCGCGACCTCAACCTTGGCAAGGTTGCGCTCTACCAACTGAGCTACGTTCGCAGGCTTGCTCTCCGGACTCTGTGGCCCGAAGCGCGACGCCAACTATACCCAACCTCGCTCGCGTGCGAGACGCACCGCCGCGTGACGGTTCTCGGCACCGAGCTTCGAGACGGCCGACGAGAGATAGTTCCGTACCGTCCCCTGCGAGAGCGCGGCCCGCTCGGCGATCTCCGCGACGGGCGCCCCGTCGGCCGCGAGTTCCAGCACCTCGGCCTCGCGCGCGGTCAGCGGGGAGTCACCGGCGGAGATCGCGTCGGCCGCCAACTCCGGGTCCACATAGCGGTTTCCGGCGTGCACGGTGCGGATGATCTCGGCGAGCCGCTGCGCGCTGACCGTCTTCGGCACGAAGGCGCGCACGCCCGCCGCGAGCGCCCGCTTCAGGTGTCCGGGGCGGCCGTGACTGGTGACGATCATGGTGCGGCAGGCGGGGAGTTCGGCGCGGAGCGTTGTGGCCACACTCACACCGTCGCAGCCCGGCATCTGCAGATCGAGCACCGCGACGTCGGGCCGGTGGGCGCGGGCCATGGCCAGCGCCTCGGGTCCGCTCGCGGCCTCGGCGACCACGGTCAGGTCGTCCTCGAGAGCGAGCAGCGCGGCGAGCGCGCCGCGGATCAGATGCTCGTCGTCGGCGAGCAGCACGCGCAGGCTCACCGGGCACCCCCGTTCCCGGCAGCCGTGAGCGGCGCCGGCCGCTCTGTCACCGCTACCGGCACGGTCGCCACCACCCGGAACCTGTCCCGCTCCACCACACCCGCCTCCAACGTGCCGGCCACCTCGGCGAGCCGCTCCCGCAGGCCCGCGAGCCCTGATCCCGGACGGCCGTCGCCGCCGGACGGGTCCACTCCGTCGTTCTCCACCGTCAGCACCACGTCGCCGGCGCCCGCCACGAGCGTCACCCGGCAGGTCCGGGCGTCGCCGTGGCGCAGCACGTTGGTCGTGGTCTCGCGCACCACCCAGCCGAGCGCCGACTGCACGTCGGCGGGCAGGTCCGGGGCGCCGCCCGCGACCGTGCAGGCGATGCCGGCGGCGCCCAGTACACCGCGCGCACCGGCGAGTTCGGCGCCGAGGTCGGCCGCGCGGTAGCCCCGTACGACCTCGCGGACCTCCTTCTGCGACTCCCGCGCGATGCGCTGCACCTCGGTCATCTGGGCGACGGCGTCCTCGGTGCGGCCGCGCCGGGCCAGCTGCACCGCGAGCTCGCTCTTGAGGGCGACGACGGACAGGTTGCGGCCCATCACGTCGTGCAGGTCGCGCCCGAACCGCAGCCGCTCCTCGGCGACCGCGAGCCGCGCCTCGATCTCGCGGGCATGCTCGGACTCCCACATCACCGAGAGGTTCCAGATGCTGCACCGGTAGCAGAGGAGGGCGATGCCCAGGGCGAGGACCAGCATCGCGGTCAGGGTCGCGAGCCAGCCGGGCGACGGCCGGGCGATCACGGCGGTGGCCAGGATGCCCGCCGCCAGCAGCGCGACGGACTGTCGTACGAAGGTGCGGATGGGGACCTGGAGCGCGTACGCGCCGCCGAACGGCATCGGCGCGAAGATCAGCGGCATCACGATCATTCCGTGCTTCACGCTCTGCGTCCCGGCCAGCGCCGCGATCAGGCCGACCGAGGCGAGCGCGAGACAGAAGCCGGCCACGGTCCACGCCCGGGGCACCCGGCCCCGGCCGAGGTACTGGTCGATGGCGAGCCGCACGTGCCGGTCGGCGACCACACACTGCGCCACGTTGACAGCCATCAGACAGCCGAAGAGCGTCGTGGCCGTGGCGTCCCCCTGGATGCTCCCGACCAGCCCGAGGCCCGACCAGGCCAGGAAGAACACCCAGTTGACGACGCGCAGACTGACCCGGCTCTGCCACTCGACCCGTTCGACCTTGCTCCGGTCCCGCCACCGCACCCGGCCCACCGCACAACCCCCCGTCAGCGCCGCGGTTCCCAGCGGAACCACCGTCGTACAGCAAACACCGCCACGACCGTCCAGGCCACCGCCGTCAGGATCGCCGGCGCGACGTCGGACGCGGCGAGTTGGCCGCTCCAGCCGCCCCGGATCAGGGTCAGCACCGGGGTCAGCGGCAGGAGTTCGCAGACCGAGGCGAGCTTGTCGGGCAGCAACTCGAGGGGGACGAAGGAGCCCGAGCCGAACATCGTCAGGAGCATCAGCGGCATCGCGGCGACCTGCGCGCTCTCCACGCTGCGGCTCACCACCGTGGTCAGTGCGGCGAGCGCCGCGCACATCGGGAACCCGAGCGCCAGGCCCACCACGGCGAGCAGCGGCGCGTCCGGCATCCCGGTGTCGAGCAGCGCGGCGCAGGCCACGGCGAGCACGAGGCACTGCAGGAGTCCGATCGCGGCGGAGGGCAGCGCGGCCCCGGCGAGGATCTCGGCGTCGCGCAGCTCGCCGGTGCGCAGCCGCTTGAGGACGAGCTCCTCGCGGCGCGCGGCGTACACGCTGACGAGGGCCGTGTAGACGGCGAACAGCAGCGAGAAGCCCATCGCGGAGGACACCACGACGGTGCCGAGGTCGAGGCCCGTGCCCTTGAGCCGGTCCTCCTTCAGGGTGCTGCTCAGGCTCAGCGGAAGGGCGAGCGGCACGAACAGGGAGGTGATCAGGACGCCCTTGCTGCGGCCGAGCAGGGTCAGTTCGGCGCGGCCGAGCGCGCGCAGCCGTCCGAGCGGGGTGGTCGTGGCCGTGATCGTCGCGGTGCTCATGCCGCCATCTCCTTCTCGCGGGTGCCGGCCGTGCCGTCCTGCTGCTTGGCGTCCTGGGCGATGCGCAGGAACGCCTCCTCGAGCGAGGCGCCCCGCACGTCGAGCCGGCGCAGTTCGACGCCCGCGTCCCGAGCCCACACGAGGAGCTCGGTCGCGGCGCGCTGCAGCTCGCCGGTGCGCAGCCGGACGAGCCGCCCGTCGACCTCGTGCCCGGTGACGCCGAGCCGGTCGAGTGGCGGCAGGTCGCCCACGAAGTACCCGTCGGGCAGTTCGAAGGAGACGTGCGAGGGCTGGGCGGCGACCACCTCGTCGACCGTGCCCTGGGCGGCGATCCGCCCCTGGTGCAGGATCGCCAGCCGGTCGGCCAGCTCCTCGGCCTCCTCGAGGTAGTGGGTGGTCAGCAGGACCGTGGTGCCCTCGGCCCGCAGCGCGCGCACCAGGTTCCAGGTCTCCTTCCGCCCCTCGGCGTCGAGCCCGGTCGTCGGCTCGTCGAGGAAGAGCACCTCGGGCCGGCCGATCAGGGCGAGCGCGAGGTCGAGCCGCCGCTTCTCGCCGCCGGACAGCTGCTTGACCCGCACCTTGGCGCGACGGGTGAGCCCGACGGACTCCAGGGCCTCGCCGACCGGCCGGGCTCCGCTGGTGCAGCCGGCCCACATGCGGACGGTCTCGGTGACGGTCAGCTCGGCGGGGAAGCCGCCCTCCTGGAGCATGACGCCGATCCTCGGCCGCACCCGGGCGCGTTCGGTGTGCGGGTCGTGGCCGAGCACCCGGACCTGTCCGGCGGCGGGCGCCGCGAGTCCTTCGAGGAGCTCGACGGTGGAGGTCTTTCCGGCGCCGTTCGTGCCGAGGAGCGCGAAGAGCTCGCCGCGGCCCACGGAGAAGCTGACTCCGCGCACCGCCTCGAAGGACCCCCGCTTGCCGTCCCCGTACACGCGGCGCAGATCAGTGACATCGATCACGCGCTCGTTGCTGGTCATGGATCCAGCCTCGCGGCGGCGCGGGCCGTGGGGCAGTGCGCGCTGTCATCGGCCCGCATGACAAATGTCAGAGGCGCCGACCCGAAGACCCGAAGACCCGAAGACCACGAAGGCCCGGAAGACCCCGGGAACGCCGGAAGCCCCGGATCCTTGCGGACCCGGGGTTTCCGGAACTGGAGCGAACGACGAGGTTCGAACTCGCGACCTCAACCTTGGCAAGGTTGCGCTCTACCAACTGAGCTACGTTCGCATGCGGCCGATCAGCTCTCACTGGTCGGTGCGAGCACCAGCCTACCGCACCACAAGTGGTGATCGGTACGCGATGCAGAGCGGGTGACAGGAATTGCACACTGCGCCTTCCCCCTGGAAGGGGGATGTTCTGCTACTGAACTACACCCGCATGTACTCCGTGAGGTGCGGCTTTTTCGGCCTTGCCCCTCGGCGTGCTCCAGACTCTAGCTGACCGGCGGGGGTGCAGCGCAAGTCGGTTCCGGCGAGGGGCTCCTGACGGAGGGACGCGCGGCTCAGTTGGCCTCGGCGAACGCCTCGTAGACGCGCTTGGGGATCCGGCCGCGCGGCGGCACGTCGAGCTGGTGCGAGCGGGCCCAGGCGCGCACCGCGGCCGGGGCGGGGGTCACCGCCGTGTGCGTGAACACCGTCGGGACCTTGGGGGTCCGCCCGGCGCCGGCGCCCGCGCCGCCGGCCTGCTTGCGCCCGGCCTGCAGGTACGGAGCGAGGGCCTTGCGGAGCTTTTTCGCATTGGCTTGATTCAGGTCGATCTCGTACGACTTGCCGTCGAGGCCGAAGGCCACCGTTTCCGCCGCTTCTCCGCCGTCGATGTCGTCAAACAGAGTGACCACGACACGCTGCGCCACGAATATCGGTCCCTTCGTCCGGCATCCCGCTTTGACGTGCGGTGATGTCGACTGTCCTGCCGTTGATGTGCCCTTGATGCGCCCTTGGTAATTCCTTTTTACCCTGCCTGGCATTGTGCTGGGAAGGCCAATAGAAAACCTCCGCGTGTCTACCGTCCCCGTTTTCCGGGTGCCTCGCTCGGGTTTTCCCGTAATTTTCCGTCCGGATCTCGGGGCGTTGCCGTGACGTGACGCGGATCTCGTAGCTTCCTACCGTCTACGCGAGTAGAAGATTTGGGCGGGTACGCTGAACGAACCTGCTCAGCACCACACACCGGGAGTGCCAGTGGCACGCGTCGTAGTCGACGTCATGCTCAAGCCGGAGATCCTCGACCCCCAGGGCCAGGCGGTGCAGCGTGCGCTGCCGCGCCTCGGTTTCGACGGCATCTCCGACGTCCGCCAGGGAAAGCGTTTCGAGCTCGAAGTGGACGGGCCGGTGGATGACGCCGCCCTCGCCCGTATCCACGAGCTCGCGGAAACCTTCCTCGCCAACACCGTGATCGAGAACTTCACCGTGAAGGTGGAAGAGCTCGCGGTGGGGGCCGAAAAGTGACCGCTCGTATTGGCGTCGTCACCTTTCCCGGTTCGCTCGACGACCGGGACACCCAGCGCGCGATCCGTCTGGCCGGTGCCGAGCCGGTGGCCCTGTGGCACAAGGACAAGGATCTGAAGCAGGTCGACGCGGTCGTCCTGCCCGGCGGCTTCTCCTACGGTGACTACCTGCGGGCGGGCGCCATCTCGCGCTTCTCGCCCGTCATGGAGACGCTGATCGACCAGGCGAAGGCGGGCCTTCCGGTCCTGGGCATCTGCAACGGGTTCCAGGTCCTCACCGAGGCCCACCTGCTCCCCGGCGCGATGCTCGGCAACGACCACCTGCACTTCATCTGCCGCGACCAGAAGCTGCGGGTGGAGAACGCGGACACCGCCTGGACCGCCGACTACGAGGCCGGCCAGGAGATCCACATCCCGCTGAAGAACATGGACGGGCGGTACGTCGCCGACTCGTACACGCTCGACAAGCTGGAGGCGGAGGGCCGGGTCGTCTTCCGGTACGAAGACTTCAACCCGAACGGTTCGCTGCGCGACATCGCCGGTGTCACGAACGAGGCGGGCAACGTCGTCGGTCTGATGCCGCACCCGGAGCACGCCGTCGAGCCCCTCATCGGGTCCGGCCGCACCGACGGTCTCCCCTTCTTCACCTCGATCCTCAAGAAGCTGGTTTCCGCGTCATGAGCCTCGACACCGTAGAGAACGCCGCCAAGACCCCCGACGTCGAACTCCCCTGGGCCGAGCTCGGTCTGAAGAAGGACGAGTACGAGCGCGTCGTGGAGATCCTCGGCCGCCGCCCGACCGGCGCCGAGCTCGCCATGTACTCGGTCATGTGGTCCGAGCACTGCTCCTACAAGTCGTCGAAGGTGCACCTGCGCCAGTTCGGCGAGAAGGCCCCCCAGTCCGACGCCATGCTCGTCGGCATCGGTGAGAACGCGGGCGTCGTCGACGTCGGCCAGGGCTACGCCGTCACCTTCAAGGTGGAGTCGCACAACCACCCCTCCTACGTGGAGCCCTACCAGGGCGCCGCGACCGGCGTGGGCGGCATCGTGCGCGACATCATCGCCATGGGCGCCCGCCCGGTGGCCGTGGTCGACCCGCTGCGCATGGGCGCCGCGGACCACCCCGACACCAAGCGCGTGCTGCCCGGCGTCGTCGCCGGCATCGGCGGCTACGGCAACTGCCTGGGCCTGCCGAACATCGGCGGCGAGATCGTCTTCGACGCCTGCTACCAGGGCAACCCGCTGGTCAACGCCGGTGCCATCGGCGTCATGCGGCACGAGGACATCCACCTCGCGAAGGCGTCCGGCGCGGGCAACAAGGTCATCATGTACGGCGCCCGCACGGGCGGCGACGGCATCGGCGGCGCCTCGATCCTGGCCTCCGAGACCTTCGACGACGCCAAGCCGTCGAAGCGCCCCGCCGTGCAGGTCGGTGACCCCTTCCAGGAGAAGCTCCTCATCGAGTGCACCCTGGAGGCCTTCAAGGAGAAGCTCGTCGTCGGCATCCAGGACCTGGGCGCCGCCGGCATCTCCTGCGCCACCAGCGAGCTGGCGTCCAACGGCTCGGGCGGCATGCGCGTCGAGCTGGACGACGTGCCGCTGCGCGACTCCACGCTCTCTCCTGAGGAGATCCTCATGAGCGAGTCGCAGGAGCGCATGTGCGCGGTCGTGGAGCCCGAGAAGGTCGAGCGCTTCCTCGAGATCTGCGACAAGTGGGACGTCATCGCGACCGTCATCGGTGAGGTCACCGACGGCGACCGTCTGGAGATCTTCTGGCACGGCGAGAAGATCGTCGACGTCGACCCGCGCACGGTCGCCCACGAGGGCCCGACGTACGAGCGTCCCTACGCCCGCCCCGAGTGGCAGGACGCGCTCCAGGCCGACGACGCGAACAAGCTGGCCCGCCCGTCCTCCGCGGACGAGCTGAAGCAGCAGGTCCTCGCGGTCGTCGCCTCGCCGAACCAGGCGTCGAAGAAGTGGGTCACCTCGCAGTACGACCACTTCGTGCAGGGCAACACGGTGCTGGCGCAGCCCGAGGACTCGGGCATGATCCGCATCGACGAGGAGACCGGCCTCGGTGTCGCCATCGCGACGGACGGCAACGGCCGCTTCGCGAAGCTCGACCCGTACACCGGTGCGCAGCTCGCCCTCGCGGAGGCGTACCGCAACGTGGCGACGACCGGTGCCAAGCCGCTCGCCGTCTCCGACTGCCTGAACTTCGGCTCGCCCGAGGACCCGGCCGTCATGTGGCAGTTCGCCGAGGCCGTCCGCGGTCTGGCCGACGGCTGCCTCCAGCTGGGCACCCCGGTGACCGGCGGCAACGTGTCGCTGTACAACCAGACGGGCGAGGCCGCGATCCACCCGACCCCGGTCGTGGCGGTCCTCGGTGTCATCGACGATGTCGCCCGGCGCACCCCGGTCGCCTTCCGGGAAGAGGGCCAGCTCCTCTACCTGCTCGGTGACACCCACGAGGAGTTCGGCGGTTCGGCCTGGTCGCAGGTCGTCCACGACCACCTGGGCGGCATGCCGCCGAAGGTGGACCTGGAGCGCGAGCGGCTGCTCGGCGAGATCCTGATCTCCGCTTCCCGCGACGGCATGATCGACGCCGCGCACGACCTGTCCGACGGCGGTCTGATCCAGGCCGTGGTCGAGTCGGCGCTGCTCGGCGGCAAGGGTGCGCGGCTGGTCGTCCCGGACGGCCTGGACGCGTTCACCTTCCTGTTCTCCGAGTCGGCGGGCCGCGCGGTCGTGGCGGTGCCGCGCAGCGAGGAGCTCCGCTTCAACGACATGTGCGGTGCGCGGGGTCTGCCCGTCACCCGTATCGGTGTCGTGGACGGCGACGCGGTCGACGTCCAGGGCGAGTTCGCGCTCTCCCTGACGGAGCTGCGCGAGGCGCACGAGAACACGATCCCGGAGATGATGGCGTAAGCCAGGCTTCCGGTACGTCACGAAGTCCCCGTCCGCTCCGGCGGACGGGGACTTCGCGCGTTCTACGGCCGGGCCGCCCCGGCGCCGACGGCGACCCGGGCCCCCGCCCCGCCCCGCCGCGGCAGGCGCGTGGCGAGCACCGTGCCGAGCAGCATCAGGGCGGCGCCGCACCAGAAGACGATGCCGGTGGCGTGGACGAAGTCCTGGACGGCCGCCGCGTGCGGGGCGCCGTGCAGGGACGGGATCGTGTTGAGGTCGGTGTCGAGGAGCCGGAAGAGGATCGTGCCGAAGAGGGCGGCGCCCAGCGCGTTGCCGAGCGTCTGGAAGAAGCGGATGCCGGTCGTGGCGACGCCGAGCAGCGGGCGGGGCGCGGCGTCCTGCACGAGGAAGACGAGCTGCCCGATGAGCTGGCCGAACGCGATCCCGGCGAGGAACAGTTCGGCGCGGATCAGCCACAGGGACGTGTCGGGGGACAGGGTCGTGGCGAGGAGCGCGAAGACGGCGGCCATGGTGAGGGTGCCGGAGAGCGTGGCGGCCCGGGCGGGCAGGTCGAGGCGGCCCGTGACGAGACCGGCGCCGGTCATGCCGACGGCCATCGGCAGCAGGTAGAGCCCGGCGTCGGAGCTGGACAGGCCGCGGGCCACCTGGAGATAGACCAGCACGTAGTAGATCGAGCACATCATCGCGGCGCCGGTGATGCCCTGGACGACGAAGCCCCAGCGCAGTTCGGGGATCCGGAACAGGGACAGGGGGAGCAGCGGGTCGGCGGCGGTGGCCTGGCGCCGGACGAACAGGGCGAGGCCCAGCACGGCGGCGCACAGCAGGCCGATGATCTGCGGGGAGCTCCAGGCGTACTCCCGGCCGCCCCACTCCATGGCGAGCAGCAGCGCGGTGGAGAAGCCGGCGGCGAGGGCGGCTCCGGCCCAGTCGAGCGGGCGGCGCACGGGGTGGTCGGGCAGCTTGAGGGCGAGCGCGCCGGCGATCAGGACGGCGATGCCGAGCGGCAGGTTCACGTAGAAGATCCAGCGCCAGCTCGCGTGGTCGGTGAGGAAGCCGCCGAGCCAGGGGCCGAGGGCCATGCCGCCGCCGGCGACGATGCCACCGATCCCGCCGCCCTTGCCGGCCCCTTCCTCCTCGGGGTCCTTGAGGTGCGCCATCACGACCATGGTCACGCTCATCAGGCCGCCGCCGCCGAGGCCCTGGACGGCGCGGGCGGCGATCAGCTGGGTCATCGACTGGGCGAGCCCGCACAGCGCCGAGCCCAGCAGGAACGTGGCGACGGCGCCGAGGAAGACACGCTTGGCGCCGAGGGTGTCGCAGAGCTTGCCGTACAGCGGCAGCATCGCGGCGGCCGCGAGGGCGAACGCGCTGACCAGCCACGGGAAGCGGTCGATGCCGTGGGCGGGGTCGAGGTCGCGGACGATCGGCACGGTGGCCGCGGACACGATCTGCAGGTCGAGGACGGCCAGGACGATCGTGAAGAGGCAGACGAACATGCCGATCGCGCGGGCCGCCGGGGTCATCGCCCCGGGCGTCTTCGGTGCGGGCGTCTCAGTCATGGCATCACCGTGCCCGAGAAAATGTATCGGGTCAATCTTTTTGCTCGGATCAAAATTCGGTGTGCCCTAAAATTTTGCCCGGATCAAACTTCGACCACGGCTTGGTACGGTTCCGGCATGGCTGAAGACGGCGGACCCGGACTGCGCGAGCGCAAGAAGAAGCAGACGGCGATCAAGGTGTGGCGCACCGCGGTCGACCTGTTCCTGGAGCACGGCTACGAGCAGGTGTCCGTCGCGCAGATCGCCGAGGCCGCCGAGGTCTCGAAGATGACGGTCTTCAACTACTTCAAGACCAAGGAAGACCTCCTCATGGGCCCCATGGAGGAGCACGTCGAGGACCTGGCCGAGGCCATCAGGGCGCGCCCGTCCGGCAGTTCGGCCGTCGACGCGACCCGGGCGATGGTCCTCCGCAAGATCGCCGACCGGGACCCGTCGATTGGCCTCAGCGAACAGGGCAACGAGCTGGCGCTGATCCAGCTCGTCCAGCGCACCCCGGTCCTGGCCCGCCGCGCCATGCTCTGGTCGGTGCGGGGCGAGCGGGCCGCCGCGATCGTGCTCACCGAGGAGACCGGTGACGCACTGCTCTCCGCCGTCGCCGCGGCCCAGCTGTCCGGCGTGGTCGGCGCCCTCATGAGCGAGCACCACCGCAGGATCCTGGCGGGCGAGTCGCCGGCGGCGGTCGCGGCGGACGCGGGGGAGCGCGCGGAGCGGGCGTTCGCCCTGGTCGAAAAGGGCCTGAGCGGATTCGCGCGGCGGGCGTAGGGTCACCGTCATGCCCGAGCCCAGGACCTCCAGAAAACGTCAGCGCTCCTACGACGCCGAGAAGTTGCGGACCGCCGTACTGGCCCAGTTCGCCGCCCTGCGCACGGCCGTCGAGGCCCTCACCCCGGAGCAGCTCGCGGCGCCCACCCGGCTCGGCGACTGGACCGTGCGGGAACTCGCCGCGCACCTCACCATGGCCGTCGGGATGCTCCCGCGCACCCTCGCCGAACCCGCCCCGGCCCGGGCCGAACTGACGCTGATGGACTATCCGTCGCTGACCGCGCCCGCCGCCCCCGCCATCGACACCCGCGTCCACGAACTGTCCGCGGCCCCGCTGGACGAGCTGTACGCGCAGGTCGCCGAGGGGCTCGACACGTACCTGCCGGCCGGGGTCGACGGCGAGCGGCCGCTCGTCCACCGGGTCGGGACCATGACCCTGACCACCGCCCTCGTCACCCGCGCGGTCGAACTCGCCGTCCACACCGACGACCTGAACGACGCGCTGCCCGAACTCGGCCTGCCGATCGAGCGTCAGCTGCTCGCCGCCGCGACCCGGTTCCTCGCCGACGCGCTCGCCGTGAAGGCGCCGGGCGCGTCCACCGAGGTCCGGGTCCCGCCGTTCGCCGTCGTCCAGTGCGTCGAGGGCCCCCGGCACACCCGCGGCACCCCGCCGAACGTCGTGGAGACCGACCCGCTCACCTGGCTCCGCCTCGCGACGGGCCGTACGAGCTGGCGGACCGCCCTCGACGACGCGAAGGTCAGCGCGAGCGGCGAGCGGGCCGACCTGGAGGCCCTGCTTCCGATCATGGCCTGAGGTCTGTGGGGCGCTGGCCCGCGGGGCGGGGTGGCCTGCGGGGCCGGGTGGCCTACAGGCAGGGTGGCCTACAGGACGGGGTGGAACCGGACCGGGGGGTTCCCCCGTCCCATCGCCATGCCGATACGAACCACCCCCCGCGCCCTGCTCACCACGACGCTCAGCACCACGCTCGCGGTGACCGCCCTCGCCGCGCTCACCGCCTGCGGCACCGAGAAGGCCCCCGGCGCCGGCCGCCCCGGCCCCGGGACCGTGACGACCGACACCCCGCTGGTCGGCACGGAGTGGCAGGTCACGGGCCTGCGCTCGGCCGGCACCGACACCGCGCTGCCGAAGGCCGCCCGGGACCGCGCCCGCGTCGTCCTGCACAAGGACGGCCGCGTCGACGCCCGCCTCGGCTGCAACACCGGCAGCACCAAGGCCACGGTCGAGGGCGACCGCATCAGCTTCGGCCGCCTGATCACGACGCGGATGGGCTGCTTCGGCCCCGCCGCGGACCTGGAGAAGGCGATGACCTCGGCCCTCGACGGCGAGGTCCACTACGTGATCAAGGGCGACCGGCTCACCCTGACCACGAAGGACGGCAAGGGCGTCACCCTGACCGCCAAGACCCCGTAGCCGGTAGCCGGTAGCCGCCCGGAGGACTCAGGCCGGATAGGGCAGCAGCCCCTTGTCGACGCGCTCCCAGACCGCCTTCAGCCCGGCCAGCCGCTCCGGCTCGTCCGCCGCCCGGTCGGCCTGTTCGCGGCGGTCCGCCGACAGGTCGAAGAGGCGGTCCTTGCCGTCCTTGCCGCGGTAGTACTTCCAGTCCCCGCGCCGCACGGCCCGCTCCCCGCGCACCCGCCAGAACAGATCGCGCTCGGCGAGCTCCTCGCCGCGCAGCAGATACCCGGCCAGGCTCGTGCCGTCGAGCGGGTACGCCGGGTCGGGCCGGGCGCCGCCGATCTCCAGGAGCGTCGCCGTCCAGTCAGGGGTGAACACCGGCTCGTGGCTGACCTGGCCCGCGTCGAACCGGGCCGGCCACCGCACGATCGTCGGGACCCGGATGCCGCCCTCCTGCAGCGAGGACTTGTTGCCGGACAGCGGCCAGTTGTAGGAGAAGCGCTCGCCGCCGTTGTCGGACGCGAAGAAGACCAGCGTGTCCCGCTCCTGGCCGGACTCCCTCAGCGCGGCGAGCACCTGCCCGACCGACCGGTCCAGGTCCTCGACCATCTCGGTGTACTTCTCCACCGAACCACCGTCGTCGTGGAACAGGGCCCGCCGGTCACCGGCCTTGATCCGCCGCACGACCTCGGCGCTCACCTCCTCGTCCCCGTCGGCGATCCAGGGCCAGTGCGGGGTCGTGAAGTTCAGGTTGAGCAGCCACGGCGTGTCCCCGTGGTCCCGGCGCACGTACTCGCTCGCCCGCTCGGTGAGGATCCGCGTGTAGTACCGCAGGTCCTTGTACTCGGCGTCCCCCTCGTACAGGTCGTACTCCCCGCCGAGCCCCAGCTTGGAGTAGTACTCCAGGGCCCCGCCGAAGTTCCCGAAGAACTCGTCCCAGCCCGAGCGGGTGGGCGAGTAGTCGGGCAGGTAGCCGCAGTGCCACTTGCCGATGAGCGCGGTCGAGTAGCCCGCGCCGCGCAGCAGCGAGGCGAGCGTCGGGTGGTTCGGGTCGAGCCCGGCGGACCGGTCGGCGATCGGCTCGGCCAGCCCGCCCTTCGTACGCCCCGGATAGAGGCCCGTGTAGAGGCTGAACCGGGTCGGCGAGCAGGTCGCGGACCCGCTGTACGCGTCGGTGAACCGCACGCCCTGCCGGGCCAGCCGGTCCAGGTGCGGGGTCCTGATGTGCGGCGCCCCGTACGAGGACAGATCGGCCCAGCCGAGGTCGTCGCCGAGGATGAACAGGATGTTGGGCCGGCGGGAGCGCCGCCCGGCGGCGGCGCGGAACGGCCGCTCCTGCGGGGCGTCGGCCACGGCCGGGGTGGCGGCGGCGGGCGTGGCGGCGGTGCCGAGCGCGGCGACGGTCGCCGAGGCACCGACCACCCCGCCGAACGCGCGCCGGGACAGCTTCGAGGCATGCGAGGACATGAAGGCTCCAGAAGGAGAGCGAAAGGGGGAGAACGGGTCAGGCCCGCTCCTCCGGCGCAAAGGAGCGGCTCGCTGGGACCCGGGAACGAAGGATGTGAACGGTGGAGAACGCGCTCAGAAGGCGCGGCGACAGATGGCGCTCGCGACACGGACCAGGTCGACGTGGCGGCGCTCCACAAGGGTGACCGCACGGTCACGGAGTGGCTGCATGACCCAGGACGATGCCGATCATGACGTACACCTGTCAACGACGTTCCGCCCTGTGGACAACGGCCGCGGGGCGACGGCAACGCGAGTTCCGTCACACCGGCGCCGGCCGCGCCCAGCGGGCGAGGCTCAGGGCGTTTGCGCAGGTCAGAGGCGACATGGAGAGGCGGTCGCGACCGGTGCGCCCACCCTGTCACCCGGGGCGGTCCCCGTTCGTCAACGCGGGTAGCGCTTGTCCCCAATTCGGACCAGTGGTCGATCCCGTCTACACTCGGTGGCGTGCCACGTGGTGACGGTCGACTCAATCACGATCTGCTCCCCGGCGAGAAAGGCCCCCAGGACGCTTGTGGCGTCTTCGGTGTCTGGGCTCCGGGCGAAGAGGTCGCAAAGCTCACGTACTTCGGGCTCTACGCCCTCCAGCATCGGGGTCAGGAATCCGCGGGAATCGCGGTCAGTAACGGCTCCCAGATCCTCGTCTTCAAGGACATGGGCCTCGTGTCCCAGGTCTTCGACGAGACTTCCCTAGGTTCACTCCAAGGTCATATCGCGGTCGGTCACGCCCGCTACTCGACCACCGGAGCCTCCGTGTGGGAGAACGCCCAGCCGACGTTCCGCGCCACCGCGCACGGTTCGATCGCGCTCGGTCACAACGGCAACCTGGTCAACACGGCGCAGCTCGCCGAGATGGTCGCCGCCCTCCCCAAGGAGAACGGCCGCGCCACCCAGGTGGCGGCCACCAACGACACCGACCTGGTGACCGCGCTGCTCGCGGGCCAGGTCGACGACGACGGCAAGCCCCTGACCATCGAAGAGGCCGCGCACAAGGTGCTGCCCCAGGTCCAGGGCGCTTTCTCCCTCGTCTTCATGGACGAACACACCCTCTACGCCGGCCGTGACCCCCAGGGCATCCGCCCGCTGGTCCTCGGCCGTCTCGAGCGCGGCTGGGTGGTCGCGTCCGAGTCCGCCGCCCTCGACATCTGCGGCGCCAGCTTCGTCCGCGAGATCGAGCCGGGCGAGTTCGTCGCCATCGACGAGAACGGCCTGCGCACCTCCCGCTTCGCAGAAGCGAAGCCCAAGGGCTGCGTCTTCGAGTACGTGTACCTGGCCCGTCCCGACACGGACATCGCGGGCCGGAACGTGTACCTCTCCCGCGTGGAGATGGGCCGCCGCCTCGCCAAGGAGGCGCCGGTCGAGGCCGACCTCGTCATAGCGACGCCGGAGTCGGGCACCCCCGCCGCCGTCGGCTACGCGGAGGCCAGCGGAATCCCGTTCGGCAACGGCCTGGTGAAGAACGCCTACGTCGGGCGTACGTTCATCCAGCCCTCGCAGACGATCCGCCAGCTCGGCATCCGGCTCAAGCTGAACCCGCTCAAGGAAGTCATCAAGGGCAAGCGACTGGTCGTCGTCGACGACTCGATCGTGCGCGGCAACACCCAGCGCGCCCTGGTCCGGATGCTCCGCGAGGCCGGCGCCGCCGAGATCCACATCCGGATCTCGTCCCCGCCCGTGAAGTGGCCCTGCTTCTTCGGCATCGACTTCGCGACCCGCGCCGAGCTCATCGCCAACGGCATGTCGGTCGAGGAGATCGGCACCTCCCTGGGCGCCGACTCGCTCTCCTACATCTCCATCGACGGCATGATCGAGGCGACCACCATCGCCAAGCCGAACCTCTGCCGCGCCTGCTTCGACGGCGAGTACCCGATGGATCTGCCGGACCCCGAGCTCCTCGGCAAGCAGCTCCTGGAGACGGAACTGGCCGCAGGTCCTGCCGCCACCGCCGCGGCCGACGCGATCCGTCGCCCGTAGGCGTCCAAGTTCTCGTATCCACCAACCCGAAAGATCCCAGGCAATGTCTGAGACCACTGGTGCCAGCTACGCGTCCTCGGGCGTCGACATCGAGGCGGGCGATCGCGCCGTCGAGCTGATGAAGGAGTGGGTGAAGAAGACGCAGCGCCCCGAGGTCCTCGGCGGCCTCGGCGGTTTCGCCGGCCTCTTCGATGCCTCCGCCCTCAAGAAGTACGAGCGTCCGCTGCTCGCCTCCGCGACCGACGGCGTCGGCACGAAGGTGGACGTGGCCCGCCGCCTCGGCGTCTACGACACGATCGGCCACGACCTGGTCGCGATGGTCATGGACGACATCGTGGTGTGCGGCGCCGAGCCGCTCTTCATGACCGACTACATCTGCGTCGGCAAGGTCCACCCCGAGCGCGTCGCCGCCATCGTGAAGGGCATCGCCGAGGGCTGTGTCCTCGCCGGCTGCGCCCTGGTCGGCGGCGAGACGGCGGAGCACCCGGGCCTCCTCGGCGCGGACGACTTCGACGTCGCGGGCGCCGGCACGGGTGTCGTCGAGTACGACAACCTGCTGGGCCCCGATCGCATCCGCAAGGGTGACGCGGTGATCGCCATGGCGTCCTCCGGTCTTCACTCGAACGGGTACTCGCTGGTCCGCCACGTCCTCCTGGACCGCGCGGGCATGGCGCTGGAGCAGCAGGTCGACGAGCTCGGCCGCACGCTCGGCGAGGAGCTCCTGGAGCCCACCAAGATCTACTCCCTGGACTGTCTGGCGCTCACCCGCACGACCCAGGTCCACGCCTACAGCCACATCACGGGCGGCGGCCTCGCGGCCAACCTGGCCCGGGTGATCCCGGAAGGCCTGCACGCCACGGTCGACCGCTCCACCTGGACCCCGGGCGCGATCTTCGACCTGGTCGGCAAGGCCGGCTCCGTCGAGCGCCTGGAGCTGGAGAAGACGCTGAACATGGGCGTCGGCATGATGGCGATCGTCCCGCAGGAGTCCGTGGACGTCGCCCTCACGACCCTCGCCGACCGCGGCGTGGACTCCTGGGTGGCCGGCGAGATCACCGACCGCGGCGATCACACCACGGGCGCCGAGCTCACGGGCGACTACGCCCAGTAGGACACACGGGGTGCCGCCCCGGGCCCTCAGGGTCCCGGGGCAGCACAAAACCCGGTCCGGCGTGGTGACCACCCCGGACCGGGTGAGTGCAGCAGTGTTCGGAGAACGAATGAACTGCTGAACGTGCTATGTACTACGAGGTCAAGCGCCGCGGCGCTGAGACGATGGACCGGACTCCTCGTCCTCGTCCTCATCGTCGTCGTACATATCCGCATAGCGGGCGTACGGGTCCTCGTCGTCCTCGTCGTCCTCGAACGGCTCGCCGTTAGGCGGCTGATTCGAGACCGGATCAGACGTCGATGCGCCCAGCTCGTTGGCCAGACGCGACAGGTCAGTCCCGCCGCTGCTGTACTTCAGCTGGCGGGCGACCTTCGTCTGCTTGGCCTTTGCCCGGCCGCGCCCCATGGCTCGACCCCCTCGGTGACGGGGCTCGACGGCCCCAGAGTCTTGACACGCGTTCATGTTCAGGAACGGGCTCTCCGCAGAGAGACCGGTCCGTAGGGCTTCCACGGTACCTGAGCCCACGCCCATACGGTACGTCGCCCGCAGGACGCGCGTGTGCGCAGGACCAGCGAAGAGCCCCGTCCTCGCTGGTCAGCTGCGATTTTAACCTCTTCTCGGCGGGCGACCCGCCGAGAAGAGTGACGCTCGTTACTCAGCGCCCGCGATCACGCGCGGCCGCGCGCCTCCGCCATGCGCTGCTCGGCGATCCGGTCGGCCGCGGCGGCCGGCGGGATCCCGTCAGCCTTTGCGCGAGCGAAGATCGAGAGAGTGGTGTCGAAGATCTTCGACGCCTTCGCCTTGCACCGGTCGAAGTCGAAGCCGTGCAGCTCGTCGGCGACCTGGATGACCCCGCCCGCGTTCACCACGTAGTCCGGGGCGTAGAGGATCCCGCGGTCCGCGAGGTCCTTCTCCACGCCGGGGTGGGCGAGCTGGTTGTTGGCCGCGCCGCAGACGACCTTGGCGGTGAGCACCGGCACCGAGTCGTCGTTCAGGGCGCCGCCCAGCGCGCACGGGGCGTAGATGTCCAGGCCCTCGACGCGGATCAGCTCGTCCGTGTCGGCGGCGATGCGGACCTCGGGGTGCAGGTCGGTGACGCGGCGCAGCGACTCCTCGCGCACGTCCGTGATCACGACCTCGGCGCCGTCGGCCAGCAGGTGCTCGACCAGGTGGTGCCCGACCTTGCCGACACCCGCGACGCCGACCGTGCGGCCGCGCAGCGTCGGGTCGCCCCACAGGTGCTGGGCACTGGCCCGCATGCCCTGGAAGACGCCGAAGGCGGTGAGCACGGAGGAGTCGCCCGCGCCGCCGTTCTCGGGCGAGCGGCCGGTGGTCCAGCGGCACTCGCGCGCCACCACGTCCATGTCGGCCACGTACGTGCCCACGTCGCAGGCCGTCACGTAGCGCCCGCCGAGCGAGGCCACGAAGCGCCCGTAGGCGAGCAGCAGTTCCTCGGTCTTGATGCGGTCCGGGTCGCCGATGATGACGGCCTTGCCGCCACCGTGGTCCAGCCCGGCCAGGGCGTTCTTGTACGACATGCCGCGCGCGAGGTTCAGCGCGTCGGCGACGGCCTCCGCCTCGGTCGCGTAGGGGTAGAAGCGGGTGCCGCCGAGGGCGGGGCCCAGGGCGGTGCTGTGCAGGGCGATCACGGCCTTGAGGCCGCTCGCCCGGTCCTGGCAGAGCACGACCTGCTCGTGCCCGCCCTGGTCCGAGTGGAACAGGGTCTGCAGCACGTCGGCAGCGGCGCCGGTCACATCGGTCACTGTGGTGACTCCCAAGTAAGTTGCGGCGGTTGAGCGGAGCCCCGTACGGGTGGCGGGTCTCCGTGGGCAGAAGACTAGAACGCGGCGCGGGCCGCCACCCGCGCAGTGCCCAGGATCACTCTCTCGCGTCAGGGCACTCCGTACGCGGGGGCGCGTGCGCCGGGGCCTGCCGTGGCACGATTTGCAGTGTTTTCCGGGTCGTGGTCGGGGGAGGGAGCAGCCGTGCCGAAGAAGGTGTCCTCGCCGACCGTCCCGTACGCCGCCTATCTGCGGGTCTACGAGCCGCTGGCCGCGTTCCCGCAGCCCGAGCGCGGCCACTGGGAGCGCTACGCCCGGCGCGAGCACCTCCCCTCCTACCAGGACGAACTGCGCGGTTCGCTCGCCGATCTGCTGCCGACGCCGCCGGTGCCGGTGCCGGTCCACGAGAGCGACGACGCGTTCGTGCTCGAGGCGGACGGGGTGGTGTGCGTCTGTCCCTGGCGCACCCGGCTGCGCGGCTGGCAGGCGCTCGGCGAGCTGCCGGGCTTCCTGCCGCTGCCGGTCCTGGACGCGGCGCTCCCGCCGGTGGTGCGCCGGCAGACCGCCGACGACTACGAGCGCTGGCTCGAGCGGAACCCGGACGCGCGCCCCTGGATCCGCACCTCGACCTGGCACGTGCCGCTGAACTGGTTCGTGCTCGTCGCTGATGAGGAGCGGGCCTACGCGCCGAAGAGCGCAGGGGGCGAGGCGTCCCTGCGGTACCGGACGCCGATGGTGCAGGCGCGGCGGCGGGTGGCGCGGGCGTTGAAGGCGCTCAAGGACGCGATCGACGAGGGGCCGCTCATCGACGGCCTGATGGACGTGGGGCGCTGGCTGGAGGAGTTCCACCCGCGCTCGTACGTGGAGCTCGACTACGGCGGGCTCGTGCACACCCTGCCCGCCGAGCAGTTGGACGAGGACCACTCGGCGGCGGACGTCGCGGAGGGGATCGCGGCGCTGCGGGCCGGCGACGGGGCGGGCGCGAGCGAGGCGTACGCGCGGCTCGTGGCACGCTGGCGTGCGGTGAAGGAACGGCAGAACGCCAACTGACCGGACGCATGCGGGCCTTCGGGACCTACGTCCTGATCCGGGCGTTTAAGTCAAGCGTGATGCAAGCGTGACGGACTGCACTAACTTCGCCCTTGCGCCCATCACCCCTCCTCGTGCCAAAATAGGACAAGGAGTCCGGGGAGGACTCTGTCCGCCCGGCTAGGCACCACTTCGGGTGGATCACTCAGCATTGCACTGTCTTTGGGGGGTCTGGTGACTCCTGACGCCCCTGTGACTGATCGTCACAGGGGCGTGACTGTCCGCTATGGCATGGTCCATCGGCTTCCGTCGCTGATGAACACCTGGGAGGGCAATTCCATCGGTTTGGCCGACGCGGCTGGACGGATGGTGTAGTTGTAGTGCCGAGGACAAGCCGTTCGTCCTATAACCGACTCGACCCGTGTCCGCCATATCGGGCAACGCGGGTCAAGGTGCAGAATTTAAAGGAAAGAACCGAGAAGGTTCGGTTCTCCCGAGGAGGCCGCTCATGACCGCTCGCACCCCTGATGCCGAGCCGCTGCTGACCCCCGCTGAGGTCGCCACGATGTTCCGCGTCGACCCGAAGACGGTCACGCGCTGGGCGAAGGCTGGCAAGCTCACGTCGATCCGCACGCTCGGCGGGCACCGCCGTTACCGCGAGGCCGAGGTCCGCGCCCTGCTTGCGGGTATTCCGCAGCAGCGCAGCGAGGCCTGAGGACCCCGCAGAACGCGGTACATATCGGGCGTTTCGGGTCCCCCAACCCGTACTGCGCCCACCCCATAGCTCCACACGACGCGGGACCTGCCCCAACAGGCCCCCTTCTTATGAAGCGCCACGAAGCGTCATCTCCACTGCTTCACACGGTGCGTCGTCGATCGCGCTGGACTCCGCCGGGTCCAGCGCGATTTTTTTGTGCGCTGCGTGGGTGCCGGCGGGGGAGTCGTGGGGCTCCGGCGGGGGTTCCGGTGCGGTCTTGGTGGGTCTTGGGGGAGTCTCGGCGAGGCCTCTGGCCAGAGCCTGACGGAGGGCTGACGAAGAGCTGGCAGGCGCCCGTGGGGGTGGTGCAATTGCACATATTAAATTGAGGAGTTGTAGGGCGGGGGTAAGAAACGGTGTTTCCAAAACAAGTTCGGTGACACCCGTCACACGCCCTGAATCTTGTTGCCCCGGATGCCCGTGCGCTAGAGGGGGCCGGCGAGGGTGAGGCGGCTTCCGACTCTCCCCAGGCTGTCATCTGACGGGCGGCTTGTGGGTCGGCTTTCGTCACCCCTTCGGGGGACTTTCGTCCTCGCCCTCCTCGGAGGCGCTCTCGCGGCCCGTCAGGGCCTGCGTGAGGTCCTCGGGGGCGAGTTCCCCGCCCGGCTCCATGGCGAGCCGCAGGAGGCGATGGCAGATGGGGCAGTGCCGGGTGACGTGCCGGTAGCCCGAGGCCGCGGCGAGGTGTGCGCGCAACAGGGCCCGGGTCTCGTGCCGTACGGGTGCCGCCATGCCGCCCCCTCCCCTCGCGCCGGGTCGTGGTTCTGGAGTACCCAGCCCCTGAGCGTCCGTCAAGACACCCCGGGACGACCGGGACCCGCACCCGAACACAACAAGAAGGCCCGCACCACCAGGTGCGGGCCATGAACTCGGCGTACGCAGAAGGCCCGCACCTTGCGGTGCGGGCCTTCTTTGCTGCGGTCCTGACGGGATTTGCTGTGTCGTCTGCGGCTCCGCCGCGGGCGCGGCCTCCAGAGGTGCGGCGCGAGGCGCGGGGTGTGCGGGCGGGTGCTCCGTGTGGCCGCCACGTCCAGCACACGCAGAAGGCCCGCACCTTGCGGTGCGGGCCTTCTTTGCTGCGGTCCTGACGGGATTTGAACCCGCGGCCTCCACCTTGACAGGGTGGCGAGCACTCCAAACTGCTCCACAGGACCAGGTTTCGCGGCGCTTTTTCTTCTGCGTTGCGCTGCGAGTAGGACAGTACAGCAGTGCAGGCCCACGCGTCGAACTCACCCCGCGTGGCTGCCTCGTCACGGAACGGCGGCGTCGATCGCCTTCACGATCCGCTTGTCCGAGACGGGGTGCGCGGTGCCCAGGGCGTGGGCGAAATAGCTGACCCGGAGCTCCTCGATCATCCAGCGGATGTCCAGGACCTCCTGCGGCACGGGCCGCCCCTGCGGCATCTGCTCGAGCAGCCAGGCGTACTCGTCCTGCATCTCGTGGACCTTCTCCATACGGGTGGTGTCCCGCTGGACGTTGGTCGGCATCTGCTGGAGCCGCCGGTCGGCCGCGACCAGGTACCGCATGAGGTCCGGCAGCCGGCGCGTCCCCGTGGCCGTCACGAAGCCGGGCTTCACCAGCCGGTCCAACTGGGTCCGCACGTCCTGGAGGTTGGCGAGCAGCACCGGGCTGTTCGTCGACTTCAGGCGCCGCTCACAGGCCTGCCAGGCGGCCAGCACCTGCTGCACCTGGTCGACCGTGCGCACCGTCGCGTCGACGATCTCGGCCCGCACCTTCTCGTAGAGCTTGCGGTACGACTCCTCGTCCCAGACGGGCCCGCCGAACTCCCTGATGAGCCGGTCCGCGGCCGCCATCGCGCAGTCCTCGAACAGCGCCTGGATCGAGCCGTGCGGGTTCGCCGAGAGGGAGAGCTTCGCCGCGTTGCTCAGCTTGTCGGAGGCGAACTTGCCCGGGTTCACCGGGATGTTGCGCAGGATGAGCCGGCGCGTGCCCTTCCACATGGCCTGCGCCTGCTCGGCCTCCGTGTCGAAGAGCCGTACGGAGACGGTGTCGCCGTCGTCGACGAGCGCCGGGTACGCCTTGACCGGCTGGCCGGCGCGGCGGGTCTCGAAGACCTTCGACAGCGTGCCCAGCGTCCAGTCGGTCAGGCCCGTGCGCTCGAGGGACTCGCCGCCGGAGCGCTCGGCCGTCGCCGCGGCCGCCTTCGAGATCGCCTGCCGGGCCTTCGGCTTCAGCTTGAGCTTCAGGGCCTCCAGGTCCTTGTCCTCGGCGAGGTTGCGGCGCCGCTCGTCGACGATCCGGAACGTGATCTTCAGGTGGTCCGGGATCCGGGTCAGGTCGAAGTCGTCCGGCGAGACCGGGACCCCGACCATCCGCTGGAGCTCGCGCGCGAGCGTGTTCGGCAGCGGCTCCTGCAGGGGTACGGCCCGCTCCAGGAACGCCTTCGCGAAGTTCGGCGCCGGCACGTAGTTGCGCCGGATCGGCTTGGGCAGCGAGCGGATCAGCTCGACCACCACGTCCTCGCGCAGGCCCGGGATCTGCCAGTCGAAGCCCTCGTCCGTGACCTGGTTGAGCACCTGGAGCGGGATGTGGACGGTGACACCGTCCGCGTCCGCACCCGGCTCGAACTGGTACGTCACCCGGAACTTCAGCTGCCCCTGCCGCCACGAGTCCGGGTAGTCGGCCTTGGTGACCGCCTCCGCCGACTCACGGATCAGCATCGAGCGCTCGAAGTCGAGCAGCTCGGGCTCGTCCTTCTGCTTGTGCTTCCACCAGGAGTCGAAGTGGGCGCCCGAGACGACATGCTCCGGCACCCGCTGGTCGTAGAAGTCGAAGAGCGTCTCGTCGTCCACCACGATGTCGCGGCGGCGCGCCCGGTGCTCCAGCTCCTCGACCTCGGTCAGCAGCTTGCGGTTGTCCGCGAAGAACTTGTGGTGGGTGCGCCAGTCGCCCTCCACCAGCGCGTTCCTGATGAACAGCTCGCGCGAGACCTCCGGGTCGATCCGCCCGTAGTTCACCTTGCGCTGCGCGACGAGCGGGACGCCGTACAGCGTCACCTTCTCGTACGCCATGACGGCCGCCTGGTCCTTCTCCCAGTGCGGCTCGCTGTACGTGCGCTTGAGGAGGTGCTCGGCGAGAGGCTCGACCCACTCGGGCTCGATCTTCGCGTTCACCCGCGCCCAGAGCCGGCTGGTCTCCACCAGCTCCGCGGACATGACGAACCGCGGCGGCTTCTTGAAGAGCGCCGAGCCGGGGAAGATCGCGAACTTCGCGTTCCGCGCACCCACGTACTCGTTGCGACCGCGGTCGCGGCCCGCCTGCTTGGGGTCCTTGGCCTGCGACTCCTTCGACTCCTTCACGTCCTTCATGCCGATGTGCGAGAGCAGACCGGACAGGAGGGAGACGTGGATGGAGTCGCCGGGGACGTCGTCCTCGTTGAGGTGGATGCCCATCTGCTTGGCGACCGTGCGCAGCTGCGTGTAGATGTCCTGCCATTCGCGGATGCGCAGGAAGTTCAGGAACTCGCGCTTGCACATCCGGCGGAACGCCGAGGAGCCGAGCTCCTTCTGCTGCTCGCGCACGTACCGCCACAGGTTCAGGAACGCCAGGAAGTCGCTGGTCTCGTCCTTGAAGCGGGCGTGCTGCTGGTCCGCCTGCTGCTGCTTGTCGGAGGGGCGCTCGCGCGGGTCCTGGATGGACAGCGCGGCCGCGATCACCATGACCTCGCGCACGCAGCCGTTCTTGTCCGCCTCCAGGACCATGCGGGCCAGACGCGGGTCGACGGGCAGCTGGGCGAGCCGGCGGCCCTGCTCCGTGAGCCGCTTGCGGACGTCCTTCTCCGCCGGGTTCAACGCGCCCAGTTCCTGGAGCAGTTGGACACCGTCGCGGATGTTGCGGTGGTCCGGCGGGTCGATGAAGGGGAACTTCTCGATGTCGCCGAGGCCCGCCGCGGTCATCTGCAGGATGACGGAGGCCAGGTTCGTCCGGAGGATCTCTGCGTCCGTGAACTCGGGGCGGGCGAGGAAGTCGTCCTCCGAGTACAGCCGGACGCAGATGCCGTCGCTCGTACGGCCGCAGCGGCCCTTGCGCTGGTTGGCGCTGGCCTGGCTGACCGGCTCGATGGGCAGCCGCTGCACCTTCGTACGGTGGCTGTAGCGCGAGATGCGGGCGGTGCCCGGGTCGATCACGTACTTGATGCCCGGGACGGTCAGCGAGGTCTCCGCGACGTTCGTCGCGAGGACGATCCGGCGGCCCGTGTGGCGCTGGAAGACGCGGTGCTGCTCGGCGTGCGAGAGCCGCGCGTACAGCGGCAGCACCTCGGTGAACCGGTACTTCTTCTTCTCCAGTGCGTCCGCCGTGTCGCGGATCTCCCGCTCGCCGGAGAGGAAGACGAGTATGTCGCCGTCGCCCTCGCGCTGGAGCTCCTCGACCGCGTCCGTGATCGCCGTGATCTGGTCGCGGTCGGAGTCGTCGGAGTCCTCCTCGAGGAGCGGGCGGTACCGCACCTCCACCGGATACGTACGGCCGCTGACCTCGACGATCGGCGCGTCTCCGAAGTGCCGCGAGAAACGCTCCGGGTCGATCGTCGCCGAGGTGATGACGACCTTCAGGTCGGGGCGGCGCGGCAGCAGCTGCGCCAGGTACCCGAGCAGGAAGTCGATGTTCAGGGACCGCTCGTGCGCCTCGTCGATGATGATCGTGTCGTACGCGCGCAGGTCGCGGTCGGTCTGGATCTCGGCCAGCAGGATGCCGTCCGTCATCAGCTTCACGAACGTCGCGTCCTGGTTCACCTGATCGGTGAAACGGACCTTCCAGCCGACCGCGTCGCCCAGCGGCGTGCGCAGCTCCTCCGCCACGCGCTCGGCGACCGTGCGGGCCGCGATCCGGCGCGGCTGGGTGTGCCCGATCATGCCGCGCACCCCGCGCCCCAGATCCAGACAGATCTTCGGGATCTGCGTGGTCTTGCCGGAACCGGTCTCACCGGCCACGATCACGACCTGGTGATCGCGGATCGCGTCGGCGATCTCGTCCTTCTTCTGGCTGACCGGGAGCTGCTCGGGGTACGTGACCTCGAGCTCGGCCCGGCGGGCCCGGCGCGTGTCCGTACGCACCGCGGCCTTCTCGGCCTCGGCGTCGATATCGGCGATCACGGCGGCCCGGGCCTCGGGCTTACGGATCTTGCGGGCCCCTTCCAGCCTGCGACCGAGGCGGTGGGCGTCGCGAAGGGACAGCTCGGACAGGCGCCGCGCTACGGCGGCGATCCGGTCGGTGGCGGCGGGGGCAGGCTGCGTAGACATACGTCCTCCAGGATCTCACCTCGGAGAAATTCGTGGCGAACGGTTTTGCCGCGGGCCCCGCACCCGGGGAGGGAAGCGGGCCCTTCTGGGATGTATGCGGCTTATACGTGCTTTAGCGTGCAGGGTATGTCGCCCCTGGCCGATGACGAACAGCCGCGCCCGCACCCGCCGCACGGTGAGCACGGACGCCCGCCCACCCGGGGCGACCACTGGGCCAACTACAAGAAGTCCCCGTTCCTGCCCGCGACCGTCCTCGTCCTCATCCTCGCCGCCGCGGCCGCGCTCTTCGCCGCCGCCTACACGTACTCCATGGCCAACCCGACCCCGCACCACATCCCCACCGGCGTCACCGGCCAGTACGACCAGGCCCGCGGCCGGCAGTTCCTCGGCGCGATGGAGAAGGCCCTCGACGCCCAGCTCGACCTCAAGCCCTACGCCTCCCGGCAGGACGCCGCCGAGGCCATCGACGAGCAGCGCATCTACGCCGTCATGGACGTGCGGGACGGCGGCGACCGGGTTCTCCTCGACGTCTCCGGCGCCTCCGGGTTCTCCGTCGCCCAGGTCTTCGCCGAGGCGGGCCCCGCCGTCGGCAAGGCCACCGGCATCCCTGTCACCGTCCGCGACGTGCGCCCGCTGCAGAGCGGCGACCCGCGCGGCCTCACGATCTTCTACATCTCGCTCGCGGCCGTGATCATCGGCTTCGTCGGCGCGATCCAGCTCAGCGTCCACGCCCGGGGTCTCAACCCGGCCGAGCGGATCGCCTTCACCGTTGCCTACGCCCTGCTCGGCGGCTTCGCCGTGGCCGCCGTCGCCGACTGGTGGCTCGGCGCGGTCGACCTGCCCTTCGTCGAGTCCTGGCTGATCCTCGCCCTGACGATGTTCACCTGCGGCATGGTCTTCACGATGTTCAACACGTTCTTCCACCGCTGGGCGATGATCCCGACCTGGGGCCTGCTCGTCCTGCTCGGCAACCCGGCCTCTGGCGGCGCCGTCGCCCCGCCGCTGCTCCCCACCTTCATCGGCCGCGTCGGCCAGTGGCTGCCCCCGGGTGCCTCCGTCAACGCCCAGCACACGGCGGTCTACTTCCAGGGGAACCAGCACGCCTTCCCGTTCCTGGTCCTGACCGCCTGGTCCGTCGTCTCCTGCGCCCTCTTCTGGTTCTGGCGCCACCGCCACCCGGGCGGCCGTGGCACCCAGCCCCTGCACGCGGCACCCGTGTAGGGCCTCTCGTACGCTCCCGCCATGCCGAACGAACTGTCCGCCGTGGACCGGCTGGCCGCCCTGCCGTTCCCGCCCGAGGCGACGCGGCCCGTGGACGGCCGGTGGGGCGGGCCCGGCCACCATCTCGCCGTGCTCCGCGAGAGCCGGGACTTCTGGGACGACCGGGACACCGGGACCGTCGAGGCGGCCGAGCGGGAGATCGAGGCCGCGCACACGGCACTCGCCGCTCAACTGACCGGCCGCTGGGGCGCGCCGGGCGAGATCGACCTGTGGCCGTACGTGGAGGCGGACGGGCCGGTGCCCGAACCGATGAGCTTCCTGAGCGGCATGGCCGGGAGCGTCCAGGTGTGGCACCTGCCGGACAGCGACCGCTGGATCGGACTCGCCGTGGGCCAGGCGGACCCGGAATGGCCCGTCCAGTTGCTCCTCGCGGTCGGCGAGACCGCCGCGCTGCCGGGGGCCTGATCCGGAAACGACTTCGGGCCCCGTCCGATGGACGGGGCCCGAAGGCTGGTGGCTGGGGCCGGGGTCGAACCGGCGACCTATCGCTTTTCAGGCGATCGCTCGTACCAACTGAGCTACCCAGCCACGAAGTTCCGAAGAACTTCAGCGGTCCTGACGGGATTTGAACCCGCGGCCTCCACCTTGACAGGGTGGCGAGCACTCCAAACTGCTCCACAGGACCAAGCTGTTGCGCGACTAAGTGTCGCACATTGTGTTGCGTGCCCCCAACGGGATTCGAACCCGTGCTACCGCCTTGAAAGGGCGGCGTCCTAGGCCGCTAGACGATGAGGGCTATCGGCCCGCCTGCGCGCTTCGCAGCGCGTCGGGGACGTGAGAAGCATATGGGATGCGGGGACGGTTCGCCAAAACGGTTTACGGGCTGCCGCGCGGGGCGCTCGGGGACGGGGTCGCGCCGGGCTGGTTCTCGGCCGGGAGATGGCGGCTGACCTCGGCCGTCGTCAGCCCCAGGCCGCCGAGCCTGATCTCGTCCCAGGCCTGGAGCCGCTTGCTCGTGCGGTCCAGATAGAGCACCGAGGCCTCCACCGGGTCCGGCTCCTTGTCGTCGACGGCGCGCAGTCCGCTGCCTCCGGTCGAGCCCTCGATCCGCAGCCGGGTCCCCAGCGGCAGCACCTCCATCTCCTGGTGGTGGACGTGCCCCGCCAGGACCGGCGGCACCGCCCCGTCCGTCTGGCGCGCGGCGAGCGGATTGTGGGCGAGCGCGACGTCGACGGGCGTGCCGGCCGCCCGCTGGTCGCGCAGGGCCGAGGCGAGCCGGATGCCCGCGAGGCGTTCGGCGGGGTCGCCGAGGGCCTTCGTGGAGCGGTCCGGGGTGTACTGCGGGTCACCGGTGCCGGCGAATCGCAGGCCCGCGACGGTGACCGCCCGGCCCTCGTCGAGCACGCGCACGTTCTTGAAGCGGCCCAGGTAGCGCTGGGTCTCCTTCGAGTCGTGGTTCCCGCGGATCCACACGTACGGGGCGCCCAGGTCGGCGACCGGGTCGAGGAAGGCGTTCTCGGCCGTGGAGCCGTGGTCCATGGTGTCGCCGGTGTCGACGATCACCGAGATCCGGTACTGCTTCACGAGCGAGGCGATGATCTTCCAGGACGCCGGGTTGAGGTGGATGTCGGAGACGTGCAGGACGCGGATCGTGGACGGGTCGGGCCGGTACGCGGGGAGCGTGGACGTCACGTCGTAGAGCTTGGTGACGTTGGTGACCAGGCGGGCCAACTCCTGCTGGTAGACGTCGAACTCGGTGACGATCGAGCGGGCGTTGCCGACGACGGAGGGGGCCGAGGAGAGCAGTCCGGAGAACTTCGGCTCCAGGACCGACTTCGGGTTCCAGGTGGCGTACGCGCTCACGCCCGAGGCCATGAGGAGGGCGAGGGCGAGGCCGCCGGCGGCGAGGGCGCGGCGCGGGCGGCGGTAGACGGCGAGGCCGAGGGCGGTGGCGCCGGAGACGACGGCGACGCAGGAGCGCAGGGCCAGGTCGACGGTGCCGTGCTCGACGTCGCGGGCCACCTCGTCCTGGAGGCCGGAGATCCGCTCGGGGTGGTCGACGAGGGCCTGGGAGCGGTCGGGGTCGAGCCGGTCGACGTCGACGTCGAGGCGGATCGGGCCCGTGTGGGAGTCCAGCTCCAGGGCGCCGAGCGGCGACACGTTGATCTTCGTGCCGCCGGTCAGCGACGGGCGCAGCGTCATCTTGGTGTCCATCGGGCCGACCGGCGTACGGACGCTGCCCACGATCAGCAGGCCCAGCCAGGCGCCGAGCAGGACGACGGCGACCAGGCCGAGGGCGCGGGTCAGGGGGTGCGGCGGGTGGACGAGCTGCAGGGCGACGGGGCGCGCGCGGGGGTCCCGGGCTCCCCGCGCGGGGCGGAGCGCCCGGCGCAGGACACGTATGGCGGCGGTGGGCGAGCGGGCCATTGCTCCCGTATGCCCAAGTGAGCGGGTGGATATGCGGGTTGTGCCGGACAATGGCCGGGTGCTGGAGATGACGCGTGAGGAGTTCGAGGAACTGGTCGCCGAGGCGCTCGACCGGATTCCGCCCGAGTTGACGCGGCTCATGGACAACGTGGCCGTGTTCGTGGAGGACGAGCCGCCCGCCGACGATCCCGAGCTGCTCGGGCTCTACGAGGGCACGCCGCTGACCGACCGCGGTGAGTGGTACGCGGGGGTGCTGCCGGACCGGATCACGATCTACCGGGGGCCGACGCTGCGGATGTGCGAGGCGCGGGAGGACGTGGTCGCGGAGACGGAGATCACCGTGGTGCACGAGATCGCGCACCATTTCGGGATCGACGACGCCCGGCTGCACGCGCTCGGATACGGCTGACGGGCGGTTCCGGCCGGGGTGGCGCGTGTCCTCTTGCGGGGCACGGGAGTTGGGAACGGTGTCCCCGTTCCGTGCCCCGGAGGTGCCCCTGTGCGCCAGCTGCCCGTATCCGTCCGTGTCCTTCGTCTGGGGCGTGTGGCCGCGGCCACGGTGGCCGTCGCCGCGGCCGCCGGGTGCATGAGTGTGGCCGACGGCGGGGACGGGCCCGCGCCGTCGCACTCCGCCTCGCACCGCGGTGGCGCGGCCGCTCCCGAGGGCGGGACGGCGGACTCGGGCGGTGCCGCCGCCGGGCCGCGGGCCGGCCGTGACCCCGGCCGGGCGGGGGCTTCGGACGGGGCGGACGACGACGCGAAGGGCGCCGAGGACGGCAAGGGCGGCAAGGACGGGCACGGCGACGAGGGGGCGGACGCCTCGGCGGAGCCGTCCGGGTCGGCCTCGCCCTCGCGCGGCGGGCGCCCCTCGAAGCCGGCGCCCGCGACCTCTCCGGGCCGGCCGACGCCGCCCCGCACCACCCCGCCGGTGTCGACGCCCACGCCGGACCCGACCCCGTCGCAGACCCCGCCGCCGTCCCCGACGACCGCGGAGCCCTCGTCCTCGGCGCACGAGCAGGCCGGGGCGCGCGTCATGATGGGGGAGCCGACGCCGCGTGCCGGGGCGCCCGCCTGAGTCCTCGTGGCCCTGTGTGAGCGGGGTCTCAGGGATCTGGTTTGCCTAGGTGGTGGGTGGGTGCGTATGGTGGTAGATCGTTTGATCCCATTTGCCCGGCGCCGCAGAAGAGAGCGCCGTGTGGCGCGTACTCTCCCTTGCCGTGGCTGGACCGCATTGAGGCGGTCGACTTGCGAAAGCGCAATTACACGGAGTTGACGGGCGCGTGCCGAGACTCCGGAAGGTTTCGCATTTCGCATGTCCATTTCCACTGAAAACCTCGCTGACCAGAACGTCGACGCCGTCGAGAACGACGTGACCGACACCGCTGTCGTCGAGGCCGAGGCCCCTGAGGCCACCGAGGCTGTCGAGGCCGTCGAGACCGACGTCGTCGAGAACGACGAGGCCGACAACGACGAGCCCACCATCACCTTCGCCGACCTCGGGCTCCCCGAGGGCATCGTGCGCAAGCTCGCGCAGAACGGCGTCACCAGCCCGTTCCCGATCCAGGCCGCGACCATCCCGGACGCCCTGGCCGGCAAGGACATCCTCGGCCGTGGCCGCACCGGCTCCGGCAAGACCCTCTCCTTCGGCCTGCCGACGCTGACGCGTCTGGCCGGTGGCCGCAGCGAGAAGCACAAGCCGCGCGCCGTCATCCTCACCCCGACCCGTGAGCTCGCGATGCAGGTCGCGGACGCGCTGCAGCCCTACGGCGACCAGGTCGGCCTCAAGATGAAGGTCGTCTGCGGCGGTACGTCGATGGGCAACCAGATCTACGCCCTCGAGCGCGGCGTCGACATCCTCGTCGCCACCCCGGGCCGTCTGCGTGACCTCATCAACCGCGGTGCCGCCGACCTCTCCGAGGTCGAGGTCGCGGTCCTCGACGAGGCCGACCAGATGTCCGACCTGGGCTTCCTGCCCGAGGTCACCGAGCTTCTCGACCAGGTGCCGGCCGGCGGCCAGCGCATGCTCTTCTCCGCCACCATGGAGAACGAGATCAAGACCCTGGTCACGCGCTACCTGCACAACCCGGTCAGCCACGAGGTCGACGCCGCCCAGGGCGCCGTCACGACCATGTCGCACCACATCCTCATCGTGAAGCCCAAGGACAAGGCGCCGGTCACCGCGGCCATCGCCTCCCGCAAGGGCCGCACGATCATCTTCGTCCGCACCCAGCTGGGCGCCGACCGCATCGCCGAGCAGCTCTGCGACGCCGGTGTGAAGGCCGACGCGCTGCACGGCGGCATGACGCAGGGCGCCCGTACCCGCGTCCTCGAGGACTTCAAGAAGGGCTACGTCAACGCCCTCGTCGCCACCGACGTCGCCGCCCGCGGCATCCACGTCGACGGCATCGACCTGGTCCTGAACGTGGACCCGGCCGGCGACCACAAGGACTACCTGCACCGCGCGGGCCGCACCGCGCGTGCCGGCCGCACGGGCACCGTCGTCTCCCTGTCGCTGCCGCACCAGCGCCGCCAGATCTTCCGCCTGATGGAGGACGCGGGCGTCGACGCCGGGCGTCACATCATCCAGGGCGGCGCGGCCTTCGAGCCGGAGGTCGCCGAGATCACCGGCGCCCGCTCCATGACCGAGGTCCAGGCCGAGTCCGCGGGCAACGCGGCGCAGCAGGCCGAGCGCGAGGTCGCCTCCCTGACCAAGGACCTGGAGCGCGCCACCCGCCGTGCCACCGAGCTGCGCGAGGAGGCCGACCGCCTCACCGCCCGCGCCGCCCGTGACCGTGGCGAGGACGAGGAGGGTGTGGCCGCGGCCGTCGCCGCCGCCGCGGAGGCCGCTGCCGCCGCCGTCGTGGTCGAGGTCCCGGAGCAGCCGGAGCGCTCGTCCTCGTACGAGCCGCGCCAGCGCCGTGACGAGCGGGGCAACTTCGAGCGCCGTGACCGTCGTGACGACCGTGGCGGCGACCGTGGTGGTCGTTCCTTCGAGCGTCGTGACGACCGCGGCGGTGACCGTGGTGGCCGTTCTTTCGAGCGTCGTGACGACCGTGGTGGCCGTCCCTTCGAGCGTCGCGACGACCGCGGTGGCTTCCGTCGGGACAACGACCGTGGCGGCTTCAACCGTGACGACCGTGGTGGCGACCGTGGTGGCCGTCCCTTCAACCGTGACGACCGTGGCGGCGACCGTGGTGGCCGTTCCTTCGAGCGTCGTGACGACCGCGGCGGCGACCGTGGCGGCTTCCGTCGGGACAACGACCGTGGCGGCTTCAACCGTGACGACCGTGGTGGCGACCGTGGTGGCCGTCCCTTCAACCGTGACGACCGTGGCGGC
>NZ_JBITJS010000002.1:0-46047 GCF_044460245.1 Streptomyces sp. NPDC050145 | reverse complement strand
GGCGACCGTGGTGGCCGTTCCTTCGAGCGTCGTGACGACCGTGGCGGCGACCGTGGCGGCTTCCGCCGTGACGACCGCCCGTCGACCGGGCACCGGGGCAGCGACCGTCCGTTCAACCGTGACCGCCGCGACGACCGTCCCGCCACGGGCCACCGCCCGTACGGCCGCCGTGACGACCACCGCGGCGCCGGCTCCGGCTCCGGTTCGTCCTTCGGCCGCCGCGACGACAAGCCGCGCTGGAAGCGCAACGGCTGACACTGACCGGCACTGAGTGCTGAAGCGGGTCCATCTCTTCACGAGGTGGGCCCGCTTTTTTGTGCCCACCGGTCGTGTGCGCGCTGCTAGGCTCCGGGGGCCCGTGTCACGGGCCTTCACTTTCGTACCGAGGGGCCCCACACCCTCCATGGTTCACCCATGGTTCAAGGAGGGGCATTGCCTCGTCGGGGTCGTCTTCTGTCGGTGTCGCTGGCCGCGCTCATGGCGCTCGGCGCCGCCTCGCTCACCTTCGCGCAGCCCGTGGGTGCGGCGGATGCCGAGACCGTCATCCCGACGGACGGCGTCTGGGGCATCGACTTCGCCGGCGGTCATCTCAGCACCGTCGAGCGGGCTCCCAACGGGGAGCAGTACGTCACCGACCGGACCGTCTCGGCGGACGGCGCCACCGTGGGGGCCGTGTCGCGGCGCGGGTTCGCGGGGACGTTCGCGGTCGGTCAGCACGCCGAACGCGTTCCGTGCGACGCGGCCGGCGGCTGTGTGCCGCTGCGGGCGACCGGCGACGGCAGCGTCGGCTACTTCTCCGTCCACAGCGACGGCACCGAGCGGGCGCAGATCTGGCTGGGCCCGGACTCGTACCACTCCGCCGACGAGCCCTCCGTCACCGGTGGCCGGTTCACCGACGTCAGCGGCCGCTTCTACGCCTACTCCGCCGCCTCCACCGGCAAGCAGTACGTCGACGCCACGCAGACCTACCGGTCGGCGGACGTGCGGCTGACCCGCACCACGAGCGCCGCGTCGCTGTGGGGCACGCGGCTGTGGACTCCGGGATCCGGCGCGGGGGTGGTCACCTCGTACGACCTGAAGGCGAAGAAGACGGTGGCGACCGTGTCCACCGGGGCGCCGTGCACCGTCAAGGAGCTTCAGGTGATGGGGCGTTGGCTGTACTGGAACTGCGGTTCCGGCGGCCCTGCCGGGGTCTACGACCTCACGGCGAAGAAGAACATCACCGTGCCGTCCGGGCCCGCGCTCGTCGGCGACGGCTATCTCGTCCAGCACGACCGGACCGCCGGGAAGCTGGTGCTCACCGACTTCCACACCGGCACGGTGCAGGCCCCACGCGCCGTCGCCGACCTGCCGGCGGGCGGCACCGCGGACCAGCGGCGGCTGACCTGGTCCGTGGACAAGTTCGGCGGAGACATCGCGTACGTGGGACAGGACGGTTCCGTCCATGTCGTGCAGAGCGGCGTGCCGGCGCAGAGCCTCACGAAGATCGAGTCGGATGTCGACGACGAGACCCTGGACGCCAAGGGCCGCGACGGCGCCTCGACCGCCTGGAACAGCACCTGGCAGTTCAACAAGCCCGCCACCTGGACGTTCACGGTGAAGGACGGCTCCGGCAAGGTGGTGCGCACCCTGCGCGGCGGGGGTGACGCCGCGGCGAAGGTGGAGTGGGACGGCCGGACGGACGCGGGCGCCTACGCCTACAACGCCGCCTACACGTGGACCCTGTCCGCGACCGGTGCCGACGGCACCGGCACCTTCGGCACCACGGGCACCATCAACCTGACCGGCGGACTGCAGGGCCACCACGACCAGGGCGGCCTCCGCTTCGGCGAGATGGTCACCCTCAACTCCTCCGGCGGCCTGACGCTGCACTACACCGAGGGCAAGGGCACGTTCGACTGGAAGCAGTCCGGATCCGGCTGGCCCGCGGGCACCGTGGCCGTGCCGTTCGGCGACATGGGCAGCGACCGCTGCTCCGAGCTGCTGGTGCGGATGCCGGACGGCGAGCTGCGCCGGTACGCGGGCAAGTGCGGCAGCGGCGCCTACGTCCCCGGGAGCAGCCACACCTCGCTGGGCACCGGCTGGAACGCGTACAACGTGCTGACCGCGCCCGGCGACCTGACCGGTGACGGGCGGACGGACCTGCTGGCCCGCAAGGCGTCCACGGGTGACATCTACGTGTTCGCCAACGACGGCAACGGCAAGCTGCTCGCGGGCAAGAAGATCCGCTCCGCCTGGACCTACACCCACATCGTCGGCGCGGGTGACCTGAACGGTGACGGGCTCGGGGACCTGCTGGCCCGTGGCAAGGACGGCACCCTCTACCGCTACGACGGCAAGGGCGACGGCACCCTGAAGGACCGGGTCACGGTGTTCACCGACTGGGGCGGCTCGTACACGACGATCGTGGGGGCCGGCGACATCACGGGTGACGGCCGTAACGACCTCGTCGTGCGGGACAAGAGCGGGAACCTGTACCGCAACGACGGCAAGGGGAACGGGTCGTTCACCGCGCGGACGCAGATCGCGACCGGGTGGGCGTACAAGGGCGTCTTCTAGCCGCCCGGTCGGTCCTTGATCGACCGCATGTCAGGCCCCCGGCACGGGAATCGCTGGGGGCATGACAAGTGAAGCGAACGAAGAGATCGACCGGAAACCACCGCCGGGGCCGCAGGGCCCGGCGGTGAGCGCCGGCTCGGACGAGGAGCGTCTCGCCCAGCTCGGCTACACCCAGGTGCTGGCCCGCCGGATGTCGGCCTTCTCCAACTACGCCGTCTCCTTCACCATCATCTCCGTCCTGTCCGGCTGCCTGACGCTGTATCTGTTCGGCATGAACACCGGCGGCCCCGTGCTCATCACCTGGGGCTGGGTCGGCGTCGGCCTGATGACGCTGTTCGTCGGGCTCGCGATGGCCGAGATCTGTTCGGCCTATCCGACCTCCGCGGGGCTGTACTTCTGGGCGCACCGGCTCGCCCCGGAGCGGTCGGCGGCGGCCTGGGCCTGGTTCACGGGCTGGTTCAACGTGCTGGGGCAGGTCGCCGTGACCGCCGGCATCGACTTCGGCGCCGCGTCCTTCCTCGGCGCGTACCTGAACCTGCAGTTCGGCTTCGAGGTGACGCCCGGCCGCACGATCCTGCTCTTCGCCGCGATCCTGCTGCTGCACGGCCTGCTGAACACCTTCGGCGTCCGCATCGTCGCGTTCCTCAACAGCGTCAGCGTGTGGTGGCACGTGCTCGGCGTCGTCGTCATCGTCGGCGCGCTCGCCCTCGTCCCCGACCACCACCAGTCGACGGCCTTCGTCTTCACGCACTTCGTCGACAACACCGGCTGGGGCAACAGCCTCTACGTCGTCCTGATCGGCCTGCTCATGGCCCAGTACACGTTCACCGGCTACGACGCCTCCGCGCACATGACCGAGGAGACCCACGACGCGTCCACGGCCGGACCGAAGGGCATCGTCCGCTCGATCTGGACCTCCTGGATCGCCGGCTTCGTCCTTCTCCTCGGCTTCACCTACGCGATCCAGTCGTACCAGGGCGCCCTGAAGTCGCCGACCGGTGCGCCGCCCGCGCAGATCCTCCTCGACGCGCTCGGCGCCACCAGCGGCAAGCTCCTCCTCCTGGTCGTGATCGGCGCCCAGCTCTTCTGCGGCATGGCCTCCGTCACCGCCAACTCCCGTATGATCTACGCCTTCTCGCGCGACGGCGCCCTGCCGTTCTCCCGCGTCTGGCACACCGTCAGCCCGCGCACCCGCACCCCCGTCGCCGCCGTCTGGCTCGCGGCGGCGGGCGCCCTCGTCCTCGGCCTGCCGTACCTCATCAACGTCACGGCGTACGCGGCCGTGACCTCGATCGCCGTCATCGGCCTCTACATCGCGTACGTCGTGCCGACGCTGCTGCGGCTGCGCAAGGGCGAGGCGTTCGAGCGCGGCCCCTGGCACCTGGGCCGCTGGTCCCGCCCGATCGGCATCGTCGCGGTCGCCTGGGTCGCCGTCATCACGGTCCTCTTCATGCTCCCCCAGCTCTCCCCGGTCACCTGGGAGACCTTCAACTACGCCCCGATCGCGGTCCTCGTCGTCCTCGGCTTCGCCGGGACGTGGTGGGGGGTGTCGGCGCGGCACTGGTTCCTGCGTTCCCCTGCCTCTGAGGAGCGCTGAGCGTTCCCTCCCCGGGGCGCCCGGGCGCCCCGGGGCCCGCGGGCCGCCTGTGGAAAATGACGATCCTGTTGTCAGCGGCTGCTGTTAAGGTCCCGCAACCGGACCCCAGCGGTCCGCTGATGTTCGGGAGCCGGTGGGGAGCCGGCCCCGGGGAGGGGAGTACCCGTTGCCTCGTCATGCCCTCGTACGGTCGGCCGTCGCTGCCGTACTGGCTTCGTCCGCCGTCGTGGCCGTCCCGTGGACCGCGATGGCCGCTGCGAACCAACAGCCCGCGCAGCCGTCCCGTTCCGACCTGCGTACCGGTGGTCAGGAGTGTGTGGCGGGCCCTGAGCGGCCTGTCATCCGCACCCGGCCGACGATGAGTGCCGTGTTGCACGACCCGGACGGCACGTCGGTCAGCGCCGAGTTCGAGGTGTCCTGGACGGACGATGCGGGGGAGTCGCAGGTACGAACGCTCGGGCCGACCACTTTCAAGGCTGACGGCAGCCCTTTCAGCATGCCCGTGCCCGACGACGTGCCTGCTTTCACGGAAGTGAGCTGGCGTGTAAGGGCGTTCGACGGAGACCTGTGGGGACCGTGGAGCTCGGCGGGCGGACAGCGGCCTTGCGAGTTCGAGTACGACAACGAGGCCCCTGCCCCGCCCGTCGTGTCGTCCGAGGAGTATCCGGACGACGACGTGTGGCACGACGGAGTGGGACGGTACGGGCTGTTCACCGCCGACTCGGAGTCCGAGGACGCGGTCGGCTACCGGTACACCTTCCTCGGCGGCACGCCACGGACGGTACGGCCGGACGTTCCCGGCGGGCCGGTGACCCTGAACTGGTTGCCCGAGACGGCCGGGCCGAAGAGCGTAGAGGTCCAGGCGGTGGACCGCGCGGGCAATCTGAGCGCACCGGCGAACTACGGCTTCCGGGTGACCAGCGGCCGTGCGCCGGTCGCCTCCTGGAAGCTCGCCGACGCCGCGGGCAGCACCGAGGCGGCTGCCGAATCCGGTGGTCACGCCGCCGCGTCCGGTGAGGGCGTCGAGTTCGGCGCCGCCGGGCCCGACCGGACCGATGTGACGGGCGCGGTGGAGCTCGACGGGACCGATGGCGCCTACCTGTCGACGGGCGCACCGGCCGTGGCCACCGACAAGGCGTTCTCGGTGAGCGCTTGGGTGCGTCCTGACGCGCTCACCACGGACATGGCCGCTGCCGGCCAGGGCGATGAGTCGTCCGAGGCGTTCCGTCTGGGCACCCATGCACGGGCCGACGGCACACGTGTGTGGTCGTTCGGCTTCGGTGCCCCGGGGGCGCGGGTACTGGCCGAGGGCGGGAGCCCGCAGGTGGGTGAATGGGCCCACCTCGTCGGCGTGTACGACCCGGTGGCCCGGACGGCCCGGCTCTACGTGAACGGGCGAGAGGTCGCGACGGCCGAGGGAGCCACCGGTGCGGAGACCGCCGGGCAGTTCAGCCTGGGCCGGGCGCTCGGGACCGACGGCCCGACGGCGAACTGGCACGGGGCGCTTGCCGACGTGCGGGTCTGGGACCGGATCGTCGTGGCCGACGAGGCCGCGGCCGCGGCGCGCCGTGCGACGCGGAGCACCGGCTACTGGGAGCTCGACGAGGTGGCGGACGGCGTCAGCCCGGAGCGGGACGGCGGTGCCGGGCTGGCACTTGGTGGTGACGCGTCGCTGTACCGGGCCGACAGTTCCTGCGACCCGGGGCTCGACCCGGATTGCGCGCCCTCGGAGGAGCCGATCGCCGGCACGGGGCACCTCCTGCTGGACGGGGACGGCGACTTCGCGGCGACCGGAGGCCCTGTGGTCGACACCTCGGGCAGCTTCTCGGTCGCGTCGTACGTGAAGCTCGACGCGTCGGCGGCGGACCGTTCGGCGACGGTGTTCTCTCTGGCCGGTGAGCATGACGCGCTCGTGTCCGTGGGCTACTCGGCGCAGGACGCCCGATGGGAGGCGACGGTGCGGGACGCGGACGGCGCGGGCACCACGACGACCCTCACGGCCGACGCGGCGGTCTGGCCCGGCACGGCCCAGCACGTCGCGTTCGTCTACGACGCGGAGGCCGACGAGATGCGGCTGTACGTCGATGGCCAACTGTCGGCGCGAGCGCCGTTGCGGGCCACTTGGCGGGCCACGGGCGGACTTCAGCTCGGGCGGACCCTGACCGACGGTGCGTGGGGCGGATACCTGAACGGGGCCGTGGACGAGGTGCACACATTCTCGGGTGCGCTGACCGAGACTCAGGTGGCGCAGTTGAACGGCGGAGCCACGGACATCTGAGACACCCGGCCCGCCCGCAGCCGGTCTGACACCCCGGGATGTCGATACCCGATCGGCGTCCCGGGCGGCTCGGGCTATGCTCGGGGTTGCGTCGGCCGGTGCCGGCGTGGTGGACCCTTAGCTCAATTGGCAGAGCAGTGGACTTTTAATCCATTGGTTGTGGGTTCGAGTCCCACAGGGTCTACGGAGAAAGCCCAGCTCAGACGGTTGTCTGGCTGGGCTTTCGGTTTGTCTGGGGGGCTCAGCGGTTCTGCTGGTGGTGAGGGTGATGGTGATGGTGATGGTGATGGTGATGCGGATCATGATTGTCTGCCAGCCCTTGTAAGGCACCGCTTCGACTCCGACAGTAGGGACCCTTCCTTCCCATGACCGCAGAGCCGGCCCGCCCCGAGTGCGGCGATCCTGAGACCTCTTCGACCACGAGCTTCGTGCCGTTCAAGTCGCCTCTCGTCAAAGCGGTGTTCCGGGACGTGACGCCGTTGCATGTCTCCCGGTCGGCCGTGCTGGCCGCCGCCTCTGTGGCGCGGACCGTGCTGACGGGGATCGTCGACGGCGCGCGGAGGGCGGCGGCGGAGGAGGGGCGGAGGAAGCTGGTCCCGGGGGACTTTGTCGCGGCGATCGACCGGAACGTCGAGTTGGAGGTGGCGGGTGAGTGGTTCGGTCAGAGCCCGACGTTTCGGGGCCTGAACGGTGTCCGGTACGACGCCGAGGGTGTCGTCGTGCCTGCACCCCGGCGCGGGTCGCGTAGATCCAGTGCTGTGGTCGGCGCCCACAGGTTCGAGGGCGGGGTCAGGAAGCTGCTGAGGAGTCGGGGGGTGAGGGCTGTCCCGGCGGTCGTTCGCGACCTGGACGCAACCGCGAGCGTGTTCCTGACGAACCTTGCCCGGGACGCGGCCATGGTCGTCCGTGAGGGTGGGATCAAGCGCTTCGGTTCGGTCACCCTGATGCTGCCGGGCGAGCCGGCCTCGCCCCCGGCCATCGAGGATTCCCTCCGGTCCCTGGCCGTCCGTGAGGGGGACGGGCGGACCGTCGGCAGGGACGATGTCTTGGCCGCCACCACGATGCAGCTGTTCGGCGACATCAGGCAGCGGGCCCTCACCGCAGCACGCGCGGCGACACAGAACAATTCCGCCGGCTGACCGGGTGCCTGTCAGCAGCCGCCGGAGGTGGGGGCCCGCAGAGTGCCGACGGCGCCGAGCTCGATGAGGGTCGGGGCCGGTGCGCAGCAGCCGCCCGCCGAGTCCTCCTCGGCGACTGAGGTGTCGAAGAGGCCGGCACCACCGCACACACCGGTCTCGGGGAGGGTGAGTTCGACGCGGTCGGCCGAGTCCGTGTCGCCGGCGATCGCGGCGACGACGGAGCGGACCTGCTCGTAGCCGGTCAGGGCGAGGAAGGTCGGGGCGCGGCCGTAGGACTTCATGCCGACGAGGTAGACGCCCTCTTCCGGGTGGGACAGCTCGCGGTGGCCGTGGGGGTAGACGGTGCCGCAGGAGTGCTGGTTGGGGTCGATGAGCGGGGCCAGCTCGACCGGGGCTTCGAGGCGCTCGTCCAGGCGCAGCCGGATCTCGGAGAGGAAGGACAGGTCCGGGCGGAAGCCGGTCAGCACGATGACCTCGTCGACCGGGTCGAGCCGGCGGCCGTCGTCGGCGACGAGGATCAGGCGGCCCTCGGTGTCCCGCTCGATCGCCTCGGTACGGAAGCCGGTGACGGCGTCCGCGTGGCCCTCGTCGACGGCTGCCTTCGCGGCCAGACCGAGCGCACCCCGGGCGGGGAGCTGGTCGGCGCTGCCACCGCCGAACGTGGAGCCGCTGATACCGCGGCGCAGGATCCACACACCCTTGGTGCCGGTGCCATCGGCGGCCTTCGCGAGGTCGGCCAGGTAGGCGAGGGCGGTGAAGGCGGAGGCGCCGGAGCCGATGACGGCGGTGCGTCTGCCCGCGTAACGGGCCCGTACGGCAGGGTCGTTGAAGTCGGGGACGCGGTACGAGATCCGGTCGGACGCGGCGCGCTCGCCCAGCGCGGGCAGTCCGCTGCCGCCGGCCGGGGACGGGGTGGCCCAGGTACCGGAGGCGTCGATGACGGCGCGGGCGAGGACGCGCTCCTCGTGCCCGTCCGCGTGGGTGATGTGGACGACGAAGGGCTGTTCGTCGCGGTCGGCGTCCACGATCCGGTCCCGGCCGGCGCGGGAGACGCCGGTGACCCGTGCGCCGGTGCGTACGCGGTCGCCGAGCGCATCGGCGAGCGGCTGGAGGTAGAGGGCGGCCCAGTCGCCGCCGGACGGGTACGTCGCCGGGTCGGGGCGGGTCCAGCCGGTGGGGGTCAGCAGCTTCTCCGCGGCGGGGTCGACGACCTCGCCCCAGGTGGAGAACAGTCGCACGTGGCCCCACTCCCGCACGGCCGCGCCGGCACTGGTGCCCGCCTCCAGAACGAGGGTGTCGATGCCGCGTTCGGCCAGGTGGGCCGCGGCGGCCAGTCCGGCGGGGCCGGCTCCGATGACGACGACGGGGAGCTGCTGGGTGCTCATGACGCTCGGTCTCCTTGAGGGGCGAAGGGGCGGCGGCCGTGGATGAAGGCGGTGCGGCGGGCCCGGGAAGCGGTGAGCGCGGTGCGGAGGACGGTCGTCACGACCGCTCTTGTTTCGATACTTGTCGATGCCTGCCGATGTGCTGGAGCTTGCCACCTGTATCGACGAGTGTCAACATAGACGTATGTCGAATTCAGAGGTTGTGGAGCTGCCCGTTCTTGAGGCTGACGGAGTGGCGCCCTGCTGCCCGCCGCTGACGGAGCGGCCCTTCTCCGCGGAGGAGGCGGAGGTCGCGGCCCGGATGTTCAAGGCGCTCGGCGACCCGGTGCGGCTGCGGCTCTTCTCCCTGGTCGCCTCGCACGAGGGCGGGGAGGCGTGCGTGTGCGACATCTCCGACGTCGGCGTCTCGCAGCCGACGGTCTCCCACCATCTGAAGAAGCTGAAGGATGCCGGACTGCTCACCTCTGAGCGGCGCGGGACCTGGGTCTACTACCGGGTCGAGCCGGCGGTGCTCGCGGCGATGGGGCAGGTGCTGGCTGTGCGTCCGTCGGCCTGACCTGGGTTCCAGAGTGCCTTCCCGCCGATCACCACCGCATCCGCGAGCCGTGTCACGGGGCCGTCGTCACCGCGTCGGCGCCGAACTTCCTGCGCCAGGCCAGGGCCACGTAGACGAGTCCGATCAGGACCGGCACCTCGATCAGTGGGCCGACGACTCCGGACAGCGCCTGCCCGGAGGTCACCCCGAACGTGGCGATGGCGACCGCGATCGCCAGCTCGAAGTTGTTGCCCGCCGCCGTGAACGCGAGGGTGGCCGTGCGGTCGTAGGCGAGGCCGAGGCCCTTGCCGAGGAGGAAGGTGCCGAAGAACATCACGGCGAAGTAGACGAGGAGTGGCAGGGCGATGCGGATGACGTCGACCGGCTGCGAGGTGATCGTCTTCCCTTGGAGGGCGAAGAGGACGATGATCGTGAACAGCAGGCCGTACAGGGCCCAGGGGCCGATCTTCGGAAGGAAGTCGGTCTCGTAGCGCCCGCGGCCCAGCTTCTGCTCGCCGATGCGGCGCGTGAGGAAGCCGGCCAGGAGCGGGATGCCCAGGAAGATGACGACGTTCAGCGCGATGTGCCAGACAGGGACGTCCAGACCCTGGCCGTCGCCGAGGTTCAACCACCGGGGCAGCAGGTCGAGGTAGAACCAGCCGAGCAGCCCGAACGCCAGTACCTGGAAAACCGAGTTGAGGGCAACGAGAACAGCCGCTGCCTCACGGTCGCCGCAGGCCAGGTCGTTCCAGATGATGACCATGGCGATGCAGCGGGCGAGCCCGACGATGATCAGGCCGGTGCGGTACTCGGGCAGGTCCGGCAGGAAGATCCAGGCGAGGGCGAACATCACCGCTGGGCCGACGATCCAGTTGATGACCAGCGAGGAGATCATCAGTTTCTTGTCGCCGGTCACGCGGTCGAGCCGGTCGTAGCGGACCTTCGCGAGGACCGGGTACATCATCACGAGCAGACCGAGCGCGATCGGCAGGGAGATCCCACCGACCTCGATCTTCGCGAGCGCGTCGTTCATCCCCGGGATCAGGCGGCCCAGGCCCAGGCCGACGGCCATGGCGAGCAGGATCCACACCGCGAGGTAGCGGTCGAGGGTGGAGAGTTTCCTGACGATCGAGTCGTCACCGGCATCGGACGGAGCGGGGGCGGTGGTGGGCTCGGCGGCGGTCACGGGCACGCCCTCTTGTTCGCGGCGGCGGCGCGGGCGGACTCGGCCAGTGCGGCGAACTGTTCGGACAGGCCGGCCAGGACCTCGGGCCTGAGCTTGTAGTAGGTGAAGCGCCCGCACGGTTCGGTGTCCACGAGCCCGGCCTCGCGCAGCACCTTCATGTGGTTGGACAGGTTGGTCTGCTTGGCTCCGGTCTCCTCGACCAGGTGCGTCGTGCACAGCGTCTCGCGCGCCAGCAAGGTCACGATCTTCAGGCGGAGCGGATCGCCCAGTACCCGGATCACATCAGCGTCGACTGAAGTCAGCATGCGCTGATACTGTCACATCATTGCTTGCTGATATCAGCAGGGGCTGAAGTCATCGGTAGTGGCGGCCGGCCCGCCCTGCGACCAGAAGGAACGCCCACCATGGCCGACAAGCCGTCCGTCCTGTTCGTCTGCGTCCACAACGCCGGCCGCTCCCAGATGGCCGCGGGATTCCTCGACCACCTCGCCGGTGACCGCATCGAGGTCCGCTCCGCGGGCTCGATCCCCGGCGACCAGGTCAACCCGGCGGCCGTCGAGGCCATGAAGGAAGCCGGCGTCGACATCTCCGCTGCCACCCCGAAGATCCTCACCACCGAGGCCGTTCAGGCGTCCGACTACGTCATCACCATGGGCTGCGGCGACGCCTGCCCGGTCTTCCCGGGCAAGAAGTACCTCGACTGGGCGCTGGAAGACCCGGCAGGCAAGGGGCTCGACTCCGTGCGCCCCATTCGCGACGAGATCAGGACCCGTATCGAGGGGCTCATCGCCGAGATCGACGCCCGGTAGGGCCTACGAGCGCGGACGGTGGGCGGGCCCTCAGCTCAGGGAGCTGTCCTTGACCGTGCAGGTCGAGCCGTCGGCCGGGCACCAGTGGGTGCGGCCGCCGACGAGATGGAGTTCGAGGTCCGCGTCGCTCATGCCGTTGCGGTCGAGCGCGGTGCGCAGTGCGGTCGGCGCGGGCTGGGGCGGCAGGCCGAGGACACCGATGACGACGACGCCGTTGCGGGCCTCGACCGAGGCGATCTGCCATTGGTGGCCGGCGGCCCACTTCTCGGCGACCGGGCGGGCGTCGGCCGCGAGTACGCGGTCCCGGGCCACGGACACGGTGCCGGTGGTGAGCGGCACCGCGATCAGCAGCACCACGGCCGCGACCACCACGAGCGTGCGGCCGTGGAAGCGCCCCACGGCGATGCCGGACTCCTGGGCCGCGCCCCGCACTCCGTACAGCAGGAACACCACGGTCCCGGTCGCCACGATCGCGGCCACGTTGGTCGCGAACAGCAACGCCGACTCGCTCGCGTCGTGGTAGCGGCCGACCGTGATGAGCAGGCCCGTCACGGCGAGGGGCGGCACCAGCGAGATGGCGATGGCGACGCCGGGCAGCGTGTCGGAGATGTCCGCGCGGACCAGCGCGAACGCGCCGACCGTGCCGGTGGCGAGGGCGGCGAGCAGGTCGATGAGGCGCGGGCTGATCCGTGACGAGACCTGGCTGTTGGAGGCGAAGGCGTCCGGGGGAGCCGCGATCCAGCCGAGCAGCATGCCGACCGCGACGACGGCGAGCGCGCCCCCGAGCACGAGCAGGGCGCAGCGCGTCACCTGCGCGCGGTCGGCGAGGACGAGGGCCAGGGCGCTGCCCAGGATCGGTGTCATGAGAGGGGCGACGATCATGGCGCCGATCACGGTGGCGGTGGAGTCGCCCACCACGCCGGCGCTCGCGATGACCGAGGCGAGCACGAGCAGTCCCCAGAAGCGGGTCGAGCTCGGACTCCTGAAGTCCCGCTCGATGAACAGCGTTCCGGTCATCCGGCGTGCGGTGCCCGCGTCGGCATGAGCCATGTGATCAGGAACCTTCCACGGGTGCGGGGCGGCGGGCCCGGCACCCCGCACCGCGCCGATTCCGCTACTGCCAGGGGACCCGCGGAAAGCGGGGTCGGCGCGCCGGATTACGCCGGACGGGTGACCGCGTTTCCGGGGCGACCACGGCGGCGCGGATCTCGAAATGCGCGGCCCGAAAGTGCCGTGAATACTTCTCAGAACCACCCTGTCGCAGGGCGGAAGAGAGGCATTCATGGACGACTACCCGCTGCTGGACCTGTTCCTCACGATGCTGTTCTTCTTCCTCTGGATCATGTGGTTCTTCCTGCTCTTCCGGGTGATCATGGACATCTTCCGGGACGACGACATGAGCGGCTGGGGCAAGACGGGCTGGCTCATCTTCTGCCTGGTCCTGCCGTTCCTCGGGGTGTTCGTCTACGTGATCGCCCGCGGCAAGGGCATGGGGCAGCGGGACGTGAAACAGGCGAAGGACCGGGAATCGGCCTTCCAGGACTACATTCGCAAGACGGCCGGCGAGGCGAATTCGGGCGCCGGTGGGGGCGATGACATCGCCAGACTCGCGAAACTCGCCGAGCTTCATGAATCCGGGTCCCTGAGCGACGAGGAGTTCGGCAAGGCGAAAGCCAAGCTGCTCGCCTGACCGCCGGGCTGGAAAGGTGCATCTCCGTGCTCAGTGAACTCAACGCCGACACCGTCGGCCCGGTGGACGTCGCCGTGATCGCCTTCGAGGGCAACCGGTTCAACGGCGAGGTCGTGCCCGCCCTGCAGGAGCTGCAGCGGGACGGAACCGTCCGCATCCTCGACCTGACCTTCGTACGGAAGACCGGTGACGGCTCCGTCGACGTCGTCGAGCTCACCGACCCGGCGGTGGCGGCGGCGTTCGGCCAGGTCGCCGGGTCCCAGTTCGACCTGCTCAGCGACGAGGACCTGCGCACCGTCGCCGAAGGGCTCCCGCCGGAGTCCTCGGCCGCGGTCGTGGCCTGGGAGAACACCTGGGCCGCCCGGCTCGGCGCCGCGATCCGCGGTTCGGGCGGCGAGATCGTGATGCTGGAGCGCATCCCCAGGACCAGCGTCGCCGAGGCGGTCGCCGCCCTCGGCACGTGACCCGTACCTCGCGGAACAGGTGAGTCCTGAACGCCATGGGAAGGGAACTCGGCATGCCTCAACGCTTCGGGCGGCCCGGACTGCTCGGCACCATCGCCCGCACCGCGGTGATCTCCGGCACCGCCTCCGCGGTCTCCAACAGGGTCAATCGCGGCATGGCCGAGCGGGACATGCGCCGCCAGGAGGAGGCCCAGGCGGGCTGGCAGGCACCGCCGCCGGCCGAGGCCCCCGCCGCGCCGCCGCGACCGCCCGCGGCCACGGACCGGGTCGCCCAGCTCACCGCGCTCGCCGACCTCAAGGCCCAGGGGCTCCTGACCGACGAGGAGTTCGCGGCCGAGAAGGCCCGGGTCCTCAACTCCTGACCGCCGTCGGCGCCACTGTCACCGACGCCGGAACGCCCGCCCCCGCGATCTGTGCGGGGACGGGCGGGCGTCGGCGTTCCGGCGCGTGTGCGGCCGGTGTCTCATGCGGCCTTGGTCAGCGTGGAGCGGTCCAGACGGGCCGGGGCCGTGCCCGTCTCACCGGTGTCGTGGCGCGGCCACAGGAGGAGGGCTCCGACGGCGCCTGCGGCCGCGAGGGCCGCCAGGACGGTCCAGGCGAGCGGGAAGCCGGCCGTCGTGCCGAGCCGGCCGGCGATCGGGTAGGTGATCAGCCAGGCGAGGTGGGACAGGGAGAACTGGGCGGCGAAGATCTCGGGGATCGCGGCGCGGCCGGCTGAGGCGCGCAGGACCTTGCCGGTCGGGGTGATGATCAGCGCCATGCCGATGCCGGTCGTGGCCCAGACGACCGCGGTGCCGGTCCAGGTGGTGAGGCCCGTCGTGACGACGGTGACGGCGGCGGTGGTCGCGGCCACGAGGACGGCGGCGCCGGTGAGCATCACGGTGCGGGCGGCGATCCGGTCGAGGACGCGGGGGAGGGCGAGGGCGGCCAGGAGCGTTCCGGTGCCGGAGGCGGCGAGCATCCAGGCCACGTCCGACTGGGAGCCGCCGAGGACGTCCCGTACGTAGTTGACGGTGTTGACGACGACGATCGAACCGGCCGCCGCGACCGTGAGGTTCAGCGCCATGACGCCGCGCAGCCGCGGGGTCGTGACGAAGGTCCTGATGCCTGCCGCGGCCTTGTCCCAGGCCCTGGTGTGGGCGGAGGGGCGGGCGTCGGGGACGCGGGCCGACAGGACGAGCAGGGCCGAGACGAGGAACCCGGCGGACGTGCCGAGGAACAGCCGGTCGAAGCTCATGAAGGTCAGGGCGACGGCCGCGAGGACGGGGCTGAGCAGGCTCTCCATGGTGGAGGCGACCTGGGAGGCGGACAGCGCCCGGGTGTAGGCGGACTCGTCGGTGACGATGTCGGGGATGACCGCCTGGAAGGTGGGGGTGAAGGCGGCGGAACCGGCCTGGAGCAGGCCGATCAGGACGTAGATGTGCCAGACCTCGCTGACCAGCGGGAGCGCGAGGACGACCGCGCCGCGGAGCACGTCGAGGGCGACGAGGACGGCTCTTCGGGGGAGCCGGTCGATGTACGCGGCGGCCAGCGGGGCGATGACCACGTACATGACCATCTTGATGGTCAGGGCGGTGCCGAGGGCCGTGCCGGCGCGGGGGCCCGCGAGGTCGTAGGCGAGCAGGCCGAGGGCCACCGTGGTGAGCCCGGTGCCGAAGAGGGCGATGACCTGGGCGCCGAAGAGGTGGCGGTAGTCGCGGATCGCGAACAGTCGCATGACGGGTTCCTTCCGTGTGCATGTGGTGGGGCACGGCCCCGGGGCGGGGGCCGTGCCCCGCGGGTACAGGCGGGGGTGTCGCGGTCAGGCATCGGCGTCACCTCCCGGGGTGAGGCCGGCGAGGAGGTTGAAGGCGCCGGTGAGGACGTTCAGGGCGACGACGCCGACGACATCGGCGATCGCGCGGTCGCTGTAGCCGTGCGCGCGCAGCGCGGTGACCTGGTCGTCGGTGATCGACGTCGGCTCGCGGTGGATCTGGAGGGCGAGGGCGACGATCGCCGCGATCGCGGGATCGGCCGAGGTGCCCGCCCGGGCTCGCTCGATCTCGTCCTCGTCCACCCCGAGCGCGCGGGCGGCGGCGATGTGGGCCTCCAGGCAGAGCCCGCAGCCCTGCTGGGCCTGTACGGCCACGGAGATCCGTTCGCTGATCCGGCGGTCGAGCTTGGCGCGGCCCATGGCCCGGCTGAGCTGGAGGTATCCGCCCAGGACGGCCGGTGAGTGGGCCATCGTGGAAACCATGTCGCCGATCTGCCCGTGCCGGGCGACCAGGTCCGCGAGGAGGTCGCGGGAGGCGCCGACGGCCGTCTCGGGGGTGAGGCTGGTGAGGCGGGGCATTGCTTGCGCTCCCTTCCTGGGAGTTCTCGGGGTTCTTGGACGGGGGTAGGGGAGGGGGGTATGTGTGCCGGGCCCGTCAGTGGTGGCCGTGGTGGGCGTGGGCGTCGTCGTGGCTGTGGTCGCCGTGCCCCGTCTCGGCGTCGGCGGTCTTCGGCGCCGTGCGCACGGTGAACTCGGCGGTCCGGACGACGCCCTCGTGCTGGAAGTCCAGGTACAGGCGGTACGTGCCGGCCGAGGGCGCGACGGCCATGAAGGAGATCTCCGGACCCGGCGCGGTGACGCCGTCGCCGGGGGCGCCCTCCGGGTGGACGTGGAGGTAGCCCAGGTCGCCGACGCGCAGGGCCACGAGGTGTCCGTAGGCGGCCAGGTACGGCTCGAGGTCGGTGACGGGCCGGCCGTCGCGGCTGACGGTGAGGGTCAGCTCGCTCGTCTCGCCGGCCCGGAGCGAGCCGTCGAGCGTGACCGCGTAGTCGCCGAGCCGCGCGATGCCGGTGGCCTCGGGGAGGGGCTGCGGGTCGTAGGCGCCGGCGACCGCGACGTCGGCGCCCAGCGTCAGGGTGCCGGTGTGGCCGGCCGGGTGGATGTCGGTGAAGAACCTCCAGTCGCCCGGCGTCAGGGTCAGCTCCGTGGTCCAGACGCCCTTCTCGTCCCGCACCGGGTGCACGTGCTGGAAGCCGGAGGTGTCCCGCCGTACGGCGATGAAGTGCAGTTCCTTCTCGTGCTCGGGCACGAACTCGGTCACGGCCCGCCCGTCGGGGCCGGTCACGCGGAAGGTGATCGTCTGCGGGCCGGCGCCGAGGATCGTCGCGTCGAGCTCCAGCGTGTATCCGCTCTCGGAGACCGACAGGCCGCCGGCCTGAGCGCCGTGACCGGCGTGACCCGCATGGGCGGAGTGGTCGGTGTGACCTGCGTGGCCGGCGTGAGCAGCGTGGTGGTTCGTCATGACGACTCCCTGGGCTCTGATTCGCTCTGATCCGTCTTCGGGCGCCGCCCGCTCGGGGCGACGATCAGAAACATATACCCCCCTGGGGTATCCAGGGAAGGGGATCCGGAGAAAACTTCAGCGCCCGGACCGGGAGCGGGGGCTCAGGTCCGGGGTCGCAGGAAGAGCGCCGCGAGGACGACACCGAGGAGGACCAGACCCGCGTTCACCGCGATGGCCGTCGTGACGCCGGAGTGGACGGCCGAGGCCGTGGTCGCTCCCGCCGTGGCCGCCGTGACCACCGCGGACATGACCGGGGTGCCGAGCGTGATGCCGACCTGCTGCGCCATGGAGGCGAGGCCGGTGGCCAGGCCCTGTTCGGCGTCGGGGAGCCCGCTCGTGGCGGTGACCATGAAGCCCACGATGACGAGCATGTTGCCGACGCCGCCGAAGAAGGTCGCGGGCAGCAGCAGGGCGAGCGAGGCGCCGGTCGACGTGCCGAGGAAGAGCAGCGCCGCGGTGAAGACCGTCTGGACGAGACCGCCCGCCACCAGGGCCGTGAGGGTCGAGGTCCGGGCGATCACGCGCGGGGCGAGCAGCCCGCCGGCCACCGTGCCGAGCCCCAGGACGCCGAAGGTGACGCCGGCCGCGAGCGGTGAGAAGCCCAGGGTCTTCTGCAGGTACAGGGTGAGCAGGTAGACGAGGGACGTCTCGGTGACGAAGGCGAGCAGGCCGAGCACGTTGCCCCAGGCCACGGTGCGGCGGCCGAGCGTGCGCAGCGGCACGAGGGGCGCGGAGGCCCGCCGCTCGACCAGGAAGAACGCGGCGAGCAGGAGCGCGCCCGCGCCGAGTCCGAGCAGGGCGTGCGGGTGGGTCCAGCCGCGTTCGCCGGCCTGCGTGAGCCCGTAGACGAGGCCGAGCAGCCCGAGGGTGACGGTGAGCGCTCCGGGCAGGTCGAGGCGCGGGCGGTCGGTGGGCCGGGACTCCTTGACGACGGCCGGGGCGATCACCACGACGGCCAGCGCGACGGGCACGTTCAGGAAGAACGCCCAGCGCCAGGAGAGGAGGTCGGTCAGGACGCCGCCGAGGATCGCGCCGGTGGTGAAGCCGGCCGACATGAGCGCGCCGTTGATGCCCAGCGCCTTCTGGCGCAGCGGGCCCTCGGCGAAGGAGGTCGTCAGGAGGGCGAGGCCGGCCGGGGTGGCGGCCGCCGTCGCCAGGCCCTGGGCGACCCGGGCGGCGAGCAGCACCTCCGGGCTGGTCGCGAGGCCACCGGCGAGCGAGGCGGCGCCCAGCAGCGCGAGGCTGCCGATGAAGATCCTCTTCCGGCCGATCAGGTCGCCGATCCGGCCGAAGAAGAGGGTGAAGCCGGCCGCCGAGAGCGCGAAGGACGTGGCGATCCACTGCAGGTCGGAGAGCGAGAAGCCGAGGCTGTCGCCGATCGCGGGCAGCGCGACGTTCAGGATCGAGAAGTCGACGGCCAGCATGAACTGGGCGACCAGGAGGACGGCGAGGACCAGCTTCATCCGGCCGGGCAGTCGCTCCGCCGGGGGCGCGGCCTGCGGTGCATGCTGCCGCGCGTCTGTGGGTGCGGTGGTGGACATGGGCGTACAGCCCCTTCCGTGAACGCGTGGACGTGTGAACGCCGAGGAGTAATGGGTCTGTGGTTCCGTTACGCCGGAACGTAGCACGCCTCGGGCTAGTAAGGGAACTGTGGTTCCGATAAGCTGAGTTCTGTGAGGGCGCCGGTCGAGAGACGAGCGCCCACGAACGACGAAGGAGAGCCCCCATGCCCGGCAGCGCCGCAGCCCCCGGCACCCAGCGCCCCGGCGGCCGCACCGCCCGGGTCCGCGAGGCCGTGCTCCAGGCGGCGGGCGACACCCTTGCCGCCGACGGCTTCGACGCCCTGGACCTCGGCGAGATCGCCCGTACCGCCGGCGTCGGCAAGACGACCGTCTACCGGCGCTGGGGCAGCCCCGGCGCCCTCGCCGCCGACCTGCTCGCGGACATGGCGGAGCAGTCACTGCCCCGCGCCGACACCGGCACCCTGGAGGGCGACCTCCGGGCCAACGCCCGCCTGGTCGTGACGACCCTCACCGATCCCCGCCAGGGCCGCCTGTTCAAGGCCCTGATCGCGGCGTCCCTGTGCAACGAGCAGGCCGCCGAGGCACTGCACCGCTTCTACGCCGTGCGGATCGAGGAGTGGGCCGGCTGCGTCACCGACGCCGTCGCCCGCGGGGAGATCCCGGCCGGGACGGACCCGGACGCGGTCGTCGCCGCCGTCTCGGCCCCGCTCTACTACGCCCTGCTCAACACCGGCCGCCCGCTGACGGACACCGAGGCAGCCCGCGCCGCCCGCGCCGTCGCCGAGGCGGCCCGCGCGGGAGTCTGGGCCCCGTCCGGCACCGAAGGAGTCACGGGTTCCTGAGCGGCCGCGTGTGGATCTTCGACATGCAGGCCGGAAGCGAGGCGTCCGCCCCGTGCTCCCGCGCCCGGTACGCACTCGGGCTCTCCCCGACGAGCTCGGTGAACCGCGTGCTGAAGGTGCCGAGCGACGTGCACCCGACCGCGAAACACACCTCGGTCACCGACAGATCGCCGCGCCGCAGCAGCGCCTTCGCCCGCTCGATCCGCCGGGTCATCAGATAGCTGTACGGCGTCTCGCCGAACGCGGCGCGGAAGCTGCGGGAGAAATGGCCCGCGGACATCAGGGCGTCCTGGGCCAGAGCCGCCACGTCGAGCGGTTCGGCGTAGTCGCGGTCCATGCGGTCGCGGGCCCGCCGCAGCCGCACGAGGTCGTCGAGATCCGGGCGCTTCACCCCGCCATTTTCCCACCGGAGCCCGATGGACGGGAGTGTTCCGCACAAGGGCGCCCGGCACCGGGCCCCCGCCCCGGCCCCTGACGCCACCTCAGGAAATGCCGCTTGGGGGAATCTTGACCCGCCGTGCGCTCCCGACCGGCTCAACAGATCCTGCGCCGCCCGCCCCCACGGGTCACGCTTCGAGTGACCGAACCGGAGGTGTTGCATGGCAGCGGGCACGCGGGCACGAGCCGTTCTTCTGGGACTGCTGATTCCCGCCCTGATGGCCGGCGCCACGGCATGCGGCGGCGCGGCCGCCACCCGTGCGCAGATCGCCGACCGTCCCGAGAAACGTCCCACCGGCCAGACCTTCGCCCACCCCGGGGTCCTGGTCGGCAAGGCCCAGCTGACGGCGGCTCGGCAGCACGTCGCGCACCGGCAGGAGCCGTGGCTGTCCGCGTACCGGCAGATGAGCCGCAGCAAGTACGCGGACCTCGCCTACAAGGCGAAGCCGTATGCGGTGGTGGAGTGCCCGCCGGACACGCGCCCCGGGCAGGGCTGCGTGGAGGAGCGCGAGGACGCCATCGCCGCGTACACCCAGGCCCTGCTCTGGAACATGACCGGCAAGAAGGCGCACGCCGAGAAGGCCGTGCAGATCATGGACGCCTGGTCGGACAAGGTGAAGAAGCACACGGAGGGCAACGCCGGGCTGCAGACCGCCTGGGCCGCGACCTCCTGGGCCAAGGCCGCCGAGCTGATGCAGTACACGTACGACGGCTGGCCGGACGGGCGGGAGCTCAAGTTCCAGCGGATGCTGCGGGAGGTCTACCTGCCGGTCGTGCGGGGCGGGTCCGCCGACTTCAACGGGAACTGGGACCTCGTCATGGCCGACGCCACGATGAGCATCGCCGTGTACCTGAACGACAAGCCGTCCTTCGACAAGGCGGTGCACCACTTCCGCACCCGCGTCCCCGCCTACTTCTATCTGTCCTCCGACGGGAAGCTGCCGGTCAAGCCCGAGGGCAGCGACATTGACACCCCGCAGAAGATCCACACGTACTGGTTCGGCCAGACCACGTTCAAGGACGGGCTCGCCCAGGAGACCTGCCGCAACTTCAAGCACGCCAGCTACTCGCTGGCCGCCACCTCGCACATGGCCGAGACCGCCTGGCACCAGGGCCTCGACCTCTACGGCGAGGTGAAGGACCGGCTCGCGGCCGCGCTGGAGTTCCACTCCAAGTACCAGCTGGGCGCGAGTGCCCCCGCCTGGCTGTGCGGCGGCAAGGTGCAGCGGGACATGGGCCCGGACACCGAGGTGGGCCTCGCGCACCTGCGGGGGCGGCTGAGGATGGATCTGCCGCAGACCACCCGGCTCACTCGCGAGGAACGGCCCGAGGGAACGGACGACCTCTTCGTGGCCTGGGAGACCCTCACGCACGCGCGGGCCGCCTGACCAGGAGGGCCTCCCGGCAACCGATTCGCGTTTACCTCCACCGATGGCGTACTGTTGCATTCAACGGCGCGGGGTGGAGCAGCTCGGTAGCTCGCTGGGCTCATAACCCAGAGGTCGCAGGTTCAAATCCTGTCCCCGCTACTGATAGAGCGAGGCCGGAATCTTCCAAGATTCCGGCCTCGCTTCTTTTTTGTTCGCCTCGTTCATCTTGTTCGCCTTGTTCGCCTTGTTCGCCGAAATCCCGCTGCCACCGTGCACCCGGACGGCCCAGCACTGCTCGCCGCCGCGGCCCGCCCCGGGAAACCTTGGGGAGACGCCGGACACTCGGGCGCGCAGGCGGCAGGAGACGAAGCGGTGGGGCAGCGACGCGGGCGGCACGCACACGCACCGGGCAACGGTGGTCTGCGCACCGTCCTGCGCGTCCTCCCCGCACTCCTCGTCATCGGCGGCGCGGTCTACGAGTACGGCACCCCGGCGGGCTTCGCCGGTTCCCCCCTGTTCAGCGCCGCGCCACTGGTGGCGGCCCCGTTCTTCTCGATGCGCGCCACGATCCTGGCCGGGGTCGCCTCGATCGCGGCGATCGTCGCCGTCCATCTGCGCTTCACGAACGACTTCGGCTCCGACGTCGTGACCGAGATGGTCACGGTGGCCACCGTCTGCCTGCTCGCCTGCTTCATCAACCGGATCGTGCGGCACAGCAGCGAACAGCTCGCCTCCGCCCGGCACATCGCGGAGGCGGCCCAGCGCGCCGTCCTGCCCGCCCCGCCCGGCCGGACCGGCGGCCTGGACGTCGCCGTTCGCTACGAGGCCGCGCAGGCGGGCGCGTTCATCGGCGGGGACCTCTACGCGGTGCAGGACACCCCGCACGGGGTGCGCGTCGTCGTCGGCGACGTACGGGGCAAGGGCATGGGCGCGGTGTCGGCGGTGGCCGTCGTCATCGGCGCGTTCCGCGAGGCCGCCGAGCAGGAGGGCAGCCTGGAGAACGTGGCCCGGCGCCTGGAGCGGGCGCTGGCCCGCGAGGGGACGCGGCGCAGCGGTGTCGACGACTTCGAGGGGTTCACGACGGCGGTGCTCGCCGAGTTCCCGTACGGCACCGGCTTGGTGCGGGTGCTCAACCGCGGGCACCCCGAGCCGTTGCTGCTGCACGGCGACGGCACGCTGCGGACGCTCGGTCCGGGTGAGGCCGCGCTGCCGCTCGGCCTGAGCGCGCTGGGCACCTGGCCGGACCGGGCGACCGAGGAGACGTTCCCCGCCGGTGCCACGCTGCTGCTCTACACCGACGGCCTCTCCGAGGCGCGCGACGTGCACGGCGTCTTCTACGACCCGGCGGACCGGCTGGCGGGGCGGAGGTTCGCCGGGCCGGAGGAGCTGCTCGCGGAGGTCGCCGAGGAGGTCCGCGCGCACACCGGAGGGGGCGCGCGGGACGACATGGCGCTGCTCGCCGTACGCCGTCCTTGATCGACATCACGGGGGGTGATCGAACGGCACCCCTGCGCATAACAATTGATACAGCGTCAGAAAGTCGTGGCGGATCCGTGCCCTCCGACGAGGGGTCAACTCGCCCGATTCCGCCCGCTCGTGCCCTGATAAGTCCAGGCCAAAGACGTGAACGATCAGTGGGAACGGCTTGGAAATCGTGTCGGCTGTCTATTAACGTTCGATAACGCAGCGCGGTCGTCCCAGCCGTCACAAGAGTCGGCTCCGCGCGCACGCGCTTAATCCCGCAAGGGAGCCGGGGAACCACCAACTTGGGGTGAATCGGACCGTAGCGACGCATGTGCGTACGTCTACGCCCGTAGGAGACCTTCCTGCTCCGAACCCGTCAGCTAACCCGGTAGGCGAGAAGGAAGGAAAGGAGAGCGCCCCCGTGGCGTCGAACCGTCCTGCCCCCGAGTTCTCCTACGGCTCCGCCGAAGCGTCTGACGACTTCGGCGTCGAGCGAGAGAACTGGGAGGAGTGGAACCCCACCGAGGAGTCCGTCCGACCCGTCCGCGGCCGTCACCGCGTGGCCCGTCAGCGTGGTGGACTCGCGCGCAGCTCCACGGTTCTCGGCGTCGGCGTGATCGCCGCTGTCGGAGCCGGCGGCATCGCGACCGCGCAGGGCGGCAAGCCCGCCGTCTCGCTCTCCATGCCCGACCTGTCCGCGGTCAAGGACTCGCTGCCCGAGGCCAAGTCGCTGCCGGGCGTGGGCGCGCTCATATCCGGCTCGGACGACTCCGCCGACTCCGGGTCCGACTCCTCGCCGGCCGCCCAGGCCGCCCCGCTCACCACGGTGACCGACGGCGCGCAGGGACAGTCCGACGCGGGCGAGGCCCTGCGGGCCCGCATCATGGCCCAGGCCGAGACGCAGCAGTCCGCCGCCGAGGAGGCCGAGCGCAAGGCGGCCGAGGAGGCCGCCGCGCAGAAGGCCGCCGAAGAGGCCGCCGAGCAGCAGAAGGCCGCCGAGGCCAAGGCCGCCGCCGAGAAGAAGGCAGCCGAGGAGGAGGCCAAGCGCAAGGCCGAGGCCGAGCGCCTCGCCAAGCTGGCCAAGAGCTACAAGCTCCCCGTCGCCTCCTACACGCTCACCGGCACCTTCGGTCAGCCCGGCTCCATGTGGTCCTCCGGCTACCACACGGGCCTCGACTTCGCGGCCTCCACCGGTACGCCGATCTACGCGATCCACTCCGGCACCGTCACCGAGGCGGGCTGGGCCGGTGCCTACGGGTACCGCACCGTCCTCACCCTCGACGACGGCACCGAGCTGTGGTTCTGCCACCAGTCCTCGATGAACGTCAGCGTCGGCCAGAAGGTCAGCACCGGCGATGTCATCGGCCGCGTCGGCGCGACCGGCAACGTGACGGGCGCCCACCTCCACCTCGAGGTCCACCCCGACGGCCAGGCCACCGGCGTCGACCCGGCCGCCTGGCTGCGCGACAAGGGCCTCGGTCTCTGACCTTCCCCCAGCCCCGGCGGTCCTGGCGGCAACCCCCCGACGCCAGGGCTGCCGGTTCCGCATGCCCGCGTGCATGCCCGCGCGCGCCCGCAGGCCGACGGGCCGTCAGGTCCGGACCGGCTCGGTTCCGGTCGGAATACCGGATTCTGCGCGGGCGTTGAGAACGTTCATGACTTCTCTGCGCTCTCTCGGCTCCTCGGACCTCGAGGTCTTCCCCCTCGCCCTCGGCGGCAACGTCTTCGGCTGGACGGCGGACGAGGCCGCCTCCTTCGCGGTGCTCGACGCCTACACCGCCGGCGGCGGCAACTTCATCGACACCGCCGACTCCTACTCGGCGTGGGTGGAGGGCAACGAGGGCGGCGAGTCCGAGACCCTGATCGGCCGCTGGCTGGCGGCGCGGGGCCGGCGCGACGATGTCGTCATCGCCACCAAGGTGAGCCAGCACCCGCGGTACCAGGGCCTGTCCGCGGACAACATCAAGGCGGCCGCCGACGCCTCGCTGCAGCGCCTGGGCACCGATCACATCGACCTGTACTACACGCACTTCGACCAGCCCGACGTGCCCGTCGAGGAGATCATCGGCGCGCTCGACGAGCTGGTGCGGGCGGGCAAGGTCCGCTACATCGCGGCGTCGAACATCACCGCGGCCCGCCTCCAGGAGTCCCTGGACGTCTCCGACCGCGAGGGCCTCGCCCGCTACGTCGCCCTCCAGCCGCACTACAACCTGGTCTCGCGCGACACGTACGAGGGCGAACTGGAGCAGGTCGCCTCCCGCGCGGGCCTCGGCGCCGTCCCCTACTACGCGCTCGCCTCCGGCTTCCTCACCGGCAAGTACCGCACCGGCGTCACCGTCGACAGCCCGCGGGCGCAGGGCGCGGCCCGCCACCTGGAGACCCCGCGCGGGCAGGCCGTCCTCACCGCACTCGACGAGATCGCCAAGGAGCGCGACGCCGAGATCGCGACCGTCGCCCTGGCCTGGCTCGCCGCCCAGCCCACCGTGACCGCCCCGATCGCCTCGGCGCGCACCGTGGAGCAGCTCCCGGCGCTGCTCGCCGTCGCCGGCCTCGAGCTCACCGAGTCCGAACTCCAGCGCCTCAGCCGCGCCTCCGCCGGACGCGCCTAGTACCGGTACGGGTTGTAGGGCGGCCCTTGCACGGGCGGCCCCTGCATCGGCGGTCCCGCGTACACCGGCCACACCGGCACGACGGCGCGGGCCGCGTACGCGAGGGCGGCCCGCGCGTAGCCCTGACGCTGCCACAGCGCGTCGAGCAGCTCCCGCTCCCGTACGACGAAGTCGGCGCCGGCCCGGCCGCGGGCGCCGCGCCGGCGCAGCAGGGCGAGCGAGGTCGCGTACTCCTCGTACTCGGTGACCGCCCTCAGCGCCTCCTTGCCGCCGAAGTGCGCCGCGTACTCGCGAGCCAGACGGCGCGCCTTGAGCGAGCCGAGCGCGAAGGGTTCGGGCAGGGCCAGCCAGCCCGCGGCCACGTAGGCGGGCAGTTCCTCGCGCACGGCGCGCAGTTCGCGCTGGCGCAGGAACACGGCGAGCCAGGTGAGCAGGCCGAACACCGGCACCATGAAGGTCGCGTAGACGGCGAAGAAGCCGTACTCGCCGAAGTTCGACGAGCCGTTCCAGAAGGCGTGCATGCCCATCGCGGTGAGCAGTCCGGCGAGCGGCAGCAGCACGCGGCGGACCTGGCCGCGGTCGGGGGCGGTGACGGCGGCGATGCCGAAGCCGATGCCGGTCAGCACCGTGAACAGCGGATGCGCGAACGGCGACATGATGACGCGGACGAAGAACGTCGCGGCGGTCACCGAGCTGAGTCCGGGGCCCGTGCCACTGATCTGGTCGGTGCCGAACGCGTTGCCCAGATAGAGGATGTTCTCGGTGAACGCGAAGCCGGTCGCGGTGACCCCGGCGATGACGATGCCGTCGACGACCCCGGCGAAGTCGCGTCTGCGGAACAGGAAGACGAGCAGGACCGCCGCCGCCTTCGCCGACTCCTCGACGACGGGGGCTATGACGGTGGCGCCGAGGGTGTCGGCGCTGGTCGGGTCGGCGGTCGCGGTCGCTATCCAGCGGGTCGCGAAACTGTTCGCCACGATCGCGATGAGGGCCGCCGCGCAGGCGCCCCACGCGAACGCGAACACCGTGTTCCGCCAGGGGCCCGGCCGTACCCGGTCGAGCCAGCGGAACGCGGATATCAGCAGCGGCACCGGCAGCACGGCCAGACCGAGGCCGACGAGGAAGCCCTCCGTGCCGGTCTGCTCCCGCACCAGCGCCAGGATCACCGCACCGGACAGCGCGAGCAGCGCGGCGAGCGCCGTGGCCTGCACGCCCTTCCGCTCCCACCAGCGCGGATGCGGAACCGCGCCGCTCGGCGGGGTGCCGAGGGCGTGGTCCTGATGCGGTGGATAGGTGGGGTACGGGGCCACGGATTGACCCTAACGAGGGATGCGGGGCGCCGCGACGGGGCCCGTGCTCCCCGCGGGCTCAGCGGCGCGTGAAGAGCAGGTCGTGCACCACGTGGCTCTTGTCCAGGCCCTTGCCCTCGAAGCGGGTCAGGGGGCGGAACTCGGGGCGCGGGGCGTAGCCGCCGTCCGGAATGGTGTTCACGTAGTCCGGGTGCGCGGTGAGGACCTCGAGCATCTGCTCCGCGTAGTCCTCCCAGTCCGTCGCGCAGTGCACGAGCGCGCCCGGCTTCAGCGGGCCCGCGACCAGGGACAGGAACTCGGGCTGGATCAGGCGGCGCTTGTTGTGCCGCTTCTTCGGCCACGGGTCCGGGAAGTAGACGCGCAGACCGTCGAGGCAGTCGTCCGGCAGCATGGAGCGCAGCAGGATGATCGCGTCCCCGTTGGCGACGCGGACGTTCGTCAGCCCGTTGCGGTCCGCCAGGTTCAGCAGGTTGCCCTGGCCCGGCGTGTGCACGTCGACGGCGAGGATCCCGGTCGTCGGGTCCTCCGCGGCCATCTGCGCGGTGGCCTCGCCCATCCCGAAGCCGATCTCCAGCACGATCCGCTCGACCCCGGGGAACATCCCCGGCAGATCCAGCACCCGCTGCCCGTCGATGTCGAGCCCCCACTTGGGCCACAGCCGCTCCAGCGCGTCCGCCTGCGCGGTGGTGACCCGGCTGCGGCGCGGCTGGAAACTCCGGATCCGCCGCTCGAAGTGCGACCCGGCGGGATCGGGCCGCGGCCCGTCCGGGAAGCGCGGCTCGTTGGGGCGGGCGGGGCTGGTGAACTCAGGCGACTCAGACACAATGCCCCCGATTTTACGTACCCGGCGGCTCACGCGGCGCCGGGTACGCCTTTCGCCGGGCCTCGGCTACAGCGCCGCCAGCACCCGGCGGGCGATCTCCCGCCCGATGGGGAGGGACGCCGTCGCCGCCGGGGACGGGGCGTTCAGGACATGGACCGTGCGGGGACCCTCGCGGATCAGGAAGTCGTCTACCAGGGTCCCGTCGCGGAGTACGGCCTGGGCCCGCACCCCGGCCGGAGCCGCCACCAGATCCCCCGGCTCCACGGCCGGCACGAGCCTGCGCACGGCCCGCGTGAACGCCCCCTTCGACACGGACCGCGCGATCTCGCCCGCCCCGTACCGCCAGTGCTGCCGCGCTATGTGCCACGACCCCGGCCAGCCGAGCGTCCCGGCCAGCTCACGGGGCCGCACGACGCCCCACCCGTACCCCTCACGGGCCAGCGCCGGCACCGCGTTCGGCCCCACGTGGACGCCGCCGTGGATGCCCCGCGTCAGATGCACCCCGAGGAACGGGAACGCCGGATCCGGCACCGGATAGACAAGCCCGCGCACCAGCTCGGGCCGCGCCAGCTCGAAGTACTCCCCCCGGAAGGGCACGATCCGCATCCCCGGGTCGTCCCCGGCGAGCCGCGCCACCTCGTCGCACCGCAGCCCCGCGCAGTTCACCATCACCCGCGCCCGCACCACGTCCCCCGCGCGCGTGCGCACCGCGACCCCGAGATCGGGCCGCCGGTCGATCTGTACGACCTCCGCCCCGTACCGGATCTCCGCCCCGGACACCTCCGCGAACCGCTCGGCGACCGCCCGGTAGTCCGCGATGCCCGTCGTCCCCACATGGATCGCGGCGAGCCCCCGCACCTCGGGCTCGTACTCCTGGATCTGGGCGGGGCCCAGCTCGCGCACCGAGATCCCGTTCTCCCTGCCGCGCTGGACCAGGGCGTGCAGGCGCGGCAGCTCGTCCCGGTCCGTGGCGACGATCAGCTTTCCGGTGACCTCGTGCGGGATCCCGTACTCCGCGCAGAACTTGACCATCTCGGCCGCCCCGCGCACCGCGTACCGCGCCTTCAGCGAGTCCGGCCGATAGTAGATCCCGCTGTGGATCACCCCGCTGTTACGCCCCGTCTGGTGCCGGGCCGGGCCCGGCTCCTTCTCCAGGACGACGACCCGCGTGCCCGGCGCGGCCCGCGAGACGGCGTACGCGGTGGACAGACCGACGATCCCCCCGCCGACCACCAACACATCCCCGTCGAACGCAGCCGTCCCCACCAGGCCTCACCTCCACGCCCTGCATCTTGCCCGACGCCACTGACAACGCGCTGTGTGCGGTGCGCCCGACCCGGGCGACGGACGACACGACCCCGGGAGGGGACTACGCCGGCGCCATCAGGAGGGGACGCGCTCGTTCTCGTAATTCCACCACTCTCGGCTCGTCGCCGTAGGGCTCCAGGCGGTGCAGCAGGTCCCGGACGTACTCGGTGGTGCGGGCCGAGGAGATACGGCCCGCGACCTCCAGCGCGCGCGTGCCCTGCTCGCACGCCGCGTCCAGGTTCCCCGATTCCAGCTCGGCAACCGCCGACACCACCAGACGCAGCCCGTGCGAGCGCACGAACTCCTCCGTGGGCTTCGACAGCGCCTGCTCCGTGAACCGGCGCACCTGCCGGGGCGCCTTCAGGTCCCGGTAGCACTCCGCCGCGTCCGCCGCGAAACGGTCGTAGGAGTAGAAGCCGAGCCAGGACGGATCGTTGTCCCCGTCGCGGGCCCGCTCCAGCCAGCCCTCCGCCGCCCGCAGCGAGGCACCGGCCGCCTGCGCGTCACCGGTACGCGCGTGGGCGCGCGCCTCGACGAGCCGGAAGAAGCTCATCGTGCGCGCCGTCGCCAGGCTCTTGTTCCGCTCCAGGGCCGCCTGTGCCAGGTCCACGCCCTCGTCCCCGAAGCCCCGGTACGTCGCCTGCAGCGACATGGAGGCCAGCACATAGCCGCCGAGCGGCACGTCCGCCGCGGCCCGCGCGAGCCGCAGAGCCTGGATGTAGTACCGCTGTGCCGCCTCCTGCTGCCCGGTGTCGAACGCCATCCACCCGGCCAGGCGCGTCAGTTCGGCCGAGGCGCCGAACAGGGAGCGGCCCACGTCGTCCGAGTACGAGCCGAGCAGCAGCGGCGCCGCCTCCACCCGCAGACACTCCGGCACCATCGACGAACGCCAGTCCCCGCCCCCGTACTTGGAGTCCCAGCGCCGCGCGTCCTCCGCGGCCTCGCGCAGCTTGCGCACATCACTGTGGCCGACCTTCTGCGGTGCGCCCTCCTCGGCGCTGTGCGCCTCCCGCGCGACCGACGAGTCGGCCGGGGTTATCAGCCACCGCGAGGCGGGCGTGGCGTACGCGCTGACCGCGAAGGAGCCCGCGAGGGACTGCCAGATCCCGCCACCGCCCGCGCGGCGGCCGGCGAGGTCGAGCCGGTACAGCTCCGTCGCCGACTTCACCGCCGCCCGCACGTCCCGCGGGAAGGCGAGGCCGACCTCGGGCGCGGGGTCCGCGTCCGCGAGGCCGATCTCGTGCAACGGCACAGGCCGGCCCAGCTTCTGGCCGATCGCGGCGGCGATCAGGTGCGGGGCGGCGCCCTGCGGCACCATGCCCTTCGACACCCACCGGGCCACCGACGTCTTGTCGTAGCGCAGCGTCAGTCCGCGCTGCGACCCCAGGTCGTTGACCCGGCGCGCCAGTCCTGCGTTGCTGATTCCCGCGAGGGCGAGAACGGCGCCGAGCTTCTCGTTCGGCCCGCGTAGCTCCCTGGACATGCGTCACCCCTCGACACAGACGGCTGCCGCGCCTGGCGGCTACGCCGAGAAGACGGCCCGACTCGGCCTGGCATAACCGCGCGGCATTCGTACACCCAGCGTAGTTCGCCGGATCCCAAGCGTTAAGGGCGGCGGTTCCATCTGGCGGGATTGTTGTCCGTACTGAAGTACGGCGCAGGCCACGCCGTGTGACCGTGTGCTCCACCTGTGGTGCCGTGCGCCTGCGCGTGCGCTCTTGGCCGGCCCTGGGGAGCGGGCTTCCATGGGACCTGCGTGGGTCGGCCCGCTGTACTGGATCCAGCGGGCTGGGGGACACCGCCGCCTTCATCCCCGCGGGTGGCGGAACGGTCCGGGAGGCCGACCGAGCCTCCCGGACTGCGCGTTGCGCGCTGTGGCCGAAGCGGGTCGGCCGGCTCCGGCCATCCCGCGCCGATTTGGCCGAATCTCGCCGTTGTTGTTCCGTTGTCGTCCCGCGCTGCGTGGGTAGTGCCGCGGGTCCGCCCGGCTTCAACCATCGCTCAAATGGGGCGCATCAGGGCGGTATCGGGGGCGCACGAGGGGGAGCGCGCGCCATTTTCCCGTGCCCACTTGCATCCTCCCCGACGCCGGCTTCGTGGCAGCATGGGTCCCCCTTGGATGTCCACAGCTTGTGGAGGCGGCGATGCGGTGGTTGGTGGGGTGGAGCAGTACCGCCGCCGGACCTGTCACCCCCGGTTCCGCCGGAGCGACCGGTACGGACGGCGAGACGGTCCACCCGGTCGGGTCCCAACTCCTGTGGGGAGACCCGGATCCCCTGTGGGCGGTCGGTGACTGGCGCCCCGACGAAGTGCGCATCGTGAAGGTCGACGACCAGACCCGCATCGCCGTCCTCGGCGTGTGCGGCGCCTCCGACGAGCAGTTGCGCGTCGGCCTGTTCGCCGCCCGCGGCGGCGCCCTGCGCCACCTCACCGCCTGGCCCGGCAGCTACACGGCCGTCGTCCAGGCCGGCCGCCGCGTCACCGTCCTCGGCGACCTCGCGGGCGCCCGGCCCGTCTTCCACACCCCCTGGGCCGGCGGCACCGCGTACGCCACCGCCGCCCTCCCGCTCGCCGACCTCATCGAGGCCAACCTCGACGTCGGACACCTCGCCGCGCTGCTCGCCGCCCCCGACGTCCCCGAGGCCCTGCACGACTCGACGCCCTACGAAGGCGTCCACCGCATCCCGCCCGGCCACGCGCTCGTGCTGCGCGCGGGCTCCCGCGAGATCGCCGGCTACGAGCCCGTCGCGTCCCTCGCCGTCGCCGCCACCCCCACCGACCCCACCGACGCCGTGGACGGCGTACGGGACGCCCTCGTGGACGCCGTACGCACCCGGCTCGCCGCCCCGCGCCACGTGCCCGGCACCGACCTCGACCCAGGGCCCGTGCCCGGCATGGGGCCCGCCGAGCGGCGCGCCGCCCGCGGCATGCCCGTGCCCGGCATCGGCGCGGACCTCTCGGGCGGGCCCGCCTCCGGCACGCTGGCGCTGCTCGCGGCCGGGCTGCCTGGACTGCCCGGCACCGTCCTCGGGCACGGCACGGGCGCCGGCGAGCGGCTCCTCGCCGTCACCTTCAACGACCTGTCGGCCGCGCCGACCCACCACGAGGCCGAGCGGGAGCGCGCGGGGGCCCTGGCCGCGAATCCGCGCCTGCACCACGTCGTCGTGACCGGCGGCGAAGAGACGCTCCCCTACGCGGAGTTGGACGGCCCGCTCACGGACGAGCCGAGCCCCCTGCTCGTCTCGGCCGCCCGGCATCGCGCGCGGCTCTCCTCCGGGAGCGCGGACCACTTCACGGGGTACGGCGCACGGCAGGTGCTCGACGCGCATCCGGCGCGGCTCACCGACCTCCTGATGGACCGCCGGCGCCGCCACATGCTGCGGCCCGTCGCCGCGCTCACGAAGGCGGACGGTTCGTTCACCGTGCCCGCGCGCGTGTACGGCGCCGCGCGCAAGCTCGCCCGCACGCCCTACCGGGCCGGACTCGACGGCCTGGCCGAGCTGCTGCGGCAGCGGCGCTTCGACGATCCGGGCGGGGCCGCGGGGGCGGTCGGGGCCTCGCTCGCAGCGCTCACCTGGGCCAGACCCGGGCCCGCCGCCCGTTGGCTGACCGGCGAGGCCCTTGCTGAAGTATCGGTTCGCCTACAGGTCGGGGCGACGCGTCCGGGCCCCGGGCCCGGACAGCGGCCCGGCGAGTTCCGGGCCCGCGCGGCACTGGCCCGACACGCCGCGGACCTGCGCATCCTCGAACAGGCCGCCGAGATCCGCTTCCAGCGGCTGCACGCGCCGTTCCTCGACAACCAGGTGGTCCGCGCGTGCCGCGCCCTGCCGGAGGCGCTCCGCGTCCAGCCGGGGGCCCGCGCCGACATTCTCCGTACGGTCCTGGAGGGCGCCGGCGTCACGGACCTGCCCCCGGGCTGGGGCGCGCCCTCCCACGCCTCCTCGGCCGCGGCCGCCCGCACCGGGCTGCGGGCCTCGGCGGACACGCTGATCGCCCTCTTCGACACGCCGCTGCTCGCGCAGACCGGGCTCGTCGAGGGCCGGGTCGTCCGCAAAGCGCTCCGCGCGGCGGCCGACGGGGAGCCGCTGCCCGTCGACGGGCTCGCGGAGCTGGTATCGCTGGAGCTGTGGCTGCGGCGGTTGCTGGCGCGGCGCGGCACGTGCTGGACCGGTACCCCCGCGCGGGCCCGGGCGGTCCCCTCCGGAACGGTCACCCCGGCCCGAGCCTTGGGCTCGGGGTTGTCCTAGCGGGGCCGCTCCGCTCCCGGCGCGGGACCCGCCCCGCGTCGGCGCCCAGTCGCCGTGGCCGGTGGCGCCGTCACGCGGCTGCCGCCCCGGTGGGGGCTGGTCGCGCAGTTCCCCGCGCCCCTGCCCCGGCCTCCCTCGGTGAGGCTCAGCCACAGCGCCGCCACAGACCCGCCCAGCCCCGTAAACCCCGCGCCCCGCACACCCGGAGCGGCGACAATGCCCGGGTGCAGTACAGAATCCTGGGCGCCACGCAGGCGATCGACGACGCGAACGGCGACACACCCGTACCCCTGGCCGGCCCCCGCCTCCGCGCCCTCCTCACCTCCCTGGCCCTGCACACCCCCCACCCCGCCCCCGTCCACACCCTCATCGACGACGTCTGGCCCGACACCGACACCCCGCCGGCCGACGCCCCCGCCGCTCTCCAGGCCCTCGTCGCCCGCCTGCGCAGAGCCCTCGGCAAGGACGCCGTCACCTCGGAGACCGGCGGCTACCGCCTGGCCGCCGCGCGTGACGACATCGACGCCCACGTCTTCGCGCGCCTCACCCGGGACGGCACCCGCGCCCTTGCCGAGAACGCCCCGGACACCGCGGCCCGCACCCTGCGCGACGCCCTCGCCCTGTGGCACGGTCCGGCCCTGACCGACCTTCCGCTCCCCGACGGAGCCGTCCGTCCGGAGGCCCGCCGTCTGGAGGCCCAGCGTCTGGAGGCGACCCGCGCCCGGGCCGAGGCCGACCTGCTGCTGGGCCGCGCCGCCGACCTCGTACCGGAGCTACGGGAACTGACCACGGCCCACCCGTACGACGAGCCGCTGCACGCCCTGCTGATCCGGGCCCTGCGCGCCACGGGCCGGGGCGCCGACGCCCTCGCCGCGTACGAACAGGCCCGCCGCACCCTCGCCGACGGCCTGGGCACGGACCCGGGTCCTGACCTCCGGCGCATCCACGCGGAACTCCTCTCGGCGGCCCCCGCCCCGGCCGAACGGGCCGAACGGGCCGACACAGCGGAACCGGTGGAGCCGCCCGCCCCGCGAACCCCGGTCAGGAGCGGCAACCTCCGGCCCCGCCTCAACAGTTTCGTGGGCCGGGAACCCGAACTGGACGCCATCCGTTCTGACTTGCGAGGTGCACGCCTGGTCACGCTCACGGGCCCGGGCGGCTCCGGCAAGACCCGCCTGGCGGAAGAGGCAGCGACGCCCTTCTCCCCGGCCTGGCTGGTCGAGCTGGCGCCGCTGGACGACCCGAGGGCGGTCCCCGGCGCGGTCGTCAGCGCTCTGGGCCTTCGTGAGACGGTCCTGATGACGAGCGAGATGTCGACCGTGCCGCAGGACGACCCGACACGGCTCCTCATCGAGCACTGCGCCCAGCGCGGCCTGCTCCTGATCCTTGACAACTGCGAGCATGTGATCGACGCGGCGGCCCAGCTCGCCGAGACCCTGCTCACGCACTGCCCGTCCCTGACGATCCTCGCCACCAGCCGCGAACCCCTCGGAGTCCCGGGGGAGTCCGTCCGCCCCGTCGAGCCGTTGCCGCCGGACCCCGCCTCCCGCCTGTTCGCCGAACGGGCCGCCGCGGTCCGCCCCGGTTTCGACCCAGCCCAGGATCGGGCGGCAGTGGCGGAGATCTGCCGGCGCCTCGACGGTCTGCCGCTGGCCATCGAGCTGGCGGCGGCCCGGCTCCGGCTGCTCACCCCGCGCCAGATCGCCGACCGCCTCGACGACCGCTTCCGCCTCCTGACCGGCGGGAGCCGCACCGTGCTGCCCCGCCAGCAGACCCTGCGCGCGGTCGTCGACTGGTCCTGGGACCTGCTGGACGAGCAGGAGCGCAGGGTGCTGTGCGAGCTGTCGGTGTTCGCCGGCGGCTGGGACCTGGAGGCCGCCGAGTCGGTCTGCGCGGCGCCGCCCGCCACGACGGCGGACGCCCTGGGTTCCCTCCTCGACAAGTCCCTGCTCATCGCCACTCCGCAGCCGGGCACCACGGCCGGGATGCGCTACCGGATGCTGGAGACGATCCACGAGTACGCCACGGAGCGCGCCGCCGAGTTCCCCGGCCTGCGCCGGGACGCCGGGCACCGGCACACCGCGTGGGTGCGCGCACTGCTCGAAGAGGCCGACCCCAAGATCCGTTCGGCGGAGCAACTGCCGTGGATCCAGCGCCTGGAGACGGAGCTGGACAACATCAGGGCGGCCCTGGCCCGCGCGACCCAGCCGGCCTCCTCGTCCGGTGCCACCTTCCCTGACGGCCCGGACGAGGAGACGGCGATCGCGCTGACGCTGCTGATGGGCTGGTTCTGGTGGCTGCGCAACTACCGTACGGAGGCGGTCGCCTGGCTGGAGCGCGTCACCGCGCTGCTGCCCGGCCGCCGCACCCTGGACGACCCGGAGCACCCGCTGTACTGGCCGCGGATGAACCTGCGGCTGCTGGACCTGTTCCTCCTCGCGGACACCAAGCCGCAGGAGACGGTGCGCGACGACGCCGACCGGGAGTACATCGCGCGTGTGCAGGCCGCCTTCGCGCCGCCCAACCCGCGCGGCGCCCGTTTCCCGGGGATCATCTGGCCGTTCTCGCTGTTCTTCCTGGACGAGGAGCGCCGGGACGTACGGGCGAGTCTGGATGCGGCGCTCGCCAACTGCCGCCGGTACGGCGGCGATTGGGAGATCGGCGTGACGCTGATGTTCCGGACCCACGTGGCGGTCGACATGCCGGGCAACATGCGGGGTGTGGACGGCGACCTGGCCGAGCTGCGGGACATCAGCCGCAGGGTGGGCGACCGCTGGATGCGGGCCCAGGTATGCAGCGCGGCCGGCGAGGCGGCGATGGCGCGGGGCCTCCTGGAGGAGGCGCGCGCCGAGTACGAGGAGTCGCTGCGGCTGGCCTACGAGGTCGGCGCGTACGCGGAGGCGCCGTTCCTGCTGGCCCGGCTCGCGGAGCTGTCGTACCGGTCCGGTGACAAGGAGTCGGCGTGGCGGACGCTCGACGTGGCGCATGCCGAGGCGTCCCAGGTCGGGGTGACGGACACGACGGCGTTCGTGCGGCTGCTGCGGGGCCAGCTGCTGCTGGCGGACGGCGAGGTGGCCGCCGCGCGCGAGCAGTGCGACGAGGCCAGGGCCCTGGCGGAGGCCGGCACTCCGCCGCCGCAGTTCATCGCGGTCCTGGGCGCGCTCGACGCCCGCGTCACGGCGGCCGAGTCGGGACCGGAGGCGGCCCTGGCGCTCCTCGTCCCGGTGCTGCGGGACGCGGTGATGGAGCACTGTGCGGAGGCGGTGACGGGCGGCCTCATCGACGTCGGGGCCGAACTGAAGGCGCGGGCGGGCGGCCTGGAGAGCGCGGTGCGTCTGTTCGCCGCGTCCGCCGCCCTGCGGGGCGAGCTGGCCCGCCCGTACCCGGAGCGGAAGGCGTACGAGGACGTCGAGTCCCGGGCGCGCGACGAGCTGGGCGCCGCGCGCCACGAGACGCTGCGCGCCCAGGGCCGGTCCCTCACCCCGGACCAGATCCTCGCCGAGCTCGAACCCGAAAGACCCTAGGCAGTGTCTAGGAGCAGGTGAAGCGGGAGTTGGCCCAGTCCGCGATCGCCGAGGCGCCGAACGGGGCGTGCGGTTCGACCACGAGGCGGATCGCCTTGGCCCCGGAGAGTCCGACGTGCACGGGCACCGCCGGCTGGTTGCCCCGGACGACCGGCGACTGCCAGGCCCGCGCCCCGTCGACGTAGACGGAGAAGCGGACCGCGCCCATGCCGAGCGACATGTCGTCGACGCCGACGACCGCGTCGTACGCGGTGCAGCTGCGGTTGAGGTCGATGGTGACCGAGGAGGTCGACGCCACCGAGACGCCGTGCGCGTACTGCTGCCCCGCGATCGAGAGACCGGTGCGCTGCCAGACCGGGGTGCTGCCGAACCGCATCTCGGGCCCGGTGCCGTCACCAAGGCCGCCGTACGAGAGCTGGTTCCACTGGTAGACGGCCGGGGGCGCCGGGGGAGGAGGCGTCGGCTTCGGGGTGGGAGTCGGCTTCGGCGTGGGGGTGGGCGTCGGCTTCGGGGTGGGAGTGGGCGTGGGTGTTGGCGTCGGTGTCGGCGTGGGGGTCGGCTTCGGCTTCTCGGACGGCGGAGGAGTCGGCGCCGGCTTCGGCGCCGCGGCGGGCGGCTCCGGCTGCGGCTTGGGGTTCTGCTTCGGCTTCTGCGGCACGATCGGCTGCGAGATCGGCGGCTTCTCCTGGCGGGCCTCCGGCTCGGGCTTCTTCACGTCGCCGCCGGTGAGCGCCATGGCGACGGCGACGGCGATGCCGGTCGCCACGACACCGGCCGCGATACCGGCCTTCGCCGGGGCGCCGAGCCCCTCGGACGCGGCACCACCGGCCGCGCCGCCCGAGGTCCCGCCGGTCGCGGCGGCAGCACCACCGGCGCCCGCCGCACCCAGGGCGCCGCCGCCGACGAGCGCGGCGACCTTCGCGTACCCGGCGGCACCGAACCAACCGATGACGGCGATCGGCACGACACCCGGGATGCCGCCGGCGACTTCCTTGATCTGGCCGGCGGCCAGACGGCACTTGGCGCACTCGTCCAGGTGCTTGCGCAGCCCGCGCTCGGCGCGTGTGCGCAGACTGCCGCGCGCGTAGGCGCCGAGCCGGTCCGCGTAGCGGGAGCACTCCTCGGACTGGATGAGGGTGGCCGAGACGTGCGCCTGGAGGTAGGCCTCCTTGAGGCCCTCGCGGGCGCGCTTCGCGAGCACGCGCGTGCCGTTGGCGTCGAGGCCGAAGAGGGTGGCGACGTCGCTGGGCGACTCGTCCTCCACCTCGGTGTGCCACAGGACGGCCTGCCAGCGCTCGGGCAGCGAGCGGAAGGCCTGCATGGCCATCGACTGCTCGGCCTCGTGCATGGCGCGGACGTCGGCGCCGAGCTCGAGCGTGTCGTCGTCCGAGACCTCGCTGGAGCGGGCGGACTGCTGGGCGAACACGGCGAAGTCGTCGACCAGTTGCTCCCGCTTCGCGGACTTCGTCCACCCCGCGGCGACCCGGCGCACCGTGGTCAGGAGGTACGCGCGCACCGCGTGCTCGGGCCCGCTGCCGCCGCGTACGGCCTGCAGCATGCGGGCGAACACCTCGGCGGTGAGGTCGTCGGCGGTGTGTCCGTCGCGGCAGCAGGTGCGGGCGTAACGGCGCACGGCGGCCGCGTGGCGGCGGTACAGCTGCTCATAGGCGCCGTCGTCGCCCGCGCGCATCTGTGCGATGAGGTCGGCGTCGGACGGCGGCAGGTCGGCCCCGCCGGCTCCGGGAACGCCCACGACGTCCGGGCCGAGGCTCTCGCGCTGCGCCGGTACGGACACCTCGGGATCGGCAGGCACGGGCGGCTGGGCCCGGCCCGGTCCGCCCTGGCTCGGCACCTGTTGTGCGGCATCGCTGGGGGAGCGGCCCTCGCCGCTCGTTCCCTGTCCGTCGGGCTGCTGCTCGTCCCGCCCGTCAACACTCATCGCGGAAGCCCCCGACCGCCCACTCTGACCCGAACCACCGGGAAAGAGTGCCACACCCGTGCCCCACCGCGCCGGTCACTGCCCCGCAACCACTCATCCGTGGAGTTTTCCGGCCACGGGGCACTAGTGTTCGGCGGTTGGGGTAGTACTCAACGGCCGTACGCAGAAAGCAAGTTGACCGCGTACCCCGCGTACGCGCCGGTCACGACCGAGAACATCGACCCATGGTGTTCAGGCCGTCACAGGCAGTTGATATGCACGGCTGCACACCCGTGCCCGACCGCGAAAGCCCCCGCAGACGCCCGCCCGCACGCGGTGAACCGCAGACACCCGACCGCGCGGGGTTGATCGGAGGCGTCCGACGGCACGGGCCGCTCGCAAGCGCCCGACCACGAAAGCCCCGCGCAGGCAGCCGGCCCGCGGAATGACCGGAGGCGTCCGATGGCACGGGCCGCTCGCAGGTGCCTGGCCACATTGGCCCGATCGGAGACGCCCGACCGCGCGGGGTTGACCGGAGGCGCCCGACTGCTCGCAGGCACCCGACGGCACGGGGCCGCTCGCAAGCGCCCGGCCGCACCTGCCCGATCGCAGGCGGCCGGCCACGCGGGTTCGACCAGAGGGGCCAACCGCACCACCCGCCCGACCGCACCCGCCCGACCGGAGACACCCGGCCGCACAGGTCCGCTCACAGGCTCCCAACCGCCCCCGCCCAATCACCGCCCACTCGCAGGCGCCCCACCACACAGAGCCGCTCAGAGGTGCTCAGAGGCGCCCCGGTACACACAGCCGCTCAGAGGCGCCCCACCGCCGAACAAACGCCCCGCTCACGCAGGCCGCGAGCGCAGGCCCTCCAGGAGGATGTCGAGCAGGCGGGCCGACGCGGCGGCCTGCTGCGCGGCGTCCGGCAGCGCGGGCGCAGCCGTGGCGATCACGAGGAGCACGTCCGCCACGGTCACGTCGACGCGCAGCTCACCCGCCTCCCGCGCCCGGTCCACGAGCCGGCCCACGACGTCGAGCAGCGCGGCCGCCCCCGCGTCGTCCACGGGGAGCACCTCGGCCGGCGCCGTCCGCTGGTCCGCGTGCCGCGGCTCGGCCCCGTCGACCGCGGCCCGCTGCTGCGGCACCCGCGCCTCGTCGTGCGCCCCGGCCGCGCCCACGCGCAGCACCTGCGGCGGCAGCAGCCGGCCCGCGCCCGAGGCGACCGAGGTCCGCAGGAAGCGCGACAGCGCCGACCACGGCTCGTCCTCCTGGCCGAGGGCGGTGCGCGCCTGGTCGGTCAGCCGGGCCGTCTCCTCCTCGGCGATGCGCCGCACCAGCACGTCCTTGCTGGGGAAGCGCCGGTAGACCGTGCCCACACCGACCCGAGCGCGGCGCGCCACGTCCTCCATGGGCGCGCCGTAGCCCAGCTCGCCGAAGACTTCCCGGGCCGCGCGCAGCACGTGCTCCAGGTTGCGCTGTGCGTCCACCCGCAGCGGAGCGGAGCGGGAACTGTCGCTCGTTCCCCGCCCGTTGGCCCCGCCGGGGACACTCGTGGGCGTCACGGTGGACGCCGAGGTCCAATGAGAATCCTGAATGTGCATATGTGTTCCCCCGGTAATGACGTCTCCCCCCGGAGACACTCCCCGTCATTTGTCAGCCGGAGCGTGAGGAACCGACAGAGAAGTCCGGCAGCCGCCCCGCGGCGCCGTCAGTGCGTCCCCCGACACCCCGACAGCACACGAACATAGTTGACCGGGAGTCAATTCAGAAGGGGCAGGTTCCGCACGGAGCGCCCCCCGAACGGAGTACGCGGGGATTCCACCCCGAATGCACCCCCACCACCTCCCGCCCCCTCACCCGCTGACCTGCACACCTCCCGCGCACCCCGCCCCCCGGCACAACCGGTACGGCGCACTCCGTTCCGTCACACAAATTGTCGGGGCTGTGGACAAACGCAGGAGCCCGATGCGTCATGGGAGGGTGAGGGCAGCAAACGACCGGGGGACGACCCCCACAGCGCGCATTCTCGTCGTCGGCGGCGGATACGTCGGGATGTACACGGCCCTGCGCCTCCAGAAGAAGCTCAAACGGGAGCTCCGGAACGGGGACGCGGAGATCGTCGTGATCACCCCCGACCCGTACATGACGTACCAGCCGTTCCTCCCCGAGGCCGCCGCCGGATCCATCTCGCCGCGCCACGTCGTCGCCCCGCTGCGCCGCGTCCTGCCGCACTGCCAGGTGATCGTCGGCGAGGTCGAGTCCATCGACCACGCCAAGCGCACCGCCCGCTACACCACCCTCGCCAGCTCCGACGAGGGCATGGGCCCCGCCTCGATCGCCTACGACGAACTGGTCCTCGCCCCCGGTTCGGTCTCCCGCACCCTGCCCGTGCCGGGACTCGCCGACCACGGCATCGGCTTCAAGACCGTCGAGGAAGCCGTCGGCCTGCGCAACCACGTCATCGAGCAGCTCGACATCGCCTCCTCCACCCGCGACCCCGCGATCCGCGACGCCGCCCTCACCTTCGTCTTCGTCGGCGGCGGCTACGCGGGCGTCGAGGCGCTCGGCGAGCTGGAGGACATGGCCCGGTTCGCCGCGAAGCACTACCACAACGTCAAACCCGAGGACCTCAAGTGGATCCTCGTCGAGGCCAGCGACCGGATCCTGCCCGAAGTGGGCCCCGAGATGGGCCGCTACACGATCCGCGAACTGCGCGGCCGCAACATCGACGTACGCCTCGAGACCCGCCTCGAATCCTGCGAGAACCGCGTCGCCGTCCTCAGCGACGGCTCCCGCTTCCCCACCCGCACCGTCGTGTGGACCGCCGGAGTCAAACCCAGCCCGCTGCTCGCCGCCACCGACCTGCCCCGCGACGAACGCGGCCGCCTCACCTGCACCGCCGCCCTAGCCGTCGACGGCGCCCCGCACGCCTGGGCCGCCGGTGACGCCGCCGCCGTCCCCGACACCACAGCCGACGAGCCCGGCCGCACCTGCGCGCCCAACGCGCAGCACGCCGTCCGCCAGGCCAGGACCCTCGGCGACAACATCGCGGCCTCCCTGCGCGGCGAGCCCCTCACCGACTACGCCCACGCGTACGTGGGATCCGTCGCCTCCCTCGGCCTCCACAAAGGCGTCGCACACGTCTACGGACGCAAGCTGAAGGGCTACCCTGCCTGGTTCATGCACCGCGTCTACCACCTCAGCAGGGTGCCGACCGTCAACCGAAAGGCCCGTGTCCTGACCGAATGGACGCTCTCCGGCCTGTTCAAGCGAGAGATCGTCTCGCTGGGCTCTCTGGAGCGGCCGCGCGCCGAGTTCGAACTCGCGGCCGGTGGTGTCCCTCCTGCGGACCCTTCTGCCGACCCGCCGAACGGACCCACCGACGATCCCTCCCCGGACCCGAAAGGGTCGTCCTGACCGCACCGTTGACGCCCGTCCCACGGCCCGACGGCGGTCCCACACACGGGCCCGTACACGGCCCCACCTACGGAACGCGGAACTACCGCAGGCGGTCCGGCGTCTGACGTTTGTCAGTACGGTCGGCCAGACTGGTCCCCGACCATGGGCGGGCGCATCGCCCGACCACGACCCCACGAGGCTTTCCCCACCGTGAACTTCACCCGCTGGAGCGCCCGGCTCCCCGGAACGCAGCGCCGCGCGGCAGCGCGAGCCGACCACGGAGCACCCCAGCGAGGCGAGGGCGCCGTCCCCGCCGCCCGTGCCGAGCGCAGGCCCGACGAGAGCCCCGACGGCGGCCTCGACACCCTCCCCGTCCGCGACGTCCTCGACCGCATCCCCGGCCTCGTCGCCCTAGTCCAGGGCCCCGAGCACCGCGTCGCGTACCTCAACGACGCCTACATCGCCGCCTTCGGCGACCGCCCCGCCGGCGAACCCGCCCGCACCGCGCTCCCCGAGCTCGACGAACTGAGCCTGCTCCCCCTCCTCGACCAGGTGCTGCGCAGCTCCAAGCCCCGCACGGTCAAGTCCCGCAAGACCTCCGGCGGCCGCTCGTACACCGTCACCTGCACCCCGCTGGAGACCGACGGCGGCCCCGGCGTCCTGATCTTCGCCGCCGACGTCACCGACCACGCCGAGGCCGCCGAGCGACTGCGCACCAGCGAGCGCCGCCAGCGCGAGACCGCCGTCACCCTCCAGCGCTCCCTGCTCCCGCAGGAACTGGAAGAGCCCGACGACCTGCGCATCGCCGCCACCTACCAGCCGGGCGGCACCGAGGCCGCGGTCGGCGGCGACTGGTACGACGTCATCACCCTCGGCGGCGGCCGCACCGCCCTCGTCATCGGCGACGTCATGGGACGCGGCGTCCGCGCCGCCGCGGTCATGGGCCAGCTGCGCACCGCCGTCCGCGCCTACGCCCGTCTCGACCTGCCCCCGCACGAGGTGCTCCAGCTCCTCGACGGCCTGGCCACCGAGATCGACCCGCACCAGATCGCCACCTGCGTCTACGCGGTCCACGACCCCAACGAGGGGCGCCTCGTCTACGCGTCCGCGGGCCACCTGCCGATCCTCGTCCGCGACGAGACCGGCACCATCCACCGCGCCGAGGAACCCACCGGGCCGCCCCTCGGCACCGGAGGCTGGCTGCACGCCTCGGGCTCGGTCCCGCTCGGCCCCGGCTCCACCGCCGTCCTCTACACGGACGGCCTGGTCGAGCGCAGGGACGAGGACATCGACGAGGGCGTCGCAGCCCTGGAGCGCGCGCTGGCCGGTGCCACCGGCACCCCTCAGGTCGTCTGCGACCGGCTGCTGCGCGCCCTCGGGGTCAGCGCGGACCACGACGACGACGTCGCCGTCCTGGTCCTCCAGCACCCGGCCCGCAAGGGCACCGACGGGGAACTCTTCCGCAACGCCGCGCTCGAACTGCTCGGCGGCGTCGAGGCGGCCCCCCGCGCCCGCGCCTTCGCCTCCGGCGTCCTCACCAGCTGGCGCTTCCCGACGGACCTGCACGACCTGGGCGTCCTCGCGGCCAGCGAACTCGTCGCGAACTCGCTCCAGCACGGCACCCCGCCCATGCGCCTGCGTCTGCGCCGTACGGATCGCCGCCTGATCATCGAGGTGACCGACGGCGACGACCATCTGCCCCGGCGCCGCCGCGCGGAACCGGGGGACGAGACGGGCCGCGGCATCGCGATCGTCGCGACCATCGCCTCGAACTGGGGATCACGCCGCACACCAGGCGGCGGCAAGGCCGTCTGGTGCGAGTTCGTCCTCCCCGACAGCACCCCCTGAGAGGCGCTGAGAGGGGCTGAGAGGCGCTTCAGCCGGCCGACACCGTGGTCGCCGGTTCGGGCGTGCCCTTCATGACGACACGGCTGCCGGCCAGCGACGGCTGGTCCTGCACCGGCGTCAGCCGCTTCCCGAGCCGCAGCCCGAGCACGGTGATGCCGAGCGAGAACAGCATGAACGTCACGATGTACGGACCGTGCAGCGCGGCACCCATGGGCCCGCCCACCGCCGGCCCGACGGCCAGCGCGAGCTGCTTGACCAGCGCGAACGCCGAGTTGTACGACCCGACCATGCCCTCCGGCGCCAGATCGGCGACCAGCGGCGCCACGGTCGGCGACAGCATCGCCTCACCGAGCCCGAACAGCGCGTACGTCGAGATGAACGCGGCGGTGGCCATGGCCTGGCTGCCGTGCCCGAGCCCCGCGTACCCGGCGGCCGCCCACGCGACGGCCCAGATGATGCCCACCGCGGCGATCACGCGCGAGCGCTTGCGGCGCTCCACGAACTTCAGGACGGCGAACTGGGCGACCACGATCATCGCCGTGTTCGCCGCGAGGGCGATGCCCAGGGTGGACGGGGAGATCCCGGCGGCCTCGACCCCGTAGGCGCTCAGCCCGGACTCGAACTGGCCGTAGCAGGCGAAGAACAGCACGAAGCCCAGCACGCACAGCTGGACCATCGCCCGGTGCCCGAGCAGCGTGCGCAGCCCGCCCTTGGAGTCGCCCTTGGGCGCGGCCTCACCAAGGTGCTGCCCCTGCGGCATCCGCACGGTCAGCACGATGCCCGCGAGCACGAGGAACATGACGGCCTCGATGCCGAAGAGCAGCAGGAAGCTGTCCGGCCGGTTCACGTCGACGATCTGGCCGCCGATCAGGCCACCGATACCGAGCCCCAGGTTCTGCAGGAAGAACTGCATGGCGAAGGACCGCGTCCGCGTCTCCGGGGCGGAGCACCAGACGATCATCGTGGCGAGCGCGGGCTGCAGCACGGCCGTACCCGCGCCGAGCACGGCGGCGGCCGCGATGGCCGCCGGCTCACTGACGGCGAGCCCGAGCCCGATGGCCCCAACCGCCGCCACACCCGACGCCACGAGCAGTACGGGCATGGGGCCGCGCCGGTCGATGGCGCGGCCGGTGAACGGCAGGACGACGAGGGCGGCCATCGCGAACGCGGCCAGCACGATGCCCGCCGCACCGGCCCCCAGCTCCCGGACCTCTGCCACATAGACATAGAGGAACGGAACCGTGAAGCCCACGCCGAACGAACTCAGCGCGCTACCCACCTGTACACGCCGCATCGTGGCGCCCATCGCCCTGGTCACTTTCACCTGCCTCTTTCGTGAAGCCTTCACCCTGAAGACTTCGAACCTAAAGTTAGAAGCTAAACAGTACACCTCCAAGGACTTCAACGCCAACTGGCCCCGTGCCATACTTTGCGGCATGGCGGACAACCCCGACGGACCGACAGCGGAGCCGACCCTCGACGAGCAGATCGCGGCGTACCAGCGCGAGTTCCAGGACCTCGACCCCCAGGTCGAGCAGATCGTCTCGGCGCTCGGCAGGCTCAACCGGCGCATGAACGTGGCGTACGGCCGGCAGACCGCGGAGATCGGCATCAGCAACGCCGAGTGGGAGGTCCTCAAGGCCCTAGTCCTGTCCGGCGCCCCGTACCGGATGGGCCCCGGCGAGCTCGCCAAGCGGCTCGGCCTCACGCCCGCCGCGATGACCCACCGCATCGACCGGATGGTCCAGGAGGGCCTGGTCACCCGGGACCGCGACGAGAACAACCGCGTGCGCGTCATCGTCGAGCTCACGGCCGAGGGCCGCGAGAAGTGGCTGGCGGCCATGCGCCTCGCCACGGTCTTCGAGGAGGACCTCCTCCAGGACCTCACCTCTGTGGAGCGCGGACTCCTCGGCGAGGTCCTCACCCGCCTGCTCCGCCGCGTCGAGCACGCCCAGCCGGACGCCGGCGGCCGCCTCAGCGACCTGGACTGAGGCCCCGCACGGAACCCGCCAGGGTGTTCACCGGGTGGGGGTTGACACGCCCCTACCCCCTCCGTAAAGTTCTCCGGGTTGCCGCGGGGCCGTAACGGTTCTGCGACAGCACCTTCCGCCGCGAACGCGGCACCCACACACCAGCACGATCTCCCAACGGGAATGATTTCGGCGTGTCCGAATTCCATTCGAAATTGGGTTGCGCAGGACCTGATCGACTCGATTAGGAACTGCCGCGAGGATCCGCTAATGTTTGGGACGTCGGAACGGCCCAACGGCCGGGAAGACAAACCCGGTTGACTGGGAATCAGGCCCGAAAGGATCTGATAGAGTCAACACCGAAGGAAGGCTGAAAGGCCGGAAAGCGAAAAGGTAAGATCAGCAAGACCCCGAGGAAATCGGCCGGTGAAACGGTCTGATAGAGTCGGAAACGCAAGACCGAAGGGAAGCGCCCGGAGGAAAGCCCGAGAGGGT
>NZ_JBITJS010000001.1:684865-698549 GCF_044460245.1 Streptomyces sp. NPDC050145 | reverse complement strand
GAGAAGAAACTCCCCGACTCCGTCGGGGAGTTGCATCACTCCGTGATGCCGTGTCAGCAACGCTTCGCGTTGCTGACGGCTCGGATCGCTCCGCGATCCGGCCTGGCGGCCTGCGCTCCGCGCTGGCCTTGGGCTGGCTGTGAAGTGGGGTGTCTGGTCTGGGTGGTGACGGGGTTTCAGTGGGGTGTGCTTCGGTCTGGGGGCGCAGGGGCCGGCCTCCGGTTTAAGTGTTGAAGCTCGGTGTACTGTTCCCGTTCAAGGGTTCACCGTAGCAGCCTAGGCTAGTTTGAGGCCATCTCTTCGGGCGTGTGCGTCAAACTTTCAGTCCAGGTAGGTTAGTAAGTAAGAGGCGACATGCGATCCCAAGTCAGTTCGCCACATAGTGAGACCTGTATTCACAGAATGATCCGGTAGAGATCCTGTCCCGAAGAGGCTTTGGAAGCAGCGGATCCGACTTCTGAAAATACATCGTCCCGAGCGCGCGAGGTGCGGGAAATGGCAGCGGGAAGGGAAGCCGTGAGGATGGCTGGGCGTGCTTCGGAGCGGGTGCTGCGGCCCCACCAGGTCGAGGCGGTCGACGCGGTCGTGCGAGCCCTTGAGGCGCCCGCGGGCGGGCGTCTGCCGGCCGAGGGGCTGCGGTGTCAGTGCATCGCAGCGACTGGCTCCGGCAAGACCCTCATCGCCTCCGCTGTCGCCCAGAAGCTCCGTGCGCAGCGGGTGCTGGTGCTCGTGCCCACCCTGGACCTGCTTGTGCAGACTGCCACTGCCTGGCGGCGCGACGGGCACCGTGCCGGGGCGATGATCGGCGTGTGCTCGCTGCGCGCCGAGGAGTCAGAGGGCGTGCCGTGCACTACCGACCCAAGTGAACTCGTCGTGTGGGCACGGGACTTGGACACGGTGACCGTGTTCGCGACGTACGCGTCCGTCGGTCACGGTGTGCTGCAGCGCGCGCACGCTGCGGGCCTGAGGTCATGGGACCTGATGGTCGTGGACGAGGCGCACCGCACCAGTGGGGACGGGCTCAAGCCGTGGGCGGCGGTGCATGACCAGCAGAAGATCCCCGCTGGTCGGCGGTTGTACATGACGGCGACGCCGCGGGTGTGGGAGGCCGCCGAGGGGCGTACGGCGCCGCGGCTGATCGCGAGCATGAGCGAGAACTCGTCTCTCTTCGGACCTGTGGCCTACAAGCTGACCTTGTCAGAGGCGATCGGGCGAGGACTCGTGGCGCCCTATCAGGTGGTGTGTGTCGACATCCGTGACCCCGAGTACGGACAGCGTGCGCAGCTCGGTACGGGCACGGAACGGGTCCGTGGGGCGCGGCTGGCCGCGCTCCAGGCAGGCGTTCTGACCGCGGCCGCGCGGGAGAACCTACGCAAGCTGCTCAGCTTCCACTCCCGCGTCGCTGAGGCCGAGGCCATGGCGGCGGGGGTCGTGGATGTGGCCACGCGGTTGTGGGAAGGCGATCCACATGCGTATCCGGACCCTCGCCGGGTGTGGGCGTCCTGGCTGCACGGCGAGCATCCGCCCGCCCACCGGCGTGAGGTACTCGCAGAGTTCGACTCCGACGTCATCGAGGACCAGGAGGACGGGGGCGGCGAGCCTGGACTGCTGCCCGCGGCGCTGCGGGTTCTGGCGTCGGTCAAGGTGCTGGGTGAAGGCGTCGACACTGTCGCGGACTCGGTCGCGTTCGGCGATGTGCGCGGGTCCATGGTCGATATCGTGCAAATGGTGGGCCGTGCACTTCGAATGCGGCCAGGGCAGGGGAAAATTGCGTCGCTTATCGTTCCGGTGTTTCTCGCCGAGGACGAGAACCCCGACGGCATGCTCACCTCCCCGGCCTACAGTGCCCTGGCGAAGATCCTGGAAGCGTTGCGGGCACACGATGCGGACACCATCGAGGCCCTCGCTGACTCCCGTCTGCGCAGCGGTAGTTGGGAGGACGAGACTGCCGTCCAGGCCTGGGCCGGCGAGTGCGACGAGGAATTCGGGGGTGACCTCGAGGGCGACCTCGAGAGCCTCGGTGACGAAGCGCCGGCCGGACCGGTCAGCGCTGGGGCGCGGGAGCTGCTGAAGTTCTCCAGCCCGCGCGATCCGGTACAGCTCGCCCGGTTCGTGAGGCTGCGGGTGCTGGAGCCCGAGGGCGAGTACTGGCGCCGCGGCATCGAAGCCTGCGCGCGGTATGCGGAAGAGACCGGCACCGGGCAGTTGCGGGTGCCGTACGACTACGTCACCCCCGAGGGCTGGTCCCCGGCCGGCTTCCCCCTCGGAGTGTGGCTCAAGACGCAACGCACGGCCTACAAGGCCGGACGTCTGGACGCCGAGCGAGCCCGCGAGCTGGATGCGTTGGGGATGGTGTGGTCCCACCAGGACCTCGCGTTCGACGAAGGTCTCGCCGCTGCGCGTGAGTGGGCGGCCGAGCACGGTCACTTCCTGCCTCCGACGGGCGCGGTATGGAACGACTACCCGGTCGGGAACTGGGCCAAGGCCCAACGTGCCGCCGCCAGACTGGCCGCCGAACTCGAAGCGCGGCGCACGGCCGGCGAGCCGGTCGGGACCGAGGCCGGCGCGTTGCCCGAAACGCGGCGGGAGGCGCTGGAGGAGATCGATCCCGGATGGTGCCCGGCCTGGAACATTGCCTGGCAGCGCTGCTTTCGTCTCGTGAGGGCGCGTCTCGAAGCCGGGGGCAGCATGCCGACCGAGCCCGGCGACGTCGTGGTGCAGGGCGAAGACCTGGGGCGGTGGGTGACCGCGCAGCGGCACGGCTGGAGCGAGCTGCTACCCGCGCAGGCGTGGCTGCTGGGACACGTCCTCCGCCTGGAGGCCGCGAGCGAGGACGAACGGCCCGTACGGCGCACGCAGGACCACAAGTGGGCCCTCAACCTCGCCGCCGCCCGGCAGTACCAGGCCCGCGAAGGACACCTCAACGTACCGAGGAAGCATGTCGAACAGCTCGATGACGGCCAGGACGTGAAGCTCGGCATGTGGATCGACAACACCCGTCGCAGAGCGGCGAAACTGACACAGGAACGACTCGACGACCTCGACGACCTCGGCATGCGCTGGTGAAGAGACGCCCCTGCCACGCTGGATTTCGCCAGCCCTGATCAGGGCTCGGCAAACCTCCTCAGGTGATTCCCGCGTCCTTTGTGTGATCTTGCTCGGCGTGTCGAAGTGACGTCGCTGTGTCGTGGAGAGCCTGTGTGTGCTTGGAGGCCGGCCTGTTCGTGGGCCTGGATGCTCAGGCGGAGGAGGACATGGACGCGCAGGCGGTACGTGCTGCCGAGGTGAGCCGGGCAGCTGCGGTACAGCGGCTACTCGGGCTGGAGGCCAGGGGCGAGTTGGCGTCCCATCATGTCCGGCTGGTGGCTGAGGCATTGGGGAAGTCGGAGCGGACGGTGTGGCGGTGGCTGGCCGCGGCCCGGGCGGAGGGGCGGCTGGGCAGAGTGCCGGCCGTGCGGTTCACGGTGACGGCCGAGGTGCGGCAGTTGCTGGCCCTGTGGGGCGGGAACGCCTCGCGGGTACATGCCGAGCTCGTCGAGCGCGCCCATCGGGATCCGGGCCGGCCTGCGGTCCCGTCGCTGGCGACGCTGCACCGGGCGATCCGCCGGGATCTGACCGCTGGTGAACGCGCCGGGCTCCGGAAGGGCGAGAGGGCGCGGCGGGCGCATGACGTGTTCGCCAAGCGGCCGCCCACACATCGTGATGCGGTCTGGGAAGGCGACCACAAGCGGGTACCGGTTCAGGTCGATGTCGAGGGCGAGCTGGTCTGCCCGTGGGTCACGTGGTTCATCGACTGTGCGACCAAGGTCATCGTCGGTGTGGCCGTCACCCCGCATGCGCCGTCCAGGGACGCTGTTCTGGCCGCGCTGCGGTGCGCGATCGACCGGCGGCCGCCGTACGGGCCCGCAGGCGGGCTCCCCGCCACGATCCGGGTAGACCGGGGCAAGGAGTTCCTGTGCCGCACGGTCACGAGCGCGATGGGGGCGTTCGCCGTGGCGGTGGTGGATCTGCCCGCTTACACCCCGCACCTGAAAGGAACGGTTGAGGCGCTCAACGACGCCGTCGAGGAGATGCACTTCGTAGTGCTGCCTCGCTACACCCACCGGCAGAAACTCAGCCACGGGCGCCCGGCAGATCCAGACGCGCCCGCGCTCACCTTCGCTTCCTTCGTGGCCGGCCTGCTGACGTGGGTGTCCTGGTGGAACAGTGAGCACCGTCCGGCCGCGCTGGGCGGCAGAACACCGTACGAGGCGTGGGAGGCCGATCCCACTCCGCTGACTGATGTGGCGGCCGAACAGCTCGCCCGCTTCGCTCTCGAGGACGACGGTCGGGAGCGCACTGTCACCAGCCATGGCGTGCGGTGGCACCGCCGCGACTACATCGCCGACTGGATGGTGGGCCGCGCCGGCACCCGCGTCGTGGTGCGCCACTTGCCCCACCACGACGACCTCATCGAGGTATTCGACACCGCAGGAGAGCATCTGGGCAGCGCGTACTTGGCCGAGGCAGCCAGCCGGGAGCAGGTCCGCGCGCTCAAAGCCGCGCGTGGCGCGGCCGCCCGCCGGCTACGCGCCGATCTGAACGCCGCCGAGAAGCTGCGCCGGGACCGTTTCAAGGCGCAGACCACCGCGGCACCGCCCGTGCCGCGGCGTACCCCCAGCCGCGCCGAGGCGTTGAGTGAGCTCGGCGAGCGGGCCCGCAGTTCACGCAAGGCGCTGGCCCGCCCCGACCTCATTCCCCACAGTCCCGCACCCGAGGAGTGGGTGCATCCCTTCGACCCGACTCATGCTGAGCCTGACGAAGAAGGATCCTCACGGTGACACAAGCTGATCTGGAGTACGGGCGTCTGCCGGCAATGCGCGACGACCATTTCCTCGGCCTTCAAGGCGCCCAACTCGTCGGCACTGAGTCCTTGCTGACCACGCAGGACAACATCGAGGCGGTCATCAAGGCCAAGGCCATGATGTGCGCGTACGGGCCGGCCGGCTACGGCAAGACCATGGCCGTGAACTCCGCCCTGCGCAAACTGGCTCCCAGGGCCACTTACCGCCTCGAGCTACGGGCCGGGCCCACTCCGCGCGACATCCGCCACGGTCTGTTCTCCGCCCTGCGCCTGCCCGGCGAACCACCGAGGCGGCCCAGCGAGTTCGACGCCCTGCTCAAAGAAGCCCTCGCCGAACAATTCCGGGTCCTGGTCTGCGACGAGGCGCAGTGGATGAGCCGTACCGGATTCGAGTTTTGGCGCCACTTGTGGGACGACAAACACACCGACATCGCGGTCATCTTCGCCGGCGGCGACAACTGCTACCGCGTACTGCGCCGCGAACCCATGCTCGCTTCACGGATCTTCATCTGGCAGGAATTCACCCGCCTGCCCAAGGACCAGATCCGCAAGGTCATCCCCGCCTTCCACCCTCTCTGGGCCACATGCGAGCCCGAACTCATCGACATGGTCGACAGCGAAGCCGCCCACGGCAGCTTCCGCAACTGGGCCAACATCACCGCCCATCTCACGGCCGGCATGGACAAGACCGGTTCCACCCGCGTCACCGAAGAACTCGTCCACTGGGTCTACAGCAAGATCGGCGGCATGTGAGCCACAGCGCCGCCGCGGCAGCCCATCCCGGCGGCGCAAAGAACGGGGCAGGTGCAGCAGCTGCAGTCGTCATCGACTCCGAGGACCATCCGGCCTGGACGACGGCCGCCCTCGACGCGCACAACCTCACCAGCGGCCGCGTCACTGTCCATCCCTCCCCCGGCGCGTCCACCCCGCCCGCGCTGGCCCAGGACATCCTGGTGGCGCTCGGCAAACAGCTCCCGCCCCACGCCCCGGGCGCACCCCGGCACCGCGCCTGTTGGGCCGACATGGTCCAACCCTCCTGGACGGCGGCCGCCTGCTGGATCAACGCCTTACACATCGGTCACCTCATCGTGCTGCGCGCCCACATCCTCGCCCCGACACGCTGGGCACAACTCGATGAACTACGCCGCCGCACCGGGATCCACCTCACCCTCATCTGGCACGCGAAGCCCGACGCACGCCTTCGTACGCGAGCAGACCAGCTGGGCACCGGCCACCAGGTGATCGACCACCTGGATGCGGCACGGGCCCGGTACACGAGGAACGGCCCCGCACGTCCGGGTGCGACACTGCGCGCGACGGACAGCCTCCACGGGGCCCGCAGCGACACGCTCGGGGTGATCGAGCGTGTGCAGCGCATCGGACACCCGCTCCATGCCGCACTCCTCGCCGCCCAGACGATCCTCCCGCACACCGGGGCCGAACAACTGGCCGCGGTACGGCTCGCGGACCTGGCACCCGACGCGACTGCCCTCGCCCTGGCCGATCCCCCGTACCGGCCAACAAGCCCACGCCACTGGCATCGGGCCCCCGCGTGGGCGCAGCCGCTGCTGGTCGCCGCACGAGCCTGGCACTACCTACACAGTCACCAGCACCCCAGCAGGTATCTGTTCCAACACATCAACTTCCACCACCACAACCAACTCACCGACATTGCCGCCGGACTGGGCGTCACCCCCGCCATCAACATCCTGACCGGTGACCCTGCCTGGCCGACCCCACCCGATCCCCGCTGACCTGGACAAACATCCCTGGCGTGAAAGAGATCGGCACGCCGTTGACCAGCACACTCTGCAAAAACGACAGCGGTACCTCAGCAGATCCCGTCAGATTCGAAACCCACCTCTACCAGCCCCCGACACCCGCCAGACCACTGACATCTCCACACCGACCCACCACCGACAAACCAACCAACATCACCAGCCGGGACCTCGAAGAGGAGGCCGTGGGCGATGGCTTCGGCGCGCGTCGCGATCACGAAGACCTCGCCCGCGCCCTGGTCGCGGCCGTGGTCGTGCTGGTTCATGGTTGCCCTTTCGGATGGTTCTTCGGTGTGGCCCGGTGGGGCGGCGCTGCCACGGCGCCGCCCCCTCCGGGTGGTGAGGGTGGGTCAGTCGCTGGTGCGCTGGGTGGGGATGTGGCCGCCGCCCAGGGTCAGGAGCATTTGGAGCAGGTGGGCGGCCTCGTCGGCGGTCAGGCCGAGGGTGTTGCCCTGGGGGTCGGTGCCGCCGGTGAAGAGTGCCTGGCCGAAGTAGGGCTGGTGGGGCGGCCGGTGGAGGGCGTAGAGGCGGGTCGCCGGAGCGTTGAACTCGGCGCCGTTGAGCATGCCTTCGTCGTCGACCCACAGGGTCAGGGCCTCGGTGACGGTGACCGCGTCGATGTGGGTGCAGTCGCAGGCTGCGTAGAGGATCTTGAGGTGCTGGTTGTCGTTCTCGGGCCAGTCGAGCAGGCGAAACCTGCCGTCGGTGCGTACGAGCAGCGCGAAGCCCGGCTCGGTACGGGTGTTGGGCATGAGTCTCCCTCAGATGCGGGTGGTTTCTTCGGTGTTCGGGGCTTTGCCACAAGCCCTTCCGAACAAGACAAATATATCCTGCTTACGGGATTCCCACAGGGGTTTCCGGCGACTCTTTCGGGTTATTTCCGCAGGTCAGACGGGGTTTTGGGTGGGGTGGCGGGGGCACAGTGCGGGACGGGGTGGGGCCCCTCGCTACGCAGTGGCGAGGGCAAGGGGGCGGGCAGCGCGGAGCGAGTGAACGGGGCGCGGAGCGCACCGGGAACGACTGCCCGGCACCGCAGCGCGTGAGAGCGCGGAGCGCTCGGTGAGGGGCGGGCGCGGAGCGGCCACCCCTCCACGCGGCCAGACTGGTCAGCGCGGAGCGCTGCACCAGCCGCCCACCCCGACCCACGCTGCGCCCCCGCCACCCCACCCCTAAAAGGAAGACCCGGCGCGCCCACACCGGCCCGCACAGGCGCTCTCAGGCCCGCCCATTGCTGCGCCCCAGCCGCGCTGCGCCCACGCCTACCGGCGAACCACAGCCGGGCCGCTCCGGTCTCGTGAGCGGGGCGAACTCTGCCCGTCACGGACGAAGGCTCCGCATCCGTACGGACCGTACGGATGCGGAGCCTGGGCCTCTTCCTGTCGTCGCCCACCACCGACGCTAGGTGACGTACCGCCAGACCGCACGGCGAAAAGCCTTCGGCGTCCAAGGGGCGCACCCACGTACCTGCACCTCGCGGCCGGCGTCCGTCGCCCCCGCGGTCTCAGCCTGACCCAAGCCGACGATTTGCCGATGTCGCCGCGTGGTCGCTCCCGCGCCTCGCCCCTGCGCCGGCTGCTCTCAGCATGAGGGGTGCCGCGCGCTATTGCAGCACTCGCGGCTCGATACCTCGTCAGATTTTGCACGGAATGCATGCTTGGAGACTGTCTCGTCAAAGGGAATTGTTCACTCCGTGAATTACTAAGGGTGACCGTATCGGCGGTGCAAAATCCACTTGTAAACGAATCTCGGTCTGTGTGGTGTAGACCAGGGGCGAGTGTAAAGATCCACGAAACTCGACGACCTGAGGAGTGATGAACGAAAGATGAGCGTGCGCCGAACGATCGCCGCAACTGCAGCTATCCTGTGTGCTGCCACCATGGGGTTTGTAGCTCCGGCGAGTGCTGAACAAGTTGACTCCCTGCAGCAAGAGATAGACCAGGTCCTGCGGGACACTGACGGTGGAGTGTAAATCAGCAGAAACGAGATTGCGTGGTCGGGTGGGGAGGTGATACTGGCGTTCCCTCTGCCGGGCGAAGACCAAGCGCCAGTCAGCAGTCCTGCTGCGCAGAAGCTGCAGGCCAAAACTGCTGGACTTCCCCTGGACACCAGGGAGAGCATGGCCGATGTCATAGCAGCGAGCGCGCGCTCCCTGACAGATGACCCGCCGGCGCCTGAGGCCGTTGATGCCGCCGAAGTCGAACCTTCTTTCGGCACGATGGCAGCCGACTCCTGCCCCACGGTCACCTTCGGCAATGACTGGTACTGCTTCTACCAGTACAAGAGCTTCGGGGGCAGGCGGCTTCAGTGGAACGCGACGCACCATGAGCTCGTCTACTTCTCGAAGTATGACTTCGAGAACCGAACCTCGTCGTGGTCGAACAAGGGAGGGAAGACAATCAAGGTCTACGGGCGCCGCTACTCAGGCCAAAACGAGACTTGCTACTCGCCCCTCTGGATAGAGAACGCCCACGAGCGGTCCGCTGCCGCGAATTGGGACAACGCAGCTGACTGCTTCCTCACCAGCTGACCTGACTGTCACGAGGCGGGGCGCGAGGATCTGAATCCTCCCGCCCCGCCTCAAGGATTCGACTAGCCGTCGAACAAGGCTTCGTTCAGCCGCTTATGAACGCGCTCAAGCATTGTGGCCCGCCGATCGCTTCCTCGCCTCGCAAGGTCATGCAGGCGCTGCAGGTCGCGGTTCACTTGCTCGGCCAAACTGCGCTGCTCCTCAGTTCCGGTAGCTTCCAACGCTCCGATGCTTTCCTCGCTGCCGTCGTCGAGATCGGTCACCATCAGAACGGGTGAATCACCGCGCGACTCATCGAGGGTCATGCAGAACCTGAAGGGCCTGAGGACCACCACGGGAGTGCCTTGCTCGTCAGCTTCCCACCGAACGGTCCCGTCCTCGGACGCTTGCGTGAGCTGGCCTACGATGACATGACCTTGGTCCACATTATCCCCCACCGGTAGTCGTATCAGAGCACATTGTCCTAGGGACACTGGGGAACGTCCACACTTTCACGAGTAGGTTCAGTCACTACACGGGCACAACGGCGGGGTGATCGGGTGGGTCCGTGGCTGGGCCACCCCCTTGAGCAATTCCCGCAGAGCCACCCGACACACGTGATATTTGGACGCCGGATTCCCTCTGTCCGTCGTCGATGCATCTCAGCAGATCCTGGCCAGGCGCTTGAAGAACCGGGCGAGCTGGAGGATGCTCTCTCCTTCGGCGCCAGCATCCGGTCGCCCGCCCGATGGGATGCCGGCGATTGCGTGCGGCACGCCATCCCCACCTCTCGTCCCACACTGGCGTCGGCACGGTCGCATTCGCGGAGGGGCCTACGGCCGCGGCCACTGCGTCTTCGGTGACGTGCACGACGGCAACCTCTTGGCCCGCGGGGGCGCCGCCCTGGCCCGCAACTCGGTGACCGCATACGCGATCGCGGCCCTGTGAACAGCCCTCGGGTAACCGCCGCGTGGTGGCCTGGGCGGGCTCGATGGACGACTCGGTGGCGATGAGAGACGAGCGGCCGCCATCTGCCGGTGTAACGTCCTGCTTAGCTGTCATGGATCCGAAGTACCGGTCGCCCGTGAGTACGAGCTCACGGGCGCTCGGCTGTTCAGAGTCTCGGAAGACCAGGACGATCACCTCCGACTCCCGCACAAAGCGGGACCTTTTCGAGTCTCCCTGGAGGACAACATGGCCACCGGAACCGTGAAGTGGTTCAACGCAGAAAAGGGCTTCGGCTTCATCGAGCAGGACGGCGGAGACCCCGACGTCTTCGCCCACTACTCCAACATCAACTCCTCCGGCTTCCGCGAGCTCCAGGAAGGCCAGAAGGTCAACTTCGACATCACCCAGGGCCAGAAGGGCCCTCAGGCGGAGAACATCACCCCCGCCTGAGGAGTCGCAACTCCCCGATGCCCGCCCCGGCCAGCCGGGGCGGGCATCGTGCCTCCGAGGGGTTCATCCCGCCGTCAAGACCGACGCTTTGAGGCCGGTCGCTGCGTTCCACGCCGCCCGTCATAGACACCCACGACCAACTCCCGCACAGCCGAGTCACGCCCGCCCTCCCGGTAGCGAATGCCGTCCCCCTCCGGCGGCAGCCCACTCTCCTGCCCGATCGGGTGCCGCCGGCTTGTCGCGGTTCGCCAGCCCCATCGCGCGTCCCACACCCACGGCCACGGCGTCATCGGCGACGTGGACCACGTTCATGTCCTGGCGCACGGCCAGGCCCTCGGCCGCCTATCACTGCGGTACATCAACTCGGTCGAGACCCAGGAGGCCGGTCGACGGCTGGGCTCCTGGCACGAGAACGATCGAATCCTGAACGACGACCCGTTCATCGTCACCATCGGCGACTGATCTGGATCTGGCTGCGGGCCGCCCCGAGGGGCGGCCCGCAGTTCGTCACGGCTGGGCGATGCGCCAGATCTGAACGAGACAGTACTGGTCCTGACCACCCAGTTCTTCGTCACGCCCGGGCGGCATCTCCAGGGGTACCGAGGACCCTCGCAGTGGCGTAGTAAAGGGTCCGTTCTCGCGATTGAAAATCCAGCTCCAACGCATTCCGTATGTCCCGGGTGACGGGAGGACCAAAGGTACGGGTTCCGTTCCTGCCGCGATTACCTCAATTCCGAGATCGCCCGTGGGCAAATCGACAACTACATCCGCCTGACCTGACCAGGGCCCAGGAGGGGCCACCGGCTCAACCGACCAGCTCTCCAGACGAAGCGCAATCCGAAGCACCTGCGAAGGAACCTGAAGAAACACCATTCCAGGAGCAGAGAGAAGCCATTCCGATTGGCCGGAATCCGGCGAATATGCAGTCACACCCCTGTCAACAAGGCCGAACTGCCTGTAATCCGGAGACACTGAGGTCTCGAACGCGTCTAGAAGCCTGCTCACGCTTTCACCTTTCACAACTGGCCGACTCGAATGAATAGAGATGAGCGTGACGACAAGCCCAGGGCCCCGTCCCTGACCGCGAGGACGGGGGCGCGCATGCTCCGGCGGGCGCAGTCCCGCAGGAGGGCAGCCCACGACTCGGCCCGGCCCCATCCAGTAGTTCGACAGCGTTCTGCTCGGCGTGCGGCTTGGCGGTACGTCACCTAGCGTCGATGGCGGGCGACGACAGGAAGAGGCCCTGGGCTCCGCATCCGTACGGGATGCCGGGTGGCCCCGAGACCGGCCCCATCGCCAGGACTCTAAGCGACGGCTCTGACAGCCCAGCCGGACCTTGCGAAGCAAGCTCACAACGGGTGCCTGCTACCTCGCCGGCCGTCGTAGACCGAGGTGATCAGATCCTGAGCCGGCACTTCCGCGTCTGGGCTCAGGTAGCGGATGCCGTCTCCTACCGGCGGTGCTCCGGTCTCCCTGCCGATCGGGTGCCGACGGTTGGCCGCCGTGCGCCAGCCCCATCGCTCGTCCCACACCAGCGCCGGTACCGGAGCGTCCGCGGCGAGCACCACAGCCGCGGCCACTACGTCATCGGCGACGTGGACGACGTCGACGTCCTGGCGCACGGCCAGGCCCTCGGCCGCCAGGGCGTCGGCCACCTCCTGGACGTACGGGCGTGCTGCCCGGGCCCGCAGTTCGGTGACTGCGTAGGCGGTCGCGGCCCGGTGGGTCACCTTCGGGTAGCCGAGCCGGAGGGCGGCCGCAGCCGGCTCGAGGGTCGGCTCGGTGGTGATGAGGTCGGCGATGCGGGCTCCGCGCAGGCGGGACAGGGCGCGCGTGGCGGCGGCGAAGGACAGGCCGAGTTCGCCCATGACGGTCTTCGACGTCACGGCCGGGTCGATGTCGAGGAGGGCACCGACGCGGGCGGGGATCTCGTCGCGGGGCACCATGTCCCCGCTGCCCGTCGGCCGGCCCGTGCTCCCCGTGTGGCCGGGACCGGTGTCCCGGGCCGTGCGATAGGCCTCGACGACACGGCGGGGACAGTGGTCCACCCCCTTGACCTTGACCAGGTGCGGGCGGATCCGCGGGTGGGACTTGTAGGCGTCCCACGAGCTCACCGCCACCTTCAGCACAGCCGCGGCCTCGCTGCGGTCCAGGAGGTCCTGGCCGTCATCGACGGCAGGGAGTTGCGGGACCGGGGTGCCGGCGTAGTAGGCGGCGGTCTGCTCGCGGTCCCACAGCAGCACCCGCGCACCGTCCGAGCTGATCGGCGCAGGAAAGCCCGGGGCCGTGTAGGGCTTGCGTTTGATGAACGTGGACGGCTTCATCCCTGTGAACGGGGCCGCCGCCACCGCCAGCTCCTCCCGCGACTGCACGAAGTCGCCGCGGCCAGCCCGGATCACCACGCCCGACCCGCTCCGAACACGTCGGTGCACTCAGCGCAGACCACAGTCACCCCTCCAGACAGGACCCGACGAACGCCGACCATCGTCAACGAAACAAATCTACCGGGCTCTCGCGAACCTGGGACGCAAACCAGCCCCGACGCCACCCGACCGCAGCTACACTCGGGCCAGCCCCCCGCTCGCGGGTGGTTCTTCGGTGGCCGGCGCCCTTGCCACCCGCCTCGGCGGATTGGGCGCCGGCCAACTTCATGCCTGGCCTCACAGGAAGCCCGCCCCGGTCACGGGCAAAACACCATCTTGTCGCGGTTCACCCAGTCGGAGACGACCGGCATGGTCTCGAGCGCGTGGGCTTCCTGCCAGCGAGCGACGAGGGAGGATCAGACCAGCCAGGGCGCCACCAGGTCAAGACTCAAGCGATACAGGGGGTTTGACCTGCCCTTCAGCGATCGTGGACCGCAGCGTCAGGCAGGCGAGAATGGCGCGTGTGACAGTTCTTCCACCGCTCACGCGGCAGCTGGGCCGAGGCGACACCCCACCCTCATGAGCCGGACCTCGGTGCCCTGTTCGGACCCAGCAGCGGCGGACTCAGCAGAGAGCAGCACAGCAGGCAGAGCGCCGAGGTCCGGCGTATGGAGCGGCCGGGGCCCCGGGGGGGGGCCGCCCCCCCCCCCGGGGGGCCCCCCCCCCGGGGGCCCCCAAAACCCCCCGTCGGCCGGGCGGGGGCGGCCCCGGCGGGGGGCGGGGGGCCACCCGCCGG